>NZ_SCFI01000013.1:0-137776 GCF_022496705.1 Pseudomonas sp. TMW22091
GCATGAGCAAACATCCGTAGCCGCTGACGAGCAGCGCGAGGCTGCGTCCGGTCGCGAAGCGATCGTAGGCCGGGCACTGACGTTTTACCTGTTGTACTGGATTGAATGGTGTCACGACGGCTGCGCCATCGATCGCAGCCTTCGTTTCTCGACAGCGGCTACAAGATTTCGCGTAACGCATGAGCAAACTTTTGTAGCCGCTGACGAGCAGCGCGAGGCTGCGTCCGGTCGCGAAGCGATCGTAGGCCGGGCACTGACGTTTTACCTGTTGTATTGGATTGAATGGTTTCACGACGGCTGCGCCATCGATCGCAGCCTTCGTTCCTCGACAGCGGCTACAATCCGGGCGCACTCCGCCCACACTGGCAGCGTGCTATCGTGCTCACCTTTTTTCAGGGAGATTTTCAATGCGAATGCTGATTGGCGTGATGAGCGTGGCCTTGCTGGCCGGTTGCGTTTCACCGGCAATGGATGATGCACGTGCCAAGCCTGCAACGCGGGTCTTGGCGTCTGCCAAACCCACGCCACTGGTTGCGGAGTGCATCAAGTTTTCATGGCAGGATGAAAACGTCTTCGGCGTGGACGCCAGCGCCTACATCAACACTGAAAAATCCGGTCAGTTGACGGTCTACACCCGCAACGCCGAATCCTTCGCCGATCTGCTGCCACAGGGCACGGGCACGGCGGTCAGTTATTACGCCAAACAACCTGACGACAGTTCGGCCATGCGCCGTCTGGCGATGTTGGCCACATGCTTGTAATCGCTGTGCAATGGGCCTGAGACACGGCTTTGTACTGACCCGGCACTGGCGCGATACCCCGTCAGGCATCGAGGTTGAATTCTGGCTCGCCACCGATGCCGGGCCACAACGCGTGCGCCTGCCTTATCAGACCTGCAATGCGTTTATTCCGTTGGCGCAACGCGATCAGGCACACGCGCTGCTCAGCGAAGAGCGTGATATCGAGCTGCGTGAGCTGGCGCTGTGTGATTTTCAGTCCAGGCCCGTAGTCGGCGTGTATTGCCGTCAATACGCGCAATTGCTCGATATTGCCCAACGTCTGCGCCGCGCCGGCATCGATGTGTACGAAGCCGATGTGCGCCCTGCGGAGCGTTTCCTGATGGAGCGCTTTATCACCGCGCCTGTCAGTTTTGGTGCGGGCTCTGAGGCCGATGGCGTATTGCTCAACACCCGGATCAAACCGCATCCCGATTACCGGCCGCGTTTGAAACTGGTGTCACTGGACATCGAGACCAGCGCTCACGGCGACTTGTATTCCATTGCGCTGGAAGGCTGTGGTCAGCGTCAGGTGTACATGCTGGGCAAGGCACTTGATACCGACACAGCGGTCGACTTCGACCTTGAATTCTGC
Source organism: Pseudomonas sp. TMW22091 (assembly GCF_022496705.1). Classification (NCBI taxonomy): domain Bacteria; kingdom Pseudomonadati; phylum Pseudomonadota; class Gammaproteobacteria; order Pseudomonadales; family Pseudomonadaceae; genus Pseudomonas; species Pseudomonas sp. TMW22091. The sequence continues at coordinate 1,372 of NZ_SCFI01000013.1, forward strand.
GCCACCCGTGGTGACTTGCTGCACAAGCTGAACCAGTGGATGGCCGAGCATGATCCTGACGCGATCATTGGCTGGAATGTGGTGCAGTTCGACATGCGCGTGTTGCACGAGCATGCACGGCGATTGGGCATCCCGCTGCTGCTGGGGCGCGGTCGCAGTGAAATGCAGTGGCGCGAACATGGCACGCGCAACAATCACTTCTTCGCCAGTGCGCCGGGCCGCCTGATTATCGACGGCATTGAATCCCTGCGTTCAGCAACCTGGTCGTTTCCCTCATTCAGTCTTGAAAACGTCGCGCAGACGCTGCTGGGCGAGGGCAAGGACATCAGCACGCCGTACCAGCGCATGGATGAAATCAACCGCATGTTCGTCGAGGACAAGCCCGCGCTGGCGCGTTACAACCTCAAGGATTGCGAGTTGGTGACGCGCATCTTCGAGAAAACCCTACTGCTGACTTTTTTGCTCGAACGCGCCTCGGTGACGGGGCTGGAGGTTGATCGCAGCGGCGGTTCGGTGGCGGCGTTTTACCATCTGTACATGCCGTTGATGCACCGTCAGGGGTTCGTCGCGCCGAACGTCGGCGCCAACCCGCCCCAGGCCAGCCCCGGTGGCTTTGTCATGGAGTCTGCGCCGGGCTTGTACGAGTCGGTGCTGGTGCTCGATTACAAGAGCCTGTATCCGTCGATCATTCGCACCTTTCTGATCGACCCGCTGGGGTTAGTCGAAGGGCTGCGTGAACCGGGCGACGAAACCTCTGTACCGGGCTTTCGAGGGGCGCGTTTTTCGCGCACCCGGCATTGTTTGCCGGCGATCATCGAGCGCGTTGCCAACGGCCGAGAAGTGGCCAAGCGGGAAAAAAATGCGCCGTTGTCGCAAGCCCTGAAAATCATCATGAATGCCTTTTACGGCGTCTTGGGTTCCAGCGGTTGCCGTTTTTTCGACACGCGGCTGGCGTCGTCCATCACTTTGCGCGGGCATGAAATCATGCTCAAGACCCGTGCCCTGATCGAAGCGCAGGGTTTCAGCGTGATCTACGGCGACACCGACTCCACCTTCGTCTGGCTGCGCAGTGAACACAGCGAAGCAGACGCTGCGCGTATCGGTCGCGAACTGGTGCAACACGTCAACCAGTGGTGGCAAGCCCACGTGCGTGACGAGTACGGATTGACCAGCGCGCTGGAGCTGCAGTTTGAAACCCACTACAGCCGCTTCTTGATGCCGACTATCCGAGGCGCCGAGGAGGGCAGTAAAAAGCGCTACGCAGGCTTGGTGGGGCACCCGGACGGGCAGCGCGAGATGGTCTACAAAGGCCTTGAAACCGTGCGCAGCGACTGGTCGCCGCTGGCCCAACAGTTTCAGCGGGCGTTGTACCTGCGCATCTTCAACCGCGAGCCGTATCAAGACTACGTGCGCGAGTTTGTGCGCGACACCTTGGCGGGCGTACACGACGACCTGCTGATCTATCGTAAACGCCTGCGTCGACCGCTCAGCGACTACGAGCGCAATGTGCCGCCCCACGTGCGGGCGGCGCGGTTGGCCGATGAATTCAACGACCAGCAACAGCGTCCGCGCCAGTACCAGAACGGGGGGTACATCAGCTACGTGATCACCCTGGCCGGGCCGCAGCCGCTGGAGAACCGTACCGCCGAAGTGGACTACGACCACTACCTGGCGCGCCAACTGCAACCGGTGGCGGATGCCATTCTGGTGTTCGTTGACGACGACTTCAGCGCCTTGGTGGGCGGCCAGATGGGATTGTTTTAATCCTGAGTAGCGGCCTTTGAGCGGGCGCGATCTTTGGCGGCCTTGGCTTCGGCGGCCAGGCACTCCATGCAAAACTGCTCGGCGTAGCTCATCAGGATTTCGGTGCTCTCACCTTTGATAATGCGCTCGCCGGCGAGGATATAGCGCATGCGTTTCTCGGTGACGCCGATGCGCTGGGCAATCCAGGCGGGGGTTTGGCCGATACGGTCGACCAGTTTGTTGGCGTATTCGGTGGAGTGGTTGTAGCGCTCAGCGTTGGGAAACATAGGGGTTCCATGGGGCGGGGAAATAAAGCCGGACGGCAGGTTACTCCTTTTTGTTGCAGTCGCCTGTTTTTAAACGGGTGGGCTGATAAGAGGCAGCCTGAAATCGGGTTGCTTGTAACGAGGGAGGTCATGATATTTCCAGTGCCTGGATGTATAAAAAGGGTGCTTATTGATCGGGCTTCCAGTCTGGCCTCTCTGCGTCATAACCTTGGGTTGGATGGGGCGGGAGCGGGTAGTCTTTCATTAAAGTGGGAAAGCGTAAGTCGGGGTCGGCGAAGAGTTTATTCATTAAGTCATTGTAGATTTCAGCGAGTTGATCATTAGGTTCGTACCACATCGCATTATGTCGAGCGCTAGTTTTCTCAAAGGTCGTCGTCATTTGAAGTGCGCTGTATTTATTTCCTTGTGAAAGTGCTATTTGGTAATGCTTTAATGCGAGTGGAAAGTTATGTCTAATTAGTTGGTGGTAGGTAGCAAGCTCATAATTGGCTTGGCCATATCCTTGGTCGGCAGCGCACTGCGTATACTGCAGTCCGAGTGCGTCTTTATTGCCTATATATATGTACTGCTTGCCGAGTTCTGTGAGGGCAGCAGGATTGCCCATTCTCGCGGCCTTGTCCAGAAATGTAAGACCATCTGTGGATGGATTTTTAACGCCAGCCCTATTCCCAATGATTGCCCCCATATTATAAAAACCTTGTGGGATATTAAGATCAATCATGCGCTGATACAGGTCGATGGCTTTTTGAGTGTTTTTTTCAACACTTCCGGGCCAACCTGTTCGATAGAGGGCGGCCAAGTTATGCATGGCTTTCCAGTGATCTCGCTCTACAGCTTTGCTATACAACTCAACGATGCGATCCCAAGGTCGTAAAGTGTCCGGCTTTGCCAGTAGTGCGGCTTCTCTGTACCAAGCGTCGGCTAAAGGGTCCAGTGAAGGTAAGTGATCTTTTTCATGGACGCACACAAAAGGTTTTGAATCAGCCATCACTTGAACTCCGCAAGTTAATAAAATAATCAGGGCGATATTATTTAATAATCGCATCAGTCCACCGTAAATGCAGGGCTGTAGGGTGTGGTTATGTCCCAGAAACGCTGTAGATGTGACTCAAGGGGGATGCCTTTTATCCTAGCTTTCCAGTTTTTATCCATCTGCTTGTTCCATAGTGAAAAATTTAGTTCACTTGTCGATTTAACCTCGCCCGAATGCATCCCCCACAACTTCTCCCGCAACGACTTCGCCAACACCGGATGTGGGTGCGCAATCCCCAATTCCGAGTCGCTGTGCATACTGCGGATGTTGATATTGGCGGAGCTGAGCAAGGTATAAACGTCATCCACCAACAGCAGTTTTGAATGCACGTAGATGTTTTTATATCGAGCTTTAGTTACTGGCGCGTTGAGCTGGGCTTCAGTCTCGGCCGACATGGGCAGAGGCGGTGCACTTCCCGGAGCCGGGTCGCTGGTGGCGAGGGTCGCAATGATGATTTTCAGGCCGGGGATTTCCCTGAGTTCGTAGGGCTTTTTGTCCGCATCCGTTTTGGCGGCCAGTTCGGCGATCTGTTCCGGGGTCAGGCCGTCCAGTCGTTCACCTACTTCAGGTGTAATGCCCTGCTCAAGCAAGGCGTCGACCTTGGCTTGCAGTTTCTGGATTTTCTCCTGGTGGGCAGGGAGCTGGTAGGGCTGGAAAGGCGGAGTGTTTTTCAGGTGTTCGAGGTCTTCCAGATGCTCCGTCAGGCCTTGAGCCAGATCCCGTTGAACTTGAGGCATGAGCTGTTCCTGACCCAGCGCCTGGAGCATTTCGTAGGTGGTGCCCGAGGCGGTTTTTGAGTCGGGTGTGTTGGTGACCACGAACAGGTAGACATCACCCTTTGCGCCCCGGTTTTTGCGGGTTTTGGCGATGGTGCTCAAGCGCTTGGCAAAGTCGCTGTAACGGAAATACTGGTTTTCCATGTACACGTAGTCGCGGGCGTTGCCAATGGCCTTGATGTAGTGCTCAAGAATGGATTTTTCGCCGTACTGCGGCTGGGTGCGGCACACCTGCGCCACGCTGTGGGCGGTGGTGGTGACTACGTCGGGGATGGGCAGGGCGTCGCGTTCTTTTCGCAGCGATGTATCGGCAAACCAGCGCGTGTACCACGGGTTTTCGAGGTCCCAGGCTTGTGCGAAGTTGTGGCTCAGGTCGACCAGTACCGGGCCGGTGACTTTCATCGAGATGTCTTGCCAAGGGCCGAAGCCCTTGTTTCGGCGCGCCTTGAGGTCGTCAAACAGGTGGGCGTCGGTGTCCCAGTAGTTACGGTGCAGGTTATGGCCCATCACAAAGCCGATGGCCTGCGGGGTGCCGTAGTCCACCAGCACCATTTTTTGATGATGGCTGGCGAACTGGGTCAATAACACCATCTGGCCGATGCTCAGGTCGCTGATGCCTTCGGCATTGAGCAGGTCGCGCAGGATGGCGAAGCGGCCCCGCACGATGCTGCTTTGCTCTTCATTCATGACGGTTTCGGTGGTGCTGTCGAAGTCGCGGGTGCGGAACTCGACGTTGTTCATGCGCGAGCTATTGACGTTCTTGAACCAGTCTCGTGTGTAGATCTGCCCCCAGGGGTCGTGTTGGGTGCCGCCGGAACCGGAGATTTTGTTGTAACCCTGTGCGCTCTCCTGTTCTTCAGCCAGGCGGTTTATTTCGGCGTTTTCGTCTTGCCATTCTTTTAGGCGCAGGGCGGCTTTTGCCACGAAAACCGGGTCGTAGCTGGGGGATTTGTTTTGGCGCAGGTACTCAGCCAGCAGCAGGTCTTGACCGAGCAAGCCGATTTTTTGCAGATTTTGGGTGCGGCGTTTATCCAGGCGAAACACTTCGTTGTCGGCGGCGGTTCCGTTCATGATTCCCGAGCCCAAGGCGGTGCCGCCTGAGCCGCCCAGACCGATGCCGGGCAAGGTTTTTTCAACGAAATCGGCTAGCACATTACGCCAGACCAGCACTCGCACAGTGAGGCCTTGCTTGCCTTTGGCCGCCAGTAAGTCACCCACTCGCAAGCCGACGGGGCGCTTGAGGCGCATGGCCGGGTCAAAGCCCCAGGTGATGATGTCGACACTGTGTCGGGCGTTCTCGATGGCGTCATGAACTGCGCCAAAGGCAGCTTGGCCATTGACCAGTGGCTCGGTGAGCACTCCGGCGCGGGGCGGGTAATAGGAGGTGTTGGCGAACCAGTCCATCGTCAGGTTGATAGGTTGGTTGGGATCGAATTTGAAAGATTCGGGGGAGTAGGGATAGCTCATGTACCCGGCTCCTCGTTGGCGAAGGGCTGTGCAGGCGGTTGTTCGAGCGGGGATGTAGCTTTCGGGATGAATGGAAGCCGGGACAGTGAGCGAGGCATAGAGATTCCTTGCGCGAGGGAGGTCTGAATCGGGTCAGATCTCAGTAGGTCGCGAAGGTAACAACCACAGATGCACGCTGGATGTAGGACACCTCTGGTGATTCAAAGGCCAAGAGCGGGAATTGCGTAGGATTAATCGAGTATTGGATGGGGTTATTGAGTGATTGGCGATGGATTTATGACGTCAGCGCCATCGATCGCAGCCTTCGTTCCTCGACAGCGGCTACAAGAGCAAGAGCGTAAGGGCGCTTTTGATTTGGCTTTTGATCTTGATCTGCCGCCCCTTCGGGAGGCCGAGCTCGCCTAGGCTGGCTCGGCACCACCATGACAGCACCTGCGTTCAGCCATCCTGTGATGGGCCTGAGTGTCGTCCCCACTGTTTCAGTGGCGGCAGTGAGAGAGTTAAAAACTCAAAATTAAAAGCTGGTTTTCCCTCACTTGAATTCGGGAATTTCGTACGTGTTTGCCCCGAGTAAACGAGCGCTGCGCACTCCGACGTCGCCTGCGGCAACTGCTACGGGTAGTGAGCGCTCGTAGGTGCTGATTATCAACTAGAGTTCCCTACACTCATCCACAGACACGAGAGGGATTTTCATGACTGCACTGGACGTTTTTTGGGTCGGATTGGGAGGCGGCCTCGGCTCGCTGTTGCGCTGGTGGATCGGCCTGCGCGTCGGGCAGTTTTATAAGGGGCCATTTCCGCTGGGGACGTTTTTGATCAACGTCAGCGGTGCCTTTGTCATCGGCTATTTGAGCATTCTGTTCACGGTCGATTGGCGGGACCGCTACGGCGACTTCATGAACGCCGCCGTGCTCACCGGCATCCTCGGCGGCTACACCACGTTTAGCAGCATGCAACTGGATGCCGCCAAACTGGCCAAGGCCAAAGACCGAGCATGGGCCGCCGGTTATTTGATTATCTCGGTGCTGGTCGGTCTGGCCGCCGCCGCATTCGGCGCCTGGCTGGCGCGCTGACTCTGGAGTTATCGTTATGTTGAATCTGATCATTCTGATCTTCGTAGGCGGCGCGTTTGGCGCCATGTGCCGAGAGTTTGTGATGCTGTCAGTGCCGCGTCTGGCCGATGGCTTTCCTATGGATATTTTTGTCGCCAATATCGTCGCGGCCTTTTTGCTGGGTGTCGCCACTTCGCTGTTCAAGAGCAATCGCATCAATCAGTACGTGCACGTGATGGTCGGTACCGGGATCATGGGCGGCTTGTCGACGTTCTCAAGCTTTGTGTTCGGCGCCGTTGAAATGATGAAAGATCCAGGCAGTGTGTTTGTTTCAATCTGCTATCTGGTCATCAGCCTGTTGATCGGGTTTGCCGCGGTCGAACTGGGCCTTCTGGCGGGGGCCAAGGTGTCGCCTTTACCCGACGCCGATGCTTCGCACTGAGGTAACAGGCACAAAAAAACCCTCGACAGTCGAGGGTTTTTTTATGTCGCCGCGAAGGCTTTAGGCGAGTGAGGTGCGCTTGCCAAAGAACATTTCGGTGATCAGGTCGTTGTTGATTTGATCGCCGTGCAAGGTCCGCACCAGCAGTTCGCTGCCCAGCAGCGGCAACGACAGCACCATGGTCGGGTTGACGCGTTTGACCTTGGGCATGTTGCGGGTTTCGTTGACCAGGGCAATCACTTGGGTATCGTCGCCAGCCACTTCTTTGGCCGCCAGAATGGTGAAGACGTTTTCGGCATCGCTGTCACCCAAGGTCACGATGTATTTGGCATCCGCCGCACCGGCCAGTTTGAGGGTGGAGGCTGCGGATGGGTCGCCCTCGATAAGGTCGGCGTGCTCCGGCAGGTCATGCTGGCTGCCGGTGGCTGCTACGACGGTGACGTGCTCACCGCGATCAGTCAGGCCTTTGTAGACGTTTTGGGCCAGTGAACCAACGCCGACGAGGATGTAGTGATTTTTACGGGCCATGTGGGTAATCCTGCCTTTTACGATTCGTTGGATGTTGTTGCTGATCAGCGGGCCGGCGATGGAAGCCACCGAGATCGCGAAGATGGTGATGCCCAGAATGATCACGGTAAGGGTGAAGAAGCGGGCATCGGTGGTGTGCGGCACGATATCGCCGAAGCCTACTGTCGACATCACTACAATGGCGAAGTAGAACGCTGAGGGCAGGTCCGTCACCTCAGGCGCGAACTGGTCGCCAAGGTACAGGGTGCCAAGCGTGCTGTAGACGATCAGGGAGGCGATGCTGACGATCGCAAAAAAGCTGCCTGTCGCCAGGCTGTAGTGGTCGAATCTGCGCCAAAACCAGCCCAGTACGGCAATGGTGAAGATCGAGAAAAAAGTCACGCCATCGGGCTTTTTCAGAATGAAAATATCCACGCACACGGTGGCAATCAGCAGCAGCAGGGCGAAGAACCAAGCGATCCGCGATTTGATTAAAAGCCCAAGCGACATCAGCAGCAGCACGAAGCCCACCACGAAACCCGGGATCTCAAGCAAGGCCAGAAAGCTGAGCGCTTCTTTCCAGGTACTGAAATTACCCCCTGCGGCATTGGAGTGGGCTACGCCACGCTGCAATACGGGCAGGAAGAGTAGGAAGCCATTGAGTGCCACCAGAAAGGCGACCCCGTAGGCAAACGAAAATCGTGCTTTTACGTCCTGTATTAAAGTCATAATTCCTACGACGCGTCTGTGAAGGGGTGAGGGGAGTGTAGGTCAGCTTTATTGGCCTGCCACTGGCAGGTCAGCTCACGCGGCATTGGCGGGCAACCGGTCGTAGCCGCGCAGATAGTAATTGGCCGCTGACACCAGCCAGCACAGCACAAACAGGGCGATGATCCAGTAACCGATTTCACCGAAGTTTTCGGTGATGGCATTGATCGGTGTCCAGACGCCGCCGGTGAGTTGCAGTTTGTCTGCGATCAGTCCCAGCGCTTCGATACCGCCAATGAACAACGCGACGACTACCGAGGCGGCGGTGATGGTGATGTTGTAGTAGAGCTTGCGGATCGGTTTGGAGAACGCCCAGCCGTAAGCGCCGATCATGACAAAGTTGTCCAGTGAGTCGATCAACGCCATGCCCACGGCGAACAGCACCGGGAACACCATGATCGACCACAGGCTGATGCCGTGTGAGGCGCTGGTGGCGCTGATGCCCAGCAAACCGATTTCGGTGGCGGTGTCAAAACCCAGGCCGAACAGAAAGCCGACCGGGTACATGTGCCAGCTCTTGTTCACCAGGTTGAACAGTCGGCCAAAGATGCGCGCCATCAGGCCACCTTTGTTGGCCGTCAGCATGTCCAGTTCTTCCGGGGCCAGAGTCTGCCCCGCTTTGACCTGTTTGAACTTCTTGTAGACCGAGATCAGGATCACCAGGTTGAGCAAGCCAAACAGCAGCAGGAACACGGACGAAACCAGCGTGCCGATCAGGCCGCCGGTTTCGTGGAACCACTCCATGTCATCCTTGAACGCCATGGCCGTGGCAGCAATCGCAAAGGAAGCCAGCACCACGATGGTGGAATGCCCCAGCGAAAACCAGGTGCCCACGGCAATCGGCTTTTTACCCTGTTGCATGAGCTTGCGGGTCACGTTGTCGATGGCCGCGATATGGTCGGCATCCACGGCATGGCGCAAGCCAAAGCTGTAGGCCAGCAGGGCGGTGCCCATCAGTACCGGGTTGCTGCCGAACTCGATAAAGGCCCAGGCCCAGGCGAGCACGTTGGCGGCTACCAGGCCGATCAACAAGTAAATCGCCCGGCGTGTAGTGCTGGTGGGCTCGAAGGGGGCGGATAACTGAGCGATGGCTGTCATGACGTGATTCCTGCAAATGTCGCAAATGTTATTGGCGGTGGGCTGGCATCACGTCTTTGTTCGGCACCAGGAACAGCCAGGAGGCGAGCACAAAGGGCATGGTCAGGGTCGGAATGCCAGCAGGGGTCAACACGGTATTCATGGCGCCTTGCACAAAGACAGTGAAAATCACGCCGACGACCGTATAAATCAGCACGCGCCAACTCGGCGTGTTGAAAGTCGAGCCCAGGGCGATGGCGGTGAGCACGGCGCTGAAGGCGTACATGCCGTTGTTGACACTGGCTTGGTCGGCGCCCAATACCATCGCCGTGAGTACTGCCAGTAGGGTGCCGCATATGGCGAACACAGCGGCCCACAGCGATTCCACAGCCAAGCCGATCAGAAACAGCACGCTGGCGATCACGCTGCTGATCAGAAAGACCTCAGAGATGCCAAACAGGGTGCTGTGCAAAAACTGCGAGGCTGTATATGCCAGCTCGGTGTCCTGTACCAGCGGATGAGCCAGGGCCGGTGTTGGCAGTGCGCTGCCATCCAGACCGGTGAAGGCATAGCTGGCCAGCAGCATGGCCCAGGTCACCAGCACAAAGGGGGCGGTGAGGGCGGCGACTTTCCAGGTTTTGAGGATGTCGGCAATGCAGATCATGACGATAACCGAAACGATGCTGCCTAAAATGATGCACAGCCACAGCATCGGCGTGGGGGCCAGAAATGTCGGCAACGCAGCGCCGACCAGACAGCCGTTGTAGCCGTAAAGACCGGACTTCCAGGAGGCGCGGTCCTTGAGGTGCATACCGAACAAGGTGGCGACGATGGTGCCCAGTAAGCAGCCGAAGGCCATCGCCGGGTTGCCTTCGCCAAAGCCGCCCACAAAGATCGCGGCAAAGAAAAACAGGCCCGTCAGCGGGTTGTTCTGGAACATGACCTGGGCACACCCGCGCAACGTCACATCGATAAACTCAATGACGGGGTTTTGATTAGCCAGTTGGGACCACTTTGAGGTTGAGGCTGAAGCAGCGTCCATGGTGATTTCCTCTTGAGTTGACGTAACCCTGCGCCGTGTAGGGCATAGCTGCGGTATTGAATGCTTCTGCACCGTGACTTCTGCGTAGAGGGTTTACTCGAGGACTGCGCCCTCGCTCGCAGCCTCGTAAAACCCGTCAGCGACTACGTCGATGTTATCTAACGCCACAAAAACTGCGGCTGTAACGTGCGTCCAAGAATTTCTTCGCGAGCCACTTTCCAGAACTCGCGGATTTGCGCTTTGACTTCGCCGCTGTCATTGCCCAGTACTTTGAAAATCAGCCCGCACTGGTTCGGCAAGCGAGTGACGCCGCTGGCCAGTCCGGCTTGCATGTCGAACAGCGCCGGAATGCGTTCGACAATGCGGTCGTGATGTTCTTGGGGGGTGAGCAGCACCACGTTGCCGAACACGTCAAAGGTTTGCATCACGCCAATGGCATCCAGGCTTTCATGCTTGGGTTCCAGTACGTATTTCTCGACAAACAGTTCCTTGCCTTCAAGGTTTTCGGCTCTGACCCGCGAGGAATACACGTCAAAGCCAAAGCGCTCGTCGACATGGTGATACTTGCGCCCCGACATCAGCACTTCGCAGTAAATCGCCGTCGCAGTGGGGTGGATCTTGATCTGCGTGTCAGTGATAAACCGTGAATCGCGGTGCGGGATCAGTGGGTCAGGCATAAATTCCAGATAGCCGTTTTCCTCAACCCGAAAGTGCTGGATCTGCGACGCATAGTTGGCATTCATCGAATGCACTTTGGTCGCTGACTGGGTGGTGACATGCCCGCAGGCGCCGGGCCCCACGTTAACGTCGGTGGCCAGACGGTCGCCTTGCAGGATGCAGCCCGAGGTGGAAATCATGGTGACGCAGGGCAGCTCGGGCATTTCCTCGTCCCAATACAGGGCACGTTGTACCAGCGACGGCACGCGTCGCTCCATGTCGGTCAGTTCGCTGCGATGGCCACGTTTTTCGAAACCAAGACGCAAATAACCACTTTTACCGACCGCGCCACTTTCCATTTGCGGCGGTTCTTTCTGATAGTTGGCAAGCTCTGGCGCATCATTCCCCAAGGCGTGAGCGCGAATCCGTGAAGGCGTGTTCACGATGTTCTGGCTCTGCGCATTCATGCAGGGACCTCGCTCTTGGCCGCCGGTTTTTGCGCGAACAGGAACATGTGCTCAATCATGTCCACCAGTTCCTCGATGCCTTGACCGGTTTTGCAGTTGGTGAGGATGTAAGGGCGGGTGCCGCGCACCACTTTGGTGTCGCTTTCCATCACGTCCAGGCTGGCTCCGACGTAAGGGGCGAGGTCGATTTTGTTGATCACCAGAATGTCGGCCTGCACCAGCCCCGGACCATTTTTGCGCGGGATTTTCTCGCCTTCGGCGACATCGATCACGTAGACGTAAAAGTCGGCCAGCGCCGGGCTGAAGGTCAGCGTCAGGTTATCGCCGCCGCTTTCAATCATGATCAGATCGCTGTCAGGGAACTTCTCTTCCATTTCCTCGACCGCCGCAATATTCATGCTCGGGTCTTCACGCACGGCAGTGTGCGGGCAGGCACCTGTTTCTACACCGAGAATCTTGTCTTCGTCGAGAATGCCTTTGAGGGTACGTTTGACCTGTTTGGCGTCTTCGGTGGTAACGATGTCGTTAGTGATGATCAGTGGCTTGTAGCCACGCTTGATCAGAATCGGTGTGATCACTTCGATGATCGCGGTTTTGCCTGAACCGACCGGGCCGCCAATACCAATACGGGTAATCTTTTTCACAGGACGTTCCTTAACAAAAATAGAAGCTGATTAAGCGTCGACACGGGTCAACGCGGGTCATCGGGTGTCAGTTCATAAACAGTCGTACGTGGGCTTTGACGTGAACGGCGGCGAGTACATCGACGATCGGCACGTAGGAAGACATCTGTTCGATGTCACCGATTTCGGCAATGTCGCAGAATGATTCAATGTCGTGATTGAGCTCAAAGAGGATGTGTTGGGTGTCCAGGTGAGTGACCCGCATCAGGCGCATGGCGGCACTGAGAATGGTCATGGCTACACCGTACTGATGCATGACCGCGACTTCGCGGGCGCCAATGCCTTGAGTCGCCATCACCACTGCCTGCGTCACGGGATAGGTGCCCGCCGCATTGCCTGCCTTGATTTGCTCCAGCCACCAGCGCACCAGCGGGGTCTCGACCACATGGATCGACATTTCCGCCAGTTTTTTGCCCATGCGCGTGGCCATCACGCGGCTTTCTTCGTTGAGCTTTCGATTATTCACGGCCCAGTCGGCCCGTAAAATTCCCTCGCGGTCACCGGCTACGGCAGCTCGGTGCGCGGCGACGACGGCCATGCCATCGCAACTGGCGGCCTGTTTCAGAGCGGTCAGTACAAAGCCTTTGAGTGTTGCCACGTCGTGCACGATGCCGGTTTGAACTGCGGATTCAACACCGTTGGAAAACGAGAACGCCCCCACCGGCAATACCGAGTCGCCGAACTGCATGATACGGATGAGATCTGCTGCCTTCATGGTCGCGCCTTATGCCGGAGTCAGTGCTTATGGTCGTGATGCGTGTGGCCGTGGTCGTGACCATGTTCGTGGTCGTGATCGTGACCATGGCTGTGACTAATGCCGTCACCGTGGCTGTGCAGGCCCTTGATTTTCAAGGCAGCAGCGTCAAGTTTGTCTTGCGGGCTGGCCACGTGGACGTGGGTGTCGGTCTCTTCGGCACCGCCAAACAGCAGGCGCGCTTCGGAGGTGGTGAGCAGAGGCAGGATTTGCGCGCCGCCGATAAAGGCGTAGGGCAAATGCTCGAAACCGTGTGTGCGCATCACCGAGTCCATCATTTTGGTTTCAACGGTCAGCGGGATGTACACCTCGTTGTTCTTGGTGACGGCTTTCCAGTGTTGATTGCCCAGGGCGTGACCCAGTTCGAAGCAGGTCTTGATCAACACGTCCACAGGCTGTTGTTTGAGTTCTTTGAGGTCAATGACCATCACGTCCCGCAGGTTCAGTTGCACGACCACCGCGGTGCGGGTGGCGTCGTCCCAGAGCAGCACGTCGCCGTCGGACAGCACGACGTTGCGTTCCAGTGAAATGCCGAGGTCACGGCCACCTTGACTGGTACGCCGGCAACGGCTTTTTTGCGCTTCACGCTGGTCCAGCACCAGTACATCGACGGTTGCACCTTCAAGCTTGTGTTGCCAGGCCGGGTCTTTCTTGACGTTACCCAGAATGTGTTCAATCAAAATCACGTTGCAAACTCCTTCCTTGATTATGTGCCAGGACCGCCCTACGCAGCAGGTGCATTCCTGCTGTGTAGAGCTCCCGTTCAGGCGTTAGCCAAAGAAATAACGCTGGTTCATCGTAGCGACGTCGATAGGTTTGCACGTGGCGTGCACGCCATCGACTTTCACTTCGAAGGTCTCTGGGTTGACTTCGATTTTCGGCGTCTGGTCATTACGCACCAGGTCCTTTTTGGAGATGGTGCGGCAGTTGCGAATGGCCATGACCTGACGATCCAGCCCGGCTTTTTCCTTGACGTCGTCATCCATCGCGGCCTGAGACACAAAGGTCACGCAGGTGTCTTGCAAGGTTTTGCCAAACGCACCAAACATCGGACGGTAGAACACAGGTTGCGGGGTCGGCAGAGAGGCGTTCGGATCACCCATGGCGGCCCAGTTAATCATCCCGCCCTTGATCACCAGTTTCGGCTTGGCGCCGAAGAAACGTGGGTCCCACAGCACCAGGTCAGCCATCTTGCCGACTTCGACCGAGCCCAGCACGTGGCTGATGCCTTGGGCGATCGCCGGGTTGAGGGTGATTTTGGCCACGTAACGCAGCACTCGGAAGTTGTCGTTGTCACCACTGTCTTCCGGCAGTTTGCCGCGCGAGACTTTCATCGCGTGGGCGGTCTGGATCACCCGCAGCCAGTTCTCACCGACCCGGCCCATCGCCTGGGAGTCACTGGAAAACATGGAAATCACGCCCATGTCTTGCAGCACGTTTTCGGCGGCGATGGTTTCCGGGCGCACCCGGCTTTCGGCAAATGACACGTCAGCCGGTACGTTAGGGTTGAGGTTGTGACAGACCATGATCATGTCGAACAGCTCAGCCTGGCTGTTGACACCGTAGGGCAGGGTCGGGTTGGTGGAGCTGGGCAGGACGTTGGGCTGGCTCGCCACTTTGATGATGTCAGGGGCGTGACCGCCACCGGCGCCTTCAGTGTGGAAGGTGTGAATGGTGCGACCTTCGAACGCGTCGATGGTGTCTTCGACATAGCCACATTCGTTCAAGCTGTCGGTGTGAACCGACACTTGAACGTCAAACTCATCGGCAGTACGCAGCGAATGACGCAGTGCGTTGGAGGTTGCGCCCCAGTCCTCGTGAACCTTGAGACCGGCAACACCGGCAATGATTTGTTCGGCCAGCGGGTCGCGGCTGAACGAGTTGCCTTTGCCCAGAATCCCGACGTTGATCGGCAAACCTTCAATCGAACGCAGCATTTGGCGGATGTTGTATGGGCCTGCCGTCACGGTGGTGCCGTTGGAGCCGTCCGTAGGGCCGATACCGCCACCGAAGAAGGTGGTTACGCCGTTGGACAGTGCGTGGTAGGCCTGTTGCGGTGAGATCAAGTGAATATGGGTGTCGATCCCGGCAGCGGTGAGGATCAAGTGCTCACCAGAAATGGCGTCGGTGCTCACGCCGACCACCATCCCGGTGGTGACGCCGCTCATGGTGCCGGGGTTGCCGCTTTTTCCGATGCCGGCAATTTTGCCATCGCGAATGCCCACGTCCGCTTTGATGACACCCAGAATCGGGTCGATGATGGTCACGTTGGTGATCACCAGATCGAGCACGCCGTTATCGCGGGTCAGGTGGTTGTTGGCGCCCATGCCGTCGCGCAGGGACTTGCCGCCGCCATAGACAGATTCCTCGCCATAACCGCGCAAGTCTTTTTCGATTTGGACAAACAGGTTGGTGTCGCCCAGGCGAATTTTGTCGCCCACGGTCGGCCCAAATAATCCTGCGTATTCTTTGCGTGAAATAGTTGGCATTGGTGGCTCCTTTTCTAATGCCGCGCGAGCGTCAATGAATCAACGGCGCGTGTGCAAAGTCTGCGAATGGGTTACTTGCCTGGCGGTGTGTTGAATTTGAAACCACCGGCTATGGCACGTTGGATTGCTTGCAGTTTTTCCGGGCGCTCTTTGCCGCTGACGCTGCTTTGTGGTGCCCAGCCGTCCACCAGATTGTTGAAGCCGTAAAGCGTCTGCTTACCGCCGAAGGCCACCAGTGACACTTCAATCTCGTCACCCGGCTCAAAACGGATGGCGGTGGTGGCCGTGATGTTCAGGCGCTTGCCAAAGGCCGCTTCGCGATCGAAGGCCAAGGCGCGGTTGGCTTCGAAAAAGTGGAAGTGCGAGCCGACCTGAATCGGACGGTCACCGGTATTGCGCACTTTGACTTTGATCGAGGGGCGGTCTTCGTTGAAGGTGATCGGCGCGCTGGCGTAGATGGTGCCACCCAGGGGCACGTTGGCTTCGTCACCGGACTGGACACCGCCGGGGTTTTTGGCATGGGGGATGTGGTGGGCCGGGTGAGTGTCCTGATGCGGGCTAGCGTTTTTTTCGGGTGCAGCGGTTTTTTTGGTGCTCATGACTGATTCCTCAAAACGGTGCTGTTTGCGTTAATCGGTTCCAATGCAGCGCTATTTGATCGGGTCATGGACCGTGACCAGGCGGCTGCCATCGGTGAAAATCGCTTCGACCTGAACGTTGGGCACCAGATCCCATACGCCGTCCATCACGTCGTTCTTGGTCAGCACCTTGCTGGCTTCATTCATTACATCTTCAACTGACTTGCCGTCCCGCGCGCCTTCCAGTGCGGTCACGGTGATAATTGAAACTGCCTCTGGATAGTTCAACTTCAAGCCGCGAGCCTTTCGTTTGAACGCCACGTCCGACAAGGTGTAAATCATCAGTTTGTCGATTTCTCTCGGGGTGAGCTGCATAAGCCCTCCTAATTACAGTGCGGTGAACATTAAAGAGCTGAAGCGCCGGATTTGGCCGGACTGCGCGCCTGCGAAAGCCTGCGCATGTGGATCACATGCACAGGGTTTGGATCGGGGTATGTCGCTTTATTGATAGGTTTCAAGGTCATGATGCTCAACCGTATAAATCCATTAAGACGGGCGCGATCAGAGACTAGACGATAATTTTCAGCTGGCCAGAAACTGGCCAGCAAAGAAAAATTTTGGGTTGACTTTTGCGTTGGGGGTTTTGAAATTTAAAAGTGATTAAAAACAATAAGTTAGGGTATTTCTTGGTCATTGCTTCGCGTGCGTGTGCGACTTTTTTAATGAAAAATTTATGTTTTTAGTGCGATATGTCATCTAAATGCGTAAGAAAAATCTTATTTATCAGTGGGCTGCTGGTTGTTTTTGAACAAATGGTGGTGCCCTTTCTGGTAAAGCGCGGCGTGCAGTTGATCGTTCAGCTCGGTTAATTGACGGAGCATTTCCAGGGCAAGCCAAATGTAGGCATAGAAAGGCGGCTCGTAGACTTTGTCCTTGAGGCTTTCGAATACCAAGGTATGTAGATCCTGCGATTTTTGACGTAACTCGCTGCTGATCTGGTTGTCTGAAATGCCCATCACCAACTTGTTTTGCAGCGATACCAGTGCTTGCGGGATAAGACGGTGCAGGTCGTTGAGTGCCTGTTCACTTTCAATCAGCTTATGGTTTTCACTGGAGGACCAGTAGGCGTCAATCATCAGGGACATGGTCGCCAGCAGGTTGCGGTGCAAGGTTTGCAATGATTCGAACACCGAGGGTTTCAGGTTGGTTTCGTTGCTGGCCGGGGTGATGTAATTGCGCAACTTGAGCACGGCGTCAAGTTCGTTTTTGAGCTGGTCATCCAACGCCGGTCGCTCCAGGACTCGGGGCGAAAAATAGCCCTCGTACAAGTCATGGATCTTGTCGAGGCTTTGGCTGAACTTGATGCGCAAATCGGTGTAGGCCCGTTGCGGATAGATACTGGTATAGAGCATGGCCAGCAATGAACCTGCCAATACATACACGCTGCGGGTGATCGCTGAATCCATGTCATTGGGCGGGGCGCAACTGACCACCGCCAGGGTTGCGCCGATCAGCAGAGCCATATAGGGGTGCTTGCCGAGGGTCAGGTAGCCGGCGATAAACATCATGACGCCGCACCACAACAGCATCAGCGGATAGGAATGAATTTCCAGATACAACGCGACCAACCCGGACAACGCCCCGAGCACGGTGCCGCCGGTGCGTTGCAGCGCCCGTGAAAAGACGTTGCCCCAATAGGGTTGCGGCCCCATGACGATCAGCATGGTGATCAACGCGTAGGACGCGCCATCGAGCTTGAAAAAACGAATGGCCAGAAAGGTAACCAGAAACGCCAGGCTGATACGGGTGGCATGAATCCAGCGGTAGTGCTCACACACCAGTTGTTCGAGTTTTGAAATCTTTTTCCCCAGATGCATACCGACCTCAAACACGAAAGTAGTTTGGGGAGGGAGCGTAGTTCAGGTGCGAGGAATCTGCGTGGTAGAGGGGGCAGTCCGGTTATTTTCAAGGTGCTCTTCGAGCTTGTTTGATGCCGTTTCAGTCAGGGTCAGCACCATCATCATGCGTTCAGCGAACTCATCGGCGTTGTCGGGTAGCGGGTAGGCAACGATGACCTTGAGCTCTGTGATCAAGGCACTGCGGGCACTGGCGTCGAGTGAATCGCTACCGGTCAAATAGTCAGGCTGTGACTCCAGGAAATCAGCTGTATCGAAACCCGAGGTATGCATCACCAGATCACTGGCGTTATTGAGCAACTCTTCAAAGGGATCCAGGGGTGCCAGGTTAGACGTGGGGACGGTAGTTGTCGTTGGCGCATTGTTATCCGGATTATTAATGCTGCGACTGACGCGTGAAGTTATTGGGGTGAGAAAAAGCTTCTTAAGGCTTAACCAAAAGGCCGTGCGGTCATGGCTCTTCATGTCATTTCTGGCGATATTCAGAGCACGGTTAGCAGCTTCCAGTTTTTGAGCGCCTGTTTGCGTAGCAAGGGGGATTGGCGGCGTGAAGGTAATGGGAGCTTTGCCCCGTTGTGTGCCAACAGACAGGGGTATTCTTGTATTGAACCGTTGGGGGTACGCCACCACAGTCTTGTCCAAAATTACAGACAAGGACTTCCCTGTGGAGGTGTTCCCCTTCGCGCCCCAGCAGCTCTCAAGCTCGACCCTACTCAGGGCCTTCATACCGCCATGAGTTGACATGATGCCGCGGATGATATCGGCCAATTCGGAGGCATCCAGATAATTGACGATCGATATTTGGCCATGTGCCCTGATGGTCAAAACGCCAGAATTGAACGTGATGAATGAATCACGTCCCAGCAGCGCACGTGAGCGCAGACCTTGGAGGTTAATGGTGCCAACCTTGAGCACCTGGTTGCCGATTTTACCTCCCTGCATCAAAGCGCCCAGCTCATCGGCGTTGACAATGCCTCTTCCATCTGGGAACCAGGGGCTGAGCTGATCCAACTGTGAGCCGGCGAATTTGTTATTGCCCAGACTGACTAACATGTTTCGGGCTGAAAAGTCGGTAGGGGCGATCAGAAGGATTTGACCCTTTGACAGACTTTTGAGCTGCGCGACAGTATCAATGGCTCGTAAGTTGTGGACTACCTGCGTCACATTAAAACTGAAGGCGCTATCACCGTGCTTCAGTAGAATGTTAGAAAACTCCTTGAAAGCTTGAATTTGCTCGGCTGCCAATTCGCCAGATTGTTGGAAAATATCGGCTATATAATCCGCGCTGTTGCTACCGACCTGACTGTTTTTTGCCAGTTTTTTGGCTGCTTCTTCAAACGTCGGGACAGACGCGAGGGTTGAGTTTTTTGGGTACCCAACTTTTATTTGCAGGGGCTGCTCGCCGACGACGCTGCCAGCCTTCGTAAAGCCGTTAGGGGTGAAAGAGCCTAATTGCTCGGCAGTGAGAATACGTTTGCCGGGGCCTAATGCGGGGTCCAGCACCATGTTATTAAGGCCGGCAAAACGGCCATTGCCGAGGGCAGGCATCGAATGGACAGGGTGAAGTTGTTTTAGAGGAGAACTGGGATCAACTCGCATGAATACAAGAACTTCACCTTGCTTGACGTGCAACAATTGATCGAAGCTTGTGAGCGTACGTACATTCGTGAATAAGTGGTCCACGCTTCCTGTGTTCCTCTGGTACTTATAGTTAGCTGCCATTTTCAAGCCGTTGGCAAACTCATCGGCGTGCACTTTAGTCAGAATATTGCCGTTTTGAAGAATATCACTGACGTAGTCCCAATAGGCAGTATTGGGTGCTTTGGCAAGTATGTTAGCTCTGACAGCATCCCGTATGGCATTTTGCGGCCCTATTTTTTTGATAGGCATCGCTATGTTAGCGCTGGCTGTCTTTATCTGTTTCGGCCCCTTCAGTGCATTGAATGCAGAGATTGCGTTATTAGAAATTGACTTGGCTATCTGGTGGGCCGGTATTTTCGACAACAACTTCAACGTGTGGCCGGGCAGAATATCAAACGCTACGTTGAGAGCGGCGCTGTAGAACAGGTCATTGAACTCTTCCTCGGTGTCGGCTGCGGCCAGTTCAGCAAAAGGCAAAATGACAAGACCTGAAGCAATCAGGTAGGCCAGTGGGCCGCTGATGGGGATTGTCAAAACGGCGAGAAAAGGCGCGATTATATTGTTAAAAAAGTGGAACAGGTTATGAACAAAGAGCTCGGCATTGGATTTCAAGTAAGCATCTGCATCTTTTTTCATGCCGTCCAGATAGTCGTGCAAGATCGACGAGGCAATCATTGAGCTATTCTCACTGCTGGGATATCTCGGTTCTTTCAAGGTAAGGGTGTTGCGGATGCTATTTCTCGTTCTTTCAGAATCCGGTCGGTGCTCATTCAGCCAGTTGTAGAGTCTCTTGCCTTCGGGGCTTACATCTTCGGGAGAAAGATGCAAATGACCGCCGTGGAATTCCTCTACGGGGAGTAATATCGTATTGAAATGTTGCAGGTTTGGAGCTTTGAACTCTGTTTTATTGAATACGGAGTGCAACTCGACACCCTGAGCGGTTGTCAGTATATAGACCCCGGGAATGGGGGTGCCATCCAGATTTAGGGTAGAGCCACCTTCGACACCGGCCTTTGTCATTTTTTCAGTAACAAGAGGCCTAAACACGTCTTTCCATCGGCGCATAAAGCGTATATCGGAATCCACATCTCGTATCTTTCGGTGTACCTCCTCTTGCCAGTCTAATGTTTCCAACTCTCTGATCACCTCAATAGGGAACCGGGAGGATGCCGTAAAGGTATAACTCATGTAACCCGGTAACTGTTTGAGCTTCCTTTTATGTGCTTTAGCCATAATTTTTGCTATCGAGAAACGTAGGACTTTTTCCTTCGGTCTCTGGCTCGCGTCGGGATTGTAAAATCCCTGAGGCACGGGCTGAAATTTAACCTCTAAGGTTTCGTTGAGTCGCTGGCGTAAGTGCTTAGCCCCGGCCGGAGCCTTTTCACGGATAACACGGTCTAGACCTTCCTGGAGATAGGCCATGGTACTGGGAATGATCAGTGATTCACGAGCTTTTGCATCTCTCTGGAGGCTAGGTATCAGCACTCTATAGACTGTGCATTTGTCGATTAAGGTGTGCAAAAGTGGATCATTTTGCGAGAGCCCGCCAGGCCAGATAACGGTGGCGGGTGGAGCCATATCTTCATTCTGTCGGCAGAGTAATTGCGCAAACGTCATCGTGAATCGGGTGTCAGGGTTGTTGTCTTTCAACTGCCTCACTATCAATGGTGATTGGGGCTTGAGATTCTTCAGTTGGGGGTGGTATTTGATCGGTAAGGCGAGCTCCGGATCTGTCCACAAAGTTTCAACGAAGGCCAGCATAATTAAATCTGTTGAAGTTTGAGATTTTTGCAGTCGTAAGTGTTCGCTCGGAAGTCGATAAAGAACTCTCAAGACGCTGTGCAAGTTAGCAAGGGAGTTGTTTGTTATATTGATCATGGTATCAGAGGTTGCAGGCGTGTTGATGGTGTTGTTATTTAAGTCTAACTGGTCTTTGGTGTAGCGTATGGCATGAGCAAGCACTGACTCTTCCGTAAAGCCTATTGGCGTGCCACGGGTCGGTGATACCAAAGCTTTAAAACTGTTCTGAATGATCAGGTGGGTATGAAAAAGAGCATCATCGATTGTGTAAGGAAGAATGGTGCGAATGTGTTGCTGCCGATCTTCACCCTGTGCAATGAGTGTGTCACCTGAAAAATAGGTCGTTAAAAAAGGCTCAGACATTAGCGTTTCTATCAGGGCGGCTGAATACTGTGGAAGCCACTGATACGTATAAGATGAGTTATAGGGCAGCTGATGAACGTTGTCTCTTTTCTCGATCAAGTATTGGTCAAGGCTTTGAAGGGTAATAAATCTAAAGCGTCCTTGGCTATCCGTTAGGCCCACTCTCACGGCGTCAGTCATTTTCGGTATGACCTCGCTACCCCCTTGACTTGCCTCGATACCCGCTTTAATTAAAGCTCTTTCTTTGGTCCATTGACCCGGTATATAAAGGCTTATGCCCGTTTTAATCAGAGGGGTGACTTCTGAGTCATTGTAACGTTCATCGAGATTGAATGAGCCCGTCGCGCCGGCTTCCTTAATGTGCTCAGTCACGGCGCCAGACACTAAAGCGATCAAATGTGCTATACCAAAATTACTTTCCTGGTGGAGTGTATATTCATAGCTATATACAGTGTCGGGATCGAAGTTGTTCCATAGGCGCAATTCATTTGAGTGTGCGTAGAAGGCTCGCATTTCATTCAGTAAAGAATAGGCTTTGATTTCTCGTGACAGAAAGTCCCGGCCGGGAATGTCCATGTTGAGTGTTGCAAGGTTTTGTCTAAGTGCCACCAGTTTAGATTTGATCTGGGCGAGCCGTCTTGTAAGTACCTTGTGATTAATTTCGCTCTTGTTGTCTTGGCTAATCTCTAGCTCAATATTGAGACTTCTAACACCCCAGCGCATCAGAGTGAGTATTTCGTCTGAGCGTGACTGGAAGTCCTCCGTCTTGCTGGATACAGGTTTAGGCGTGACGCCGATTTTTAATCCATCAATGACGCTTTGTAAATCGGAGACGGAAACTCTACGAATACTTCTGCGCACCCGCACCGATCCGGTTTCGTCCCCGCTCATTAAGCTATCTTCGAAAACCCCTTGCTCTTCAACATCATCGGTCAGGTTTACGGCAGACGCTTGCGTCTCGCCCTGATCCTTATAAATTTGCTGATCAAGCCAGCCCGAAAGTTCTTCGACGTAATGGTCAATATCAACCATCAGTCTTTCCTGATGACCTGTTTCCAAATCGTCTTGGGTTTGTTCTTCAAGCGCCTGGAGTGTGGTAATCAGGGTGGTAATGTCTATCGCTGAGGGGTTCACGGCGTTGTACACGCCTTTAATAAGTAGCCCTGACGACACAACAAATCCGAGCACCGAAAGTGCCAAGGCAGCTTTAGCCGGGTCATGTTTGGAA
Organism: Pseudomonas sp. TMW22091; assembly: GCF_022496705.1. Lineage (NCBI taxonomy): Bacteria > Pseudomonadati > Pseudomonadota > Gammaproteobacteria > Pseudomonadales > Pseudomonadaceae > Pseudomonas > Pseudomonas sp. TMW22091. The sequence goes on from NZ_SCFI01000013.1 coordinate 24,142, forward strand.
GGAAGGCGAGCAGTCGTCCCTTTGTAAACGGTGTTGAATGGTTGGCTGGCATCCTCTTCTGCGTCTGAGTCCAGGAGCCTTTGGCTTCGGTTCTGCATCGGCATGCCATTCGCCGGCGAGTAGGCTTGAGTACCTGATTTCCCCCAATGCTTCCAGGCCCAGGCCCCAGCTAGGACTGAGATCGCCAGACCCGCGGTCCCGCCGACCAATTCCATTTTTGTCTGTGTGCTCCACTCATCGATCTTCCCTCTGGGCACTCTTTTTATCGGTTGGTCGACGGGGGCCGCGCTGGCCGTCGGGAATTTTAAAGGGTCCTGCACACCTTCTGCGATCGTATGCAGCGCATGGCTAATGCCTCCTACTGCATAGGCTTCTATCGAGTCATATAGGCGTGCCAGTGCGGCGCTGTCGGTTTGCGACAGGTACGCTGCCATGTGCAGTGTTTGCTCTTCTACAGGCATGCCGTCTGGCAAGGTTGTGTAGTGTTGATGCGCCCGTATCAGGGCTGGCAATGCGGGTAGCGTATTGAGCAACGGCTGCAGGTAGTGCGGCAGCGGCATGTCGCGATTGAGCATTTTGACCAATTCGTCGAGCTCAGCTTCCAGCTTTTCGGGTTGCGACCAGGTGCTGTAGATACGCTGCGCTTGCTGGGCATGGCTCAACACAGTCGACGCCGTACTGTCGTGGGTGACCAGCCAGGCCAGCACTGTGCTGTATTCGTTTATGGCCTCATACGCGGAGTTTTTCAGAATCCATATAAGCCGCTCTCTGGTACTGAGTTGCGAAGGCATCGTCATGTAAAAACGCAATGTCGTCAGCGACAGGCCAATGGCCGTTTTGTTGCCACCTGACGCCCAGCTGGCCGCGTTGATCAGCAGTTCGGGATGGCTTTTCAGGGCCTCAATCAGCGGCGGACTGAGCACGGCATATAACTGCTGGGCTTTGCTTTGCCAGGGAGCGTTGTCCATCAGCATTGCGCGCAATTCATCGGTGTTGCGCATCATCGTGTTCACGCTGTGTAGATGCGTGAAGACGTAGTCATACCCCTCGGGGGCAAACTGCTGCAGCGTGGCTTGGCCTGCGGGGCTGGCCAGAAGGTTTATGGTCCATTGCAGTTGTGCGGTATAGGAGTCATCACTGGGAAACGTTGTGGTCTGACGAATGAAGTCAAACGGTTTGACCAACTGTTGGGCCAGTGATTGGGGCAAAAAACTGTTTAGAAACGGTGTCGCCTGCTCCGAGACCACTAAGTGTGCGCCCCAGATCAGTTGCGCCATTTGCGATTCATTGTGCGGGTATTGCTCCAACAGCGGCGCCAATTTCAACCCATGCAGCAGGGGCATTAGCCAGTTTGCCAAGCGTTCATGCAGCACAGCGGGCAGCATGTGTTCGAGCAGGCTCAGATCCACACGTTCAAGCAGCGTTAGCGACCACTTGAGTGCAGCAGGCCCCCCTTCAACACCTGCAAACGCGGCGCACTGCTGGTGCAAGAGCACGGCTTGATTGCTCCAGCGGCTGAGCGTGTCAAACAACTCAACGTCCATTACCGCCTTGGCGATTAACTCGAATTTGGGCTGCTCCAGTGCGCGTGCCAACCAGCGGCACAGATCGGATATTTTTCCGTTTGCGGGTACATCCCCCACCGCGCAGCGCAAGCTGTCGGTGTTGCCCAAAGCTTCTATAAACCGGTACACCAGGGCTTTGAGCGGGGCAGGCAACACTTCAAGAACATTTGAATCGCTCAGCCATTTGAAGGGGGCAAGGCCTGACGTGTCTGCGGGGAAACGGTTGGGGCTTGCGAACGCTTTTGCCATGTTGTGCAGCGAAGTAAAGAAAGGGGCCAGGTAACTGCTTAAATGCTCGGTAATCAGCGGGCCTAACTGTTTACTGTCGAGTGTTTCGAGTAGCCATGCGCCATGGCTTAGCGTCGAGGCATCGGGCTGCGCGGCCTGACGCAAACGCAGCAGATTGGCCAGAATCCCCAGCTCATAAAAAATCCCGGCAATGCCTTGGTAATGCTCGGTGAGCAGATGTTTGAGCAATGGGCTTTGGCTTGCCCAGTTCATGACCTGTTCAAACGATATATCCGGGGTCATGAGTGGCGCTGTTTCAGTGAGCAACTGGAGCGATTTTTCAATAATGTCGCGCCCTCCGCTAAGGGTGCTCCAGGTCTTGAGCAGCGAATTATCGAGCAGGGTTTCCAGCAGATTCCTGAGATGCCGATGCCCTGAAACGGCTTTTTCCAGTACAGAATCGCTGCTGGCAAGTGTCCCCAGCGATTGGGTTATTGCCACGCACAGTTGAAGAGCATCTTTTAAATGGTGGCCAGCTTCAAAGAAGGACTCATCTGGCAGTTCATTCACTGCGTTAAGTAATCGTGCCAGACGCAGGGGTAAATCTGCCTCGGACTCATAAAAGTCCTGGCTGGCCTGTAGCAGGGTCGGCAGATGCTCCGGCGTGAACCCTTCGTAGACGGTGCCACGCAGCATTTCGCCTACCGCCTGAGCAAGGAAGCGTTGATACACCTGGGTGCTGATGCGTTGAACGGTTGTGAGCAGTACCTTTTTGCCGATCAGATTCTGATTTGCTGAATCGACGGCGTTTGCAACAGTCGGTAGGTCGCTGGCTGGCACAACGTTTTGCGGCGTGGGGCTAACGAGCAAAGCTTCGCTATCGTGTTGCTGTGAGGGCAGGTGGGGGCTAGTCAGATTGAACAGATGATAGAGGGGAATCGCCCCTGCTGAGGGTCCGTTATCGGTTTCAGGGTGGCAGGGCTCGATGAGCAATGGCGGGCTGGTAACTGGCCTGTCAGATGATTCAGTCGAGTCGCGGGTGTGTTCGGAACATTTGGTCATGACTACATCCGATAACCTGCGACATGTCGTAGAGTTAATATCGAGTGTAGGACTTTTTACCGGCCTGACCGTCGTCCGTTAAACAAAGTTGAACGATTTTGATCAATGGTCGGGTGCAAGGTGATGTACCAGGTGCAGAGCCAGAAAATGCGAAGGGGGCGTAGCGTGGAGAATAAAAAAAGCCATTACCTTCATGGGGATCCGGTAATGGCTAAAAATCTCAACCAAAGAGAGCGTCAGGCATCAACCTGACGGGAAACAATGTATCAACCTTTAACTTAGCTAGCTACCTAAGCAGAAGCGATACAGTTTTACATCATGCGCAATAATGGTGCATGCCGCGCGTCTGGCCTCTTATCGCGTTAAACGCTACCCTTCGGGCCATGCAAATACCTGACTTGAACCTACTGGTTGCCTTGAATGTCCTGCTGGAAGAGGGGTCAGTGGTGGGCGCTGCCCGACGCATGAACCTCAGTGCACCGGCCATGAGCCGCACGTTGACGCGCATTCGTGAGGCCTTGAATGATCCCATTCTGGTGCGCTCCGGGCGCGGCCTGGTGCCCACACCGCGTGCACTGGAGTTGCGCGAGCAAGTGCGCGGCGTGGTCGAACTGGCTCACGGCGTGTTTACCCAAAGTCAGCACAGTGATCTTGGCCAGCTGGAGCGCACGTTCAGTATTCGCGCCAATGACGTGTTTTTTGGTGTGTACGGCAGCGCATTGCGCTCCCAGATGGCGCGGGAAATGCCTAAAGCCACCTTGCGCGTGGTGCCTGAAGGCTTTACCGATGACGAAGCCTTGAGCGAGGGGCGAATCGATCTGGCGATCAGTGCCAACAACACCTTCAGTTCGGACATCAAGGTCCAGCGGTTGTTTACCTGTCCCTTTGTGGGGCTGGCCCGTGAAGGCCACCCGATTTTCGATCAATCGATAACGGTGCAACGCTTTATCGATTATGACCACATCAGCGTGTCACGCCGGGGCCATGCCCGTGGGCCGATTGATGCGAAGCTGGCTGAGTTGGGGCTTGAGCGTCGGGTGTCATTCACCACCCCGACGTTTTACTCAGCGATTTTTGCCTTGGCCGATGCCGATCTGATTTTGCCGTTGATGCCTCAATTGCTGCTCAAAACCCTGGAGCCTATGGGCCTGAGGCTGCGCGCGTTTGAGTTGCCGATAGCGTTGCAGGCGGTGGACATTATTCAAGCCTGGCATCCGCGACTGGATAACGACCCTGCCCATCGCTGGTTGCGCCGCACCCTCAAAACCTTCTGCGATACCGCCGCTCTGAAACCCTGCGGCATCTCTTCGTAGTCGCTGCCGAAGGCTGCGATAAGGGTCGCATGCCCTTCGCTTTTTAAATGGGGCAGCTGCGCAGCCCATCGCAGCCTTCGGCAGCGGCGACAAAAGCGGATTGCGTTTAGCGCAATCCACAGTTAGCTATTTATCAATTTTTATAACAATTCCGTGTGATTACACTTTCTGTCATCAAGAGTGAAGACGGAGTTGGCCATGTATTGGCTGTTTAAGGGGGCGGGGGTTTCTGTGCCCGTGCCGCCCATCAGTACGGCCTTTGGCCTGCGTATTTTTACCGGGCTGGTGGGGGTGCTGCTGGCCGTTCTGGTCTCGGGGTTCAACGAGAACGTGACCAAAGTGGCAATGCCCGATATTCGAGGGGCAATGGGCCTCAGTGTGGATCAGGGTACCTGGCTGCTGGCGGTCTATTCCGCTACGTCGATCAGCGCAATGGCCTTTTCACCCTGGTTCGCAGCGACGTTCTCAATTCGGCGTTTCACTTTATGCGCCATCGCAGCCTTTCTGTTGCTGGGCATCCTTTGTCCCTTGGCCCCGAACGTCAACGTGCTGATGCTGCTGCGTACCCTTCAAGGCTTTGCAGCCGGTGCGTTACCGCCCATGTTGATGTCGGTGGCGTTACGTTTTCTGCCGCCCGGCATTCGTTTGTACGGGTTGGGCAGTTACGCGCTAACCGCGACCTTTGGCCCCAGTTTCGGCACGCCCCTGGCGGCCTGGTGGGTGGACTACGCCGGTTGGCAGTGGGCGTTCTGGCAGATTATCCCGTTTAGTCTTTTAGCCATTGCCTGCGTGGCGTGGGGGTTGCCGCAAGACCCGCTGCGCCTGGAACGTTTCAAACAATTCGACTGGCGCGGGTTGCTGTTGGGTTTGCCCGGTTTGATCCTGCTGGTGCTGGGGCTGGAACTCGGTCAATGGCAGAACTGGTTTGCGTCGCCGATGATTCGCGTTTTTATCGTCGGCGGGCTGGGGTTACTGGTGCTGTTTTTCATCAATGAGTGGTCGCACCCGCTGCCGTTTTTCAAACTCCAGTTGTTGAAAATCCGCAACCTGACGCACGCCTTGCTGACCTTGGGCGGCGTGTTGTTTGTGCTGATGGCGGTGATCAAGATTCCGTCCGCCTATCTGGCTCAGATTCAGGGCTATCGCCCGCAGGAAACCGCGCCGCTGATGCTGTTGGTGGCATTGCCGCAGTTGCTCGCGCTGCCGCTGGTGGTTGCACTGTGCAACCTGCGTTGGGTCGATTGTCGTTGGGTGCTGGCCATCGGCCTGGGCTTGCTGGCGCTGGCGTGCGGTATCGGTTCGCAGGTGACTTCGGTGTGGAGTCGGGAGAATTTCTACGGCTTGCAAGCCATTCAGATCATCGCCCAGCCGATGGCGGTGATTCCTCTGTTGATGCTCGCCACTGGCAGCTTGAACCCTGCGGACGGGCCATTTGCCTCGGCCTGGTTCAATACGGTCAAAGGTTTTTCGTCGGTTGCCGCTGGCAGTGTTTTGCAGGTGCTGACGCTCAATCGCGAGCACTTTCACTCAATGATGCTGGTGGATCGTGTGGGTAACACGCCGTGGATGGCCACAGCGCCTGACCTTGCGCAGCGCATCCACGAGCAGGCGATGGTGTTGGCGTCTTCTGACCTCTATCTGTACATGGCCGGCCTGGCGCTTTTTTTGGTGGTGTTAATTCCTTTTGGCCCGACGCGGATATACCCGCCGGGCTCCGTGGTTGGAGCAGTGAAATGAGTACGACAAGCGGGCGTAAGCCCTTCATTAAGCTGGGTGCGGGTGTGCTGGCGGTGGTTGTGGTCTACGCCTTGTGGCGACTGGTGTTCGCCACCAGTGCGGTACAAAGCACCAATGACGCCTTTGTCAGCGCCGATTTCACCTTGATTGCGCCAAAGGTGGCGGGTTTTATTGATGAGGTGCTGGTGCAAGACAACCAGCCGGTCAAGGCCGGGCAAGTCGTGGCGCGCATCGATCCGCAGGACTTTAAAACCAATGTGCAGGCGGCCGAGGCCAGCGTGGCCACAGCGCAGGCGCAGTTGGCCAATGCTCAGGCGATGCTGGAGCGACAGCGTTCGGTGATCGCTCAGGCCCAGGCCACGGTGGATGCCGACTTGGCGCAGGTCGAGTTCGCCGAGCACGAGTTGACCCGTTATCAACATTTGGCCGGGCAGGGTGCTGGTACCTTGCAGAACTCCCAGCAGGCGAAAAACCGTTCGCAGATTGCCCGCGCCGAGCTGGTTCAGCACAAGGCCGCGCTTGAGGCCGCGCGTCAGCAAACAAGGGTGCTGGCGGCCCAGACCAACGCGGCTCAAGCGTCAGTGCAGCACGCTCAGGCGTTGCAGGCGCGTGCAGAACTGGACTTGTCGTACACGCAACTGGTCGCACCTTTTGACGGCGTGGTGGGGCGGCGCAGTGTGCGTCAGGGTGCTTATGTCAAACCGGGTGATCCGGTGCTGGCGGTGGTGCCGCTGGCCAAGGCTTTTGTTGTGGCCAACTTTCTGGAACATCAATTGACCCATATGCGTGCCGGGCAACGGGTTTCGATCAAGGTTGACACCTTTCCCGGCGAGACCTTGCAAGGCACGGTCGACAGCATTGCACCTGCCACCGGCGTGACGTTTGCGTCGATTGCGCCGGATAATGCGACGGGTAACTTCACCAAAGTCGTGCAGCGTATTCCGGTCAAAATCACTCTGGATCAGGGCCAGCCTTTGGCCCGTCAATTGCGCTTGGGCATGTCGGTGGATGCCTCCATCGATACCGAATCGGCGAATGGCGAGCAGGTCAGCACACGATGAAACGATCTCTTTTGGCCTGTGCTGTGGCCTGTTGCAGTGCGCTGAATTTGAGTGGGTGTGTGCTGGGTCCGGATTTTACCTCACCCAAGCCACACCTACCCGAGCGCTGGGCGTCGGTGGCCAGTGAAGCGGGGCATAGTGCTTCGGTTGAGTCTGCGGTCGACCCGCGCTGGTGGGACCGTTTTGCCGATACGCAACTGTCGGCCTTGGTGCGCGAGGCGCTGGACAGCAGTTTTGACGTTCAACTGGCGGCCAGCCGGCTGGAGCAAAGCAGGGCGCTGCGCCGTCAAATTGCGGCCGATACAGTGCCTTCGGTAGAGGGCGATGCGGGCTACAGCCGAAGTCGTAACAGTCAGCGTGGCTTGACTGACCCCTCGGGCAACAGCGGTAACCAGGCATTTAACCTGTGGCATGGCGGTCTGGCGATCAGTTGGGAGGCCGACTTGTGGGGGCGGGTCAAACGCTCGGTGGAGGCTGCAGATGCTTCCGTGCAAATGGCTCAAGAAGACCGTCACGGCGTGCAATTGCTGGTCATCGTGCAGACCGCACAGGATTACATTCAGTTGCGCGGCACCCAGCAAGCGCTGGCAGTGGTGCAGCAAAACCTGGAGATCGCCCGGCGCAGTCTTGAATTGACCCGTTTGCAGGTCAAAGAGGGCGTGGCCACTGATTTGGAAGTGTCGGAGGCCGCCGCACAGGTGTCCGAGATCGAGGCCCGCACGGCACCCTTGCAGCAGCGCATTGCACAATTGATCAACGCCTTGAGTCTGTTATTGGCGCGTGAGCCTCGGGCATTGCAGCAACAATTGAACGTATTGGCCGATGTGCCAGCCTATCGCGCCGATGTGCCGATCGGCTTGCCCAGCGAGCTGGCGCAACGGCGCCCGGACATCCGCCGCGCCGAAGCGCAATTGCATGCGGCAACGGCGTCAGTGGGCATGGCGGAGGCGGATTTTTACCCGCGCATTACCTTGTCGGGCAACCTCGGCTTTCAGGCCCTGCAATTGTCGGATTTGGGCAGTTGGGGATCGCGCAGTTTTGCCTTTGGCCCCGGCTTGAGCGTGCCGATATTCGAGGGCGGACGTTTGCAAGGCGCATTGCAGCTGCAAGAAGGCCGTCAGCAAGAAGCGGGCATTACCTACCAAAAGACCGTGCTCAGTGCCTGGCATGAGGTGGATGATGCACTGGTGGCGTATCAGGCCAACCAGCGCCGCCGCGACAGCTTGCAGCAGGCGGTGATGCACAGCCAGCATGCGCTGGACAGTGTTCATCAACAATATGCACAAGGCACGGTGGACTTCTTGAACGTGCTGACCGTGCAAAACACCTTGCTGAACAACCAGGCGGCGCTGGTTGAGAGCACGGCGCAGGTGTCGCTGTCGCTGGTGCAGGTGTTTGGCGCACTGGGCGGCGGGTGGCAGGGCTAGTGTTTTGTCTCTTCGTGGCATCTGCCGTTGGCGCCGCAGGCAGCCTTCGGCAGATGCTACGGATTAAAGGGTGCGATTCAGGGCTTGTGCTTGATATGCTCGGTGCCTCGACTTCAAGCGCCAACATAGGCGTGCCTCGTCCATTTGAGCCTATTTATGCCTGCTGATACTCAAGCCACTGCCGTGCGCTTTTCTCGTTCCGATTACCGGACCCTTGGTCTGGCAGCGCTGGGCGGGGCACTGGAAATCTACGATTTCATCATTTTCGTGTTTTTTGCCCTGACCCTCAGTCAACTGTTTTTCCCACCCGATATGCCCGAGTGGTTGCGTCTGCTGCAAAGCTTCGGGATTTTTGTGACGGGTTATCTGGCACGTCCTTTGGGCGGGATTCTGATGGCGCACTTTGCCGACCATCTGGGTCGCAAACGGGTCTTCAGCCTGAGCATCCTGATGATGGCGCTGCCCTGTCTGCTGATCGGGATCATGCCCACTTACGCCGACATTGGTTATTTCGCCCCGTTGATCCTGCTGGCGCTGCGTATCCTGCAAGGTGCTGCGGTCGGGGGCGAGGTGCCCAGTGCGTGGGTGTTTGTCGCCGAGCACGCGCCCGCCGGACGCCGCGGCTATGCATTGGGCTTTTTGCAGGCCGGGCTGACATTCGGTTATCTGATAGGCGCCTTGACCGCGACGTTGCTCGCACAGCTGTTCACCCCGGCGGAAATCCTCGATTACGCCTGGCGTTACCCATTCTTGCTGGGCGGCGTGTTTGGCGTGATAGGTGTGTGGTTGCGTCGCTGGCTCAGCGAGACACCGGTATTTCTGGCGTTGCGCGAGCGCCGTGAGGGTCGCGCCGAGTTCCCTTTGCGCACGGTATTACGCGAGCACCGCCGCTCGTTATTGCCGGCCGCGCTGCTGACCTGTGTATTGACCAGTGCCGTGGTGGTGTTTGTGGTCATCACCCCGACGGTGATGCAGCAACGCTTTGGCATGACCGCCAGCCATACCTTTGCTCTAAGCAGCGTCGGTATTGTGTTTTTGAATATTGGCTGCGTGCTGGCCGGGTTGATCGTTGACCGTATCGGCGTCTGGCGCAGCATTGTGCTCTACAGCCTGTTATTGCCATTGGGCATTGGCCTGCTGTACGCCAGTCTGGTCGGGCAGTGGGGCTTGCCGGGGCTGGCGTACGCATTCGCCGGCCTGACCTGCGGAATAGTGGGTGTAGTGCCTTCGGTCATGGTGGGTTTGTTCCCGGCACCGATCCGCGTCTCGGGAATTTCGTTCACCTACAACATCGCCTACGCATTGTGGGCAAGTACCACACCGCTGATGCTGATTGCCTTGATGCCGTGGAGCCCGTGGGTGTGCGTGGTGTTTTGCGCCGTGATGGGGGTGGTCGGGGTGCTGACGGCGCGCGCGTATGGGTTTGATCGGGGGCGCGAAGTGCAGAGACGACTGCTGGCCAATGTCGAAGTGTAGGAAGGTTTGCTTGTGCGAATAGGACGGATTACTATTCGCGACCTCTCTTTCTCAGTCCAGTGCGATGACTCATAAAGCACCCCGCAGAACGGGCTTTTTAGACTACTACGATGAGTTGGTCGGCACTTGGACTCGGCGCCTGCGCAATCGCCAGCAGGCGCAGGATCTGGCCCATGACACCTTTGTACGCGTGCTCGAATCCGGCTCGGATGCCGTTGAACAGCCGCGTGCGTACCTGCATCAAACGGCCCGCAATATCGCCGTGGATGGTTTTCGTCGAGAAGAACTGCGTGATTCCAAAGAACAGGCAGCCGTGGCCCCTTGTTCGTCGCAATCAGCCGATCCGGAAGTGTATATGCGCGCTTTTCAGTTGGCTGAATCGGTCGAAAGGGCCTTGCTTGAGTTACCGTTGAATTGCCGCAAGGTTTTTGTCTGGCAAAAAATAGAGGGGCTGACCCAGGCCGAGATTGCCGAGCGCCTGGGGCTGTCCAGAAACATGGTGGAGAAATACATGATCCGCACGTTGCGGCATCTGCGCGAGCGTGTGGACGCGCCGTGATGAGATCAGTTAAGGATTGCCTGATGGAGATGCCTGATTGCACGCATGCCCCTGCGAACGTGCGCGAGGCGGCTGCAACCTGGTTTGCACGTGTGCAAGGCCGGGGCCTGAGTGCCGATGAGCAGGCCGATTTTGACGCCTGGTACAGCGGCCACCCCAGCCATGAAGCTGAATACCGTTGGCTCGCCACGTTGTACGGTGCTGTCGAGCTATTGCCCAAGGCCCGCCTGCAAGCGTTATGCGAAGCACCTGCACCCAGGGTCAAGCGTCGCTCGGCGCTTGGCATGGCGATGGCGGCGAGTGTGCTGGCGGTTGCGGTAGGGGCTGGGGTTTGGACGCAGTTGAAGGCCTCTGTCGGTTATCACCAGCAATTCGCTACCCTGGCGGGTGAGCGCCGTACGGTTAATTTGCCCGATGGTTCAACCCTTGAACTGGACAGCCGCAGCCGGATCCGCGTTGACTTTGCCGACCATCAGCGCAGGGTTGATTTACTCGAGGGCGAGGTGATGTTCAGTGTCGCCCATGACACTGATCGTCCCTTTGTGGTGCAAGCCGGGCTCGGGCAGGTAACGGTCACGGGGACACGTTTCGATGTGCGTCGAGATGGCGAGCAAGCACGGGTGGTGGTCGAGTCGGGCCACGTGCGGGTACAGGGTCGTAATCGTGAAGAGGCGGTCAACCTGACGGCCGGGTTGGGCACGCGGGTCGATGAGCAGGGCCTCGTGGCTGCGCCACAACCGGTGAACACTCAAGCGTTGACGGCCTGGCGCAAGGGGCAGTTGATATTCAACGACGCCAGCCTGGGCGAGGTGGCTGCCGAAGTGTCGCGCTACCGTGACCGGCCGCTGCATGTCAGCACGGTTGCATTGGCGCAACTGCGGCTGTCGAGTGTGTTCAAAACCGATGACACCGATGCGCTGATCAACGCCTTGCCGCGTATTTTGCCGGTGTCGGTAAAGACCCGTGCCGATGGCAGTCAGGAAATAATTTCACGATAAATTCAGGTTTTTTTCGAGTTCTTCGTCTTCTTGATCAACTGCAACTGGTTTGCATTAACAGTCGCACTCAAGTGTGATCAATAGGGCAAGACTCGACGTGAAAAACAATAATTCTTGTGGGCCGGTTTCAGTGCTTAACCCGCCTTCGAGCACGCTTTTTTCTGCACCGCGTACGTGCTGGATGCCTTTGGCACTGGCGCTGGCAGTGAGTGCAGCGATGCCGGGTGCGGTGGCTGGCGAGCTGGCACCGAGCACCCTCCATATCCAGGCCCAGCCTTTGGGTTCGGCCTTGAGCCAGTTGGCCCAGCAGACTTCCTTGCAAGTGTTTTTCAGCCCTCAGTTGGTGGCCGGTAAACAGGCGCCGGCCGTTGATGGCAGCTTGTCGCCCGAGCAGGCATTGCGCCAATTGCTGCAAGGCAGTGGCCTGAGCTATGAATTGAACGGTGACGCGGTGACGCTGCTTGCCGCGCCGGTGGTCAGCGCTTCAACGGCTTCAGGGCCACTGGAGCTAGGGCCGGTGGATGTCAAAGTGGTCGGCGACTGGCTGGGCGACGCCAATGAAGCGGTTGTGCAGAACCATCCCGGTGCGCGCACTGTGGTGCGTCGCGAAGCGATGGTGGAGCAAGGCGCGATGAACGTCAGTGACGTGCTCAAGCGTATTCCCGGGGTTCAGGTGCAAGAGTCCAATGGCACCGGCGGCAGCGATATTTCCCTGAACGTGGGTGTGCGTGGCTTGACCTCGCGCCTGTCGCCACGTTCGACCGTATTGATTGACGGCATTCCGGCAGCGTTCGCCCCCTATGGCCAGCCGCAGTTGTCGATGGCGCCCATCTCGGCCGGGAATCTGGACAGCATCGACGTGGTACGCGGCGCGGGTTCGGTACGCTATGGGCCGCAAAACGTTGGGGGTGTCATCAACTTTGTGACGCGAGCGATTCCCGAAACCTTCCAGGGGGAGGTCGGCACCACGCTGGAAACCTCCGAGCACGGCGGCTGGAAGCACATGGAGTCGGCCTTTGTTGGCGGCACGGCGGACAACGGTATCGGTGCTGCGCTGTTGTATTCCGGGGTCAAGGGCAATGGTTATCGCACCAGCAACAATAACAACGACATCAATGATGTGTTGCTCAAGACCCATTGGGCGCCGACCGATGAGGATGATTTCAGCCTCAATTTTCATTATTACGATGCCACCGCCGACATGCCTGGCGGTTTGACGCAGAAACAGTTCGATGCCAATCCGTATCAGTCTGTGCGTGACTGGGACAACTTCACCGGGCGGCGCAAGGATGTGTCCTTCAAGTACCTGCGTCAGATTGACGACCAGACCCAGTTTGAAGTGTTGACCTATTACACCGACAGTTTCCGGGGCAGCAATATCGCTTCACGCAACCTGCAAACGCTGGGCATTTATCCGCGTTCTTATTACACCTTTGGTGTGGAACCGCGGGTGTCCCATGTGTTTACTCTGGGGCCGGTGACCCAGGAAGTCGGTTTGGGTTATCGCTACCTCAAGGAGGGAATGCACGAAGAGGCCAGTCAGCTGCAACTGGTCAACAACGTGCCGGTGCCTATGCCGGGTGCTGACGGTCACGTGTACCAGGATCGCACCGGCGGCACTGAAGCCAACGCGTTCTATATCGATGACAAGATTGATGTGGGTAACTGGACCGTGACGCCGGGCATTCGCTTTGAGCGCATTAGCACCAATTGGCACGATCGACCGGTGCTGGGCAATAGCGGTGTGCCGGTTACCGAGAAAAAACGCAGCATCGACAGCAATGAGGCGCTGCCGGCCTTGAGCGTGATGTATCACCTCTCGGACGAGTGGAAGCTGTTTGCCAACTATGAAACTTCATTTGGCAGCTTGCAGTACTTTCAACTGGGGCAGGGCGGCATTGGCGACCAGACGGCCGCGGGACTGAGGCCTGAAAAAGCCAAGACCTATGAGCTAGGCACGCGTTATGACAACGGTGTGTGGGGCGGTGAAGTGACGCTGTTCTACATCGACTTTGCCGATGAGCTGCAATACGTCAGCAATGATGTGGGCTGGACCAATTTGGGGGCGACCAAGCATCAGGGGATTGAGACTTCGGTTCACTACGATTTATCGAGCCTGAATGCGCGTCTTGACGGTTTGTCAGTGAACGCTGCGTTTACCTATACCAAGGCGACGTCAGAGGGTGATATTGCCAACTTCAAAGGGCGAGACTTGCCGCTGTATTCGCGTCAAGTGCTTAACCTTGGCGCGCGATATGCCGTGAATCGCTGGACCTATAACCTGGATATGTTTGCCCAATCGCAGCAGCGCGCGCCGGGAACCGGTGGTGTGTATATCACTGATCCGACACCGGACGGCCAGTACGGTGATATTCCGGGGTATGCGACCTGGAGTACGCGTGTGGGGTATGACTTCGGGCCTGAGGCGTCGAACTTGAAGGTGGGTGCGGGGATCAAGAACCTGTTCAATCAGGAGTACTACACCCGTTCCAGTGACAACAACTCCGGTCTCTATTTGGGGGAGCCGCGTACCTTCTTCGTGCAGGCGAGTGTCGGGTTTTAAGGCTGGAGCAAAAGCCCCTCACCCCAACCCTCTCCCAGAGGGAGAGGGAGCTTGCTTTTGCTTTTAGTCCCCTCTCCCAGAGGGAGAGGGTGCTGATAGGTGGCGTTGCGCATAACGGCTTTTGCCTTTAGTCCCCTCTCCCTCTGGGAGAGGGTTAGGGTGAGGGTATTACCGGCACCGCTAAATCAGATAATTCTTCAGCTCTCGCGCAATCACCATCCGTTGAATTTCACTCGACCCTTCATAGATCTGGGTGATTCGCGCGTCCCGGTAATAACGCTCCACCGGGTAATCCTCAAGGTAGCCATAGCCACCGTGAATCTGAATGGCTTTGGAACACACAAACTCAGCCATTTCCGACGCGAACAACTTGGCTTGCGAGGCTTCTGATAAACACGGTTTGCCCGCACCACGCAGGCGGGCGGCGTGCAGAATCAGCAGGCGCGACGCGTTAAGGCGGGTTTGCATGTCAGCCAGCATGTTAGCCACGCTTTGATGCTCAATAATGGCTTTGTCAAACTGTACCCGATCACGCGCATAGGCCAGCGCTGCTTCAAAGGCGGCACGGGCAATACCCAGCGCTTGTGCAGCAATACCAATACGCCCACCTTCGAGGTTGGACAGGGCGATCGTCAGCCCTTTGCCCCGTTCACCCAGCAAATTCGTTTGCGGTACGGTGCAATTGCTCAGGGTCACCGCGCAGGTGTCCGAGGCGCGTATGCCCAACTTGTGTTCGGTGCGATCGACAATAAATCCCGGTGTATCAGTGGGCACCAGAAAGGCCGAAATGCCTTTTTTGCCCAGTTGCGGGTCGGTTACGGCAAACACAATGGCCAGCCCGGCGCGTTTGCCATTTGTGACAAACTGTTTGGCGCCGTTGATTACCCATTTCCCGTCCTGCAACTCTGCCCGTGTGCGCAGGTTGTGCGCTTCAGAGCCTGCTTGAGGTTCGGTCAGGCAAAAACAGCCGATGGTGGTGCCGCTGGCCAGCCCGGCCAGCCACTCTTCTTTTTGCGCCTGGCTGCCATAGTTAAGGATCGGGCCGCAGCCCACGGAGTTATGAACGCTCATCAGCGCCCCGGTCGCACCATCCCCGGCCGAGATCTCTTCGACAGCCAAGGCATAAGCTACGTAGTCGAGGTAAGAACCGCCCCATTCTTCAGGTACCACCATGCCAAGCAGGCCGAGTTCGCCCATCTTGGCGACCAGCGCATCGTCGATCCAGCCAGCCTTTTCCCACGTCTGGGCATGAGGTGCAATTTCACGACGTGCAAAGTCGCGAGCCATGTCGCGGATCATCACTTGTTCTTCAGTCAGTTCGATGTCTTGCATGGTTCAGACTCCGCTCGGCTTGAAGTCGGTGAAGAAGCTGGCAACCCGGGCTGGATCCAGTTCATTGAGTGTGGGCGGATTCCAACGCGGATTTTTGTCCTTGTCGATAATCAACGCGCGCACCCCTTCGATCAAGTCACCACGGTCAAACCACTGACGGTCCAGGTGCAGCTCCAGCGCAAAGCACTGCTCAAGGTTGAGGTTAAGGGCACGGCTGCGGCGCAGCATCTCAAGCGTAACGGCCATGCCCAGTGGCGACCGGGTTTGCAGCAGGTTGGCGGTATCGGTGGCCCATTGCCGATGCTCGCTGTTGTCCACTTCATGCAACCGGGCAACGATGGCCTCCATGTTGTCATGGGCAAAGACGTCGTCAATCAACGGGCGAAGCGTGGCGAGGGGGGCGTCGGGCAAGGTGTTTACAGCCATTGATGCCAGCAGTGCCTGGAGGTCTTCGCGCGGTGACTGTTGCCAGGTCAGTGAGTCGAGCTGCTTATCAAGTTCGCTCAGGCGGGTGCTGTCGGTGTACCAGGTTGCCAGCCCGCAATACAGGGCATCGCTGGCGCCGATTTGCACGCCACTCACGCCCAGATAAGTGCCCACTTGGCCGGGTACTCTGCTCAGGAAATGGCTGGCGCCCACGTCCGGGAAATAGCCGATGGCGACCTCTGGCATCGCTAACCGGCTGCGTTCGGTGACCAGTCGAAAATCAGCCCCTTGTGCCAACCCCATGCCGCCGCCCAGAACATAGCCGTCCATCACGGCAAGCACGGGTTTGGCGTAGTGATGCAGGGTCAGGTCGAGGGCGTATTCCTCCTCAAAAAACGCAGTGTGCAGGGTGTCGTTGTTTTTGTAGCTGTCATACAACGAACGAATATCACCCCCGGCACAGAAGGCTTTTTCGCCTGCACCACGCAAGACCACAGCCACAACATGCGGGTCTTTGGCCCATGCATCGAGCTGCTGTTGGAGGCGGCGTACCATCTCAAGATTGAGGGCGTTGAGGCCGCTCGGGCGGTTAAGGGTCAGATGGCCTATTTGATTGCGCACCTGCGCGAGAACTGTATCTGGCGCGATGTCGCCATCGAGTGTCACTGAGGATGAAGCCTGAGCAGTCATCGCTAACTCCCTGCTTTCTATTATTTTTAAGGGGTGTTCGCGGGCGAACGATGGCCGATGCTAACAGTGCAAAATTGCCTTGTACAACCCTGATAAGTGCAGGGTTGGTGTGCATTTTTGCCTGAGGGGTGTGCGCTGATCTTTACTGCGCCAACCAGCCACCGTCGACATTCCAGGCCGCCCCGCGAACTTGGCTGCCGGCATCGCTGCACAGGAAGAGCACCAACTCACCGAGTTGAGGTGGGGTGACAAACTCCAGCGAGGGCTGTTTCTCGGCGAGCAGATCATGCTGCGCCTGATAAGGGTCAATCCCCTGACTGATTCGCTGATCAATCTGTTTTTGTACCAGTGGAGTCAGCACCCAGCCAGGGCAGATGGCGTTGCAGGTGATATTGCTGGTGGCGGTCTCAAGGCCGACCACTTTGGTCAAGCCAATCACGCCATGTTTGGCCGCGACATAAGCTGCCTTGCCGACCGAACCCACCTGACCGTGGACCGAGGCGATATTGACGATGCGCCCCCAGCCGCGTTTGCGCATGCCGGGCAGGGTGAGGCGAGTGCTGTGGAATACGGAGGAGAGGTTGATTGCGATGATGGCGTCCCAGCGTTCTACCGGGAACTCTTCAACGTTGGCGACATGCTGAATGCCTGCATTGTTGACCAGGATGTCGACACCGCCAAATTCACGCTCGGCGTATTCGATCATGTCAGCTATTTGTGCGGGGTCGCTCACGTCCGCCGGGTGATGACCGACCTTGCCACCGAACTGTTCCAGGTCGGCAATGACTTTGCCCGCATCGCCAAAACCGTTAAGTATCAGGTTGGCACCCGCTTTGGCCAGACTTTGCGCAATACCCAGACCAATACCACTGGTGGAACCGGTAACCAGGGCAGTTTTACCTGTAAGGCTCATGAATTATTCCTCAAGTGACACGTGGGGGGCGTGAATGAGAAACGTAGCACGAGGTTTGTGTTTGCGGATACGAAACGGCCCACCAAAAGGTGGGCCGTTCTCACTCAAGCCGGGGGATTAGTCCTGACGGCTGGTGACTTCCAGCAAGTGGTAGCCGAACTGGGTTTTCACCGGGCCTTGAACCACGTTGATCGGTGCGCTGAAGACGACCGTGTCGAATTCTTTAACCATTTGGCCTGGACCGAACGAACCCAGATCACCGCCTTGACGGCTGGATGGGCAAGAAGAGTTGGCTTTTGCGACTTCGGCGAAATCAGCGCCGCCTTCAATTTGGGCTTTCAGTTCGTTGCACTTGTCTTCGCTGGCAACGAGGATGTGACGGGCAGTGGCTTTAGCCATGAGGGAGTACTCCTTTCAAGAAAGTGGTGAGCCTACCGGATTCAGTCAGTTTTTTCCCGGCAAAAGTTCCTTTGGTAATCAAGCGACTACCTGCGCGGCTTGTCGCTGTGCTTGCATCAGGGCGGCGGCGCGTCGTAACAACTGCTCGGTGGCATCCCAGCCCAGGCAACCATCGGTGACGGAGACGCCGTAGCGCAGGTTGCTGCTCAAGGGTTGGCAGCCCTCAAAGATATGGCTTTCGAGCATCATGCCGATCAATGAACGATCGCCCTGCAGGCGCTGTGCCAATACGTCGTTAAACACCTCAGGCTGGCGCAACGGGTCTTTACCGCTGTTGGCGTGGCTACAATCCACCATCAAGCGAGCCGGAATGGCATTTTTTTCAAGTCCGGCGCGTGCTTTGGCAACGCTGCTGAAGTCGTAATTAGGCCCGCTGTGGCCACCGCGCAGTACCAGATGGGTATCCGGATTGCCCGACGTCTGGATGATTGCCGGGTGGCCTTCAGCGTCGACGCCGAAGTGGCGATGAGAGTGGGCGGCTGAGCGCATGGCATCGCAGGCGATGGCCACGCCACCATCAGTGCCGTTTTTGAAGCCGACAGGTACACCCAGGCCGCTGGCCATCTCGCGGTGAATTTGCGATTCGGTCGTACGTGCACCAATGGCGACCCAGCCCAGCAGGTCATCAAAGTAACCAGCGGCCATTGGTTGCAACAACTCCGTAGCGATTGGCAGGCCCATGCCCAGCATTTCCAGCATCAGCTCGCGAGAGAGCGTTAGGCCGTGGGCCATGTCATCGCTGCCATCGAGGTGCGGGTCATAGGCCAGGCCTTTCCATCCCACTGTGGTGCGCGGTTTTTCGATGTAGGCACGCATTACCAGCAACATATCATCACGCAGTTCGTGAGAAAGGGTCGCGAGGTGGCTGGCGTATTCAAGGGCTGCAACAGGGTCGTGGATGGAGCAGGGGCCGACTACGACGAGTAAACGGGAGTCTTCACCGTTCAAAATGGCACGAATGGCCTGGCGCTGACGACTGACCAGTTGGCGAAGCGAATCGCTGAGCGGCAGTTGGTGCTTGAGTTGCGCGGCGGTGGGCAAGCGCTGGGAGCTTGCAGAAGAGGCGGTGCTGTTTGCAGGCAGAGCAGTAATCGATGCGGTCATGATGTGATTCCTGGGCAAGCGGCGGGTTTTCCCGCGCGCAGCCCTATTGGGGTGTTCGACAATTAGCCTGACTGGCTGTGAGTGCATGCGTGCCACCGATGTGATTTCGTTCGGAGGCGGCAGGCTGTCCCGAACGACGGTTGGTAAATCGCCATGCAGTGCAAAGGTCGAAGCGGTAATAAGTGGCGTAGTTCATGGTGTGATTCCTTAAATAAGTAATTTTTTAGGGGCTAAAAAAACAAAACCCCCGATCGGGGAGCCGACCGGGGGTGAGAATTCTCTGGTAGGCGACCCCTAAGTAGTGGGCGCCGTTTGGGTATCAGGCGCGCCAGTGGCTAAACCAATACCCAAAATAAAATCGTGCAACGGATGGCTTGTTGTTCGCACACACAGAACCGACCGTGCGAGATTCGCAAGGTGGCTGACAAGTGACTGTGAGGGTGCGATGCAACATGTAAGGTCTCCGATGAATGAGCCAAAGCTTACCTGAGGCATGACCACAGGTTCAATCAGAAAATAACCTGCTGTGAATCGTTCAGGCTTTTTCGGCTCAGTGGGGACATAAGCCTTGTCAGCCGTCCAACTGTTCTAGTTCTGGAATGAAGCCCGATTAGGCGCATACTCAATCCAGCACATCTTCACTTTCTTCAAGAATAGGCATGTGTGAAGGAATGATGCCGTCTTTCATGCCCAAAAGTACCGCCACTTTATGGGCTTCGCCCCTTTTCCCTTTCTTGCGCCCGGCGAGCACCTGATAAGTAGTCGCCGGGTCAACACCATTTTCCCGAGCGAACTCTTGCACGGATTTCCCCTGGTGATCCAGCCAAGCCTTGGCTTGTGCAGCGGTACGGATTCCGGTCATAGTTCAAAACCGTTCAAAGTTGTTTAATATTCATTGATTATACCATCCTTGTGGGTGTTAAAAATGGGATCTTACATCCAAATGAGTGGAATCGGTTCAAGGCTACGGCAAGAAAGAGAAAGGCTTGGCTTGTCGCAAAAAGCTTTTGGTGAAATTGGTGGGGTGGAACCTAATGCTCAAGGCAAATATGAAAGTGGTGAGCGAGCGCCTAAAGCGGATTATTTGTCCCGTGTAGCAGAGCGAGGAGCGGATGTGCTTTATATCTTGACTGGCACTCCAACACCCACGCTGCTCGATAATCTTAGTCAGGTTGAAGAAAAAGTATTGGTTAGTTACCGCATCTTGCATAAAGAAGACCAGGATGCCATTCGTCGGCTTACGGTCTCCCTGGCGGAGTTGTACCTGCCTATACAGGCTAAAGGGCGTCAGGATCCGAACGATACTTGAGCCTTGTTCAGGCCCCGCCTGCATTTTTAACGTTTTGCTATGGATCGTCGATTGATCATGGGTAGGTTGAAGCGCGTGTTTTTTGCTAAGGTGTCGTCAATCTACTTAGTCCAATTGGTGAGGTGCCGGCTTGATTCGGGTTCTAGTGGTCGATGACCACGATCTTGTGCGTACAGGCATCACACGAATGCTGGCTGATATAGATGGCCTGCAAGTGGTTGGGCAGGCTGAGTCCGGTGAGGAGTCCCTTATCAAGGCCCGCGAGCTGAAACCTGATGTGGTCTTGATGGATGTCAAAATGCCCGGCATTGGTGGGCTGGAAGCTACCCGCAAAATGATGCGCAGCCATCCTGACATCAAGGTGGTCGCCGTGACTGTGTGCGAAGAAGACCCTTTCCCGACACGCTTATTGCAGGCGGGCGCTGCCGGTTACATGACCAAAGGCGCGGGTCTGGCTGAGATGGTTCAGGCCATTCGTCTTGTTTTTTCCGGGCAGCGCTATATCAGCCCGCAAGTCGCACAGCAATTGGCTCTCAAGTCATTCCAGCCTGCCAGTGACTCACCTTTTGATGCACTGTCGGAGCGAGAAATCCAGATTGCACTGATTATTGTGGGCTGTCAGAAGGTTCAGGTGATTTCTGACAAGCTGTGCTTGTCACCCAAAACGGTCAATACCTACCGCTATCGCATCTTTGAGAAACTTTCGGTCAAGAGTGATGTTGAGCTGGCATTACTGGCTGTGCGTCACGGCATGGTAGACGCTGGTTGAAAATGACTGACGTGTTCGATGCAAGTGCTTTTCTTTCGACCTGTAGCGGGCGCCCCGGTGTGTATCGCATGTTTGATAGCGATGCGCGCCTGCTTTACGTCGGCAAGGCCAAGAACCTCAAAAAGCGTTTGGCCAGCTACTTTCGTAAAACCGGCCTGGCCCCGAAAACGGCGGCGCTGGTGGGGCGAATCGCGTACATCGAAACCACCATCACGGCCAATGAAACTGAAGCGCTGCTGCTTGAACAGACGCTGATCAAAGAGTGGCGCCCGCCCTACAATATTCTTCTGCGCGACGATAAATCCTATCCCTATGTGTTCCTTTCGGACGGTGAATACCCGCGCTTAAGCATTCACCGTGGCGCCAAAAAATCCAAAGGCAGGTATTTCGGACCGTATCCAAGTGCGGGAGCCATTCGCGAAAGCCTGAGTATCTTGCAAAAGACCTTTATGGTGCGTCAGTGCGAGGACAGTTACTTCAAGAACCGTACGCGTCCCTGTTTGCAATACCAGATCAAGCGTTGCAAAGCACCTTGCGTCGGGCTGGTTGACCCTCAGGTCTATGCCGAGGACGTGCGTCACTCGGTAATGTTTCTGGAGGGGCGCAGCAGTGCTCTGACCGACGAATTGAACAGCGCAATGGAGCAAGCAGCCAGCACCCTTGATTTTGAACGTGCCGCTGAAATACGTGATCAGATTTCCTTGCTGCGTCGGGTTCAGGATCAGCAAAGCATGGAGGGTGGAACCGGCGATGTCGACGTTATCGCGGCCTTTGTGAACCCGGGCGGCGCATGTGTGCATTTGATCAATGTGCGGGGCGGACGGGTTCTGGGCAGCAAGAATTTCTTCCCGCAGGTCGGGATCGAGGAGGAGGTGGGCGAAGTCATGGCCGCCTTCCTGGGGCAGTACTACATCAGCAGCCCCGAGCGCGATCTGCCGAGTGAATTGATCGTCAACGTGGAGCATGAAAGCTTCGGCGCCATTATCGATGCGCTTGAAGCCTTGCGCGGGCGAGAAATGGCCATCAGTTACCGTGTACGGGGCACTCGAGCGCGCTGGCAGCAGTTGGCCGTCACCAATGCGGAGCAGGCCCTGGCTGCGCGCCTGGCCAATCGCTTGCATGTCGCTGCGCGCTTCGAGGCATTGGCTCAGGTACTGAAGCTCGACGAGATCCCGCAGCGTCTTGAGTGTTATGACATCAGTCATTCCAGTGGTGAAGCCACGGTCGCGTCTTGTGTCGTATTTGGCCCGGAAGGCCCGATCAAGTCCGATTACAGGCGGTTTAATATCGAAGGCGTGACCCCGGGCGATGATTACGCGGCCATGCACCAGGCTTTGATGCGGCGTTTTAGCCGGCTCAAAGAGGGGGAGGGCAAGCTGCCTGACATCCTGCTGGTAGACGGTGGCAAAGGTCAGCTCTCGATGGCGCGTGATGTGCTCAATGAATTGGCTGTTCCAGATCTCATTTTGTTGGGCGTGGCCAAGGGCGCGACCCGCAAGGCGGGTTTTGAAACCCTTTACTTGAATGACGCAGCCCACGAATTCACATTGAAAGGCGATTCCCCGGCTTTGCACCTGATTCAGCAGATTCGCGATGAGGCGCACCGTTTTGCTATTACCGGGCACCGGGCGCGACGGGGTAAAACTCGACGTACTTCAACCCTGGAAGGCATTGCGGGCGTAGGCCCCACTCGTCGGCGTGATCTTTTGAAACATTTTGGTGGATTACAAGAGCTGACTCGTGCAAGCATCGAAGAGATCGCCAAAGCACCGGGGATCAGTAAAAAGCTCGCAGAGTTGATTTATGCAAATCTGCACAGCGAGTAGAATGCCCCTCTCACCTCGTAGCCAGTTGTGCCGATGAATATCCCTAATTTGATCACCGTACTACGCGTTCTACTGATTCCTTTTTTCATATTGCTGTTCTATCTCCCTTACAGCTGGAGTTATGTGGCCTCCAGTTCAGTCTTTGCCTTTGCGGCGGCGACCGACTGGCTTGATGGTTACCTTGCGCGTCGGCTTGAGCAAAGCACACCGTTCGGTGCCTTTCTGGACCCGGTCGCCGACAAACTGATGGTGGCTGTTGCGTTGGTTTTGCTGGTGCAAGAGCATCACAACGTATGGCTTACCCTGCCAGCCGCAGTGATCATAGGCCGGGAGATTGTCATTTCAGCCTTGCGCGAATGGATGGCTGAGCTGGGTGCTCGTGCCCAGGTCGCAGTGTCGAACATGGGTAAATGGAAAACCGCCGCGCAAATGCTGGCGCTGGTGATTTTGCTGGCCAATCCTTCTGACTTCAGCTTTTGGGTGTTGGTGGGGTATGCATTGCTACTCGTGGCAGCGGGGCTGACCTTGTGGTCGATGCTTCAGTATTTGCGTGCGGCATGGCCTCACTTGAAGACGACCTCGACGAAATAAATAAAACTTTTTGAATCAAAGGGTTGACGCAAACTTTCAGTTCTATAGAATGCGCACCACCAAGACGCGGGAATAGCTCAGTTGGTAGAGCACGACCTTGCCAAGGTCGGGGTCGCGAGTTCGAGTCTCGTTTCCCGCTCCAAATAAAGATCTACAGAGTTGCACGCAAGTCTGTAGATCATCAAAAAAAGACGCTTCGGCGTCTTTTTTTCGTTGTGCCTGATTCCATCGTAAGCCAAGGGCATCTGGACGAATCCAGTCCATTATTGGGATGGCTTCGAGAGCGGATTGTTGCCGGTACCCAACCAGACTTTTGCTGAATATCTAGCCCTGAACTCAACGTTCAGGAGGATAAACTACGGCTCCAGCCTGGACGCGATGGAGTTGCCCCGCGTTTTAACCGGTTTATCCTGGCAGGCAGAGTGGTTGACCCCGTGCGCTGCGACGATAAACGCAGTGCACAGGGGCAGCGGCAAAGAAATCAGTAAATGGCAACTGGGTTGATGTTGACCTGAGTGGAGCCAACGTACAGCGGTTGGCCGAGCACGAACAGGAACTCCCAGACCTTGTCGCGCACCAGTGCACGGCTGTCGATCAGTTCCAGGTTGTAGATGCCGCGCTTGGCGAGCATGTACTGGTTGACCGGAAACTCGTCATCACCCTGTGGGCTTGGATAGACCTCAGAGGCCCAGGTATCGCCGCCGAAAGCAACGATGCCTTGGTCAGCCAGCCACTGTGCGGCTTGCATGCCGATACCGGGCTCCACTTCGAGGAATTGCCTGTTGTCCTTGCCGATCAACTCCAGCCAGCCGGTGTTGAACAGCACCACATCGCCCTTGCGCAGGGTCAGGCCCTGCTTTTTCAAGACGGCCTGGATATCGGCCACGCTGAACTCAGTGCCACCGGGCACAAAAGTCTTGTTGTAGTAGGCGGTCATGTCCAGCACCACGCCGCGAGTCACCATGGGCGGCACCTTCTCGACACCCAGTTTGGTGACGCCATCGATCGTCACGAAATCGGCGGCCTTGTTGCCGTTGTAGTACACATTGTCGATGCCGATATGGCCGATACCGTTCAGTTGGGTGCCCACACCGGTCCACGCATTAACCAGTTCATCGTTGAAGGTGAACTTGTTCGGCCCCAGCGACTTGCCGGCCTGTTGTCCGACCTGCACGTTGTACAAGTGGAAGCTGCGATGGCGGTATGCCGGAAGGTTTTTGTCCACGGGCACTGCCAGGGGATACGTCTTGCCCGTCTTGACCAGCCCGACCGCTTGCTTGACCACCTCCGGCGTCAACAGATTTGCTGCACCGATTTGATCGTTGGCACCGTATTCGGAGGGGTACCAGTCGGCTGCGTTAGCGGCCTGTATGGCCAGCGGCAATAAGGTCGCCAAGGCCATTTTTGAAAAGAGTTTCATGGTGTGATCCAGTGTTTTAGACAATGGATCGGAGTGTGCGGTGTTTACATCTGTGGATTAAGCCCTGTCTTAGTCAAATTTATTTGCTTTGAAATCAACAATGAAGGCTGGGCGAGCCCCAGCTTGCGGGCTGCTCGTAATGTGCAGGCTCCCCATCGCTCTATGACGGGAAACGTGTGCGTGCGGGGTGGCTCAGGCTTCGCTGCTCAAGCGTTGCAGGTAGGCAATACCTTCCCACATCGCGCTCGGGTTGGAATACATGGGGAAATGCCCGCAGTGGCTGATCTGCGCCAGATGTACGCCTTGACTCTGGATAGAGGCCAAGTAGGGCAGCGAGCTGTTCTGCTCGCCGTACATGAACATGCGCGGGCAGGGCAGCGCGAGAAACCTGCTCATTAACCCGCCGTGATCCGACAGCCTCACCATTGATTCGAAAATCCCCCGCACTGCGCCGGCACGCACCTTGTGCCGCAGGCTGGCGGCATACAGCGCGCTGGCGTAGGCCGGCGCGTGTCGGGTGCGTTCGATAAAGTCATCAAAAAAACGCTCAGCGTCATCCTCGGCATACTCGTGAATCTGCCGACTCAGAAAGCAGTCGTGTGGATCTATATTGCCTTCGATATTGACGAAACTGAGCACTCGCTCTGGATGCTGATGGGCCAGCAGCAGCGCTGTCAGGCCGCCCATGGAATGACCGACCAGATGGAAGCGCTGAATGCCGAAGTGCTCCAGCATCGCCAGGGCCGTCTTTACCAGTAAAGGAATGTCGATACGTGTCAGGTCTGAGCAGTCGGTTTCGCCACAGCCCGGGGCGTCGTAGGCGAGGAACCCATGCCCGTTGAATGCGGCATACCGGACAACGTCGGCATAGTCTTCCTTGGTCGAGCCGAAGCCGTGGAGGAACACGACAGGCGCTTTTTCGCCACTGCGATACAGAGCCGCAACGTTGAGGCTGATACCGTCGACCTTCAGCGGCACGAGGGCTCGGGAGAACGCTTGTTGAGTGGACACCGGTCTGGCTCCTGAGGCGGGAAATTGTCGGGGGGGCGGACTCTGAAACACGCTGACCGTTCTGTAAATTCCTGATCCAGTAATCCATCCATAGGCTGAACCTATGGAAGAGAACGCCTGCTATTTCGCGTCAGCCGGCAACAACGCCAGCAGCGCGTCTACCAACGGATTGGCGCGAGCGCCATTCCACACGACCGCGGCGGTCACCACACTGAGCCGGGGCGTCAACGGCTTCAGTATCACGTTGTCCGGGGCCAGCTTTTTCATCGAGGCAGGCACCAGCGCTACCCCTTGGCCGCAACTGACGAAGGCGATCTGTGAGGTGACCGAGCGGACTTCGTGCAACACCCTTGGGGACAGGCCATGGGCATTGCACACGCCGATCAGGTAGTCGAAGTAATTTGGGCTGACCTGGCGTGAAGACATCACCATCGGCTCGTCCACCAGATTGGCCAGGGTCAGCCGTGTGCGAGCGGCAAGCGGGTGGTCGCGTGGAATGGCAACCGCCAGGCGGTCCTCGGTCAGCGACAGGCTGCGTATATTTTTGCCGAGGTTGCCTTCAAGACGGGCAAAGGCCAGGTCGATATCGCCGGTCTCCAGCGCCGTGATGGCTTCAGCACTGTCGATTTCACGCACAGTCACCGTGATCTGCGGGTGCTCAGCCTTGAATCGGTCTATCAGCGGTGGCAGTACATCAATCATGGCTTGAGTGATGGCGCCAATGGTCAGCACCCCGGCCTGACCGGAAACGGCTTCGTGTACCGCCAGTTCTAGCTGCCCAAGTTGCTCGGCGAATTTGCGCACCGCAGGCAGGATGGCAGCGCCTGCCGGAGTCAATCGTGCGCCCTGACGCGAGCGCTCGAACAATTTGGTTTTCAACGCATGCTCAAGGATCTGAATCTGTTCGGTCAGCGGCGGCTGGGACATCCCCAGGCGTTTGGCTGCGCGACTGAAATTCTGCTCCTCAGCGACGGCAAGGAAGAGCCAGAGGTGCCGGATCAGGCGGAAATTGATCATGTTTTTTCCATAGGTTGGGCGTATGAAAGACTTAGTTGAATAGGAATATACCTATGGAATGGGTCTGTCGATACTCGGGCCTCCACACCACCAGGTCAGCCATTCATGAACACCTCCCACCTCCTGGAGCGCTTGTCCGCTCTGGACACCAATACGGTGTCCGACGCTTTGGACTTCCTCGGCATGCGCGGCGCAACCTTCGGTCTGCTGCCGCTGTGGAACTGCCCGAAGATCACTGGCCGTGCCAGCACCGTGCAATTGGGCGCCAAACAGGACGCAGCGCCGACTGCGCATCTTATTTCCCCGGTAGTGGCGCGTATCGATACCGATGACCGAGTGTTGGTCATTGCCGGTGGCGCAGAAGGTGTCTCTTGTTGGGGCGATATTCTGGCCAATGCTGCGCGCATGAAGGGTATCCGCGGTTCAGTGCTTGACGGGTGCAGCCGCGACATTAAGGGCAGCGAGGCCATTGGCTATCCGCTGTACGGCCGTGGGGTGACCATGATCAGCGCGCGCAATCGTCTGGTGCAGGTGGATGCCGGTTGCGCCGTGAGCATGGCCGGAGTGACGGTAAAGGAAGGTGACTATGTGATGGCTGACGAGTGCGGCACTGTGTTCGTGGCCGCCGAGGTCATCGACAAGGTGCTTGAGCTGGCTGAGCGCATTGACCGACGTCAGGCGGCGATGGTCGATGCCATCAGGGCCGGATGCTCGGTCGAACGTGTGATGCACGACAGCCAAT
The DNA here is from genome assembly GCF_022496705.1 of Pseudomonas sp. TMW22091. Taxonomy (NCBI): domain Bacteria; kingdom Pseudomonadati; phylum Pseudomonadota; class Gammaproteobacteria; order Pseudomonadales; family Pseudomonadaceae; genus Pseudomonas; species Pseudomonas sp. TMW22091. The sequence continues at coordinate 51,740 of NZ_SCFI01000013.1, forward strand.
TCGAAGCCATCAACTCTGAGTACGCCTGATGAATATTGAAGACAAAGCACTCGTCGCGCTTTTCGAGGGGCTGGACACCCCGGCCGTTTCCGATGCGCTGGACACACTGGGCTTGCCGGGGCAGTGCCTCAATATCATGCCGCTGGCCAATTACACCCAAGTCATCATCGGTCCGGCATTCACTGTGCAATACGTCAGCGCCAGCAGCCCGCCCGGCACCGTGGGCGATTTTCTCGATGAGGTGGCGCCCGGCGATGTTGTGCTGATCGCCAATGACGGGCGCACGGACTGCACCGTGTGGGGCGACATCATGACCCAGTTCGCCTTGGCACAAGGTATTGCGGGCAGCGTGATTGATGGTGTTTGCCGTGACGTGAGCAAAGCGCTTGGCGAAGGCTACCCGCTGTTTACCCGGGGACGCTTCATGCGCACCGGCAAGGACCGGGTCGAAGTGGTGGCGGTTAACCAGCCGGTCAGTATCGGCAGCGCCCGTGCTTGCCCCCGCGACATCGTGGTCGCCGATGCCAATGGCGTGGTGGTGGTGCCGCGTGAGCGAGCCCGAGAGGTGGCGCAACGGGCCCGACGGATTGAGCAGGTGGAAGCGCAGATTCGCGAACACCTCACCAGCGGTAAAACGCTTAAAGAAGCCCGGGCGTTGCTCGGTTATCACGGCCTGCAAAGGAAATCGCAATGAGCCCTTATGACATTGAAACAGTCGCCCCGCGCGCCAAAGCGCTCGGCAGTTCGACGCTGTACGAAGCGTGCGGTCTGCCAACGGCGGTAGACCCGGCAATCCGCCCCGTCTGGCGGGGTGCCTTGATTGCAGCGCCGGCTTTCCCGTTGGCGTGTGCGCCGGGCGACAACCTGGCGTTGCATCTGGCGTTGGAGCAGGCCCCCCGAGGCAGCGTGCTGGTGGTCAGTGCCGGCAATTACATCGCCGGGTATTGGGGCGAAGTGCTCACCGTCGCGGCTCAGGCTGCTGGCGTGGTGGGCCTGGTGATTGATGGCGGGGTGCGTGATATTCAGGCCATCGAGCAGCTCGGTTTCGCGGTGTTTTCGCGCGGGGTGTCGGTCAAGGGCACCGTCAAGGCTACGGCCCTGTCGGTAGGCCAGCCCATGTTCTTCAACGGGGCGCAGGTGGCGGCCGGTGATCTGGTCGTCGCCGATGCCGACGGCATCGTGATCATTCCTCAGGTTGAGGTGCCGCGCACTTTGGCTGAGGGGCAGGCGCGTTTCGACAAAGAGGCACGGATGATGGCGGCCCTGCGCGAAGGCCGTACCACTGTCGAACTGTTGGGGCTCAAACGCCCAGAGGTGATTCAATGAGTGGCGGCGATCAGCGTCTCAATCACCGCCTGGCGGCGGCTCAGCCATCAGCGACTTACCGCGTCATGGACAGGGTCGCCCAGCGCCGCGATCAAGGTCACTGTGTTCTTTCCTTGTGTGCAGGCGAGCCTGACTTCGATACTCCGCAGCACATCCGCCAGGCGGCCATTGCGGCCATCGAGGCAGGCCACACGCGCTATACCCCAGTGGCCGGTTTGCGTGCCCTGCGCGAGGCCATTGCGGACAAGTACCGGGTCGAGAATGGTCTGTCTGTCAGTTGGCAAGACACACAAGTCAGCAGCGGTGGTAAGCAAGTGATTTTCAATGCACTGGCCGCCACCCTCAATGATGGCGATGAGGTCATTATTCCGGCCCCGTACTGGGTCAGCTACCCGGAGATGGTGCAACTGTGCGGCGGCCGCTCGCGCATGGTCACCTGCGGCGCCGACTGCGGCTTCAAGCTGACCGCAGCGTCGTTGCGCGCAGCCATTGGGCCGCACAGCCGCTGGCTGATTCTCAACTCGCCGTCCAACCCCACCGGTGCCGTGTACAGCCGAGAAGAACTGCACGCACTGGCTGAGGTGCTGCTGGAGCATCCGAGCGTGTTGATCCTCTCTGACGACATCTATGAGCACCTGATATTTGACGGCCGACCCTTTCACACCCTGGCCCAGGTGGAGCCGCGTCTGGCTGAGCGCACCCTGACCATGAACGGAGTCTCCAAGGCTTACGCCATGACGGGTTGGCGCATTGGCTTCGCCACCGGGCCGCGCTGGTTGCTGGACGCTATGGAAAAACTGCAAGGCCAGCAGACTTCCGGCGCCTGCTCGATTTCTCAATATGCGGCAGTGGCCGCACTGCGCGGGCCAAAGAACTTTCTCGACGAGAGCCGCCAGGTATTTCAGCGTCGCCGTGACCTGATGGTGGCCATGATAAATGACACGCCGGGGCTGTACTGTGCTGTGCCGCAAGGGGCGTTTTACGCGTTTGCGGATTGCGCTGCGCTGTTGGGCAAGTATTCACCGGGCGGGCGAGCCCTGCACAGCGATGAAGACGTTGCGCTGGCTCTGCTTGAGGAGGCGAATGTGGCCGTGGTGCCGGGCAGTGCTTTCGGGCTGGCGGGCTATATCCGCATTGCCTATGCCCTGAATGACGACGCGTTAAGCCATGCCTGCCTGGCGATTCAGCAGTTCTGTCGCGCAGTACGATAGGGGCATGATCACGGCTCAATACAAGGGCTGGCGATTATCCTGCACGTGGTCAAACCCCTTTATGGATGTTGTTCACACGCATTCTTTGGCGATTTGCACAAAGCCAGGCGCCAGGAGACTGCGCTGATAGATCACGATTTTTGTGCCGGAGCTGACTTTATACAGTTCGACGATATTGTCCGCCGCCACCGGGCTGCGCACCACAATTCTGGAGTGGCGATTACCCTCTGTTAAATCAGGCGTAAAGGCTCGCTCCTGTAGTTTTGGTGTCAGGCAGGCGGCATAGGCTTGAGGGGTTTTATCGGTGTTGAGTGTCAAAGTGGGCTGGTTTGGAGCGCTGGCGCACCCGGCCAGTAAGGAAAGCAACAGCAGGGGAGTGGTAACGACGGCAGTGCGCATGGGCAAAAACTCTTGGCCTGTAGGCGGGGGAATTGGACGGCATTAAAAGTTCGTCATTATCCGGGTCAGGCAAAGATTATAAATAGCGCCGTTACGATGGTGATTATCGACTCAATCGATGAAAGGACCTGTCATGCATAGGCAGAACTGCCGCTGACAGCGCGGCAGTCTGCGGCTCAGTTACCGATAGCGCTCAAGCCAGTGAGCGTAAGGCGCGGGCAATGTCCACGAGGCGTTGTCGACGCCCAGCTCCTTGGCTGCGAAATAAGTCCAGTGCGGGTCAGCCAAATGCGCGCGCCCCACGGAGACCAGGTCAAGTTGTCCGTTTTGAACGGCCGCCTGAGCCAACTGCGGTGTACCAAAACCCCAGGCGGAGGTCACAGGCAGCTCGGCTTCCCGGCGAACGCGCTCTGCGACCGGGCCCATGAACGCCGGGCCCCAAGGAATGTTGGTGTCAGGAATGGTGAACCCGACGCTCACGCTCAGCAGGTCGAGACCACCGTCCTTGAAACGGCGCGCGAGGTCGATCGATTCGGTCAGTGTCTGCTCGTCGCGGCCATCGTACTCGATGACACCAAAGCGGGCGGTCAGGGGCAGATGTTCCGGCCACACCTCACGCACGGCAGCCAACGTCTCCAGCAGAAAGCGGCTGCGGTTTTCAAAGCTGCCGCCGTAGGCATCGGTGCGTTGGTTGGAATGCTCCGAAAAAAAGCTTTGGCCCAAATAGCCGTGGGCAAAGTGCAGTTCGATCCACTCGAAACCGGCTTCGCGAGCACGGCGGGCCGCATCGACGAAGTCCTGACGTACCCGGGCAATGTCCTCAAGGGTCATTTCCCGTGGCACCTTCGGCAGATTGGCGCCGTACGCAATGGCGGATGGCGCAATGGTTTGCCATCCGGCAGGGTTGCCCTCAGGGATGTGATCATCACCTTCCCAGGGGCGGTTGGCGCTGGCCTTGCGACCTGCGTGTGCAATCTGGATACCCGGCACCGAACCGGCCGCCTTGATCGCTTTCACGGCGGGTACAAATGCTTGAGCATGTGCGTCGCTCCAGATGCCGGCGCACCCTGGTGTGATGCGCCCCTCAGGAGAAACCGCAGTGGCCTCAACGACCACCAGGCCCGCGCCGCCTCTTGCCATACTGGCCAAATGCACGAGGTGCCAGTCATTGACCATGCCGTCCACGGCCATGTACTGACACATCGGCGGAATGGCGATACGGTTCCTCAAGGTGACGTCCTTGAGAGTAAAGGGCTCAAATAGTGCAGACATGGGTTGGGTTCCTCGTAGGTTAATTCGCTTGTTCGATAGTATTCGAAATATGGCGACAATTGAAACCTTTGGTTATCATTCGGCCATGCGAGCTTTCAAACACCCCCTGCCTTCCGATTTTGTCCTTGAGCGGTTGCTGTACGCCTTGAGCGACCCTGTGCGCATGGACATTGTCCGCTATCTCGCTGGAGTCACCGAGGCCACGTGCGGCGAACTGGACGGTGGTCGCCCCAAGTCCAGCATGTCCCATCATTTCCGGGTCCTGCGCGATGCAGGGCTGGTGCAGACGCGGAATGTGGGCACAACGCACATGAATTCCCTGCGCGCGGATGAACTCAACAGGCGATTCCCGGGGTTGCTGGCATGCATTATTGCCCAATCCTGAATTTCACTAGCTGTCAGACGGTTTAGCTCTGTCTTTTGCACGACTGCGAAGCTTTCTAGGGCCTTGAATCAAGCCGTTTCGAGTGTCGTGCGGTTCAGAGCGGTTATCGCGCTGAGGTATTTTAGTCGAGCCTGCGGAGCCTGCTGGTCACTGCAGTGATATTCGTCGAAAAAAGCCACTGGGGCTCTTCTTCTTGTGCCTGACTGCGGCTACCATGCGCGCCCTGATTTTGTCTGCCCGGTCAATAACGAGGTGCGCGTCCAGCGCGTCTTGAACCTTGCCCGCACCTCGAACGCCTCGACTGTGGCCTCGAGCCACGCACAATCACACATGTACAAATCCCCCCGCCCGGCGTTGCCGAGAGGGGTCGCTGTGCTGTTGCCCGTTCGAGGGTTTAATTGTTTGTTGAGGTCTTGAGTTCATTATGTCTGTGCAACTGTTAGCGATGGCGCTGGCACCGTTACTTGGGCTGTTTATCATCAGTATCGGCAACGGCATGCTTTCGTCGTTAACGACACTTCGTCTCGATTCGTTGGGTGAGTCAGCCACGATGGTTGGCATTGTCTCGTCCGCGTACTTCATCGGGCTGACATTAGGCTCGATTTTCAATGACCGACTGATCGTGCGCATCGGGCATATCCGCGCCTACAGCTGCTTTGCGGCCCTGATTGCCACGACGATTCTGTTTCAGGGGCTGTCTTCTGACCCCTGGACGTGGTTTGCCCTACGCCTGATTAATGGCTGGGCCAGTGTGGGTGTATTTCTGGTGGTGGAAAGCTGGTTATTAATAGCCGCCGACCCCAAGATCCGTGGTCGCCTGCTGGCCCTGTACATGATCGCGCTCTATGGTGCGGGCTTGTTGGGGCAGGCCAATCTGGGGGTTATTGCGCAGACCGGCGACACCATTCCCTTCATGATTGCGGCCATTCTGGCCTCATTGTCGATGCTACCGATTGTGATGATCCCGCGGGTGACGCCCGTGGTCGAGCGAGCGGAGCCTCTAATGCCTTGGCAGTTATTGCGTGCCACGCCGACCGGAGTGATTGGTTGTTTCGGTTCGGGTCTGGCCATTGCTGCGGTCTACGCCTTACTGCCGCTGTACCTTCAGCGTATTGGCCTTGATGTTACTGAGGTCGGACACATGATGGCCTACGTGATACTCGGTGCAATGCTGCTGCAATACCCGGTTGGGCGCTGGTCGGATCATCAAGACAGGCAACTGGTCTTGATCGTGCTGGCTGCGGCCTGCGCAGTGCTGTCGTTGATTATCCTGTTCCTACCGCCTGGTTCACCGTTGTTGATCGTGGCTTTTTTCCTGCTGGGTGGTGGTATTTTTGCGATCTACCCGGTTGCGGTCAGTCACGCTGCAGACCACGCGTCGTCCGGGGCCATCGTGCGGATGATCCAGGGCCTACTGCTGATCAACTCACTAGGGTGTGCCATCAGCCCTCTGGTGATTTCACCGTTGATGACCAAAGTGGGCGAAGGCGGATTGTTCTGGGCGTTGGCAGGGTTGAATGCGGGGCTTGTGGTGCTATTTATCTGGCGTCGTGGCCAGCGTTCAGAGCCGGTGACGGCAGCGCCCTTTACCGCAGCGGCGCAGATGTCGGCAGTGGGTGTTGAAATGCGTGTAACCGAAGACCTTGCCCAAGCTGTATTTGATCATGAGCACGACGGCGAAGAAGAGCAGAGGCAAGCCGGGTAGGGGAGGGGCGGCTCTAGTATTTTTTCATGAGCGCAGTGTGCTCTAAACCGCTTGTGATCTGCTTGTGATCTGCTTGTGATCTGCTTGTGATCTGCTTGTGATCTGCTTGTGATCTGCTTGTGATCTGCTTGTGATCTGGCTTGTGATCTGGCTTTTGATCTTGATCTACCGCCCCTTTCGGGAGGCCGAGTGGAGGTTCTGCGGAGTGGGTCGACCGGCATGGATGCCGGGAGAGCTGCGATCGGGCCAAGGATGGCCCGTCGCAGCGTGCCCACGGAGCGGGACCGGAGCGAGGGGCACCTGAGCGCAGCGAGGGCCGTACGCAGGGGCAAGGACCTTTTGCTTACTTTTGGGGCTGTTTGCCAAAAGTGAGCCGCCGTAAGGGCGGAACCCGTAGAAAGCCGTGATACATGAAATGGATATGTACGCGGTTTATATAGCTGGAGCACTGAGTACATATCCATTGGATGTGTAAATACTTTCTACGGGTTTCGCCCTTACGGCGAGGCACTTTTGTCAAACAGCCACAAAAGTACCCAAAAAGTCCTTGCCCTACCATACGGCCGGGCTCGCCTAGGCTCGCCCGGTGCCTTCACTCCGGCACTGTTATGGGGGCCCGCCGCGACGGGCCATCCTTGGCCCGATCGCGGCTGGCTCGGCGTCCTGCCTCGCCACCCCCATAACAGCACCTGCGTTCAGCCTCCTGTGATGGGCCCCAGTGTCGCCCCCACTGTTTCGGTGGCAGCAGTGAGATTGTTTTGAAGCTAAAAGCTAAAAGCAAGAAGCTAGACCTACTGCCCATCTGTTCCCATCAGTGACTGGACATACTGCAAGTCGTCCACAGTATCGACATCCAGCACGGTGCCTCTATCCGCCAACGCAACCCTAAGCACCTGATTATTGGCTCGATGAGCCTCAACAATACGTGCCGCCCCACGCTCACCAGAGAGTTGCGCCAACTCAATGAAACACTCCGCGCCGAAGGCCACCGGATGGCCCTTTTGCCCATTCCAGGTGGGCACCACAACAAGCGCCGAACCAAGACCTTCAGCGACGCTGCGCAGACTCATGGCGCTAATCAACGGCAAGTCGCCGGGCAAAATCAGCCAGCCACCCGCGTCGGGCGTGGCCCGCACACCGGCAGCGATGGAGTCGCCCATGCCCTCGCCATCGGCCTTGGTCACTACATGCCACGGCAAACCAGACGCTTGGGCCGCGCGAATGACATGATCAAGTACGGTGAGCCCGCACAACGGTGTCTGCAGCTTGTTCAGTGTGCCACCCGACGCGATAAACCGCGTTGAACGGCCCGCGGCAAGGATTAGGACGACAGGCGAGTGGGGCGTGATCATGGGAAGACCTTGTTGATGATTTTTTGAAATGTTCAGGCTTGACGATGGGGCCATTGGACTAACCCCTGGCAGCCAGTGTTTCGCAAAGTGTCACAAGTTGCAGTTTCAGCAGGTTACCCGCATGGCTGAGTCCCTGCTGGCCGTAGAGCGCCAAAAATACGCCCTGAATATCTGGCAGGGCACTGTCCGCTTCCAGCACTTTATGCTGCGCATTGATGACTCGCTCTGGCAGCAAACTGATACCCAACCCAGCAGCCACGGCAGCACAAACGCTGGCCAAGCTGGCACTTGAGTAACTGATGCGCCAGTTCCAGCCACCCATTTCCAAATGATGAAGCATTTCATTGCGGTACAAACCGTCTACGGGAAAGGCCACCAGAGGCAAGGGCTCACGTCGCAACGCGGGGGTTGAACGGCTATCCACCCAACACATGCGCTCTGGCCAGCATCCCAGGCAATCTGTGCCCGGGCCCATCTGTTTGACCAGCAACAGGTCGAATTCCCCCTGACGATACAGACGCATCAGATCCGGGCCCAAACCGCTGGTGACTTCAAGTCGTACGCCCGGATGCTCCAGACCGAATTGCGCGAGGATGGGCATCAGGCGTTCAGCAGCAAAGTCTTCAGGCACGCCCAGACGTAATACCCCTTCACTTTTCAGATTGGACAGCACGTCGCGGGCTTCTTCTTGTAGCGCCAGGATGCGTCGCGCATACGCCAGCAGGCGTTCGCCCTCGGGGGTGGGCATGACCCGACGCTGTTCGCGGTCAAGCAATTTGCACCCAAGGCTGTCTTCCAGACGGCGTATTTGCTGGCTCACCGTGGACTGGGTGAGGTGCAAGCGCTGCGCCGCGCGGGTGAAGTTGGCGCAGTCCACGACCGCAATAAAGCTGCGTAGCAGAATAGGATCGAACATGGGTACCGCCATTCGCATAGCCACTGGAAGGCATGTTTATATTTAATTTCAGAATGCTAGTAGGGCTGACCATACTGGCTTTTCAATTCGTTGATAAGAGGCAGAGACCATGGCGGGGGTAGTCGGTAAAAAAGCGTTGCTGACGGCCGGACTGTTGATGGCGGGGGTGGTCATGGCAAGCGACAAGCCTCTGCTCACGGCTGTAAAAGACGGTGAGCTGGGCAGGGTGCAGCAATTGATCAGCGAAGGTGCCGACGTCAACGTCCGCACACTGGATGGCAGCAGTGCACTGCTGCTGGCCACCCGCGCCAATCAGATCGACATCGCTCAGGCACTGATCGCGGCCGGTGCCAACGTTAACCAGAAGAACCTCATCCACGACAGTCCTTACTTGTTAGCAGGTGCCAGCGGGCACAATGAAATTCTTCAACAGGTTCTGGCCCATGGAGCCGACCTCAAGAGCACTAACCGCTATGGGGGCACGGCGCTGATCCCGGCGTGTGAGCGCGGTCATGTTGAAACCGTTCGCCTGCTGATTGCCGCCGGGGTTGACCTGAACCATGTCAATCGACTGGGCTGGACCTGCTTGATGGAGGCCATCGTGCTGTCTGACGGCGGGGCAGACCATCAGCACATTGTCAGCCAGTTGATCGACGCCGGTGCCGACCTTGACCTGCCCGACAGCAACGGCGTGAGCCCGTTGCAACAGGCGCAAAAACGCGGTCAGAACGAGATTGCCCTCATGTTGCGCAACGCTGGTGCACACTGATTGATGACGGGAGTTTGTATGCATAACGATGAGTATTACTTGAACCGGGCCGTGGAATTGGCGGCCAGGAATGTGGCTGAGGGTGGACGGCCCTTTGGTGCCGTGCTGGTGAAAAACGATCAGGTCCAGGTTGAAGCCGTCAATAGCATTCATCTGAGCCAGGACCCCACCGCGCACGCTGAAATGCTGGCGATACGCAGTGCCAGCCAGCAACTGGGAGCGCGTCTGGACGGCTGCGTGATCTACGCCAGTGGCCAGCCATGCCCCATGTGTTTAAGCGCAATGTACGTGTGCGGTATTTCACGGGTGGTGTATGCCGCCAGCAATGAGCAGGGCGAACCTTTCGGGTTATCTACCGCCGCGATTTACCGGCAGCTGGCGCAGCCCTTGAGCGATCAGGCGTTGCCACTGCAACACCTTGGCCGGCCTGCCATGATCGGGATTTATCGCGACTGGCAGGCTCGTCAAGTGCAGCAGGCCCGAGACACGGGTTGCGAATAATCAGGCGCTGGGCGTGCTTTATTGCGTCGGTTTGATCAGTTGCAACTGTTGGCGGTAATCATCCGTCACCTGTCGCGCCTGGCTATTGCTGGTGACCACGCGCGGGGTGATCAAAACGATCAGCTCCGTGCGTTTTTTGCTTTTGCTGGTTGTGCCGAACAACCAGCGCAACCCCGGAATGCGCCCCAGGTACGGCACCGTTGACGCCGTGTCGCTGTTGTCCTGTTTGATCAGCCCCCCGAGCAATACCGTCTGGCCGCTTTGGACCGCCACTTGAGTGGATACCGAACGGGTGGAAATACGCGGGTTGCCGTTGTTGTCCGAGGTGGTGCTGGTGTTGGCGTCACTGACCTGCTGCTTGATGTCCATGTACACAAGGCCACCCGGATTGATGCGCGGCATGACATCCAGAATGACCCCGGTCTGCACGTATTCAACGCTGCTCAGTGTGGTGTCCGAGACGTTGGTATTGACCGTGGTCTGGCTGATGGGAATATTGTCACCGACCTGAATCTGCGCCTGTTGGTTGTTCATGACCACCAGCGACGGTGCAGACAGCACTTGTGTTCGGCCGTTGGTTTCCAGCGCATGCAGCGCCACTTGCAAGTTGCTGCTGACGAAGGAATAGAACAACGAGTCGGTTGCACCCAACCCCGCACCGCCGCCACCCAGCGCACCCTGACTGCCGGAGGCATTGGCCACGGTGGTGCTGGCGGAGTTGCCGGCCAGACGACCCAGATACCACTGCACGCCAAGGTCAAGCTCGCCGCTGAGGTTGACTTCGAGAATCCGTGTTTCGATCTGCACCTGCATCGGCGCATTGTCCAGGCGTTTGACGGCCGCTTCGATCTCGGCCCATTGCGCGGGGCGTGTGCGTATCAGCAACTGGTTGCTGCTGACCTGCGCCGTAATGCGCGTGCTGTTATCCAGGCGTTGGCTGGCGCCCGCCTCGCTACTTGCAGTCTCAATGCTGGTGCCTTCCATGCCCCCGGCGTTATCGTCGACCACCTCACTTTCGCTGTCATCCTCGCTCTGTTGCAGTTCACCCTGGCTGTCGTTACTGGCGTTAAGGCCCATGCCGCTTGTGCTGCTGGCGCCACCCGAGAGAGAGGACAGGGAACGGGTGCGCAAGCCGGGCGCGACCTTGGCCGCGCTCTCATCCTTGATCTGCCCGTTGCCGTAGATCTGGCGCAGGTATTTGGCCAGATCAGCGGCCTTCATGTTGCGAACGTCGTACACGTACATTTGCGGCTCATTGCCGCCACCCTCATCAATGGTATGAATCCAGTCACCCACTTCGCTCAGGTAGCGCGGTTGCGATGAGATGGCCACCACCGAATTGGTTCGTTCTATGGGCAGAAAACGCACCATGCCCGCCAACGGCATGCCGCTGTCAGGACCGAAGATTTTTTGCAGTTGCGGCATCAACTCACCCACGCTGGCCCGTTGCAAGCCATACACGCCAATAGACATGCCCTTGAGCCAGTCAACATCGAAGGTGTCGATGGTGTCCTGATAGTTGGCCAGCTCATCGGGTGTGCCGGCGAGGCTGAGCACGTTGCGCGCCGGATCGACCAGCAAAAAGGCGTTGTCGCGGGCGAAAGGCTTGAGCAGTTTCTGCATCTCGGTGGCCGAGATGTAATGCAACGGGAACAGCCGCGCCGACAGGCCAGTGGAGGGGCGTGCCACGGGCATCTCGGGCACCAGTTTGCCCGCCACCGCCTGATTGGCGGGCAGGATCACGTATCGGCTGCCCTGACGGATCATTGCGTTGTCGGTCCATGACAGCAGGGTTTCCAGAATCGACAGCGCCTGTTGCTTGTTCACCGGCTTGGACGTCGAGAAACTGACCTCGCCTTTGACGCCCTGATTGATGCTGTAGTTTTCGTGCAACAAGTCGCCCATCACGCTGTTGATCACGGCTTCGATCGGCTGATTGGTGAAGTTGAAAACAATGTCGCCGCTTGCGTCTGCGGGGCTGTTTGCAGTTGAGGAGGATGCCGCCGGGGCGGGAGGGCGGACAAATGTCTGGTTGCCTGTTTTGATCTGCTGGCGCGGTGAGGCCTTGGCGCTCGCGCCGGTCGGCGGTGGCAGTCGATCAGGTTCGCTCAAGGGCGCACGCTGCGACCCGGTGCCCTGGAGTGCTTCCTGCATCAGCGCCGGGTCGTTTTCAAAATGCTCCGGTGTGGTGGCGCAACCGGCCAGTGCAACTGCGGTGGCCAGGCACAGCAGGGAGCTGCGCAAACGGGGAAACTCAAGGTAGCGATTGTTCATGGTGTGGGTACGTCTGGAAGGGTAATTAGGGGCGCTTTCGAGGGGGGCGGAAGGCGCAGCAGGGGCAGGCGCAGTTCGCGCGTCTGGCCCTGATGACTGAAGGTGGCGTGTTGTGGCGAGGCGCCGGTCAGCGTCCAGCCGTTATCGAGCGTGCTGCCGACGGCCAGTTTCAGGGTGTGTTTGTCTGGCATGCGCAACAGTACCCACTGCGCTTGCCCGGTGATGATCACGCCCGTGAGGCGGACTCCGTCGAGCGAGCCCTGGCCTTTGCCGGTGATCAGATCGGGCCTGCGCTGGGGGCTGAACATTGACTGTTGCCAGGTCAGTGCCAGCGCTTGCGAAGGCAGGGGCCGAAGGGCTTGGGGTGGCTTGACCGGTGCGGATTGGCGTGGGGTTCCAGCCGGCAGCCAGTCAACGGTCTGGCCCGCTCCCATCAACAGGCTGAGGGCCGTGGCGGTGAGCAGGGCTGTACTGATCAGTAGCACGAGAGGAAGACGGTCGAACCTCATGCTTTAGGCTTCCCGGTCGTGACAGGGCGGCGTTCTGGCTGCGTCGGTGCCTGTTGCAGATAACCGCGCAGCAGCAGATGCACTTGCAAGCGTCCGGCGCCGCCACTGGTGGGGGCTGACGTGGCGCGACGCAGGCTCAGGTTATCGACGAACAGAAAGGGTTGCCCGTATTCAAAGTCGTGCAGCAGGTTGGCCAAGGGTTCCATCGCGCAGTCCAGGGTCAGACTGACTTTTACCTGACGATACGGTTCGGTGCTGTCGTGCTCCGGTGTGATGGGCATGCGCTGCGTAACCTGACACCCCGGGCCTTGGTTGGCGTGTGCCTTGACCCGGTCGAGGCTGTATTGCATCAGGTCGGCGGCCACTGCACTGGGGTCTTCGCCGGGCAGCAGGCTGGAGCGGCTGGACGGGTCGCGGCGCGCGGCCTGCAATTGTTGTTGCAGGCCGGTGCGTTGTTGCACGATCCCGGCATAGCGTTGCTGTTGCGCACGCAGTGTGTCGGCCTGTTCCTCAAGGTCATTCAACGGGTCGAGAAACCAGCTTTGCACCAGCAGCCACCAGGCGGCCCAAAGCAACAAGGTCAGCACGATCAAGGCCGCACCACGGCGCTCGCGCGGGGTTAATTCACGGCGCATCAGTGGCCTCCTTGCGCAGTTGCGCGCGCAGGGAAAACCGCTCTTTGCCGGTGTCGGCATCGGGCTGGATGATGCCCTGGAACTGCACGTCACCGAGGGTCTTGCAGTCCTTCATACGGGTGATCAATGCGCTGGCCTTGGCGCTTTGCCCGGAAAGGGAGACGCCACCGCCGTCAGCGATTTCCAGTTGTTCGACCCAGGTGTCGGCACCGAGGCAGCCGGTGAGGTCGACCAATACACTGGACAGGGTTGGCTGCGCGGCTTTGTTGCGGGCCAGATACTGTGCGGCGCCCTGGGTATTGCTCAATTCGCGGCGCAGGTTTTGCACCGCCTGCACCTCTTCGCGCTGTTCCTCGACACGCTGCTGCATGGCTTCGACCATGCGTGTGCGTGCATTCAGCCAGAGCGCCATGCAACTGATCAGCAACAGGCAGCACGCCAGCGCCAGATAGCGGGGTAATCGAGCGTGTCGGCGGCGCGGTGGTTTCTGTTCAGTGGGCAACACGTCAACGCCCAATAGCCGGCCATCGTCATCGAGCCCGTCGACGGCATGCAACGCCAGCCCTTGTGCCGTGCAGGCGTCGATCACCGGTTGCAGCCGTTCGCGCAGAATCGCGACGAGCAGCACCTGCGCCTGCGCCCCGAGCTTGCCGGTGACACGGGCGACGTAGTGCATCTGATCGCGAGGGTAGGGCGTGTATTTATCCAGCTCAAAGCCAATGACGCTGTGCAGATCCCGCAAGGCCGCGGTGGGCAGCAACAGCGTCTGGGTCAGCAGCATGTTCACCGGCAAGACCAGAATCAGCCGCTCGTTTTCATGCACATCAATCGGCCCGGTCAATGGCCAGTGGATCAATCGCTCGTTTGCCTGTTTGAATAATCGCGCCCGCGCAGCCGCAGGTAACAGGGCGTGCAGTTCGTTCAGCCATGCCAGCCATAACTGTCGGGCACGGCTGTCCCGCCATTGGCCATTTAGGTCAGCCTGGAGCGGGGCGAGTCGCTTTGAAAGTAAGTGCTTCATTCTTGCCAGCGCAGGACCCGGTAAGGCCTCACACCCTCCTTCGATGGGTTCAGTAACAGCGTGACGCTGAGCGTTTTGCTAAAGCCGCCGGGTAATGTCGCCCGGCTTTGCAGGGTAATGACGGGGCCAGCCTCTGTGGTCGTAGCGCTGCTTTGAGGCAGTTTCAGGGCACGGCGTAACCAGGGCGAAGCCAGGCGCGCATCCGGTGCGGGCAGTCCGCTCCACAGGGTCAGGTGCGCACTGGCGCAGGTGTAGCGGTGCTGATCCATGCCCGCCAGTTCGCGCACTTCCTCAATCGTGCGCAGGGGTGCCCGCTCGCCTCTACGGCGCTGGTTCAGGGCTTGCGACAGTTGCGCGGATTGCTCGGCCGAGCCGCCGCAGGCCACTACCAGCCGTGCCAACGAGTCGACGGGAGCTGCGTTAATGTCCAGTTTTCCCGCTTCGCTGGTCAGGCTGACCGCCAAAGAGGCTTCGTCAAACTGCAGCGCATGCGGCTGACCGTCTGCACGCCAGTGGCGCACGGGGTCGCGGTCCAGTTGCGCCAGCACTGCCATCCCGATGCCCGCTTCGGCCGCCAGCAGTGCCTGGGTCTGTTGGCGCTGCCATAAGGCTTGCCGATTTTGCAGATGCACCCAGCCCACCAGTCCGGCCAGCAAGGTGCTCAGCAGCGCCAGCACCCATAGCACCAACAACAGCGCCACACCGCGCTGGCGCTTCATAACGTTCGAGCCTCTGATGCCAGATCAAGGCGCAGGTCGATACTTTGCAACGGCCACGTCACCGGCCCTGCCAGCTGTACATCGACGCGCACACTGATCGGCAAGCGTGCGGGCCAGGGCCAGTGGTCCAGCCAGTCGGTGGCCTCACCTTTGGGCGAGATGCCGCGATAGCTGAAGTTCACGCTGTGCACTTGATGCAGCAGCACCTGCGGTTCTTGCGCAGGCAGCAAAGCCTGATTGCGCAGACGTTGCACAATCACCTGCAACCGCTGACCCGCCGCCAGCGTCACGCTGTAGCGATACAAACCGCCGCCCAGATGGGACGAGAGCGGCGCGTAAAAATGCACGCTGTGTCGCTCGCCGACGAACACCGGCGCCTGCGTAGCATCGGGGCCGGAGGCTGCCAGCGGTAACGTCTGGCCGATGGCGGTGTGCAGAAAGTTCTGCGTGGAGCGCACTTCATCCAGTCGCGTGCTGTAGCGTTCGGCCTTGACCATCGCTCGATTGGCGCCGGTGATCGCCCCTGCAATCAGGGCCAGCAAAATGCCAAGCAGGCTCAACACCACCAGCACTTCGAGCAACGTAAAACCTTGCGCAGCACGCTTCATGGGTTCACCCCCGAACCGGCGCTGCGCACTTGCAGCGTGCTGTAGTGCGCGTGCCGAGTGCCGTCGCTGAGCTCAAGCTCGAGTCGCCAGGCCGTAAGCGGGGCATTGCCTGCCGCTAGCGCACTGACATTCAGCCGCCACGTCACCCCCGACCAGCGTCCTTCCGTGACGCCTGCCTGCAAGCGGCCCACGTTGGCTTCGGCCATCAGTGAGCGCGCTGTCAAGCTCAGCCGATCACTGCGTTGTGCCTGTTGCAGGGCGCGGGCGCTCTGCCCGAACGCGGCCACCAAAACACTGCTGCACACCGCCAGCACGGCGAGGGCGGCAAGCATCTCCAACAAGGTAAAACCTCGCTGGCCGTTCACTTGAGCGCACGCAACTGAACGCTGCCGGTAAGCCAATTTATATCGACCCGCCACTGTTGGGCGTCGCGTGTCAGCAACAGATTGCCGCCGCTAGAGCCGCCATCCGGGTAAAACTCAAACGCCGAACCGAGCCCTTCTGCGGTGTGCAGTTGCACGTGCATGTCTGCGGGCAACTGCCGGACTTTTTGCAGGGGCCCCTGAAAGCGGCCGCTGTTCAGATCAAAACGAGTCTGCGCCGGCTGCCCCGTAACGATGGCCTGAACCCGTGCCGCGCGCAGCGCATGAACCACCTCGCTCAACGCGCGGCGCTCATGGGCGCTGTGCAGGCCTTTGCCCACGCCTAAGCCCACCAGCGCGATGCTGATGCCGATCAGGGCAATCACCACCAGCAACTCGAACAGGGTAAAGCCGCGCGCGCGGGGCAGGGGGCGCATGTTATTCCCAGTTACCCAGGTCGGCCTTGTAGCCATCGCCGCCGGGTTGACCATCTTGACCGAAGAACATCAGGTCGAAGCTGCCGTGCTCACCGGGGTATCGGTAGCCGAATGAATGGCCGAAAGGGTCCTTGAGGTCGCTCGGTTTGGCGTACGGCCCGGCCCAACCGCTGCTGTTGGCAGGCTTGGTGATCAGCTGCTGCAAATTGGCCGGGGGCGTGCCGACATCCAGGCCGTAGCTTTCGACTTTCATGCCGAGGCTGGCCAGTTGAGCCTTGCCGGCGCCGTACTTGCCTTTGTCGACGTTACCGCCGACCTGACGCACCACAATGGTGGCCACAATCCCCAGCAGTACAATCACCGCGAGCATTTCCAGCAGGGTGAATCCGCCCTGACGACGGCGTTGGGCGGGTTTGAATCGAGTCATAGGGGTTTCCTCAAATATTACTGGTCAGGCTCATCAGCGGGAGCATGATGGCCAGCATGATCACCGCCACCATGACGGCCATGATCACGGTCAAACTGGGTACGAGTGCTGCAAGCATGCGGTCGATGCCACGCTTGGCTTCGACATCGAAAACGTCGGCGACTTTGAGCAGCATGCTGTCGAGGTTGCCGGCCTGTTCGCCGACCTCAATCATTTGCAGAGCCAGCTCGGGCAACAGCGGTTGCTCACCGAAAGCCTGAGCCAGGGTGCCGCCAGCCTTGACCCAGTCGGTGGCATGTTCGACCTGAGCACGCAGCGCATGGTTGCCACACACTTGGCGAACAATGCTCATGGCCTGAAGCAGGGGCACGCCGTTGTTCAGCAAGGTTCCCAGGGTGCGGGCCAGTCGGGCGGCTTCGACACGTTGCAACAACGGGCCGATGACCTTTAGCGTCAATATGCGGCGGTCGTGTCGCTGACGCCGTTGTGGGTCACGCCTCAATACTGCAACGCCCCAGATCGACGCCACACTGGCCCCCAGCAGTAGCAGGCCGTAGGCACTCAAAAATTCGCCGAGCCACAAAATGGCCTGCGTGATCAGCGGAATGGGCACGCCCAGGTCGCGAAAGATCGGCACAAACTGCGGCACAACATAGGCCAGCAGCAACGCCAGCGAGCCGAGGACGCCGACCACCAAAAAGATCGGATAAATCAGTGCATTGATGACTTCGCCGCGCAGTTTCTGGCTGCGTTCCAGGTAGTCGCTGAGCTGACGCAGGGTGCTCTCCAGCGAACCCCCGGCTTCACCGGCACGCACCATGCTGATGTAGAGGCTGGAAAACTGCCCGTGCTCCTCTTCCAGCGCCTGACTCAAAGGCTTGCCCGCTTTGACTTGCTCGCGCACCCGTTCCAGCAGGGCCTGACGCTTGGCATCATGGTTCTGTCGCAACAGCGTGCCCAGCGCCCGCTCCAGTGGCTGGCCGGCACCGATCAGCGTGGCCAACTGCTGGGTAAAACTGACCAGCGCCGCACCGCTCAGGGCACTGCGCCGCATAACAATGCCCGGCCCGCTGCTGGCACTGTTTTGCAGGCTGAGCAGCAACAGTCCGCGTTTTTGCAGGGTGGCCGCCGCTGCGCTTTGGTCAGCGGCTTGCAGCGTGCCGTTTTGCGCAACGCCATCGGCGTCCAGTGCGCGGTATTTGAAATGCGCCATGATCAATCGCCGCGTGTCACACGCAGCACCTCTTCGAGTGACGTGACACCGGCCACGGCCTGCCGCAACCCTTCTTCGTAGAGCGTACGCAAGCCGCCGCGGCGGGCGGCCTGTTCGAGGGTTGAGGCATCGGCCTGACGCATTAGCAGGCTGCGCAGTTCTTCGTTCATCACCAACAGTTCAGTGATCGCACTGCGCCCGTGATAACCGCCGTTGGCCTGATCGCTGGCGGGTTGGTAGAGCATGATCGGACGTTGATCGGTTAAGCGCTCCAGCCCATGGGCCGCCACCAGTTCGGCGGGTGCTTCGAAGGCGATGCGCGTGGCGGGATCGAGCCTGCGCACCAGTCGCTGGGCCAGAATGCCTTTGACCGTTGAGGCAATCAGGTAGCTTTCGACCCCCATGTCGAGCAGCCGCGTGATACTCGCAGCTGCGCTGTTGGTGTGCAGGGTGGAGAGTACAAGGTGGCCGGTGAGCGAAGACTGAATGGCGATGCGGCAGGTTTCCAGGTCGCGCATTTCGCCGATCATGATCACGTCCGGGTCTTGACGCACAATGGAGCGCAGTGCACCGGCGAAGTCGAGGCCAATGGAAGGCTTGACCTGAATCTGGTTGATGCCTTCGAGCTGATACTCCACCGGGTCTTCGACCGTAATGATCTTGCGTTCGGCGGTATTGAGGCGTGACAGCGCGGTGTACAGAGTGGTGGTCTTACCCGAGCCGGTGGGGCCGGTGACCAGCAGAATGCCGTGGGGGTTATCCAGCACGTCGAGAAAGTTCTGCAAGCGCTCGCCGTCCATGCCCAGACTGGGAAAGTCGAAGCTGACGGTCTGACGGTCGAGCAGGCGCATCACCACTGACTCGCCGAAACTGGTGGGCACCGTACTGACCCTCAGGTCCAGCTCCTTGCCTTGAATGCGCAACATGATCCGGCCGTCCTGAGGCAAGCGGCGCTCGGCAATGTCCAGCCGGGCCAGAATTTTCAGGCGCGAAATAATGGCGGCCGAAGAGCTGGAGGGCGGCGCCTCTGATTCGTGCAGCACACCGTCAATGCGGTAACGCACTTTGAGTTGGCTTTCGAAGGGCTCAATGTGGATGTCGGAGGCGCGCTGTTCGACTGCGCGTTGCAGGATCAGGTTGACCAGACGGATCACCGGCGCTTCCGAGGCCAGGTCTTTGAGATGTTCGATGTCATCTTCGGCGCCGCTATGCTCGTCCAGCGTCTCGATCAGCGAGCCCATGGCCGAGCGGCCCTGACCGTAGAATCGTTCGATCAGCACGTCCACGTCGCTGGCCAGCCCTACCGACACATACACCGGCGTCTGGCAGGCGTAGCGCACGGCTTGTAACGCATAGGCGTTGCCGGGGTTGGCCGTCAACACATGTACACCGTCAGCATGGGTGCCGATCGGCAGCAGTCGGTGATGACGCATAAAACGCTCACTCAGGCTTGGCAGCGCATCGCCGGGCAGCGGTACGGCGTCCGCCATCAGCAGCGGTGCGCCAAGGGTCGAGGCCCATGCCCGGGCTACGTCCAGTTCGGACACCAGCCCCAGGCGTGTCAGCAGCTCAGTCAATGAACTGCCCGCAGATTCTTGTGCCAGACGGCGTGCCCGGTCCAGGTCACCGGTCTTGAGGCCTGCATGGGCCAATAACCAGGCACACAAGGCATGAGCCGAGTGCTCACTCAGGTGTTCGAGGTGGACGGGAATCAAAGATGTGGGCACGAAGTGACTTCAAATAACGACGAACAACAAGGGACTAAATCAAGACCCTTGTCATTCGTGGGTAATAATTAAGTGCGAATAACGTTAGTTGTTGCGAGTGTCGGATTTTGCTGTCGGGCGACCGCGTTTGTTTTCGTCCGCTTTAACTTGTTTATGTGCCTTGTTATCGACTTTTTCCTTTTTGGTCTGAGTCATTACGGTGGAGTCAGGTGCGCCTGATGCGGTATCTGTCGTATTCGATTCTGCGGCCATTGCCGTAGTGGCTATTGCGAATGTCATGGCAGCGACAGCACCAAGTAGTGGCAATTTCATATTAAATATCTCCGTGCGGGTGGCAGTGTTGAAATGATGGCAACTTTGCTGTGCAACGGCTCCGTCCAAGGCGATTCCTTCTCAGGTGCCCGAATTCAGAGGGTTGCAAGGGGCGTCGACAAATTCACTAAACCTACAGACATGTTGGTTTAGGAAGAGTTCAGCAAATGTATCAAAAAATTTCAATATTTTACCGAATGTATATTTTTGTTTGACTTCAACTAAAAACAACTGCCTTAATTTAAATGGAGCGAGGGTCTACCGCGCTATTAACTGGCACTGTGCCAGTAACTTTGTATTTATTTAGTCTGTCGCCCAAGTTCATTGCTTGCAGGTGCGTCATTTTTCTTTGTCCGCTGTTTCTGTTTGAAGCCTCGGTATAGGCGAACTATTGCCTTGAATAAAGAGGTTTGGCCTGTCAACTGCGGCAATTGCGCGCGGCGATATATGGAGCGTTATTCTGATGCGAACCCGTAGAACTTTAGGTGCTCATTCGGCACTGGCCCTGTTGAGTCTGGCAGTCGGGCACGCCAACGCGGCGTCGACCACGACTCAAGAGCAATTGGCCGCCAAGGAAGTTCGTGCTGACAAGGCCGCCGAAAAAACCCTGGCCAAGATGACCCAGGAAGAGAAGTTGGCCTACATCGGCGGGATCGGTGGCTGGGACGTTAAACCACTGACGCAATACGGCGTGCCGCAGATTCATGGTGCCGACGGCGGCGCCGGGATTCGCTACACCAGCGAAGGTAACGACTCGGGTGTGGTCTATCCGTCCGGCCAAAACTTGGCCGCCACCTTCAACCCGCGTCGCGCCATCGACTTTGGCCGTGCGCTGGGTTACGACACCGCCACCGGCGGCTATCAGTTCGTCACGGGGCCGGGCATGAACCTCTATCGCATGCCGTGGAGCGGTCGTGCGTTTGAATACCTCTCCGGTGAAGACCCGTTCCTGGGAGCCAGCCTTGGGCCTGCGGTCATCAACGGTATCCAGCAGCGCCGTGTCTGGGCTGAAGCCAAGCACTATGCGGCCAACGATCAGGAAACCAATCGCTTCATCCTTAATCAGGTGATGCCTGAGCGTGTGCTGCGCGAGTTGACCTTGCCGCCATTTGAATCGGCCACCAAGAACAGCACTGTGGCAATGATGATGTGTGCGTTCCAGAAGGTGAATGGCGAGTACGCGTGCGAAAACAAACACCTGATCGCCCAGATCCTGAAAAAAGAGTGGGGTTACAAAGGTCTGGTACAAAGCGACTACAACGCCATTGTCCATGGTCTGCCGGCGGCTCAGGCAGGCTCCGACCTGGACATGATGGGTGGCCAGATGAACAGCTCGGTGCTCAAGCCGTATCTGGACAGTGGCGAGCTGGACATGGCAACCGTTGATGACAAGGTTCGCCGCATCCTCAAGAACATCTACCTGTACCAGTTCGACAAGTTCGCACCGCTGACCACGCACAACATGAACAGCGCTACCAGTAACAAAGTTGCGCTGAACATCGCCCGTGAAGGCATCGTGCTGCTCAAGAACCACAACGACGTATTGCCGCTGGACAAGGCCAAGGTCAAACGCATCGCAGTGGTCGGTGATCTGGCCAAGTACGCGCCGCCCACCGGCTTCGGCAGTGCCCACGTTGACGCCACCCGTTACATCAGTGAGCTGAGCGGTTTGCAGCAAATGGCTCCCGGCGCCAAAGTCGAGTTTCTTGATGGCCTGTCGCTGGACCCGACCGCGTCGCAGTGGACGACCCACGACAGCAAGGGTAACGCCGTAGCCGGCATGAAAACCGAGTACTTTGCCAATGCCAACTGGTCCGGTGACCCGGCGGCGACGCGCATCGACAGCTACGTCAACATGGACTGGTCCACCGACGATCTACCGAGCAATGGCGATACGGCCAATACTTCGATTCGCTGGAGCGGCCAGATGACGCCGGTCACCAGCGGCGAACAGGTGTTCAAGGTGCGCGCTGACGGTGCCGTGCGTTTGTGGGTCAATGGTGAAAAGATCATCGACAATGGCGATGGCGAAAACATCACCAACAAGAGCATCCCGCCGACCATTCCGGTGTCGGGCAAGATCAAGCTGCAAGCCGGCAAGTCTTATGACGTGAAGCTTGAGTACTCGCGTCGCGACGGTTTCCTGTCCACCATGGGCGGACTGGTTGGCGTGCAAATGGCCTGGGCTTCGCTGGCCGCACCCCAGGACCTGTCCAAATACGACGCCGTTGTGGTTGCCGTGGGTAACAGCAACGAATACGAAGGTGAAGGTTTCGACCACAGCTTCGACTTGCCTGAGTACCAGAACGAGCTGATTCGTAACATTGCCAAGGCCAACCCCAACACCATCGTCACTCTGCACGGCGGTACGGGCCTGAAGATGAGCGACTGGATCGATCAGGTGCCGGCTGCGCTGCATGCGTTCTATCCGGGGCAAAACGGCGGTCAGGCATTGGCTGAAATTCTATTCGGCAAGGTCAACCCGTCGGGCAAGTTGCCGATCAGTATCGAACGCAACATCGAAGACAACCCGTTGTACGCGGACTTCCCGAACTTCGACAACTCCCGCACCCTGAAAGAAATCAGCTACAAGAACGACCTGACCATGCTGGGCTATCGCGGTTACGACAAAACCGGCACCAAGCCGTTGTTCGCTTTCGGCCACGGCCTGTCGTATACCCACTTCACCTACAACAACATCTCGGTGACGCCGGGTGTTGCGGTGGGCAATACGCCGATCAAGGTCTCCTTCGACCTGACCAACAGCGGCCAGCGCGCCGGCTCCGAAGTGGCTGAGCTGTATGTCGGTCAGCAGAACCCTACCGTTGAACGCGCGGTCAAAGAACTCAAGGGTTACAAGAAGGTCTTCCTGAAACCGGGTGAAACCCGTCACGTCACCATCGAACTGAATGATCGTTCGCTGGCTTACTACGACGACAAGAGCAAGCAGTGGGTGGTCGATGCCGACACCTTTAACATCAGCCTGGGTGCCGCATCGGATGACATTCGTTTGAACGCCAAGCTGGTCAACTCATTCCGTCAGGAACTGTCGACCACCACCAGCAACCCGTTGCCCCGTTCGGCCTTGAACTCGGTCAAAGTCACGCTGCCAGCCGTCACGACCGGCGGTGTTTTCGACCAGAGCGAGAACGTCAATGACAACAACGGTGATGCCGATTACGAAGGCAACGCTGACTACTGACCGTAGGGGCGCCAGGGCGGGGAAGGGCGTGAAAGCCAGCCCCCGGTTTTGTTGCCACTGAAATGAGTCGAAGCCCCGGGGTGATCCAGCGATAAAGGATCACCTCGGGGCTTCAGGCTTTAATGTCCCGCTTGACCGAAGCCATAAAGCTTTCAAAGCGCGAGATCAGGTCGACTTTTTCCGGAAACCGCAGCCACTGCAACTGCAAGCCGTCCATCATGGCCAGCACGTGGGCAATCGTTGCATCCAGATCCACATCCCCGCGCACTTCACCCGCTACCACCAGATGGTCGAGGCGGGCGCGCATCCGCTCATGGATAGCCTGGTAGCGCGACTGATACCACTCCCAGGCCGGATGGGTGTCCACCAGGCTCTCGGCATTGAGAATACTGAACGCCCGAATCACACCCGGGGCTGTCGCGTTCGATCGATTGATCTGCTGCAACCCTTCAATAAAACCATCGAGCGTCGGCTCAGTCTGTGCCGCGTCGGAGGCTCTCTGGTTAATTTCGTCGCGCCGGGTCAGCACCGCCATCAGCAGTGAGACTTTGTTGGGGAAATGATGGAGCACACCGGCGACCGAGATACCGACGTGTTCGGCAATCCCGGCAATCGACGCCCCGGCATACCCCTTGATTGAGAACATGACCAGTGCGGCATCCAGCAGTTCTTCGCGACGTTTCTCGCCTTTGGGCGCTCGGCGTGTTCGGGGGGCAGTGTCTGATGTATTTTCGGGCATAAGTGATTTCCTGGCGCTTCCCTTCGTTTCAGGTCTTGCAGCGATTCGAGCAGGTGCACATTGTATAGGCGTGCGGCCCCATACCTCGACAGGTCACTTGTGTAACGGTGCAACTGATTTTAATCAAGCGAAAATGGCCAGCCCCAGGTGCAGGCCAATGGCCCCAACCGTTGCACTCGGGCAGGTTAAGGCACTGGCTGGGGTTTCAGCACGAAGAGGGTCACGCAGATCTGCGCTCAAACGGCACTGCTGGCCGCGAGGTTGCAGTATTGCCCTTTGAAATACAGCAACGGCTGCGTCGACGCTGCTACTTGCAGGTTTAACGCTTTCACTTCACCCATCACGATCAAGTGATCACCCGCGACGTATTCGGCGTGAATTTCGCAATCCAGCCAGTGCAGGCTGCCGGCAATCAGCGGATTGCCCAGTGGCGATGCCTGCCACTCGACACCGTGCCATTTGTCCGTGCCCCGAAGAGCGAACTGGTTGGAAATACTGACTTGTTCAGCGGACAGGATATTGACGGCGAATCGACCTGCCTGGCGTATCCGGGGATAGCTGGCCGAACGGGCCATGACACTGAACGACACCAGCGGTGGATTCATCGACACGCTATAGAACGACTGGCAAGTGAAGCCTATCGGTTCGCCATCAATGCAAGAGGTGATCACCGTAATACCTGAGGCGTAGTGCCCCAGGGCTTCGCGAAAACTCAATGGATCGATAGCCATGCAGGTAAGAGACATGAACAAGCCTTAATAAGGGGCACTCGTTTGAAGTTCTCTTCGGACGATGTCCGCACCTGCAGTCAATGCCTGTAACTTGCCTCTTGCGATTTGGCGAGGGAGAGGCGCCATGCCACAGTTGGTGCAGGGATACAGTTTGTCGGCATCGACGAACTTCAGGGCTTGTCGCAGGGTGTTGGCGACTTGCTCGGGTGTTTCAATACTGTGAGACGCCACATCGATTGCCCCCACCATTACTTTTTTACCGCGAATCAGCTCCATGAGTTCCATAGGGACATGCGAGTTATGACACTCCAGTGAAATGATGTCGATGCTGGATTTTTGCAGCTTGGGGAACGCTTCTTCATATTGACGCCATTCTGACCCCAGTGTTTTTTTCCAGTCGGTATTGGCCTTGATGCCATAGCCATAGCAAATATGCACCGCCGTTTCACATTTCAGGCCTTCAATGGCCCGTTCTAAAGTGGCCACCCCCCACTCATTCACCTCATCAAAGAACACATTAAAAGCGGGCTCGTCGAACTGGATAATATCCACGCCGGCGGCTTCTAATTCATGGGCTTCTTCATTGAGAATCTTGGCAAATTCCCAAGCCAGTTTTTCGCGGCTTTTATAATGAGCGTCATGCAGGGTATCGATCATCGTCATGGGGCCAGGCAGCGCCCATTTAATAGGTTGGCCGGTGTGCTGACGTAAAAACTTGGCATCTTCGACAAACACGGATTTTTGCCGACTTACGGCCCCCACGACCGTCGGTACGCTGGCATCGTAACGGTCACGAATTCTGACCGTCTCGCGTTTTTCAAAATCAACGCCGTTGAGGTGTTCAATAAAGGTCGTGACAAAGTGTTGGCGAGTCTGTTCACCGTCACTGACAATATCGATGCCCGCTTGTTGTTGTGCTTGCAATGACAAAAGCAAAGCATCCTGTTTGCCTTCAGCCAATGTTTCTTCTTGCAGTTTCCAGGGCGACCACAGTGTCTCGGGTTGTGCAAGCCAGGACGGTTTAGGCAAGCTGCCAGCGGTTGAAGTGGGTAGTAATTTTTTCATGAAAGTTAGCCTTGTATTTCTTGACAGTCAAAGGGCGTACTGCGAGGACCACTGCTCCAGCAGGGCATGGTGGGGCTTGATGAAGTGCTCCTCCACGAACTTGCCCTGTTCAATCGCCAGTTGGCTACGTTCTTCTCGATCATAAACAATTCGAGTCAGTGAATAATCCTGGTGCTTCAAACTTGGCTGATAGGATTTTCCTGCGGCCGAATTGGCATTATAGATTTCTGCACGGTAGATCTTTTGGAACGTGTCCATCGTGCTAATGGTGCTGATCAGTTCAAGCGCTGTGTAATCGCGCAGTAAATCGCCGGAGAAATAAAAAGCCAACGGCGCAACACTGTGTGGCGGCATGAAGTAACGAACGCTTAACCCCATTTTTTTGAAGTAATCATCCGTCAAGGAGTGTTCATCTTGCTGGTATTCAACACCCAGTACCGGGTGTTGGTTTTCAGTCTGATGGTAGGTCTTGTTGCTCGAAACGCTCAGGCAGATGACAGGCGGCTTATGAAAGTTGTCGGTGTAACTGCTTGAATTTACGAAGCACTTGAATAACTGCCCGTGCAGGTCACCAAAGGTCTCGGGCAAGCTGAACTCGGCACTGTCTTTATTGTGCGCCTGCAACAGCACGCTGAAATCATAATCGCGTACATAAGAGGAAAAATTGTTCCCCACAATGCCGTCGATACGCTCATTGGTATTATGATCAATGATCTGTGTTTTTAAAATTTCAATCAGGGGTATGGCAGGGCCAGTGCCCGGCGTATCAATGTTCATTTCGGCTGAAATAATATCGATTTCAACTGAGTAGCGATCGCCGTTGGGGTTGTCCCAATGGGCCAAGGCATTGAAACGATTATTTATCATGTTGAGGGTGTTGCGCAGGTTCTCCTGGCGACTCTGGCCTCGGGCCAAGTTGGCAAAGTTAGTGGTCGTGCGGGTGTTTTCAGACGGCTGATAATGTTCGTTGAATGGAATACTCTTAATGGTAAAGGTAAAGTGATTATTCATCTTGATTCGGTGCCTTGATGACTGAGGTTAAATCTGATGGCGGACGGGAAGTGTCCATCTGCATTTCAGATTCTCGGCGGTTCACTCAGTTGTCTTGAGAGTGTTTGTTAGGGCCTAGTTTAGGCTGAGGCATTGAGATGAATACAATGAATTGATTTCACTGAATCGTTAGCGCTGTTCATGATCGGGCGCGGTCAGTGGATCAAGTGAAACTGGGATGTGACCTTGCCTGCAACCTGGATCTGTTGCGCCGTTTAAAAGAGCGAGCGCAATCGCGTCAACGTGTCGGTGTTGCCAAGGTTGAAGAGGCGAGTTTTTGCACCATTGATTGAAGGCGCCTAACGCCGTTCCTGTTTGGATCTGGTAGTTCACCGGGTCTTCGCCTGTGTTGCTCAATGCAAGGTCCATGGAGTAACGCCAGTACTCGCGAAAGACATGGGCCATGCGTACCTTGGGGTTGGATTGAGCATGTTTGATGTCACGACAACGGTTTTCTTTTGTGAGCCTTTGCAAAAGTTCGCTCCACACCTCTGCCAGGCTGCGCCTGAACACATCGCGCTCCAGGCTCGCTCGCTCGTCTGGCGGAATGTCGTCAAGGCTGTTATGGCGCTGGTAGAGCGTGGTAAGCCAAGTCGCGCGGGCGGTAAATAACGACCTGTTGTTAAGTACCTGGATCGTTGAGTCGCTCTCATACAGGATGTGACTCGGTGCGTAGGTCATGTCCTCAATGCTGGCTTTTTCCAGCAAGAATTTGACGTTGTCCGTGGCGCCTGATTCGACGGTGCACTGGTTGATTGAGCCGGTCAGAATAAAGTCCGCCCCTAACATGAAAGCGATCCCTGCCGCCGATGGCGTACCAATACTGCCAGCTAGGCCCAAGGTCATTGGGTCCTGGTACTGAAAGCGTTTTGTCATAACCTGACGCAACTCGTGGACGGCGGGAAACAGTACGAAGAGGCTACCTCGTGTATTCATACCGCCTGAATCGGTCTGGACACACAGGTCGTCACTCATGGGGATGTGTTTGGCCATCTCGGCCTGATCAGCACTGATAGCGCCTTCGTTCAACAAGTCCTGAACCAGATAGTCGGGTGCAGGGCTCATGAATGCCTGTGCGATCGGGAGGTTCGTGACCTTGGCTAAAATCCGATGCGTGCACTCAATCTTGCCGGCATTTCGGCGTAGGCCCTTGACGCGGAACAGCACCAGCGCGGTGGTGATTTTGTCGAACCAAGACACTTCCAGATGCTGTACGTTGCACTTCAAAAACAGGTTCACTAAAGCTCGATCATCCCCTGGCAGCGCGGGGTTAGCCATGAGGTTCAGGCCGTAGGGTTGATCATGGGAAAGCGTGGCTTGCAGGGTTTTTATCGCCTTCTCTACGTCGGCCAGGCTCATCTCTGCGGTACCCAAATAAGCAAGCATGCCTGACTGTGCCATACGGGCAACCAGCGCTGGCGAACTGATGCCGCGTAGCATTCCTCCCGCCACATAGGCGTATTTCAAACCATAGCGTTCGCGAAACACAGCGCTGCCCAATCGTTGAGCCTCTGTTTGCGAGTGCTCGGGTGTCATCACTGGCGCGTCGCAAGCAGGTTCAGTGGGCGCATGTTGTAGGGGAGGTGACGGGCTTGTTCGTTGTATCTCTTCAACCAGCTTGCTGAGCACATGACTGCCCGCTCGTTCGGGGGTAGCGCCTATTTCTTCATAAGTGAAATCACCCTGAGCGATCAGGTAACGGATGCTGTCGACCCACAGCACCGGGCACGCCACTTGACGGGCCAACAGGGCAGCAACCTGTCCGCTGAGATAAGGGCGACCTGTGGCATTGGCGATGGCAAGAATGTTGGGGTCGTTAAAGGTGAAATCGTTTAAAAATTCTGCAAACAGCGCTTGTGCAGGGAGCATATGAGGGGAATGAAAGGCTGCACTGACGTTCAAAACGATGCAGTGCAAGCCTCGTTTAGTGAAGTATTGTTCTGCCGCCAGGATAGAAGGCGTATCACCCGCAATGACCGACTGGGTGGGTGAGTTGAAGTTCGCAAGGCTGACGGTCGTCAATCCTCGTGCGTTTAGAAGGTTTTGCACCTCGTCGGCGGGCAATCCCAATACGGCCGCCATACTGCCTGCACCAACTTGGCTCATCAGTTGACCGCGCTTTTGTACCAGGCGTAACCCCGTTTCAAAATCAAAACATCCCGCAGCCAGTAGTGCTCCGTACTCACCTACACTATGCCCAACTACGGCCTCGGGCGCTAAGTTGGATTCGCGTGCACGATAATAGTGCATTGAGCTCACAACATAGATGGCAGGTTGTGTGTATTGGGTCAACCGTAGTTGGTTGTCGGAGTCTTCAAGGCATAACTTTTTCAGTGAATAACCCAATAAGGTTGAGGCTTTTTCGTCAAGTTCCGAGAAGTCATTCCACAGTTGGCCGCCCATTCCCCTGTATTGAGTACCTTGACCGGGGAATAGTAGCGTTTTCATGGCATCACACCTTCTTGAGTGGGCTGGATGTTTAAAGTCTGGCGTGATCTTAAACAATGTAAAGGCGCTGATAGATGAAGTGGATATAGGGCTGTAAAGAAATTGATTATGTGCACGTTTTTTTGTAGGAGATAAGCGACAAGCGTTTATTGCGTTTGTGCGGATGTGAACAATACTTTCTTATGTGATCAGTTGTTAGCTTCATTGCACCGAGATGAGTTGTCCGCGTTCCCCATTTGACATGGATGCCTGCCTGTATTGACGCGCAGTAAGTGTGCGCGCGACTTGGTTTTAGAGGTGTCTTTGAAATTTTTAGTCGATGATTTGACCGCCAGTCGGTTAGTTGTTCTGGCTATTGAAGCCATTACCCAAACATCTTTTTGGCAGACGACGCCTGAGCATTTTCCTTTTGCCTTGGACGACCTGACACAGCAGGAAAGCCAACGCGATCACTTGCGTGGCGCACTGTTGTGTCTGTGTGAACTGGGCTATTTGGAAATAGTTCGCCCGGATGTGTTCACGTTCAACGCCCGTACTGCCTTCCTTTCCCAAGCCATGACGGGTTTGGCCGACCCGTCGGGCACTGCTCAAACCTTCTTTGTGCGGCATCCGACGCTGGATGACATCGCGCAATTACTTGAGCTTGATCGGCTTACCCAGCCTTCGGGCTTGCACACGCCTGTCGAAGAACTCATACGGCGGGTCACGACAACACCGCAAACCACGCTGCTGCTAGATGTTTCGGGGTGTATTGGGGCGGCGCTCTACAGCCAGAGAATTGATGCCATAGAAGCGCTGCGCGGCACTGATTACGCGGACTGTAAACGTCTGCAGCGTAACGATGGCCAGCATGTGCAATTGCTGGGGTTATATGTGTTGCCCTCAATGCGAGGGCGAGGCTACAGCGATGTTTTGATTGAGTCGATGCTCCTGTATGCCCGTCTGTTGGGAAGCGTGAAGTCAGTGGTGGGGGTGACCCGCTGTGCCGATTATCCAAAGCATCGCCTTGAATTTGGCATGCACACCTATATCCGTGCACAAAACACACTCGGCCAATTACTGGATCCCATGCTGCATTTTCATGTGTCCCATGGGGCGCGGGTGCGTGAGGTTTTACCCGGTTTTCGAGCAGGCGATGTGGACAATGAAGGGGCTGGCGTTTTAATCCAGTACGAGCTTGAGTTGCCACTGCGTACTCAAGCACTTGATGAAGTTCGTTGCGCATCAAAGCCGCAGGTTCAGAGCCGTGAACAGATTGAGCGCACGGTCCATGACCTGCTGCTTCAAGTGTTGGGCCCGCAACGGTTTGAAGCCTATGCTGCGCATATTCCACTGATGGAAATGGGCCTCACCTCGCTTGAGTTGCTGGAGTTGCGAAGACTGTTGAGCGCTGCATCTGGCCTTGAGCTGGATGCCACGTTCTTTTTCTATTGCAACACACCTGACGCGGTGGTGGCTTACTGGGCTGAGCGGCTTGTGACGCCCACCGTTACTTCTGAAACTTCAGCGCCAGTTACCTCAACTGTTCCCATTGCCATTATCGGTATGGCGTGTCGCTTGCCGGGAGGGCTGAACAACCCACAGCAATTCTGGGAAGCGCTGTTGGAAGGGCGTGATGTTATAGGCCCAATGCCTGAGGCGCGCCGAGCACTGCGCAGAGGGGGTGATGGGGATTTTCGTTGGCAGGCAGGTTTCCTGGAAGACATCGATCGCTTTGATGCGGGATTTTTTCGCATCTCGCCCAAGGAAGCCGAGTGGTTAGACCCGCAGCAACGCCTGCTTATGGAGACGTCGTGGGCGGCACTTGAAGACGCCGGCATCGCCCCGAACAGCCTGAGAGGCGGCAAACATGGCGTGTTCATTGGTTTGATGGGCAGTGATTATGCTGCGCTTCTGGGCCAGGGCGAATCCGAAGGTATTGAGGCACAGTTTGCTACGGGCAGCGCCTGCTCGGTGGCGGCGGGGAGACTGGCCTATTTTCTTGACTGGCAAGGCCCGGCTCTGACAGTCGACACCGCATGCAGCTCATCGTTGGTGGCGGTGCATCTGGCGTGCCGCAGCCTGCAAACAGGCGAATGTGGTATGGCGTTGGCGGGCGGTGCGAGTGTGTTGCTCGATGACAACCGCTTTGAGGCATTCGATCGGGCCGCAATGCTGTCACCCACCGGGCGCTGCCACAGCTTTGATGAGCGTGGCGACGGTTATGTGCGCGCCGAAGGTTGCGCAGCACTGGTGCTTAAACGTCTTGTTGATGCGCAAGCGGATGGCGACCCGATTGTGGCTGTGATTCGAGGCAGTGCCATTAATCAAGACGGGAGCAGTGCGAGTCTGACGGCTCCCAATCCCAAGGCCCAGCAAGCGGTAATCGAGGCCGCATTGGCGAGTGCGAATGTTGACGCGCCGTCGATTGCCTATCTCGAAGCGCATGGCACGGGAACCCCCTTGGGAGATCCGATAGAAGTCCAGGCGGCCATGCAGGTGCTGGGCTTGAACAGGTCACAGGACAGGCCGTTGCTGATCGGCTCAGTGAAGAGCAGTGTGGGGCATCTAGAAGCGGTGGCAGGCATTGCGGGGCTGATCAAAACGGTGTTGTGCCTGCAACATGAGCGGATTCCCGGACAGGTGCTCTTTGATCGGCCCAACCCCCATATCCCATGGGAAACGCTGGCGGTTCAGGTAGTGAATCAAACCCGTGTATGGCCGCAAGGCAACAAGCGTGCCGGTGTCAGTTCGTTCGGGTTCAGCGGCACCAATGCTCACGTTATTGTCGAGGCGTATTCGCAACAGCCCGTTGCTGATATAGCCACCGATCTGCCGTGTGCCATTATTTTGTCCGCACGTACAGACGCGCAACTGGTGTCGCGGGCGCAGCAGTTATCCCTTGTTCTTGAGCAGCAAGACGTTGAATTAAACGCGCTGGCTTATACGTTGCAAACGGGCCGTGATGCGATGGCAGTCCGGCTGGCCTTTATGGCCCGCTCAGTCGTTGAAGTCAGGACGCTATTGAAGGGTTGGCTTGGCGCAGGCCGCCTGTCTCAGGGGATCTTTAAGGGTGTGGCTTCAGGTGCTGGCAAAACAGCCGCACCCTTAGTGGCGGATGAGGGGCCATTTTCAGAATCGTTGCTTGAGGGCTGGGTCAACGGTGGACAGGTAGACTGGCACCGTTTCTATGGCGCAGTAAAACCTCGACGGCTGAACCTGCCGACGTACCCCTTTGCAGATGAGCGCTTTTGGTTGCCCTTCATGAGGACACCTGCAGTTGCACTGGCACCGGTTGTGGAGCGCTCGCTTCTGCTCACCCCAACATGGGAACGGACAAACGAGGGAACTGAGGTAGGTACGTCTCAGGACCTGTGGCTGAGTGCTGATCCATCAAGCATCGAGTTTGCGCAACGCCCTTCGGCGATACCCTTTGTTGCCGCCGACACGAGTGCGGTGCTGGTTGAACGTTTGCAGGCAACCCGTGGCTGGGATCACCTGGTCTGGCTGGTTCCGTCTGAGGAGCCTGGCGCTGCTGTGATGGGGTTTCGTCTGATACAAGCGTTATTGACCCTGGGGTACGCGCACCAGGCATTGAACCTCACAGTAGTCACTCGTCAGGCTCAGGCCATTGTCGCGCATGAGCCAATAGATGCGTATCACGCCAGCGTGCTGGGACTTATGGGATCGTTGGCCAAGGAATATCCTCATTGGCAGGTGGGTGTATTGGATCGGCCTGTTGAGTGTGATGTGCCCTTGCACACGTGGATTCGACGCTCAGCCAATCCGCAGGGCAACGTCTTGGTGTGGCGCAAAGAGGGGTGGTTCAGGCAGCGTCTGGTGCCTTGCGAGGCGGGGGCTGCGCCTGTTCCGGTATACCGCGAGGGCGGTGTTTATGTCGTGGTAGGCGGAGCGGGCGGGCTCGGTGTTGTGCTCAGTGATTACTTGATCCGACGCTACGGCGCACAGATGGTCTGGCTCGGTCGTCGCGCGGAAGATGAGCTGATTACTCAGCAGCGTACCCGGTTGGCCGCTTTGGGGCCGATGCCTTTGTATCTGCAGGCAGACGCCAATGATCCCCAGGCACTGCGCCGCGCACATGAGGTGATACGCGAGCATTTTGGTGCTGTACACGGTGTGGTGCATTCGGTGATGGAGTTGGCGGACAGCCCGCTTGCCCAAATGGATGAAGCAACGTTTGTAGTGGGGCTGAAAGCCAAGATGACGGCCCACAATCTGGACGCCTTGGTGGGCGGGCAACCCGTGGATTTTGTGCTGTTTTTCTCGTCGATCAACAGCTTCCTCAAAACCGCCAATGCCAGCAATTATTCGGCCGGGTGCTGTTTTGCTGATGCGTGCGCGCATAACTTTCAGCGTCGTGGCTACCCGGTCAAGGTCATGCACTGGGGGCACTGGGGCGATACCGGAGGAGGCTGCTCGCCCGCGTACCGAGCGTTTATGGCGCAAATCGGTATGACGTCCATCCCGCCGGGGGAGGCTATGGCCCTGCTGGAACAATTGTTGGCCGGCCCGCTAGCGCACCTGTTGTTTGCCAAGACTTCCAAGGACATCGTTGCCCGGATGTTGGGCATCACCAGTGCGCCTTCCGTCACGCCGATTCAAGGTGCCGCCCTTGGCGAAATCGACCCCCCTATTGATCTTGAACAGTCCGTGATTGAAGACCTGACTGATCAAGCCTGCCGCTTGCTGAAATTGCCCGCTCACGGAATAGACCCGAGCCTGAACCTGAACACCTACGGTTTTGACTCCATCTTGTTGATGGAGTACGCCCGCCAATTGAGCGATCGCTATGGTTTGACACTGTCGCCGTCATTGTTTTTCAGCCACACCAATCTGCTGCAGTTTGCCGCCTATCTTTTGCAGTTTTTTACACCCGCGATGATCAGCTTTTACGCTCCCGACGTCTCGCCTGAGCACCCGCCAAGCGCATCTCAGTCAGTCCGTGCGGATGCTGCTGCACCCGTGCGCCAGGCCTCTGATGAAGAGATTGCCATTATTGGCATGAGTGGGCGTTTCGCCGATGCCCGCAGCGTGGATCAACTGTGGGATATTTTGCGCGGCGCACGCTCTGCTGTTAAAGACTTCCCCCACACACGCGTTTCAACGGCGGATGCATTACACCCGCGATGGCTGGCCGCTGTGCCGGGGTTGGAGGAGTTTGATCCGCTTTTTTTTGAAATATCCCCCCATGATGCGGCCCTCATCGACCCTCGTCAGCGCTTGTTGTTACAGGAAGCCTGGCGTGCGCTGGAGGATGCGGCTTACGGTGAACCCCAGTTACTCAAACACACCATCAGTTTATTTGTGGGTGTAGAAGCCGGGGACTATGGTCGATTGATCGCCGAGCGCAATACGCTGACGGCCAATCATGAAGCCATACTGGCCTCTCGTCTGGCCTATGTCTTGAACCTGAGCGGTGGCGCCATCGCCATCAACACGGCCTGTTCCTCCAGTCTGGTGGCGCTGCATCAGGCTTGCCAGAGTTTGAGGGCGCGGGAGTGCGATACGGCATTGGTGGCCGGGGTAAACTTGCTGTTGAGTACCCAGCTGTACGACCAGATGGCCGAGGCGGGCATGCTGGCAGCGCAGGGTGTTTGTTACGCTTTCGATCAACGTGCGACCGGCATGGTGCCCGGCGAAGCCGCAGTGGCGGTGGTGCTCAAACGCCTGTCAGATGCACTGGCCGACGGTGACCCGATCCGCGCCGTGATCGCAGGCAGCGGCATCAACTACGATGGTAAAACCCAGGGCATTACAGCCCCCAGCGGTAAGGCTCAGACCAAGCTGTTACAGACGGTTTACGAGCGTTACCACGTCAATCCGGATCAGTTGGAGTATGTCGTCACTCACGGCACCGGAACGCCGTTGGGTGACCCGGTTGAGGTCAATGCCCTGTGTGACGCGTTTGCCCCCTTTACCCAACGGCAGCAGTTCTGTGCGCTAACGTCGAACAAGCCCAACGTGGGGCACTCCCTGGCCGCGTCGGGTCTGGTGAGCGTGGTTAACCTGGTGCAAGCGCTTGAGCATGAAACAATCCCGCCGAGCGTGCATGCCGAACAGCAGAGCACTTACGTCAACTGGGCGAGCAGTCCGTTTTTCGTTAACACGGCTGCGCGTCCCTGGCCGCAAAGATCAGGCGCAGCACGTCTGGGCGCTGTCAGTGCTTTTGGCATGAGTGGCACCAATGCCCATGTGGTCATTCGAGGGGCTGAGGCGTTGCCCGCAGCCATAGACTCACCTACGTTTGCCTATGCCTTGATGGTGCTGTCGGCAAAAACCGAAGCGGCGCTGCGCTTGCAGCTTCAAGCCCTGATTGGCGCACTGCAAGCACGCGAATGGAGTCAAGCCGAACTGCAAAAAATGAGTCATACCTTGCAAAGTGGCCGGCATCATTTTGCCTGGCGTTGCGCCGTGGTGATCAAGGACAAAGACCACGCCGCTAGCCAACT
The DNA here is from genome assembly GCF_022496705.1 of Pseudomonas sp. TMW22091. Classification (NCBI taxonomy): domain Bacteria; kingdom Pseudomonadati; phylum Pseudomonadota; class Gammaproteobacteria; order Pseudomonadales; family Pseudomonadaceae; genus Pseudomonas; species Pseudomonas sp. TMW22091. The sequence continues at coordinate 87,504 of NZ_SCFI01000013.1, forward strand.
GCAACGATGCCTTGATGCTGGGCAAGATACTGCCATTGGATATGGGCAGGTTGCGCGAGGTTTTACCGTGGATAAAGCCAGGCTCGAGCAGGCACACGCTTTGCTCGCACACACAGCCCTTGGCTATGATCCTGAAGCACTCAGGGCCACTCTTGAAACGCTGGGGCAGCGGTATCGCGAGGGCTATGACTTAGCGTGGGGGTTGCTGTTTGGCGATCATTTGCCGACACGTATCCATTTGCCGACGTATCCGTTTGAGCGCGAGCGCTTTTGGGCAATAGCCCCCTCAACACCACAGGTGTTGCATCCTCTGGTGCATCGCGATACCCGCACTGCGGACCGTCAGCGCTACACCACGCGACTGACGGGAGAGGAAACGGTGCTGCGCGATCACCGTGTTTCAGGGGCACGTATCTTGCCGGGTGTTGCCCATCTGGAATGGGCAAGGGCCGCCGTGCACTTGTGGCTGGGTAACGATCTGCCTGTTCGTCTGGAGCAAGTGGCCTGGCTAGTGCCCTTGATCGTCGACGCCGAATTACAGGTGCATATCGAGCTGGTGCAGGAAGGGCAAGGGCGGATCGCTTTCCACATTTATAGGGGCGAGGGTGCAAATGTCGTGCGCTATAGCCAAGGCTGGGTGCAGCAGATCGACGCGCCGAACCGTGCCGCCCCAAGGGTTGACCTGGCCAGCGTGGGTGAGCACTCCCTGGCTCAACTTAGCGGTGAGGATTGCTATGCCCGGTTTGCCGCCGCAGGTCTCGAACTTGGCCCGGCTTTTCAGGTAATACGTCAGGTCAAACTGGCTGAAACCGTGGCGCTGGGAGAGCTGCAAGCGGTGACAGGTTTTGAGCCCGGCGCAGGCTGGGTGTTACCGCCCGGCATGCTGGATGGAGCCTTGCAGGTGGGTGCGCAACTGAGTTCGCAGACGACGTTAGCGCTGCCGTTTGCGGTACACAGCGTCGAGCAATGGGGGGCGATGCCTGAAACCGCGCGAGTGGTTGCACGTCGGATAAGTGATGGCGAAAAACTGACGCCCAGCTTTGATATCGACATCGTCAATGCCGATGGCAGCGTTGCGTTGCGTATGTGTGGTTTTAGTGCGCGTGTGAGGGTGACACCACAGCCGGCTGAAGCGGATGAGCTGACCCTCACACCTGTCTGGTTGCCAGTGCCCGCACACGTCGTGAGTCCTGCTCATGAGACGGGGCAGGTTGTGCGACTAATGGCAGATCCCGAGTTTATTGAAGGTCAGGTGTCCGTACAGTGGCGTGCCGCAGACAGTAGCGAAACATTGCTTGAACACCTGACAGGGCTGAGCACATTCACGCGTCTGCTGTGGCATGTTCCGCAGGGTGAAGTGCACTTGGCGAGAATGGGCCTGCGGCTGATCAAGGCGTTGCTGGCGTCGGGTTTTGCTGACAAACCTTTGGAATTGACGGTGGTGACCCGGCAAGCACAGGGGCTGAGTGCAAATGAAAAAATTGACCCTGAACAGGCAGCCCTGCATGGGTTAATCGGTTCGCTGGCCAAGCAATACGTCCATTGGCGCATTAGATTACTGGACCTGCCTGAGGCGCACAGCCTTCCCGAAGATGTGCTGCTGGCTCAGCCTGTCAACACGTATGGCAATGCCCGCCTGTGGCGAGAGGGTTGCTGGTATCAGCAACAGTTGGCGCGCTGTGTACTGGCGCCTGTAACCACCAGGGTGTATCGCGACAGCGGCGTGTACGTAGTGGTCGGCGGCGCAGGCGGGTTGGGGGTGGTGCTGAGTGAGCACCTGATTCGTCAGTGCCGGGCACAGATGGTGTGGCTGGGGCGCCGGGAGGAGGATGACGCTATCACCCAAGCCCGTGGCCGGCTTGGTGAGCTGGGCCCTACGCCCTTGTATCTTCAGGTCGATGCGACAGACCGTGATGCGTTGGCACTTGCACAGATTGAGATAGTGCAACGTTTTGGCCCACCCAATGGGGTGATTCACAGTGCAATGGTGCTGGCGGACAAAGGTCTGGCCAGTATGGATGAAGTCACGTTCGAGGCGGCCGTGTCCGCCAAGGCGTTGACGGCACAGAGAGTGGATGAGGTGTTCGGGCATCACACGCTGGACTTTGTGTTGTTTTTTGGCTCATTGCAGAGTTTTTTGAAGGCACAAGGGCAAAGCAATTATGCCGCTGGCTGCTGTTATTCAGACGCTCTGGCTGGCGTGCTCGGGCAACAGCGCCCGTATCCTGTCAAGGTTATGCATTGGGGCTACTGGGGCACTGTCGGAGTGGTGGCCACCCCGACCTATCAGAATCGTTTGGCTCAGATGGGCTTGGGTTCTATTGAACCGGGTCCCGCCATGGCTGTACTGGATCAATTCGTGGCCTCACCTGTTGCACAAGCCGTGTTCCTTAAAACCAGTCAGACTGAGCTCCCGGCCGCCTTGGGTGTGTACCTGCAAATGGTTGTCGAAGTGGCGCCCTGGTTGCCCAGCGTTGAAATGCCAATCGATCAGCCCCCACCCTCACCGCCAGCCGGCATTGAACCGGCGCAGCGTATTTTTGAGCAGCAATTGGCCCCTGTGTTTCGGCAGCGGTTGCTGGCGATAGAATCACAGTCGGTGAGTCACAAGCACCGCCCTTGGTACGAGGCAAGCTTACGCCGCATACATTCATCCAGTGCGCTGGATGAGCCGGGTGCGGCACCTGGCGTGCAATGGAGTGCCTATGTGGAATCGCACAAGGACGATGCTCAGACAGGGGCTCAAGTTCGTTTGGCGAATGACGTTTTGCAACGCTTGCCAGAGATTCTGCGCGACGAGGTCAAGGCCACGCAGGTGGTGTTTTCCCAAGGGCAGGTGCAGCAAGTTGAAGCGGTGTATGGCAAGCACCCGGTGGCTAACTATTTCAACACCTTGCTTGGGGATCGGCTGCAGGCTTATATCGAGCAGCGGCTTGCCCGGGATCCGCAGGCCCGCTTGCGGATTTTGGAAGTGGGCGCAGGCAGCGGTGGCACGACTACCATCTTGATTGCACGACTTGGCCCGTACGCCGCCCATATCGATCAATACTGTTACACCGATCTGGCGGGCGTGTTTCTAGGCCATGGGCACGCGCAATTCGGCGCTTCGGTAGCGTACCTGCACACGCAGTTGCTCGATATTGAACGCTCCCCAATGGCCCAAGGTTTCAGGCAGGGGGATTACGACGTTGTCGTCGCCACCAACGTGTTGCATGCCACACGCGATATCCGCAACACGCTGCGCAATACCAAGGCCTTACTTAAAGGCAATGGTTTACTGCTACTCAACGAATTATCCGGGGTCAGCCTTTTTCAGCACCTTGTCTTTGGAGTGCTGGATGGCTGGTGGCTGGCGCAAGACAGGGATCGGCGTATCGCCGACACGCCTGCCCTGAGCGCCGCTGCCTGGCGTGAAGCACTGACAGAGGCGGGCTTTAATTCGATAGGAATCACTCAACCGGCGAGCTGTGAACTGGGGCAGCACATCATAGAAGGCTTTAGCGACGCCATTCTCTGCTTTGAGGGTGAGGCGCAAGACCCTCAGCCGGTTACCCGTGACGTTGAATCAGCCGCGCCGGTTCGGGTCACAGCCGCGGCTGTGGGCGCGCACGCCAGCCTGCGCCAGACACTTCGTGCCTGTTTACTGGAAACCCTGGGCCTCAAGGAGGCCCAGTTGCAGGATGATCAAGCGTTTATCAGTTATGGCGTGGACTCGATCAGCAGCGTGGCGCTGGTCAATACCCTCAATAGCCGATTAGGTCTGCGGCTGCCGGCCACAGTGTTGTATGACTATCCGACACTGGCGCGTTTGTGCGCCCACTTGCAAGAGATCGCGGTGCCAGAGACCGCGGTGCTACAGCCAGAGATTACTGACTCTGCGATGAGCGAACCGCCGGTCCCCCCGGTGACGAGGGCACCTGTAAAAGCGCTTTTCGTGAGCGCCCAACCCTTATCAGCTGCCCAAACCTATCGCCGCGTTCTGCTGGAGCGTCCCGGTTCTATTGACCAGATACGCGTGGTCGATGAGCCCCTTGCCGCCTTGGGGCCTAACGACGTGCGGATCGCCGTTCAGGCTTTTTCCCTGAATTTCGGTGATCTGCTGTGCGTAAGCGGGCTTTACCCCACTCAACCGGAGTACCCGTTCACCCCCGGTTATGAGGCGAGCGGTATAGTCACCGCCGTGGGTGCTGAAGTCGTCAGGGCTACTCCGGGAGACCGCGTCGTGGCGTTGGCCGACCACGCGCTGGGGGCGCACGCCACGGTTATGACCTGTTCACAAGAGCAAGTCTTTCCGTGCCCTGCGGGTCTGTCGTTCGAGGCCGCGTGCGCCATGCCCTCCGCGGCGCTGACAGTGATCGAGTGTTTCGCCAGAGCACAGCTCAAGGCGGGCGAGCGAATTCTGATCCAGACCGCGACAGGTGGTGTGGGCCTGATGGCCGTGCAACTGGCCCAACACATCGGCGCGCAGGTCTTTGCGACGGCCGGCTCTCGAAAAAAGCTCGACTATCTGGCGACGCTCGGTGTGCGTCACTTGATTAACTACCCGCAAGAGGATTTTGCCGACGCCATTCACCGCATGACACAAGGCCAAGGTGTCGACGTGGTGCTCAATACACTCGACGGTGATGCGATGCAAAAAGGTTTGCGCTGCCTGAGTGCAGGCGGGCGCTATATCGAAATCGCAATGACGGCCTTGAAGTCGGCTCGCGCCATAGATTTATCGTTGCTGGACAACAACCAATCGGTGCACTGCATTGACATGCGCAAGTTGGGTCTGGAGCGGCCCGAGCGGTTACGCAACAACTTTCAAACGATGGTGGAGCTACTTGAGCAAGGTGCTATCGCTGCGACGTTGAGCAAAACTTTCCCGTTCGATGACGTTCACAGCGCTTACCGTTGGCTGCAATCGCGTGACCATATAGGCAAAGGCGTGGTGAGTATTCCCCCGGCACTGCAGTTCCAAGAAAGCGCTGGAGTGCCAGCGGCCTCAAATGATCTGGAGCCTATTGCGATCATTGGTATGAGCGGCCGTTTTGCCAGTGCTCCGACGACAGAGGCGTTATGGGACGCACTGGTGAACGGTGTGGATTTGGTTGAAGAGGTGTCGCGCTGGGAGTTGTCGTCACTGAGTTCCGAGTCAGCAGGTTCGTCCTGCAAACAGGGTGGTTTCTTATCGGATATTGAGTGCTTCGACCCGTTATTTTTCAACATTTCGAGCATGGAAGCGGCAGCGATGGATCCTCAGCAGCGATTGCTGCTCGAGGAGACATGGCATGCCCTGGAAGATGCAGGCCATGCGGGGCGGGCCATAGAAGGTGCGCGTTGCGGCGTGTATGTCGGTTGTTCGGCAGGCGACTACCTGGATCTGCTGGGCGAGGCGGCACCCGCTCAGGCGTTTTGGGGGAATGCGGCGTCGGTTATTCCTGCTCGAATAGCCTTCCACCTGAATTGGCAAGGTCCTGCCGTCGCCACAGATACGGCATGTTCCAGTTCGCTGGTCGCGATTCATCAGGCCTGTCAGGCGTTACGTGATGATGAAGTCGATATGGCCCTTGCGGGCGGGGTGTTTGTGCAGTGCACGCAGCGCCTTTTCCGCCAGGCCAATCAGGCCGGCATGCTCTCGAACACGGGGCGGTGCAGTGTGTTTGACGAACAGGCTGATGGCTTTGTACCCGGTGAAAGCGTGGCGGCCATCGTGCTCAAGCGACTGTCACACGCACAGGCGGATGGCGATACGGTCTATGGCGTGATCCGTGGTTCCGGCATTAATTACGACGGAGCCACCAATGGCATCACGGCGCCCAGCGGCCCTGCGCAAACGCGTTTGGTGCGCGAAGTGTATGAGCGCTTCGCCATTGACTGCGCCGCCATTCAACTGGTTGAAGCGCATGGCACCGGCACCGTTTTAGGTGATCCGATTGAATTCAATGCATTGGCAGATGCGTATGGCACTGCGTTACCCAGGGCCAAGTGCGCGATCGCTTCAATCAAAAGCAATTTGGGGCATGCTGCAACAGCGGCAGGTGTGGTGGGCGTGATCAAAGTGCTGCTGGCAATGGAGTACCGGCAGATTCCACCTTCGCTTCATTTTCATCAAGGTAATCGTCACATCGATTTCGCTCACAGCCCGTTCTACGTCCCGACGCAAGCGGTTGCCTGGGAGGTACCTCAGGGGAGTGAACGCATGGCGGCGGTCAGCTCATTTGGTTTTAGTGGCACCAATGCCCATGCAGTCATCGCACAAGCCCCCAGCCGCACCGAGCCTGTATCCAATCGACCGTTCTTTTTGATTGTTCTATCGGCGCGCACCCCAGAACAACTGCGTCAATTGGCTCAACACCTTGCGCACCAGATCAGTCGCCAGCCTGTTGATATGGGGGCCATGAGTTACACGCTGCTGATGGGGCGCCGCCATCACGACGTCCGACTGGCCTGTGTAGCAGCCGACATTGCACAGGTGTGCGAGCAACTGAACCAATGGCTCGATGAACAGCAGTCGCGAGAGGTGATCAGTGGTCACGCCAGTTCATACGTTTTGCAGGCGCAATCTGCCGTGCGGCAACTGTTGGAGACCTGCCAGAACGCTTCATCACCTCAAGGGTTGAAAGAGGCCTTGTCTGGCTTGGCCAGCCTGTATGTGCAGGGCGCTGAATTACCCTGGGAGCGAATCTTTGACAGAGCCTCACGGCGCAGGATTCGTCTACCGACTTACCCCTTTGCCCGTGAGCGGTATTGGCCACTGCCTACCACGGCGCAAACTCCTGCTGTCAACCGTGTCAGCCCATCAATGCCAGCGGCGAGCAACGAGGCATCTGCAAGCGTTCGCCAGGCATTACGCGGGATATTCAAGCGCGTGCTGGCTTTAAGGGATGAGCAGTTGCGTGATGACGTCGATATTGCCTGCTATGGGATCGACTCGATTATTCGAATGGAGTTGGTGAGAGCACTCAATCAACACTTTGAACTGTCGCTCTCGAATGCCGTGCTGGATGAGTATCCCAGTGTCAAACGCTTATCTTTGTACATTGAGGCCGCTGAGCAGCCCGTCGACATTCCGAGGAGCGCAGCCGCTGAACCCGAGCGTGACGTTGCACACATCGAGCCGGCTAATGACAGGGTTTATCTGGCAGGTACAAGTGCCTTGAAGGCCGATGTTGAAAGTGTCTGGAAGCATTTATTTGTACGCAACACGCAAGATTGAATATTAAACGGATCAACTTTCCTGGGGCCTGACAAGGGTGGTTTTCATGTGCGATGGAAAAGTAAATGCATTCAATGACCGGTAATGTGAATCAGGCGCCAGCTCCGTCATTGGCGTTCAAAGCGCTACCACACGAAGTGGTGTGTTTTAAACAGGCTGCTTCTGGCCGACCGGTGTTTTGGATACATGCTGCGGCAGGAGGAAGTTCAATCTGGCAATATCAACGCATTGCCAATGTCAGTCAGCGTACGCTGTATGCCATTAAACCGCCCTCTATTGATATTACGCACTATTGGTTATCCGGGATTGAAGCCAGGGCGTCGTACTATATCGCCCTGATTACTTCAATCGACCCTGAGGGGCCGTATGATCTGGGCGGGTATTCGATGGGTTGTACCCTTGCTTATGAAGTGACCCGGCAGCTGGTGTTGATGGGGCACAAGGTGCAAACACTGGTGCTGATCGACCCGACAGACATGTCGAGTGTTCAGGCATGGGCTGCGGCTCATAACAACAGTGAACTGGGGGCGCAATCCCTGGTGCTTAGAACCATGAATTTTTCTTTGCTGCTCGATGAGTGGACAGAGGGGCGCAGTGCCCAGCGAACGCTTATCCATCGAGACGAAGTGTCAGGTTACGAGAACCTGGAAGCTTTTATCGAGCGTATTTATGACGTGGGCGTGCAGCGCGGGTTAAGGCTTGCCAAAGATCAGTTTATGCTCAGGGTAATCCAGGACCATCAATTGCTGGAAAGCCTGGTCTGCAACGGCTACAACCGCACCTTGCCTGAACACTGTGAAGTACAAGGCTATCTTTTCGTTAATCGAAGCCGGGCCATGCAAGGCTCCGCGGCGCCTTATATTTTAATGAGTGATGACTTGTCCAGAGGGGTTGAAGAAAACTACAACACCGAGTGGCTATTAAAGTGTCGTCACTTCAGCATCACAGAACTTGCGTGTACGACTCACTTCATGTTGCTCTTTGAGGCCGAGTCATTAATGCCGTGCATTGAGCGATGCAGAAACCTTTATCAGCTGGGCCCGGTTACACTCGCGAGGTGAAGTCATGGACTTGAAGTCAACTGTTCAACAGGCCATCAATAAAGTGGCAGAGGCCATCGCCACCGGGTGTATAGAAAACGTCATGGCCTTGTATACGCCCGAGGCTTGTTTATTGGCCGGTGATCAACGCGTCTTGTCAGGTAGTCATGCCATAGAAAGTTACATCCGGCGGATGTTTGAACAGAATATAAACAGCGCCATCTTTACGACTCAAACAGCAGAAGACCTGGGCGGCGCCGTTCTCGAAGTCGGGCGTTATGAAATGTTCACTGGGGCCCAGCAGTGTGTGGTCAAAGGGGATTACATGATTGTCTGGAAGTACCATGAAGAACAGGGCTGGCTCATCCACAGGGATGCCTTTAGCCTGTTGCAAGCTTCATTGCTCGCGCCTGAGGTCAAGGGTTAACACCTAGGGCGCTGCGATTAAACAGCGTCATGGCGGTCGCGCGCCGGTACTCGCTCGGCGTTTGGCCCATTTCAACACGAAAGTGACGGTTGAAGTTCGAGATATTTTCATAGCCCACTTCAAAGCAAATGGTGGCCACCGACAGCTCGGTATGCATGAGCAGCCGACACGCACGCTGAACCCTCAACTTGCGCATAAGGTCGATGAAACCGTGACCGGTAATTCTCTTGAAAAAACGCGAAAACCCCGGTTCGCTCATCTTCAACTGGCGAGCAATGACGGACACCCGAATGTCGCCTGTGAGTTCAGCCAGCAAATAGTCAAACGCCTTGTTTATGCGCTCTGAACTGTGCGCATTGAGGGAGGGGCTGTAGCAGGCGCTGGCCAGAAAATGCACCTCTTGCGCGGGTGCCTTGATAAAGACATTGATCACTTGCAGAAACAGAATCAGCCGTTCCAGGCCCTCAGCCAAACCGATGGCTTCGAGCAGGCGGGCGGCCTCTACCGCGGTTGAACCGGTAAACGTCAGGCCGCGGCGAGCCCGCTCAAACAAATCCTGCAAGCCACCCAGTTCCGGTAGTGTGCTGCGCAAGGCCAAAATCGCAGCACCATCAAACTGCAACACCACATCACGCCCGGCCAAGTGCTCACCGGGTGCCACATCGCCAATCCAGTCATGGGGCAGGTCGGGGCCAATCAGCGCGACATGCCCCGCCGCAAACGCACCGATGTAATCGCCCGCCACCAACTTGCCGCTGCCTTGGCGAATCAGATGGATTTCAAACTCGGGGTGATGGTTCCAGCGTGCCAGCTCATAAGGGTAGTCATGCTCATACCAGCGAAAACACTGATGAGGCTCAGGGAGAATGACCTCCAGTTCGGCGGGCCGCTGTTCAAACAGGGCGGCTCGGTGATCAGACATGGCATGCCCTTTTTATCGTTATGTGTGCGATGAGTCGCAGCAACATACGCGTTTGTGGTCGGCGGCGGCTAGATCATCCATTGCGCAGGGCTGATATTTTTTTAACCCAGGGCTACCCGATTAAAAAAGTATCAGCCGGGCATCCGCTGTGCATTTGTCGGGTAATTTTTAACCTGTTGAAATCATCCCCAGCCTTGATGCCCACGGGCATTGCCCTCTAATAAAAACGGATGAATAACCCATGAAACGACTGGAAGGTAAAAGCGCGTTGATAACAGGTTCTGCCCGAGGCATCGGCCGCACCTTTGCTCAAGCCTACATTCGCGAGGGGGCTACGGTGGCCATCGCCGACATCAACCTTGAGCGCGCCCACGCCACGGCCCTGGAGTTGGGGCCGCAGGCTTACGCGGTCGAAATGGATGTCACCAGCCAGCGCTCCATCGACGATGCGCTGGGCGCCGTCATCGCGCAGACGGGCAAACTGGATATTTTGATCAACAATGCGGCCCTGTTTGACCTGGCTCCGATTGTAGGCATCAGCCGGGACAGTTTTGAGCGTCTGTTTGCGATCAACGTGGCGGGCACCCTGTTTACCTTGCAGGCGGCCGCCAAACAGATGATTAGCCAGGGTCATGGCGGCAAAATCATCAACATGGCCAGCCAGGCCGGTCGCCGGGGCGAAGCGCTGGTGGGGGTGTATTGCGCCACCAAAGCAGCGGTGATCAGCCTGACCCAATCTGCGGGCCTAGACCTGATCAAGCACGGCATCAACGTCAACGCGATCGCCCCCGGTGTCGTCGACGGCGAACACTGGGACGGCGTAGATGCACTGTTTGCCCGCTACGAGAACCGCCCATTGGGCGAGAAGAAAAAAAGCGTGGGGCAAGAGGTGCCTTTTGGTCGAATGGGCACTGCTGATGATTTGACCGGAATGGCCATATTTCTGGCGTCCCCCGACAGCGAGTACGTGGTAGCCCAGACCTACAATGTCGACGGGGGCAACTGGATGAGCTGAGGGTGGCCGTGTGGGCGGGCGGTGCGGGCGGCAGAAGTACAATTGCCCGCTGCTCCCGGCCCTGTGTATTTCATGAGATTGTCTAAATCACTGCTGGAAAAGGGAAGTTTCGGATTGTCGAATTGACCCAGGATATGCAGGTACGGGTCCAGCCCAGCAATGTGTTTTTCAAGCGTTGCACGTATTCTATGAATTCAGGTATAAATTCTAAAGGGCTCAGGTTTGCTCTGCTTATTCTTTTGTTCATGATAATAATCTACCTTCATATCCGCCCTGGATAACTCCTTATCAATCTCGCTCTGCCAGCCCTCACTATTATCCATAATAGCTTTTATTCCGGTCAGGATATCTCTCTTGATTTCAATAGGTAAGTGGTACGTAAATATCGATTCGTTTCTTTTGTGGGCGTCTAGATTGTTTGCGCCTGAAACAGCGGCGCTATCGTTTTTCAATATATTAACATGCTTTAAATTTAAGCTTCGGGATGCACCATATAGCATGCTTACCTGGGAGTTGGTATGGAAATTAGCATGCTTTCTTATATGTCTTGTGTCGCAAAAAGTAAAACCTATATAGTCGTCACTTATATCGCTTGCGTTTAACTTTGATAACAGTTGTAAGTGAGCAACGGGAACATTGCTACCCTGGCCCGGGTGCATTATTGCGTTTCCGGAGTCATGGGTTTTATTTAAAAATTCTTTTTGTCCCCAGCCAAAATCTATCATGTCACCCCTGTCAATAGAAATCGGGTATAAATCTATCTGTCCTGTTTTAATATTTAATGCGCCTGTATACATATTTCCTGGTGATGAGTGGCTCAGGTAGTAATCAACTGTTCCTTTATAAGTACGCCCTTCAGAATCCTTTATGTCTTTGCCAGGACTAATCTTTGGCATATCAAAATTGATCGTGGCCTTACCCACAAGAGCGTTTTCGCTTCGCGTATCAACAATATGATAAATATGAGATTTCTGCGGATTAATTGAATCGCCTGAATAGCCGGAGCTGGAAGCTATGGTCGAACTCTGATTCTGCTGGGCAACCTGCTGCTGCCTTCCGATCAAAGAGGACAGGAAAACGGGCTGTCGCGAAGCTGTGGCAGGCGAAACCTGCTGATTTATTGGATGCTTGGAATCATCTCTATCAGGTAATGAACCTCTACGCTGATGATTTTTTTCACTAGGATGTTTGTACATAGAACAACCCTTTTATTGATTGAACTCCATCAGAGACTAAGGCGGCGTTGCCCCATCGCTAGCCTTAAAGGCTGCTCGATCGTCAGGGCGCTGCTTATATTCACCTGAGTGGTTCAGCTGATTTTTTGAAAATAAGGCCATTATATTTTCCAGGTACAACCATCCCTGAGCGAGTTGGAACCTCTACCAGTTAAAGCCATGTTGGCTAGGGCATCCCTAACACTGTATATTCACGGGTGGCAAAACTAACTGCGGCCACATTACTACACAGCTTAGCTGATATCTTGGTTACCGTTTTCCCATTGGTCTTCCAGACCATTTCCGACACAGATCAATAAACTTGAGATAGCGCAGCCTGGTTTATAGGCTCATAGAGCGCTTTGGAATAACTGCAACACTTGAAACGTGAGGCAGAGAGCCAGCCACCGGTAGAATCCAGGCGCTCACACCCAAGGATTCAAGCGAAGTACCCTTACAACGTCCACCTGCGGCTCAGGTAAAACCTGAAGAATCGGTCAACAACGAGATACTGTACGAACAATGGACCCTGATCGTGACATGGCCGGCTGGTGACCCAACAGGGTGTGCCCGGTTTCTTCGCGGTGTGACACGATGATCCGCTTCGACGCGATCTGGTTCGCCACCGAGCCTATGCACATGAGGGCCGGCACCGAGTCCGCGCTGGCGCGGGTGGTGGCCGTGTTCGGTGCGGCGCAGCGGCACTGCGCTTATTTGTTTGCCAATCGTCGCGCCACTCGCATGAAAGTGCTGGTGCACGATGGGCTGGGAATCTGGCTCGCGGAAAAATCGTTCCCCACTCATACGGCAAGATACCAATACCCACATCATCGAGTTCTCAGAAAGTCTTCAATCGTACCCAGTTTACTTACCCAATGATGGGCGATATAGGCTATTTCCCTGTCCACCATTGTGTAAAAGCCATCCGTGGTAGCGATATAGATATATCCGTTTAGTTCAGTGATGGCATTGAAGTCAGTATTCAGTTCTTTTCGAGTGATGACAGTGAAACCTTTCAATTGGTTGCCCGTGACAATCATTATTTATGCCTTCTAGCTCAGTACCGACACACCCGTATCCCGCTACGGTCTAACGAGTTGTAAAGCAAGTGCGTTTAAGCGGACATTGCCCTAAGTGACAAAGGCTTCAGACGCGCTCTTAGGCCATGCGTCGTGTGCATATGCTTCAATTCTCGTGAAATAAATCTTTATTAAATGTATCAATGACGTCTTTGAATAATTGAATATTTGGTATGTTAAGCACCGGAGGAAGTTGGGCGAGAGGGTGTTGCATCAATGGGTGATCAAAAGTCACGGGGTTTTTAAGGTTAGCCCATTCTCTGATTCTAAGAAATGCAAGAATTTCATAAGGGAAAAGCATGCGTTCCTCATAATCAAACTCTAGTACATCATCCTCTTCGGAGGAGAGAGTTTGTGCTAGGTGGAAATTGGCCATTTGTGAGATTACTTCTTGCAAAACAGTCTGGTCTGAAGTGTCCCAGCTCTGAAGCGCTTGGTCATAGGGTGAGAGTGTTGTTGGGTACGAGTATAATGATGTATCAATTTTTTGTCCGATACTGGTTGCAAAGAGCTCTAGTAAAAACCAAAAGTGACGAAATAATTTTCCGGCCTCATGTTTTTCATTTCTCCGGAGTTGCAGTAATGATGTATCTAAGCCTGTTTTTAATATGTTGAAGCGTGAGGAGCATTCATCCTTCCAGCCAGAGATTGCTGCCATTGAAAATGATAGGGCTGATACAGCAAGTAGCATAGATGCTCCGCTATCACTATCAGCCAGTAATTTTTTAAGCTCCAACATTTGACCGTAATGGAAAGAGGCACGTGCAAGCTCTTCGTAGTCGGGATCACCATTAAGTGCAGTATTTTGATAATTGATAAGGTGCCAAGTTGCCAAGTTTTCCGATTGATCACCGAGAGTATGCGAAATATCTTGGCCTTTCAAATAATCAGTAAATGCATTCATGGGCTCATCTAGGAAAAGCGCTCTTGGAGTTGGGGAGCTGACCCAATTCGATATCCATATTTTGATTTTTTTATCAAGTTTTTTAATTGTTGCTGCTGGATTGGTTTTTCTATCCGCAATACTCATTGCCGTCACCATGTGGTAGCTTTAGAAGATCTGCTTGGATGTTTTCTACATCGTTTTTCAAGGTCGTCCACAAATACATAATATTTTTCATAGGTTGGTGGGAGTTTATTCTTTTTTGCATCTTGCAGCCAACCTTGCGCTTTTCGAGCGTTGCGCATTGCTGCCGGGACTTTTCCGTAATTACCACTTCCTCGGGCCGCCTTCGCGAGCCGATCATTTGTGAAACTCTCACCACCTAAGCCTCTCTGAGCATTGCTGAGTCGACCGGGAACAGTGCCATCGGTAGTTTTTACTTCCCAAACTTTGACCTCTCCTGTTCTACTATTTCGGCCAATAAGGTCTACTCCATGCCCGGAATTGTTCTCTACACTGATGACCTCGTCGAAACCATCATTTATCAAATCCATTGACGCCAACCATTCACCGCACTTTCCTTTTTCTCTGCTGTTTTTTCTAGGTTTTACATTTCCCCCAGTTTCTCCATCTTTAGTTTCAAGTTCGCGCTTACGTGCCGCTTCTTCTCTAGTCTTCTTCTCCGCTGCCTCTTTTGCCGCCTTGTCTGCGGCTTCTTTCGCAGCTTTATCAACAGCCTCCTTACCCGCTTTACCCGACGCCTCGGCCATCTTCGCACCGTATCGGGCGGCCTTGCCAGCGGTGCCCGCATAGCCCACAAACGGAATCGCTGACAACAGCGACAAGCCAGCCCCGACATAATCCCCGCGCACAATGCTGATCGCCGCGCTGGCAATATCCGCCACTTCCCCGACCACAGGTATCAGCCCCACCACATCCAAACCCAGCTGGATGCCATCCAGCACCTGTTCCCCGGTGATGCCTTCTTCTTCCGTTTCGGCCTCTATCGGCGGATTGGCCTCTGTGGCCGCAACAGCGGCCGGGGCGGATTCCCCCACCACACGTCCGACGGTATTGCCGCTTTTGAATGAACTGAACGGTGGCATGGTTGCGAGTTCGGCCCGCAGGTAGCTCGCCCGCAAGGCTTCGTATTCGTCTTCTTGCATCTCCTTGCTGTCGTGCAGTGCGTTGCCTTGGGCATCGCGTCCGAAAATGTCGACTTGCACGCCGCCGTTCTCGCCTTGTTGCAGCATCATTTCATCGGGGCCGGCGATGCTGTCAGGGGGGCGGCGGACGGGAACGCGAACCGCGTGTATGTGCAGCGGCGGTAGGTTGAGGGCTTCTGCCATGCGCTAAACCCCGTTCATCCAGAACTTGTCGTCATGGCGCACGATCAATTTGCCTTCGGCCCTTACGCTGCTGCTTTTTTCCAGCGGGTAGCATTTGCCGCCCACGGTGTTGCTTTTGATGCCCTTGGCCGCACCGGCCTGATCGCCCTGTGTGGTCGGCACCAGACTCATGTCGTAGACCACCACCGGGTTGCCGTTGACGCGCACAGACTTGGCCACGCAGGTGGCGGTTTTCAGTTGGGCGGTCACGGGGTAGGGCACTGGCGGGAGCGCGGCGCCCATCGGCGTTTTGCAGACGTCCGGGACGAGGCTGACCACGGTCCACTGGTGTTGTTTACGGGCGATGACGTTGTCGGCCTGTCAGTGCACCCAGCAAGCACTGTGGTCGCCCTGCGGGTCGAACATGGTGGCAATTAGCGGGACGTCGATGCGGGGTTTGGCGCACAGGGGCGCTTTCCATTCGTCCTCCCCGCGAATTTTGAAAGGCTGCGAGAGGCCCTCTTCGAGGGTAAATTCGACCACCTCGAAGGCATCCCCTTGCAGGGGTTCAAAGGTAAAACGCAGATCGCTTTGACGAGGCATGGGCACTCCTTGTTATGTGCAAGCGTTAATCGACTAGCCAACTGGCATCGCCGTTTTCCAGAGAGCCACCGTGGTCAGTGGTGTCTGCGATGCGGGCAACACCTTTGCCCTCGATGGTTAGCGAGACTGAACCGCTGGTGATGGTGGCGCCGCAGCCCAAGGAATCACCGACACAGGCAACGGCGCGGTTATTGACGGTGAAAGCTTCAGCACCACTAGTAACAGTGGTGGGGCCACATAACGGACAAACGTGGTCGTGCCCGAGCAATACGATTGCCGGCATAAAACGTCCTCTAAACATGCTGCTCAAGTGGAGGAACTGCGAAAATTTTTAATTTCTCGTCTTGGGTTACTTTAGAAAATCGTCAAGGATCTTCTTGTCAGTATTTAATCGTTGTTGCTCCTCTGCAGATAGTCGACGGTACAGCGGTGTGGGCTGGTGTTTCGGGCTGCCTTTTGGGAGATCAAAGCGGCGCATCCATAAGTTGCTGGTGCGCTCGTTGAATCTAACTTCCCCCGCAATTGAGCCGTAATGCAGTGAACCGATATTGCTCACCCGCAACGGTTTGATTACTTCATTGACCATCACATAGAGTTCTGGACGTGGATCGATATCTGCTTTTCCCAAGGCAGGCCAATCACCGGCACGAAAAATCGTGCCCCATTCGTACGGCAAGATACCAATACGCACATCATCGAGTTGTTTGAGCAAGTCTTCGGTTGTGCCCAGCTTGCGTACCCAGTGATGGGCTATATAGGTGTACCAGTTGAGGTTTGTGTAGCCAGTGCGCCAGCTCTCATTGGCAATTAATAGAGTTAAATCTAAACCTCTATAGTTTTCCAAGAGGTCGTACTCGATATGTTGGTAGTTTTGTAATTCATAAGAATTTTGTATCCCTAACCCTGCTGATCCATGCAGGGGGCGTAGAATATTGCACATGTCAAATATAAGTTTATCGATGCCTCCTGCCCCGTTATCTTTGATTTCCTCTAGTGGAAGATAAAATCTTATCACTGAGAGAGCGTTGTGGATCCGTTCGAACCATTCAACAGGAAGCAGAGCCTCAAACATATACTCCCCAGGATGTTCAAAGCCCTGTTGAGATGACCACATAAATGAAGCCGAATCAGAGTACCCATCAGATTGAATGTAGGAAAGGCAATGACGCATTGTGCTCGGGCAATAATCTTGAGTTATGACCTCCTCACTGCCCATATACCCCCATGTAAGTTTGTCACCATAATGGTTGCAATACAGCTCAAACGCTTCAGCGATATGCTTTCTCCTTACAGGCAGATAGGCATCCACAAGGTAGAAAGTCGCCACTAAACCTACTCTTAGAACGGGTTGCTTTTCAACGCTCTCCTCATCGAAGACGGTTAAATCCCACCGATGAGCGTCTAAATCCTTGAAAAACAGATCTTCATTCATTGCTTGTCTCCGGCAAATCTTCCCAAAACACATAGTTCTGTACAGTGGTAAGTTGATGCTGTTGGCGCTGATTCCATTTTGCGCAGAGTGACAGTTGCACACATTTGTTCAGAGGCTACCCTGAATTACGACGTCGAGGGGCTGTTATACATTCTGCTGCTGAAAGTTCAGTCGCGCGAAATACAGCTCTCGATAGCGAGTTTCTGAGTAACTCTTTGCTGCTGCCTTTTCCTTATTTGACTAGAGTGTCGAAATCAAGCTGAGACAAGGGAAGTTCCGGATTGTCGAACTGACGCAGGATATGTAGGTACGGATTCAGCTTAACGCGCCGAAGGTTATCCAATGTAGCGTCCCCACCCATGACGAGTGCAGGCTCGAAACCATACATTTCATCAGGCTTTAACGGGCCATATTTTTTCATGGCACGATCAAAAAGGTATTTTCCTTTGGTGTCTTTGTAGTCGAAGTCTTCCAACTTGGCGGAACCAAATAGTGCTTGGATGGAAGGATCAAGGTCTGGCAAGGATTTGGGTTTTAGTTGGTTTTTCAGTGCAAGTATTTCATTGTGGATACAGGTAATGGTAACGCTTGCGCCTGTTGTTTCGCCGCACAAGTAGAGGTCGCCAAAGGCATCGCGGGCAATGACGTGGAATTTGTCTATGTTGGCAAACGACGTCTCCTCAAGCCAAGCTTCTTTGATGTCCTCATATTCATCAGGATTCACTGTCCACACTCGACCGTTTGCATATCCCGCCCAGCCTTCTTCACGCCAATAAGTCAGCAGGATGGGAGGAAGCTTGTCTGCCCATTGTGCAAGGGTGATTTCTGGAACAGGCATTCTGTAAGTAGCCTCGCCAAATTTCTCGATGAAGTATTCGAAATGAGGGTCTTTCATCTTTATTCTCCTTTCGTGCCAGGAGGGCAGATGGTCAATTCCATATTCATGGTTTCTGAACCGTCACCGTGGGCGAATTCCTTGTCCGCGTAAATTTGTATGTATTGGTTAGGTGGCATGTTGCTGTACACCCTGTTCTTTTATTGTCCTTCGTGGAGGGGGACTAACTTTTTGATGACCAATTAAAAAAACGGTCTTCTAGCACCGCCCCTATTTTTTATAGTTGGTGTCAGTGACATCGTCTAAATTATCATAGTCATCAAATGTTTTTCCAAAGTCTGTTATGTAGAAATATTTCCATCCTGGGCGATAATAATCTTGCGTAAACGCATTTCCATTTGGATTGAAGTGGGACGGTAATAATTGGTCGCCAAGTATTTTTCTAATATTTTTGATTTTTGATTCGAGTGAGTCTTGGTTGCTCATGACTATGATTAGTTCATTTTGGTTCAAAAGTAAATCGTGGGCAGTCGCCCACCTTAAATAAAAAAATGGCAAAATTCCGCTGCCCTCGCTAGCCTCATTTGATATCGGGAAAAAGTCAAAGGGTTGTGTTTCAAGGATTTTTTTCCGTCTTCAAGAAATGGCTTTAGTAAGTCGTCCATTTTTCTGCCTGTTGATTGTGGTGAATGCTGAGACCATGTTCATGGTCTTCTAAGTTTCGGTGCGATGTCATTAAATTTGACAGGTCCCGTTCTGGAAAGGGACAATTATTTCTAATCAGTGAAAATTATGTAGACGGGCAATTCTTTATTGGGTATTGCAGCGGACGGGGGA
The DNA here is from genome assembly GCF_022496705.1 of Pseudomonas sp. TMW22091. NCBI lineage: Bacteria > Pseudomonadati > Pseudomonadota > Gammaproteobacteria > Pseudomonadales > Pseudomonadaceae > Pseudomonas > Pseudomonas sp. TMW22091. The sequence goes on from NZ_SCFI01000013.1 coordinate 106,320, forward strand.
TGCCCGCCAGCTTGTGGGAGATAGTTTCCATTAATCATGTGTTAAAGCGGGACATTGTCGGGGTGTTCAATTAATTCCCACGCATTAGAGTTGAGCCGCAGAACAAAGGTAGTGGTAACGACCCAAAGTGTTTGATCGGTGGCATCCATGGATTCGATGCTAATGTGGCTGGGCAATGCCAATGAGTCGAATCGGGTCTTAACTAAATTTTTCTCGTGGACGTTAAAAAGTCCGGAAGTTGAACCTAGGTACAACGTTTGATTAAAGAGCCGCACAGACCAAAAATTGACGTCGGTTTTCTCAATGAGCAAGCGTTTGAAGCCAATACGATGATTGCCTCGAATGACTACGCCATTATGTCCGCACATAATAATGTCGTCTGCAGTGACACAATGGATATCATGTAAGTGCTGCCGGGTGCCGCTATGTACTGTTTGCCACTCAAGGCCGTCCCAATGAAGGACTGTGCCATTTGTGCCACAGGCATAAACATTGTCATCATGGGTGCCTTTAATGCACTCAAGCGAGGTTAATGTGCGCGCAGTGCCGGTGAGTTCAATTATGTTTATTTCTTGTTTAGAAGATATTTTTTCGATTATCGAATTCACTATGTTCTGTGCTTGCTCTCTTAGGTTCTCAGCTGTTTCAATCCAGGTATCTGAATCTCGGCAATATATTTGATTCCCGGCACCGCAGGCATATACCTTGTCATCTATATGGGTGATGCTACTCATCCCTCCCGCATTCTTGTGAATGGGTATTGTTTCAGTAATGACAGCCGTTGAGTTATAAATTTCTATCGTGCCGTCGCTACATAATGCATAGGTAGCTCTAGGCACTTCACTTGATGCATGCCGCATGGCGACGGATGTTACTGTTTTGTCAGGTATATCGTGATAAAACCATGCGCCTGGAAGTTTCAGGTTTAGCACAAACATGCGCGTGTAGTCAGTATCGTGTGGTAGAGCATCAATAAATGAACTGACATAGAGCATGTCATCATTTATCGCACAACTTGCTCCGAAGGTAATTGATGTGTTTTTTGCATTATTCATTTGTCACATTCCAGTATCAAACAAGTGGGTGCAATGTTTGCGAGAACTAACAGCTGCCAATTTTTGTATACAGCGCGGGTCAGATTATTTGACTGCTTATAGCCCGCCTGATCCTTTCGTGGTGTGACTACCCAGTGTTGTAATGTCCACATGCTTGATCCATCTTCCATTTGGGTCTGCCCGAAATAAATCATCAGCGGCCATGCCTCTGCTTGCATGATAAGCATGAAGCTCCGCAAGCATGACTACGGGGTTACACCCGGTGACCGCTGCAGCTGCCATCACCCCCAGAATCTCCAGTTCCGCCAGCGTTGCCGTTCCTGGAGGATTTCCCTTGCTGCCCAACAGTTTTTCATTAGTGTCGTAGATTTTATGGATGAGTCCATGTTCGTTCGCCTTGGCCCCTTTACGTCTGGGAGTGGCTCCATCGACACAGAGGCAATAGCCATTCGAGTGAGAAACCCCCCCTGCGATACGTACCCCTTTTTCTGTCTTGAATACGCGATCAGGGACAACATGATGCGCCGTTTTACCCATTGGGCAATTTTTGCCCTTCCCATACGCCCTTAAACGACAGTTTCTGTTCTGGCCTTTGGATTTACCACCACTTGTTTCTTTTGGGGGCGGTGGCTCTACTGTTTTCTTTCCAACAGTATTGGTTGTGGTCTCTGCAATTTCTTTCCCCGCATGTGCTCCTGCTTTATGAATGCCCTTACCTACCAGCACTCCACCTTTTAGCGCATCGCCTGCGAAGGGGATCGCCGCCAGTGCTGACAGGCGGGCATTGGCCGCATCGCCTTCCGCAGCATAAATTCCGGCATTGATAACGTCAGGTAATGCGCCCAGTCCGGGCACAAAGCCCAGCACGTCAAGGCCCCCGTGCACCCAGGGGCTTGCGCTTCCCCACCAACTTTGCTCCGTGTCGCCTTCAACCTCAATCGGCGGATTGGCTTGTTCCGCAGGAACAGCCGTCGGGGCTGTTTGCCCCACGACTCGGCCCAGCGTATTGCCATTGGCTGAGGTGCCACCTTTGGGCCTCAGGGCTGGGTCGGGGTAGGCGCGCAGACCAATCTCTGGGGCTTTTTCCCGGAACAGGGCGTAGTCGGCGTAACTCAGGTTCTGCTGCTGTTCCAGTTGCTGACCTTTCCAGATCTGCACGGTGACGCCGCCGCCACTCTCAAAGGTCGCCCACTGTTTGCCGCCATACTCCACGAAGGATTTGCTGATGTTGATTTCAAGCGGTTCTGCCATGCGCTAAACCCCGTTCATCCATCACTTGTCGTCATGGCGCACGATCAATTTGCCTTCGGCCCTTACGCTGCTGCTTTTTTCCAGCGGGTAGCATTTGCCGCCCACGGTGTTGCTTTTGATGCCCTTGGCCGCACCGGCCTGATCGCCCTGTGTGGTCGGCACCAGACTCATGTCGTAGACCACCACCGGGTTGCCGTTGACGCGCACAGACTTGGCCACGCCAGTGGCGGTTTTCAGTTGGGCGGTGACGGGGTAGGGCACCGGCGGGAGGGCGGCGCCCATCGGCGTTTTGCAGACGTCCGGGACGAGGCTGACCACGGTCCACTGGTCTTGTTTGCGGGCGATGACGTTGTCGGCCATGTCAGTGCACCGCCTGCGAAGTGCGCTTGAGCAGTGGTGCAGTGGGGTCGATCTCAAAGCGCGCTTCAAGCACCCGTATGTCCAGCCCGTCGGGCAGGCTGATGCGGTGGGTCAGCACCAGGGTCATGGCGTCGGTGTCGATGCGCAGGGTGTCGGTGAGCAGGGGGAGTGGTAGCAGGGCGCCGTTGTTCAGGCGCAGCAGGACAAACGGGCGATGGCCGGGCATTTCCACACACAGTTGCCCATCTGGGGTGAGGCTCGGGTCTGTCAGGTTGAACAGTTCGATGCGCAGGTTGGGTGGAGGGAATTCGATTTGTTGATCGGCAGGCGCGCCGTTCCAGTAGCTGAAATCAAAATCCAGTGGCAAACCGGGCCAGCGCGCTGTTTTCCACGCCTCATCGTAGGTGCCTGCCAGCGCCAGACGCGGCGCCCAGGCCCGACCCACCACGCCAAACCCGGCAGGTTGATACTTATACGTACTGGTAACTCGCAGCATGTCGGTGGCGTCGAGCTGCCCGTCGGGATGTTTGGCTTTGTCCAGATGCAGGACGGGTGTGTCGATGGCTTCGATCTGCGGCGCGGGCAACACTCTCAGGGGTGCATCCAGTGTATAGCCCAAGGTCTCCTGACGTTTTTCGATCCAGCCACAGCCCAGCGGGTTGCTGTAGCAGACCTCGTTGAGCAGGTATTCGGGAATGTCCGGCTTTAGCAAATGCTCGGGATTGCGCACCACGCTGCTGCCCCCGAAGGCACATTCCCAACGCAGCGGAACGCTGAGCGCAGGCTGCGGTTCGGTCAGTTGCCAGCCGCCGAACAGGCTGTGTTTGAACTGGCGTGGCCCGGTAAAGCGCAGCTGCTTGTCCAGCAGATTGCGGCGGGTCGGTGCATTAGCCAGGGCTTGGGCTGCGGCCATGCGTCGGGCTTGCCAGTCCTGAAGCTGGTACTGGTTCAATGGTTCGCCGGGGCTTAGCGGCTCGGGCAGCGGCACGTCCAGTTGTAATGGCGCCACGGGCACGCTTAGGCGCAGGCCGGCTTGCCACGACGGGGCCGCAAAGCCCAGCGGCGCATACGCGCGACCGACCACAATCACGTCGCAGCGCGGTTTGAACGGCGCCAGGTCGCTTTCTTCGCAGACGCTGGAGGAACCGTCTTCGCCGTAATACCTGTCGGCCATGCACAACGGCACGGGCGTGTCGTCCATCACCTCGGCGCGGAACCTGCCCGGCTGACCCTCGATGGGCATCAACCTGTAGCCGACCTTCATGGCCAGCACCGGATACTCCTGATCGTCCACACCCAGGGCGCTAAACCTCAACGCATCGAAGGGCGTCAGATTTCGAAATTGCATGACGCCTCCTCAGTTGATGTCAACGTCTTTGCCGTTGATTTGCACCGGGCCGCTGGCACTGAAATCGAAGGTGCAGCCGTTGATCAGCACCGTGCCGTCGGACTTCAGCGTCAAGCTGGATTTGCCCACCGCGACGCTGAATTCATCACCCGCCTCGATGGTGAAACGCTTGCCCACCACCACGGATTTGTGCAGACCGACCTGTTCGCTCTGGCTCAGCCCCACGCTGGTGTTCATGGCGGCGCCGACACTGACTTGATAACCAGCGCCGATGCTCAGCGCCTTGCCCAGCCCGATGGTTTCAGCCTTGGTCAGGACGATGGTTTCGGTCTTGTTGGCGCCGATGTGGACGCTGCGGTTAGCGCCGATCTGGATGTTTTCGTTTTTACCCACGTCCTCCACGCGGTGGTCACCGATGGAGATGGTTTCGTTGTGCTCCACCCGCTCGCTGCGGTCATGGCCCACAAACGTCGTGTTGTCATTTTTGATATGAACGTTCTTGTCTTTTTCGGCATGGATATAAACCTCTTCCTGCCCCAGCTCATCCTCAAAGCGCAATTCGTTAAAGCCCTTGCCCTTGTGGGTGCGGCTTTTGATGGTCATGCGGGTCTTGTGCTTGGGCAGTTCGTACGGCGGCAGGTTGGTTTCGCGGTAGGTGCGCCCGGTGGCGATCGGCTGGTCAGGGTCGCCATCGAGGTAGCTGATGATCAGTTCCTGGCCCACACGGGGCACGGCCATCGCGCCCCACAAGGTGCCCGCCCAGCCTTGGGCCACGCGGATCCAGCATGAGCTGTGGTCGTCTTGCGGGCTGTCGCGGTCCCACGGAAAGCTGACTTTGACCCGGCCCCATTCATCGCAATAGATTTCTTCGCCCGGCGGGCCGACCACCGTCGCAATTTGCGGGCCGTCGATGCGGGGTCTGGCGCACAGGGGCGCTTTCCAGTCGCCATCCCCGCGAATGGCGCTGGCCTGCAGGTGATACTCGGTGCCGTGTTCGCTGCCCACTGCGTCTTCCAGCAAACTGCTGTGCTGCTTGCCGCTGTGTTCCAGGGCAATGCTGCGCCAACGGTCGTTGAAGTCGGCTCGCGGGTGTTCGCAGAGGTCGAAGGCCAGCCCCGGTTGCAGGCGCCCGTCGTCGCCTTCGAGGTGCGCCGTGCGCGCATCGCTGCGCAGTGCACTTAATCGGGTCTGGGTGAACGGCTTGCCGACCGCATCGCGTTTGTAGCGACCGGGGTAGTCGTAGCGCTCGTAATCCTTGTGCTGGTTGTTCAGGCTCAGGCCGCCATCGGCGCTGTGCTGCTGGTTGTAGCGCGGGTGCGTGAAGGTGTAGTCGCGTTGCACCTGACGCGCCGTGCGCACCTGCTCGGTGTAGCTAAAGCGGTGCAGTGCCGGTTGCGGGCTGTCACCACCGCCCATGGGCTGGTAGAGCACCGAGCACTCAGAGGCAGGCATGAGCGTGCCCAGTTCGCCGATACGGTCAGTGAGGATCAGGGTGTGACCGTCAGGACGGTGTTCAAAGGTGTAAATCAGGCCTTCTTCTGCGGCCAGGCGGGCGATGAAATCAATGTCGGTTTCACCCGCCTGCACGCAATACTCACGGGGGTGATGATCGAAACACAGCAAGGTTTTGAGGTCGCTCGATGATTGCTGGGCGAGCACTGCGGTGATGATTTCAGGCACGGTTTTTTGCTGAAAGATGCGCCAGTTCGAGCGCAATCCCGCACGGGCAAGGGCGGGCTCGACCACGGCGCGGTAACGGGTGCGGCGAAAGCCGGTGTCGCCCTGCGTGAACAGGCTGACCAGACCGTGCACATGGCGCACCGGCGTGTCGCCGCGCCACAGGGTGAACAGCGCCGCCAGGTCGAGCACGCGGTTGAAGTCCACCGCCGGGTCATGGCTGGCCAATTCCAGGCTCAATGTGAAAGGCTGCGAGAGGCCTTCTTCGAGGGTAAATTCGACCACCTCGAAGGCATCCCCTTGCAGGGGTTCAAAGGTAAAACGCAGATCGCTTTGACGGGGCATGGGTAGTCCTTGTTATGTGCAAACGTTAATCGACAAGCCAACTGGCATCGCCGTTTTCCAGAGATCCACCTTGGTCAGTGGTTCGATGGTTAGCGAAACTGAACCGCTGGTGATGGTGGCGCCGCAGCCCAAGGAATCACCGACACAGGCAACGGCGCGGTTACTGATAGCGAAGGCTTCTGCACCACTGGTAACAGTGGTGGGGCCACATCGCGGACACGTGTGGTCGTGGCCGAGCATTACAATTGCAGGCATAAAACGTCCTCTAAAAGATGTTTAGCGAGAGTGAGCCCCAAGCGTTATCTTCTATTTTTATGTTTAATCGGATTGATAGCTCTGTTTAAAACTTAAACTTTTCGTCATGAGGTTTGTTTGAAATGTCGTCAAGAATCTTGTTGTCGGTATTAATTCGTTGTTGTTCCTCTGCTGATATACAGCGGTAAAGGGATGTAGGAGGAAGTTTCGGGCTGCCTTCAGGAAGATCAAAGCGGCGCATCCATAGGCTGCTGGTGCGCTCGTTGAGTCTGACTTCACCTGCAATTGAGCCGTAATTCAGTGAACTGATATTACTCACCCGCAACGGTTTAATGACTGCATTAACGCTTATCTGTGCATTGTGATAGTGACGCACGTTTGTGCAGGACTTACCCTTAAATACGACGTCGAGGAGCTGTTATACGTTCTGCTGCTGGAAGTTCAGTCAGACGGAATACAGCCCTCGATAGTGATTTTTTGAGAAAGCTTTACTGTAGCCTTTCCCTTATTTGATTAGAGTGTCGAAATCCAGCTTGGAAAAGGGAAGTTTCGGATCGTCAAACTGACGCAGGATAAGCAGGTACGGATCCAGCTTAACGCGCTGAAGGTTATCCAATGTAGCGTCCCCACCCATGACGAGTGCAGGCTCGAACCCGTACATTTCATCAGCTTCCAATGGGCCATATTTTTTCATGGCACGATCAAATAGGAATTTTCCTTTGGTGTCTTTGAAATCAAAGTCCTCAGGGTCACGAGAACCAAAGAACGATTGAATTGAAAAATCCTGTTCTTGCAAGGGTTTAGGTTTTAACTTTTTTTTCAGCGCAAGTATTTCGTTATGAGGACAAGAAATCGTCACGCTTCTCCCTGTTTTCTCGCCACATAAATAGAGACTTCCAAACGCACTGCGGGCAATGACGTGGAAGTTATCTATACAGGGTAGCGGTGTCCCCTCAAGCCAAGCGTCTTTGATGTCCTCGAAATCATCGGGATTAACCAACCATAAAAGACCGTTTGCGTAACCTGCCCATCCCTCTTCACTCCATAGAGTGAGCAATATAGGAGGAAGCTTGTCTTTCCATTGTGCAAGGATGGAGTTGGGAACAGGCAGGCTGTGTGTAGCCTCTCCAAATTTTTCGATGAAATACTCAAAATGAGGGTCTGTCGTCATGTCATTTTCCTATTTTTTTCCAGGCGGGCAGATTGTTAATTCCACATTCATCATGTCTGATGCGTCACCGCGTGCGACTGCTTTTTTGGCAGCATCGTCCAATAATGTTACGCGTCCTTTTTGACTCCAGCTTCCGCCAATGGCGCTATTTACGCCTTTATTACCCAAGGCTGCTGGTTTGGGTTCATGCCAACCCCCTGCGACCATGTCCGGTTCGTGCAGCGCGGCTAAAGATTCCATTATTCCCTTGGCGCGAGCGGCTGCGTCTGATTCAGCAATCCTTGGATCTATTTTTGGATTCCTCCTTAGATAGCCTTCATAAATACTGTCTTTGACCTCACTAGCTCGCTCGTTCCGATACGCATCTTGAGCTGCGGCGGCCTTGGGATTTCTCCCTTCGTTGTTAGGCGATTTTTCTTTGGTTTCATTGAATTTACGTCGTGCATTGGCAAAGTCTTTGGCCGACATGTTGTTTATGGCATCTTCCTGACGCTTGAGTTGTCGGGCATATTCGCGCAGGTATTTCTTTTGTTCGGCCTCACTCATATTTTTATATTTTTTAGAGTTCCTCGGTTCGAAACACTCTGGCTTTTTCTTCGGCAATTTTTTGGGTTTGACCTTCGCTCCTTGCTTCTGCTTACGTGCCGCTTCTTCTCTAGCCTTCTTCTCCGCAGACTCTTTTACCGCCTTGTCTGCGGCCTCTTTCGCGGCTTTATCGACAGCCTCCTTACCCGCCTTACCCGACGCCTCGGCCATCTTCGCACCGTAGCGGGCGGCCTTGCCAGCGGTGCCCGCATAGCCCAAAAACGGAATCGCCGATAACAGAGACAAGCCAGCCCCGACATAATCTCCGCGCACAACACTGACCGCCGCGCTTGCAATATCCACCACTTCCCCGACGACGGGGATTAGCCCCACCACGTCAAGGCCGAGCTGGATGCCATCCAACACCTGTTCCCCGGTGATGCCTTCTTCTTCGGATTCAACCTCAATCGGCGGATTGCCCTGTTGCGCAGGCACGGCCGTAGGGGCTGTTTGTCCCACGACTCGGCCCAGCGTATTGCCATTGGCTGAGGTGCCACCTTTGGGCCTCAGTGCCGGGTCGGGGTAGGCGCGCAGACCAATCTCTGGGGCTTTTTCCCGGAATAGGGCGTAGTCGGCGTAACTCAGGTTCTGTTGTTGTTCCAGTTGCTGACCTTTCCAGATCTGCACGGTAACGCCGCCGCCACTTTCATAGGTCGCCCACTGTTTGCCGCCATACTCCACGAAGGATTTGCTGATGTTGATTTCAAGCGGTTCTGTCATGCGCTAAATCCCGTTCATCCAGAATTTGTCGTCATGGCGCACGATCAATTTGCCTTCGGCCTGCACGCTGCTGCTCTTTTCCAACGGGTAGCATTTGCCGCCCACGGTGTTGCTTTTAATGCCCTTGGCCGCACCGGCCTGATCGCCCTGTGTGGTCGGCACCAGGCTCATGTCGTAGACCACCACCGGGTAGCCGTTGACGCGCACGGACTTGGCCACGCCCGTCGCGGTTTTCAGTTGGGCGGTGACGGGGTAGGGCACCGGCGGGATGGCGGCGCCCATTGGGGTCTTGCAGACGTCCGGGACGAGGCTGACCACGGTCCACTGGTGTTGTTTACGGGCGATGACGTTGTCGGCCATGTCAGTGCACCCAGCAAGCACTGTGGTCGCCCTGCGGGTCGAACATGGTGGCAATTAGCGGGTTGTCGATGTTGGGTGTGGTGCACAGGGGTGCCTTCCATTCATCCTCCCTGCGAATTTTGAAAGGCTGCGAGAGGCCTTCTTCGAGGGTAAATTCGACCACCTCGAAGGCATCCCCTTGCAGGGGTTCAAAGGTAAAACGCAGCTCGCTTTGACGGGGCATGGGCACTCCTTGAACGCAGCTGTCCGTACGACCCGTTATTACAACGGGCCGCTGGGAGCGGGTATGAAAAACTGCCGGCCGCAGCGGGCAGGGCTGGCGTCGGTTAAGCCGGTTTGCGCCAGTCGTCAGAGGCTTCGGTGCCCGCCACTACGTGGCTCCAGCTGACTTTGCGGTATGCCAGGCTGGTCTTGATCAACTGGGTGTAGTTGGCGTTACTGCTGTCCTGGGCATGCGGCAAGACGGTATGGATGTCGACGACGGTGGCGTCTTCGAGCTTGGTGGTGAAGAAGTGCTCCTGCTTGCCATCGACCGAGGTGCGGAACCACTTGACCTCAACCGTGGGCAACATCTCCCCGGTGGCCAGCGCCTGATAGAGCATGGGTGAGGCTTTGTTCAGGGCGCAGGTGAAAATCAGCGGTTTGTGTACCCGCTGGCCAGTGGGCTGGCCGCTTTGAGGGTCGGTTGGGGTGGTGATTTGATGGTCCACTTCCTGTACCAGGATTTCGTCTTCGTGGCCCTCCACATAGACGTTGCCCACCGAGTCAGAGGTGAAGGCGCCTTGGGTGATATGGCCTTGGGTTTGGCCGTGGATGCTGATGTAGGCGGGTGTTGGCATGACAAGCTCCTTGTCGCGATGATTTGAACGACGCCGCGAAGGGTCGCCGCCGTCGTACTGACAGCGTGGGTTTCGGCCCCGCAGGGCCAGGCTTCGGGCGCTCACTGCGAACGCGCCGAAAATCGGTTACAGGGTCAACAGGTGGTCCAGCGACACCAGCACTTGGCGGGTGACGTCATGCAGGCGCACGGCATAGACCGTGTACGCGACGATCAACACCCCGCCAGCCACGGCCCACGGCGTCCACAACGGCCAGGCGCGCTTGATTCGGTAGTTGCTTGGGGCGACGTGGGCCAATGGCTCGGTCAGCTGTGTGGGCGTTTCACCCCGCAGCGGGCGCAGCAGTCCGTGCAGGTGGCTGATCACCCGTTGTATGTCCTCGTCGCCTCTGACCTGATTGCCGTATTTGCCTTTCAGGCCCGCACACAGGCACAGGTACATGAACTCCAAAACATGCTGGTAGTGGGCAACGTCGGTGGCCATGCGGGTAAGCAGGGTGAAAAACTTTTCGCCGCCCCAGGTTTCATGGTGAAAGGCGCTGAGCAGAGAGCGCTGGCTCCATTGCGAGTGCCGGCCCCAAGGGGTGCTCATGACCACTTCATCCAGCAAAAGGCACAAGCTGTACGAGTAAGCCTTGAGGACGCCGGGGTCATAATCCAGCGGTTTGAGCTCTTCCAGGATGGTGGTGATTTGGTTGTGCACGCTCTGATAGAGCGCGCTGACATCGTCGTGCTGATGCAGGTTGCGCAGGCGGATTACCAGCCCGATCAAGGGCATGGCCGGGTCGCACAAGGGATTCCAGGCCAGCCCGCGCAGGTCGAATTCGGTGTCAGCCAACAACGGGGCAGTGAGCTGGACTTCAGTCATGGTGTTCACTCCGGATCGCCCAGAACTGCAACTCAAGCTCCGGGAAGTCGCCTGCGATATGGAAGCCGAACCCGCTGCCCTGACTCAGGCTTTGCCAGACAGGGTGCTGACGGTCGAGTTCGAAGTAGCTGAAGCCTGCATGGAAGGGCAACTGGCGCGGTGCCACGGGCAACGGAATCAATGCGATGCCCGGCAATTGCAGGCTGACCAACTCAGAGAGGGTTTCGGTGGAGCTGATCTTGATTTGCCGGGGCAACTGTTCACGCAAGGTTTCCAGGGGCAGGCGGGCGCGCACGGCGAGAATGAAGTCTGCCGTGTCCAGCAGTCGCTTGTCGCCCAACAGTGCGCTGAGCACGCCATATTGCTGATCGACAATGGGCAGCGACACGGCGCGTGGTTGCAACACGGTGCCCAGTGCGCGGCGCAGGGTGTGCTCCAGCGGTTTGAAGCACTCACGCAGATTGTCGTGCTGGTAGGCCGGGTACTCTTGCGGCAGGTGGCCCTCATCGGTAAAGGTCACCAATTCACCGCACGCCTGGGCGAAGGCGATATACAACTGCTCAGGGTGAACATGACGTTGACGCGCCAGGTGCTGGAACAGCGGGAACAGCCGGTTGAGGGTTTGCAGCAGGTTGAAATCAGTGACATCGGCCACCCCTGACTGCCCCGATGACCCGATGCGTGCAGCCAGATTTTTGGCCCGTTCGCGCAACTGCCCGGTCACTTCACCCAGATAGCGTTGCAACACGGGCACGGCTTCTAAGGACACGCTGGTGGGGTAGAAATGTTCGTCCATCACCAGGCTGCCATCCGGGCGTCGGTCGACAATCCGGCCCAGCGCAATACTGGTAAAGGCACTGCGATCTTCACGTTCGAGCATCAGGCTGAGGTTGGGCACCGCCACGCTCATGTTCACCACATCGCCGTCTTCACTGTGGGTGTCGCGCACGTCATTGCGTCGGGCCACATAGCGGCTGTTGGCGTGATGCTCGGGCCAGCGTATTTCCAGCACGTCTTCGGATTTGAGCGGCAAGGTCAGGTAGACGATTTGATTGGCTGCGCTGTGAGCGTCCAGGTCAAGCGGTGCGGGTGGCGCCAGATCATTGGGGATATCAAACACGCTGCCGTCGGGCATGATGCCCCGCGCCCGGGTCAGGGCCACCTTGCCGAAGCTCAAATACTCACTGTTCAGTTGCAGCTCACTGAACCCATAGAGGGCGTCGTTGAGGCTGTGCAGACGATGCTGTACCGCGGCCTCTGCAGCGCGCGCCTGTTGCTGGAAGTGCTGGGGTTTGACAAATAACCCCTCGTGCCAGATGACCGGGTGGCGTGAACTCATCCGTGGACTCTCTCAATAAAAAGGTGTGAACAAGGGGTCATCGGGTTTCCCCTTTGAGCTCTATCTGTGCGCTGTCCAGATGCATCAGCAGCGCGTAATGACGGCCTGTCGGCTGTACCCGCAGTGTCTGTTTCCACTGGGCGTTGTCGGCGTCGTAATAGTTGGCGATCACCGCGATAAATCGGGTGTCCGGGTCGAGGGCCTTGAGGTCGATAAATTTGAATTGACCCGGTTGCAACAGGTAATCGTCGGCGCCGATAAAGGTGCTGCCCAAGGTCTTTTTCAGGTCATCCAGCAAGGCGGACAGCGTGGCGTTTTGCAGCAGGCCGTCGTCGCTCAGTTGCAGCACCGTGAAGGCAATCGGGCTGGCGACAGCGCGCGGGGCCGGGGTGTTTTCGGGGGCGGACACGCTCACACCTGCCACCTGGTAATGGGCGAAGGGTGAGAATTCAACGGGGGACACCGGCAACGATGGCTCAGGCTCGACGGTGACCGGCGATTGAGCGGCAACTGTGGGGTAGAGGTGATCAAGTACCGATTGCAGTTTTTCAGTCAGCGCCTGAGCACTCTCGGCTTGAACGTTGACGCTGTAAGGCTCACGGATGATGGGCGGGTCAGCTGGATCTGCCCCGGCCAGCGTCATGCGCGGGTTGACGTCAGGGCTGGCATACAGGCTCAGCGAGTACTGGCTGGGCTGATCATCGGGCCCGCCCACGGGTATGGAAGGGTTCCAGATGACCTGGCCCAATTTGCCGAGTAGGGTACAGCCGCCCAGAGTCAGACAGCCCAGTAGGAGCAGGGCGAACTTGAAGTGGCCTGCCACGCGGCTGTTGTGCGAGCGGGTGCTGGCCTGAACACGGCAGGCAAGCTCAAGCAGGGAAGAAGGGGCAATCGCTTGCAGCGCCCTTAACGGGTCCTGTTCCTGCGCCACGTCGAAGGGGCGACTCAGGCGTTCGAATTCTGGGCAGATCATGGGGGCAGGGGCGGCGGGTGGGCTAAAGGGCCGCGCCTGTTGGTTCCAGTCCTCCAGCTCGTCCCGGCGACCGGTCAACAGCTCATTGAGTGAACGCTGGCTCAGGTGGCGCCCGTCGCCGTCATCGAGCGCAGGGGCATGCAGGTGCACGGCGATTCGATACTCCCCGATGTCTAAAAAGTCCCCTTCGTTGAGGTGAATCGTGGTGTCTCTGCCCAAGGGCAAGGCATGGCCGTTGGCGTAGGTGTGGCCGCATTGATCCGTGACGCAGGCGCGGGTGCCCCGCCAGTGAATCCGGCAATGCTGGGGGTAAACCCACTGGCGGCGGTCACGAAGCAGCCAGTCGCACGCCACGCTGCCGATGCTGCCGCCGTGGGCATCAAACCTCCGGGTGGGCTGGCAGCCGTGCAGCAGCTGCGCTGGATTGCTGATGACCAGCGTCAGGTTCATGCGCGCCCCCTGATCCGTACCACGGCGGGGTGACGCTGTTCCTTGCACTCTATAAAACTGGTCCAGCCCAAGTGGGTGCCGCCTGCGCGGCGCAGGTTAAACGGCGGTACGTCTTGCTCGCGCAGGCCCAGTTCGAGGGTGTAGGTCGGCACATCGCGGGCCAGAAAATCCATCAGTTGACGCAGGCGGGGGAACTGTTCGCCACTGGGCAGAAATTCACGGAAGCGGGCTTGAGGCAGGTCGGGAATCACCAGCGTGAAGTGGCTGGCACGGGTGCGGGCACGGTCGCCGACCACGAAGTTTGTGCCCAGCACGCCATTCGCTTGCCCCAGTTGCAGGCGTTGGGGGCCGGGTATGCTGACCGAGCGCACTTCGAATTCGCGGATGTACACGCCGCTCAGGTCAAAACAGTGCGCCACAATGCCGGCAACCACGGACGGCGAGCGGCTGCGGCTGGCGATCAGCCCGGCAAAGCTCAACAGCCTTCCCCAAGGCAACGCTGTGGCGCCGCGCAGGTCGTTGTCGTTGAGGCCGATCAGGGAAAACACATACCGCGAAAAATGGTCGCGGGCTTCAGGCTGGAAACGCACGTAGTAGCGATATTTACGCCAGCTCTGATGCAGCAAGGTCAGCAGGCGGTGATTGAAGAAATCCAGAAACGGCGAACGAATACCAAGGCCCTGAGCCTGCTCGTAGGCCATGCGATCCAGGTAATAAGCGGGCAAGGGCGAATCAGCGCCCTGCAATCCCAAAAAGTGGGTCTGCACGCGGTACCGCAGGCTGTCGTCAGCGTCATCTGCTGTGCCGGGCAGACGCTCGGCCAGGCTCAGGTCGGACGCGGCAAACCCCAGCGCCGCACTGCTTTGCAGGCGAATCCGGCGGCGACAGGCCGGGCTCAGCGGGCGGGCCTCCAGGTCGTCACCGTGCAGGGCGTATACATGCTCCAGCAAACGGTGGAACGAGTAGTTCCGAGCGTCGGCCAGCAGCACGTCGGCTAGATCACGGGTTGTCTGCCGGTCAACAGTGGCCATTCATAGCGCTCGTTATTGGTGGTATTGATCACTTCCAGTTGGTGGAAGGAATTGAGGCTGGCGTAGAGGGCGAAAAAGTGTGAAAGCACGCTGCCAAACAGGTACAGCTCGCCCTCGCAGAGGAACGCGTTTTGATCCAGTTTCAAGCGCGTATGCAGGCCGCGCACCGGCAGGCCCAGCATCAACCAGTCGATGGGCGTGGTCAGCGCCTCGCCGATGCCATCCAGTCGTTTGCGCGTGGCGCGGGCCTGTTGCAGGTCGTGCAAGGCGGCAAAGTCATAGGCGCGAATCACCGCTTTGAGCGGCTCGGCGGACAGCAATGACAGGTAGTTCAGTGACAGGTTGGAAATCAGCGTCCAGTGCAGGCTGGCATCCAGCACCGGGCGGTAAGCGCGGGTCGGCGCAATCAGATTGGTGTAGGTGGCAAAGGAGGGTGTGGCTTCGGTGGACAGCGACACGTCACCCACACCCAAAGCCTGCGGCAGGTCACGGTTGCTGCATGTCAATTCGATGGACGCGGTTTCATACCGGCCCAGGTATTCACGCTCGTCGCCGCGTATGAACGCGATCCGGTGCCGCAGTCCTTCACGGCCGTGGGAGTCTTCAATGTGGGTGCGAAAGTACAACGCAGTGCGCCCCATCGCATGCTCGATTTCGTGCTGAAAAGACTCAAAGGGCGTGAAATTTCGCAGTGGCTCACCATTACGCTCCTTGTCGGTCATGGCCCAACTGGCAACGCGGTCGACACTGAAAATCTCATAGGCATCGGGACGCTGCCCGACGGGTCTGAGCTGTTGTTCCTCGCGGCGGCCGTCCAGCGCGATGGGTTCGGCATCATGGCTGAACAAGTTGACGGCGGGTGTGCAGAACAGGTGCAGGTCGCTGGTGTGCAAGCGAACAGTGCCGGGCATGGGCCGCGAAAAATGAAACTCGAAACGAAGCTGGTCGGTGCTCACGTCAGGCCAGATATCGGCCAGCCGCGTAAGGCTGAAGAAATGGAAACGTTGCGGGAATACAAAGTATTCCTGAAGGATCCGGTACCCATCGAAGGCATTGCGCGGGTAGGGCAGCAGGGCTTCCTGCGGGGCGAATCCGGGAAAGGCGAGGTCTTTGGGGTTCAGTTGATAGGGGATGTCATTGACGAACAGGGTCAGGCTTTTGAGGGAATGGGCGATCCACAGGTACAGCGTTTGCGCCGTAGTGGTGTCCCCGGCCAGATGGAAATCCAGCTGATCGCAATCCAGGCGGCTGAGCGGTTGCTGGGTCAAGACCCTGAGGTCGACGCGCATCACCGAGGTTTCGCGGCTGTGCTCAGCGCTGACGTGGTGCACCTGCAAGGGGTACAGCGTGACATCGGTGCAGGTGCGAAACTCGCATGAAACCCCCTCCACGGGGTTGGCAAACAAACGCGTGCCTTTGCCAATCACCTGGCGCTGGCTGATGGCATCCGGCAGCGGGTCAAAGCGCACGATGGTTGCGCTGGGTATCGGGCGCAAGTAATTGGGCCACAGCATGTGCAGCAACGGACGGGTCAGCTCCGACAGGTCATCGTCGATCTTCAGGCTTAGCTTGGCAGTGAGAAAGGCAAAGCCTTCCAGCAGGCGCTCAACGTCCGGATCATTGGCCTTGTCGCCGAGAAACTGCGCCAGTTGCGGGTTGTCCTCGGCAAATTCGCGGCCCAACTCGCGCAGGTAGCGCATTTCTTCGGCAAAGCGTTTCTTCAGGCTCATGGCGTCCCTACTGACTATGTGACGCGGGTGTAGCCGTCGCGCCCGTGCAGGGCTACGTCGATCTGCACCTGTTGATCCCTGTGGTCGAGCTGCACCTGACAATCGAGGTGAAAACTCAGCCGCTGTGGCTCATCCGGGTCGGGTTGAAAACGCACGGCAATGACGTTGATCCGCGGTTCAAAGGCCTCGATCGAACGGCGTATGTCGGCGCTGATGGCAATCACCAGCTCATTGCTGCCTTGGCTGGCCCCGTTGAAGTCGCGCAGCCCCAACTCAGGGCTGCTTTGCGAGCAGCCCTCGCGGGCGTTGAGCAACTGTTCCAGATGCCGTTTGATAGCCTCGATGCGCTGGCTGGCCTGTTCAGAGGCGCAGGCCGGTTGATAACGCGGCGCATCCGGCTCCAGGCGTTCAAACAGGCTGTCACGGCGCATTTATTGGGTGTCCAGCCGACCGACTAGCGAGATCTCGAAGTTGGCGCCCATGTACTTGAAATGAGGGCGAACCGACAGCGACACCTGATACCAGCCCGGATTGCCGGCCACGTCCTGCACGTTGATCTGTGCCGCGCGCAGCGGACGACGGCTGCGCACATCAGCCGACGGGTTGTCCTGATCGGCGATGTACTGCTTGAGCCAGATATTCAGCTCGCGCTCCATGTCCTGACGCTCTTTCCAGCTGCCGATCTGTTCGCGTTGCAGCACCTTGATGTAATGGGCCAAGCGATTGACGATAAACAGGTACGGCAACTGGGTGCCGAGCTTGTAGTTGGTCTGCGCGATCTGACCTTCGTGGGTCTTGGGAAACTGCTTGGGTTTCTGGATCGAATTGGCTGAGAAGAACGCGGCGTTGTCACTGTCCTTGCGCAAGGTCAGGGCGATAAAACCGGCCTCTGCCAGTTCGTACTCCTTGCGGTCAGAGATCAGCGCTTCGGTGGGGATCTTGGCTTGCAACTGACCCAGCGATTCGTACAGGTGCACCGGCAGGTCTTCTACAGTGCCGCCCGACTGTGGGCCGATAATGTTCGGACACCAGCGGTAACGGGCGAAGCTTTCAGTCAGCCGAGTGGCCATCAAAAAGGCGGTATTGCCCCACAGGTAATGGTCGTGCTGGCCGTCAATCGCTTCGTTGTAGCCGAAACTGCGCACCGGGTTTTCCAGGCCGTCGTAAGGGGTGCGCAGCAGAAAGCGTGGCAGGGTGGCCGCGAGGTATTTGGAGTCTTCCATCTCGCGCAGGCTGCGCCATTTGGTGTGAGCGGGGCCTTCAAAGATGTCGCTGACTTCCTTGATCGAAGGCAAGTCCTGAAAGCTTTTGAGGTTGAAGAACTCAGGCCCGGCGGCCATCACAAAGGGCGCATGGGCCATCGCCCCGACGCTGGCGACATAACTGAGCAACTTGATGTCCGGGGACGAAGGCCCGAAGGTGTAGTTACCAATCATCGCTCCAATCGGTTCGCCGCCGAACTGACCGTAACCGGCGGTGTACACATGCTTGTACAGGCCGCTGCGGGTGATATCACCGGCATTGTCGAAGTCTTCGAGCAACTCATTCTTGGTGACGTGCAGCACATCCAGTTTGATGTTCTCGCGAAAGTCCGTACGGTCCACCAACAACTTGAGCCCGCGCCAGGCCGATTCCAGTTGCTGAAACTGCGGCTGATGGAGGATTTGATCCATTTGCTGGCTCAGGGCACGGTCAATTTCAGTGATCATCTGATCGACCCGAAACTTGTTCACGGGCTGGTCGTGATCACCGTTGTGCAAAATTTCGCTGATAAACGCCGCCACCCCTTGCTTCGCGACCGCGTAGCCTTCCTGGGCGGGGTTCATCAGCGTATTGGCCAATAGTTGATCGAGCAACGATGCAGGTTCGTCGCTGAGCAGAATCTGGGCGCTGGCGCTTTCCTTGGGCATAAGGGTTCTCTCCGTTTAATAAGCTCGGTTTCTCACGTGGATCGGGGGCAATGCCTTGGCGTCTATGACGCGGCGGGTGAGTCTTGGGGAGCCTCAAGCGTCAGGTTCAACTCGCGAACCAGCCGTTGGCGGGACTGCTCATCGACGAGCAAATGTTGCAACTGTTTACGAAAGGCCGGGGTATTGCCCATCGGCCCTTTTAGCGCCACCAGGGCATTGCGTAATTCCAGCAGTTTGTTCATTTGCGGAACTTGGCGCGCAATTGAATCCGGGCCAAAGTCATTAATGGAGTTGAATTGCAGTTGGACATTCAAATCGCTGTCAGTGTTGTCCTTCAACACACAGGGAACTGACATCTCAAGTGAAACGTTCGCGTGAGCCAGCACGTCATTAAAGGTGTCTTTATTGATGCGAACCGGTTGCCGATCTTCAAGGGCCGTGGCTTCCCCTTGGCCTTTGAAGTCACCGGTGATCAGTAATTTAAGCGGTAGCTCCACTTCCGCCTGCTGATCCCCCGTGGCGGGGACGTACTTGATGTTGATTCTTTCCTTGGGCGCGACAGAACCGTGAGACTTTGACATAAGGGAATTCCTTTTCTTTCTGGGTGATAGGAATTTAAAACTTATATATCGGCCGCTGTCATGTCAGATGGAGCCCTTAATTGTGTAAGTGTTGTCTGTAGGAAATTACTACTTGTTATATGTAAGTATTTCCCTACTTTGCGAAAGGAAGTTGCTGAAAGCCATGTCTGATATTTTCAGTTGTAAGACAAAACTGAGCTTTTTGTGTTGCGTGTTAATTGTTTGTTAGTTCACGCTCATTGGGATGACAGTGCACGGTGCGACCTAACCACACTTAACTTAAATGACTGTGCACGAATAAGGCTATTCCACAGGGACGCAGGAGGTACACATGCCAATGTATGGGCGAGCAACAACGTGGGGCGCCTGCCTGTGGGCAATGGTCAGTCTGCCCGCGCAGGCTGTGCCCGTGACGCAGGATTGCACCGGCATTACGTCGCCCCTCAAGCGTCTGGAATGTTTTGACGTCGCAGCCGGAACCCCTGTTCGCACGCTGCCCTTACAGCGAGAGCCTTACGTGGCTACGGTGTTGCCCATTGTCGAGCTGGTACAACGCAACGAAGCACGCCGCACGCCGGGAGACTTCCGGTTTTTGATTTCTTATTGGCCTGAACCACACGACGAAAATGAGCAACGCGTGGTTATTTCGGCACCGGCGCTGGGTACCTTTGCGCCTCGGCCTTATCTGGTCATCAGTTGCGAATCCGCAATCACCCGCTTGCAGCTGGTGCTGGATCAGCCGGCAACGCCGAACAAAATTGAGGTTGAGTTGCTCAAGGACCAGCAGTCCATTTCCCGTGCCACCTGGCAAGTGATGGACGATGCCGGGCTGGTGGTGGAATTCAGCCGGGGGTTGCCGACCATTGCGGTGTTGCGTGAGATGTTTGGCAGCAAGCGACTCACGCTCAAAAGCGCTCACTACGCGCCCATAGACGGCCTGGTGTTTGATGCCGACGGTCTGGATGCGTTGATTAAACAGGAGCGTCAGGCATGCCGCTGGTGATTGATGTGCCCGCAGATGCGGTGCAGTGTTTGTTGGCCCCCATTGAGCCTGAGCAACCTGTCGGCCATTTCGATATCGAAGACGAAACCTATCAGGCCATTGATCAGGAAATGGTCAAGCTGGGTGGCTTGCGAGAGGCCACAATTGACTGGCCCTATATTGATGAAGCATCCCGCCATTATTTGGCCAGACACTGTAAGCACCTGCGCATTCTCAGTCATTTGCAGGTGGTCTGGTTGCGCACCCGGCAATGGGCGCGCTGGGTAGATTCCCTGGCGTTGTTGGCAGGCATGGTTGAGTTGTATTGGGACACCGCCCACCCTAAACCCGGCCCAACCGGCTATCTGGCCAAGCGTGCCATGGTTCAGCGTCTGCTGGAGGGGTTGGGGCAGGCGCTGCCGACCCTTGAGCGCAGCAGTTTCGCCACGATTTATAAGACGGTCGCAGAGCAATCGCTGGTCAATCTTCGGCGCAGTGCCGAGCAGGCCAAGCTGGATCTGACCCAGATCGAGACGCTGCACCAGCAACTGGCCAAGTACAGCGAGCCGGTCACTGCGCCCGCCCGCGAGTTTTCGACGGCCCCGGTCTGCGCCTTGAATCCGGCAGGCTTTCTCAGCACCCAGACGCCACTGCCGGGCAATGAGCGTGAGCAACGTCGCGCGCTGCTGACAATGGCCGAGCAGCTCACTGAACAAGACCCCTATGACCCGGTCGGTTACCAGCTACGGCGCTTTGGGCTGTGGTCGCACCTGCATGCCGCGCCTTGCATCATCCGCGACTGGCGCACTGAACTGAGCGCGGTGCCGCACGACATTGCCGACGCGTATCAGCAAGCGCTGTTGGCCAATGCACTCGATCCTGCATTGCTGTTGCGCATCGAAAAGAGCGTGGCGGCTTCGCCGTACTGGCTGCGCGGCAGCTATCTGGCGGCGCAGGTTGCCGCGCGTCTGGCGATGGAGGACGTGGCCATCGCCATTCGGCGCAGTTGCGAGCGTTTTGTCTGTCGCCTGCCGGCCTTGATGCAACTGTGTTTCAGCGACGGCACGGCTTTCGCCGATGCGCAAACGCAAGCGTGGATCACCGGAGCCGATCAGCGCGACGTCGCCAGCCCTTCGGCTCCGGAGTACGCGGGCCTGCGCGACGAATTGCTCACCCAGCTTGAACGTGAAGGGGTGGAAGTGGTGTTGCAGCGTTTGCAGCAGTTGCAGGATGCGCACGAGGCACCCCGCCAGCGCAGCCATGTCAGCGTGATTGCTGCTGAC
The DNA here is from genome assembly GCF_022496705.1 of Pseudomonas sp. TMW22091. Taxonomy (NCBI): domain Bacteria; kingdom Pseudomonadati; phylum Pseudomonadota; class Gammaproteobacteria; order Pseudomonadales; family Pseudomonadaceae; genus Pseudomonas; species Pseudomonas sp. TMW22091. Next base: position 127,432 of record NZ_SCFI01000013.1, read on the forward strand.
TTGCTGGCCTCCCGCGGGCTGGCATGGCTGGCCGATGACCTTTACGCCAGCGTGGCCCGGCTGATGCGTGATACCTGCGCCCAGACCTGGGAGCCCGAGTTGTACCAGAAGGTGGCCCGTCACGGGGCTGGCAGTGCGTGGGCCAAGGACGATTAAGGAGAGTTGGCAATGATCTGGAGTTATCTCAAGCGCTGGGCACTGCCGGTGTTGCGCCATTTCAACCGGGCATTGCCGGTGATGGTCGCGCTAGGCATGGTCTTTCTGTTGATCGGCATCTGGTGGCTGGGACCGCACTGGCGCTGGCGCGAGCATCAGCCCTTGGCCGAGCTGGCGATGCGGGTGTCGGCCAGTGTCGTGGTGGTGGTTGTGCCGTTGCTGATCTGGGCCTGGCACGTGCGCAACCGCTACCGGCGTTTGCACGTTGAACATCAACAAGCGGCGGCGATTGAGTCCGATCCGTGTTTGCCCTATGTCCAGGCACAAGAGCGGGCGCTGGATCACAGCTTGAGCCATTTGCTCAATGCGATGGAGCGTCGCCGTTCGCTCTATCAACTGCCGTGGTACCTGGTGCTGGGGGAGGAGAATGCCGGCAAAACCAGCCTGATTACACGCTCCAATCAGAACTTTGCCCTGTCCCATGTGGCTAGAGCCGGTGCCAGCAGAGCGCCACAAGACGAGAAACTGGCCTACAGCATCGACTGGTGGATCGGTGACGAAGCCGTGCTTATTGATCCTCCGGGGCAGTTTTTCAGCCAGCCCGAGCCGCGGGTTGACGGGGGCGCGAATGCGCTGAAACCGCCCGTCGCCAAAGGCAAACCACACCCCGTTTTACCCCCTGATACGCACCTTCGGTTATGGCTGCACCTGATCGACTGGCTAGCGCGTAATCGCAGCCGTCGGGCGTTGAACGGTGTGGTGGTATTGATCGACGTTCAAGCCTTGCTGATGCAAACCCCCGAGCAGCGTAAAACCCACGCGACTGTTCTGCGCACCCGACTGTATGAGTTGACCCTGCAACTGGGCACGCGGCTGCCGGTGTATGGGGTGTTGAGCAAGCTGGATTTACTCGAAGGCTTCGATACGTTTTTTTCACGCTTGTCGCGGGCAGGGCGGGAGGACTTGCTCGGTTTTACCTTCACGCTGGACGCGGTGGAAGACTTTGACGCCTGGCTGGTCGAACTGGAGCGTGTCTACTGCGATTTTGTCGGGCGCCTGAACGAGCACGTGTTTGACGCCCTGCGCGAGGTTCGGTCGTTGGCCGAGCGTGAGCGCTTGCTGGGGTTAATGCGTCAGCTGGCGGGTTTGCGTCCGGTGTTGACGCGGTTTATGACTGAAATGCTTGGCAGCGACCGCTTTACTACTCCGGTTTTGGTGCGTGGGCTGTACTTCTCATCGGTCTTCCAGCAGGGCACGTTGAGCAACGCATTTATCAAAGAGGCCGGGCAGCCTTATCAACTGCCGCCACCGCCTGCCGAAGTCCAACCCGCGCAAGGCTCGATGATTTACTTTGCCCGGCAACTCTTTCAGCAAGTGATCTACCCCGAGGCCGGGCTTGCTGGCGACAATATAAAAGTGGCCAGCAACAAGCGCCGCCTGTTGATGGCCGGCTTCAGTGTGGCATCGCTAGGGTGTTTGCTGGTGTTGGGGCTGTGGCAGTTCTATTTCACCGTCAACCGCGACAAAGCCGCCACTGTACTGGTCAGGAGTGAGGCGTTCAACGCGCGCGACATTGACACCCACCTCGATACCACAGGCCGCAACCTGCTGGCGCCGCTGGATCAAATTCGTGCTGCGGTCTCGGTCTACGGCGATTACCGGGAGGCCTGGCCCTTACTGGCCGACATGGGCTTGTATCAGGGCCGGGCGATTGGGCCGAGGGTTGATGAGGCGTATTTGAACCTGTTGTCCAAACGCTTCTTGCCGGCCTTGGCCAGCGGTGCGCTGGACGCCATCAACGCCGCCCCTACGGGCAGCCATCAACAACTGGCCGCGTTGCGGGTTTATCGCATGCTTGAAGAGCGCCAGAACCGCCGTTCCGACCTGGTTGAAGACTGGGTCGCGCGGCAATGGCAGCGCGCCTATCCGGGCCAGGGCCAGTTGCAAGCCGATCTGATGCGGCATCTGACCTACGCCCTGAAATATGCGGACGCCGATATGCCGCAACACCGTGAACGGATTGCTCAGGTGCAGGAAATACTGCGTCAGCGCCCGATGGCCGAACGCGTCTACGCCACCCTCAAACAGGACGCCGAGGAACATTTTCATCGACCGCTTGATCTGCGCAGTGAAGTCGGCCCGGCCTTCGATATCGTTTACCGGCCTCTGGACTCCGCTGCCGACAGTGACGGCCGGGAATTGTTGTTGCCGCCGTTGCTGACGGCCAAGGGCTTCAAGGAATACTTTGAGCCGGGCACCGAAGGCATTATTGACCGCGCCATGATTGATCTATGGGTGCTGGGCGAGCGTCAACGGCTGGACTACTCCGAAGCAGACCGCGAGGTGTTGACCCAACGTGTCCGCGCCTTGTATAGCGCCGACTATGTGAACAGCTGGCGGCGCGCCCTGAACCAGTTTACGGTCACTGATTTTCGTGACCTCAACCACGGCGTGGCCGTGCTTGAACAGGTCACCGGGCCTGCCGGGCCGCTGCGTCGATTGCTCGAAACCCTGCGTGACAACACCGTCATCTACCCCTCGACTGTGCAGCCCGAGGGCCAAACTGCAGTCAGTTTGGCCAAAGCCCCGCAAGGCGAACAGCAAGCGGCGGGTATTCGGCGTGCTTTTTCGCGTCTGGCTGAACTGATCATTCCTCAGGGCGAGCGTCCGTCCAGCTATGAAGACACACTACGCGCCATTGTGGCGGTGCATGACTATGCCAAGGCCGTGCAAAACACCCCGGATCCGGGCAAGACCGCGCTGAAAACCGTGCTCAACCGTTTTTCCCTGAGCGGTGCCGACCCCATCGCCAACCTGCAACGCATGGCTGTGGGATTACCTGAGCCGATGAATCAGCACGTAAAAAAACTCGCCGACCAGACGGCTCAGGTGTTGGTGGTCGCGGCCCTGCGTGAACTGGAAAAACGCTGGGACAGTGACATCTACAGCTTCTACAGCGAGCGCTTGGCCACCCGTTACCCCTTCAAGGCCAGTGGCGAAGATGCCTCGCTGGAGGATTTCGAGGCGTTTTTCGGGCCTCAAGGGCGCCTGCAGCAGTTCTACGACCAATACCTCAATGCCTTTCTCAAAGACAACTTCGACGCTCTTTACTCCGAGAGTCAGGGAGGTTATCTAGTGCGCAGTGATGTGCTGGAGCAGTTAAAAAAAGCCGACCGCATTCGCGACACATTTTTCAACCATCGGGGGCACCTGTCGGTGCAACTGACCATCGAGCCATTGGCCCTGAGTGCCACGCGCCTGAGCAGCACGCTCAGCGTCGATGGCCAATTGATCCCCTACCAGCACGGCGCCCCGCGCCGCACGGGGCTGGTGTGGCCCAATGACCTGGGCAACGCCACTGGCAGCCAACTCACCTTGGTCAGCAGTGCGGGCAACACGGCCAGTTTGAGCTACCGCGGGCCGTGGTCGCTGTTCCGTCTGCTGGGCCGTGGTCAGCTCAATGCGCGCACCGACACCAGCGTTGACCTGACCTTTACCGTCGCCGACGGTTTGATGCGTTACAGGATAGGCGCCGACAAGGCCAACAACCCCATTAGCCAACGCAGCTTTGAAGGTTTCAGCTTGCCCAGAACCTTGTTGCAAGAGCGTTTACAACCTGCGCAGAGCGACAAGGTCACGCAGTTAAACGCAGGAGCGCACATTTTTGCAGCCGTTGACGAGTAATGGGAGGGCAGGTGGGTCGGTGTAAGCGCGTAAGTAAGCTTGTGATCTAGCTTGCTGACGATCTTGCGCCTGTCGCTGACGAGGAACGATGGCTGCGATCGAGGGCGAAGCCGTCGTAAATCCCCTTCAATCAACTCCACCTATCGCTCTCTATTCCCAAACTGAATAACACCTCATTCTTGTTCTATTGTCCTACACAGAAGCCCGATTTAGAGCGCTCCGGCTATAGCGCAAGCCCGTGAATGTTGGTAGCGTGCGCGCCGTTAACCTGAGAGAACTCTAATAATGAAACAAACCATGCCTAAGGCCTTGCTGGGTCTTGCCGTTGCACTTGCCTCTTCGTCGCTGTGGGCCAGCGGTCTTACCATCAACGAACAAAGTATCAGCGCAATGGGCACGGGCTTTGCCGGTCGCTCATCCTCTGCCGACGATGCCAGCACCGTGTACGGCAACCCGGCCGGTATGGCACGCTTGAAGCAGGAGCAGGCGAGCCTGGGGGCCGCCACGCTCAACGCGAAAACCGACATCAGCCAAACCCGCAGCACCTTTGGCGGCAAGGAAGACGGCAATATCGTGCCCCTGACCACCGTGCCTATGGGCTACTACGTTAAACCGATCGACGAACACTGGGCGTTCGGTGTCGGTGTCTACGTACCGTTCGGGTTGATCACGGACTACGACAGCGATTTTGCCGGTCGCTACTTCGCCAACAAGAGCAAGATCCAGATCATCACGTTCCAGCCAACGGTCAGCTATGCCTTTAACGACAAGGTATCGATCGGCTTTGGCCCGACTATCAATCGCATCGACGGTGAACTGACCTCGCAAGTGCCTAATGTTCAGTCCCTGGGCCGTAACGACGGCAAGGTGAAGATCGACGGCGACGACACGGCTATCGGTTTCAACGCCGGTATTTTGGTGCAGGCCGATGACAAGACCCGTGTGGGCCTGACATACCACTCAAAGGTCAGTTACAACCTTAAGGGGCACACCAAGGTCAGCGGCGGCAGCTTCAGCCTGCTGGGCCTCAGTGGTAAGAATTATGACGCCAAACTGGGCCTTGATACTCCGGAATCTGTGGACGTTTCGCTGACTCACCAGCTCAATGACGACTGGACGCTGTACATGGGCAGCACCTGGACGCGCTGGAGCCGCTTCAAAGACATTACGGTCGAGAACAGTAACGTCAGCCCGTATTTGAGCGGTTCGCTGAGCACCATCACCGAAGAGCAAAACTGGCATGACACCTGGGCCCACGCCATTGGTGCCGCGTATCAGTTGAACCCGCAGTGGGTGCTGCGCACCGGCTTGTCGGTGGATGAATCGCCGACCAATAACACCAACCGTTCCCCGCGTATTCCTACCGGCGACCGGACAGCCATCAGTTTTGGTGCGGGCTGGACGCCAGTGAGCAATCTCACCGTCGACTTTGCTTATTCCTATCTGTGGGAAGAGAGCGTCAAGGTCAACGACAGCTCGGCCTCGAAGGGCGCCTACAGTGCCAAGTTCAAGAATACCGCGAGCGGTTTCGGTTCTTCGGTGACTTACCGCTTCTGATTGATCAAGGCCAGCGCTCAGCCATACCAGCTCAACCCCTTGGGCGCACTGGCAAACCCCGCGTCACGCAAGGCGGTCGTTATCGGCGAGTTCCAGGTGGACTGCTCGTCGATACGTTCCAGCGTGAACGATCGCCGCTTGTGCCTTCTGAGCGCGGCGACCAGTGCCTGAGCGCCCGCTTTCAGGCGTTCAGGGGCAATGGGCGCGTCATGGGCGACAAAGCTCACTAACTGGCGCCCGCCCTGGGTCAGATAAAATAGTAAACAGCCGTCCACAATGACCACCAAGGCCCCGGCGCGCCGGGCCGGGGTGGTCTTTGCCCGGTTCACAGGCCATGCCAGCGTAACCCCGAAAGGGTTGGCCGGGTCCAGCACGGACAAGGCAATGGCCACGGGCCTGGCCGCTACGCTGTCGGCGAGGGCGCGCAGCCGGTCTATGGTGCTGCGCTCGGCAAACTGCGCACCCCCCAGACCTTCGACAAAGCGACCGCGCAGAATTCGCCCAGTGTCCTCCATTGTGCGCAACACCGGCGCAAGGGCTGGAAACCCGCCCGGCACGTCTTCCTGTACCGCCGCCCCCCGTGTGACCACCCCGTAGCGATCGAACAGGCCTTCGACCAATGCCAGTGCGCGTGCGGTATCGCTGACGGGGGCATGGGGCAGTAATGACCAGCGCCCGGTGAGGGGGCGTGTGGTTGAGGTGGGCGTTGAAAGAGGAGTAAAGGGCGCGCGCAATTGCCCGCGCCGATGGCGGGAGTGACTGAGGTGGCGTGGGCGTTGCGGTGCTTGCGTGACCGTCAGCTGACGTAAGGGCACCCAGCTGTCACCGGTTATAAAACCACGCCACACCAAGTCCCATACGGCGTTATGCAGTTCGTCTGCAGACAGTATTGCAGTGCTTTGGGTCAGCGTAGCCAGTTGATGGCCGAAATAAGCGCCGCCATCGGCCAGCACGTTGAGAATCGCGTGCTGCAACGGCGAAAGCAGGTCTTCATCCTGCGCCGGTGGCAAGGTTTCGCCGACATAGTCGCGAAGGTGCAACGCCACCAGACCATCGTCATCGCCCAAGGCACCGTGGCCTGACCAGATCACTTCACCTGTGCTGATCAGCTCATCGAGCATGCCCGGTGTGTAGTCGCTGACGCGCATGGCCAATACCTGGTTTTCCCAGACGGATACGGGAAGCACGCGCCCGGCCAGTTGTTCGATCACCCGCACCAGTCCGTCCACGCCCCAAAAGGCACCCCTCACGGGTGGCTCTTGTGCGCGGGCAGGGTGGCCGTCGGTGTGCGCGATCAGCCCCTGACGCTCCAGCAGCAGGCGCACATAAGCACCCCCCGGTACTGGCCGGGTCGCTTCGCGGGCGGCTTGCAAGGAACGCAGGCGCAGACGTTTGAACACCTCGTCGGCAATCCATTCGTGGCGGGCTTTGGGCGCAATCGTCTGGCTCGCGTCCAGCGTTGCTTCAAGGCGGCGCTCAACACCAAAGTTGCCGCAGAGCACTTTGCCTTGCTCGCGCAGGCGCTCAAGGCCATGGTCGACAATCGCCACGCCCAGGCCCAGATACCGGGCCGCCTCGCCGGTGATGAAAGGCCCGTGAGTGCGGGCGTAGCGGGCCAGCAAGTCGCGTAACGGGTCGGCGACTGGCTGCAAAAAAATCTCGGCAATGCCCGCAGGCAAGCTCACGCCCAAGGCATCGCGCAGGCGTGCAGCGTCTTCGACTGCCGCCCAGCGCGTTTCGCCGGCCATCGACACGGCAATCGCTCTGCCGGTGGTGCTCAAGGTTTGCAAAGAGGCGTCCAGGTCGTCGGGTTGATCAACCCGCAGGGCCAACTGCGCCGTAGACAAAGGTCCCAGTTCACGCAGCAGGTCGGCCACGCCTTCGGCACCGCTAACCCGACGATCCTGCGCCGTGTGTTGCAGCTCTTGCTCGACACGCTCGGCAATGGCCGGGTCGAGCAAGTCGCCCAGATCGACCTGCCCCAGCAAGTCAGCCAGCAGGCCGCTGTCCAGTGCCAGCACCGAGGCGCGGCGCTCGGCCAACGGCGCGTCGCCCTGGTACATAAACTCGCCGACATAGCCGAACAGCAAGCCCGCTGCGAAAGGAGAAGGGCTTTGGGTCGTGGTCTCGACAAACTGCACAGTGCCTTCATTCACACGCTGCATCAGGGTATTGAGCGCGGGCAAGTCATAGACGTCTTGCAGGCATTCGCGAGCGGTTTCGATCAAGATCGGAAAGTCCGGGTAATCGCTGGCAATGGCCAGCAACTGGCCCGCGCGCAAGCGTTGTTGCCATAACGGCGACCGTTTGCCGGGGTTGTGTCGCGGCAGCAGCAAGGCCCGTGCGGCACATTCGCGAAAGCGCGCGGCGAACAGGGCCGAACCGCCCACGGCATCAGCGACGATGCGCTGTAATTGTTCCGGTTCAAACACAAACAGCTCGGCGCCGGGCAAGCGGCCTTCACTCGCTGGAATGCGCACAATAATGCCGTCATCGCTGGACACCACCGAAGGGTCGATACGCAGCTGCTGACGTATCCGCTCGGCGATGGCCAGCGCCCAAGGGCCGTGTACACGCTGGCCGTAAGGGGAGTGCAAAATGACTCGCCAGTCCCCGGTTTCATCCAGACAGCGCTCAATCACCAACACCCGGTCAGTGGGCAAGTTGCCGGTGGCCTCACGCTGCTCGGCGACCAGTGCGAGCAGGTTATTGACCGCGTTGTCGTTCAGGCCAATCGAGTGCAGACGATTCTCTGCCTGTTGATCCGGTGTTTCGCGGGCCTGTTCAATGTCCAGCTCGCGCAGGAAGGCACCAATGGCTTCGCCTAACTCGGCCGGGCGGCCCAGGCCATCGCCGCGCCAAAAAGGCAGGCGCGCAGAGCGGCCGGGGGCAGGCGTGACGACCACTTGGTCCCGGGTGATTTGCTGGATACGCCAGGATGAGGCGCCGAGGGTGATGACGTCATTGACCCGCGACTCGTAGACCATCTCTTCATCGAGTTCGCCTACCCGGCGCGAGCCGGCACGCTCCTCGCCTTCGGGCAGTATCACGCTGAACATTCCGCGATCCGGAATGGTGCCACCGCTGATCACCGCTAATTTGTGCGAGCCGGGGCGGGCAGTCAGTTGCCCGGTCTGACGGTTCCACACCAGACGGGGACGAAACTCGGCGAATTCGTCTGACGGGTAACGGCCCGCCAACATGTCCAGCGTGGCGTCAAACACACTGCGGGGGAGGGCTCGAAAGGGATCGGCGCGACGGACAAGGGCGAACCAGTCGTCAATATCCAGCGGCTCCATGGCGACAGCGGCGATGGTCTGTTGGGCCAGTATGTCCAACGGGTTGCGCGGGGGCTCCAGAGTTTCCAGTTGCCCGCTGAGCATGCGATCAACCGTGACCACCGCATCCAGCAGATCGCGCCGGGTGCGCGGGTAAATCAGCCCCGCCGAAATGCCACCGACCTGGTGCCCGGCGCGGCCCACGCGCTGCAAGGCGCTGGCCACTGACGGAGGGGAAGCGACCTGAATCACCAGATCCACCAGCCCCATATCAATACCCAGTTCAAGGCTGGAGGTTGCGACCACGCACCGCAGCTCACCTGACTTGAGAGCGCTTTCGATGTCGGCCCGCTGCTCCTTGGAAACCGAGCCATGATGGGCACGGGCGATCAATGGCGGTTCGCCCGCAGTGCGTCGCGTAGTGCCCCCGGCGGACGAGACAAAATGCTCGGGCGGCGTGTTCTCGGACGGGTCTGAGTCGCCAAGTTGTTCGGCATACAGCTCATTGAGCCGTGCGGTCAGCTTCTCGGCGAGACCACGGGCATTGGTAAACACCAGCGTTGAACGCTGCTTGAGTACCTGTTGCAGAATACTGGCCTCGACATGAGGCCAGATTGAGCCGACTTGCCCGAGCGCACTGTTGGCCGGTGACTGATTGCGCGCTGATAGATCGCTCATGTCCTCAACGGGCACGACAATGCGCACCTGCAGCTGACGACTGGAAGGTGGGTTGACCACCGTCACCGGCCGGGCACCGCCGAGAAACCTTGCCACGTGGTCTACCGGGCGCACCGTGGCGGACAGCCCGATACGCTGGGCCGGATGGGGCAGCAAGGCGTCGAGCCGTTCCAGACTTAACGCCATATGCGAGCCGCGCTTGCTGCCTGCCACGGCGTGCACTTCATCGACAATGATCGTCTGCACACCGCGCAGGGTTTCGCGTGTTTTTGACGTCAGCATCAAATACAAGGATTCGGGTGTGGTGATCAGAATATCGGGCGGGCGGCGCACCAGCCGGGCGCGTTCAGCCTGGGGCGTATCGCCCGTGCGCATGCCCACGCTGATCTCCACGGCGGTGTCGCCACGCAGGGCGCGCTGGGCACGCACGCCTTCCAGTGGCAGGCTCAAGTTGCGTTGCACATCGCTGCCCAAGGCTTTGATCGGGGAGATATACAGCACCCGTGTTGTCGATTTGCCGGGTGGGTGATCGGCGTTGGCTGCTGCGTCGCGCTCTTCAAATAATTGGTCGATGGCGTGCAGGAATGCTGCAAGGGTTTTGCCTGAGCCGGTTGGGGCGATGACCAGCGCGCAGTGTTGCGCGGCAATGGCCGACCAGGCGGCGAGTTGCACGGCAGTAGGGCGGGGGAAGGTCGATAAAAACCAGGCGCTGGTGGCCGGGGTGAATCCGGGCAGGCGCTCAGGGGGAGAAGGGGGAGTCATCAGCAGCAGAACCTCGGGGCGGCAACACTTCTAGCGTAGCCCGCGGTTCAGAAAGCGGGGCAGTCCCTGTAGGAACCGTCTTGATCTTGATCTTGATCTTGATCTTGACCTTGACCTTGACCTTGACCTTGACCTTGACCTTGACCTTGACCTTGACCTTGACCTTGACCTTGACCTTGACCTTGACCTTGACCTTGACCTTGACCTTGACCTTGACCTTGACCTTGACC
>NZ_SCFI01000014.1:0-127392 GCF_022496705.1 Pseudomonas sp. TMW22091
CTTGACGACCATAGAGCATTGGAACCACCTGATCCCATCCCGAACTCAGTAGTGAAACGATGCATCGCCGATGGTAGTGTGGGGTTTCCCCATGTGAGAGTAGGTCATCGTCAAGATTAAATTCCAACCCCCCTGTCTGCTCACGCAGACAGGGGGTTTGTTTTTGTGCGCGAAAAAATATTAAGCAGCTTGTTATTATCTGACTTCAGATGGTCAGGTCCGCTAAAGGGGGCTGATTCACTTGCGGTTAATCATATTTTGGCCGTTGCTCGAATCGAAAATATAAAAAAACCACCTCAAAAGGTGGTTTTTTTTATGGTGCTTCTTAATCACCGTAGTAAATACAGCCACTTGTGCAAGTTTCATGGATGCGAATTGCAGACAACTCTGGAAGCAGTGGCTTGAGTTGTTGCCAAATCCATTTTGCCAGTACTTCGCTGGTCGGATTTTCCAATCCAGGAATATCGTTTAGATAGTTATGATCAAGTCGCTCGTATAGCGGTTTGAAAATGGCTTTAATTTCCGAGAAATCACGTATCCAGCCAGTGGCAGGATCAACGTCGCCGCTTAAATGGATCGCAACCTTGAACGAATGGCCGTGTAAACGGCCGCATTTATGACCTTCTGGGACGTAAGGTAGCTTGTGCGCCGATTCGAAGGTGAATTCTTTGAAAATTTCCACAGTGTTGATTGCTCTTGAAAAGGTGGCTATCGCCTAAGGGACGAATGCAGGCCTGCAGTTTAGCAGCTAACCCCATAGGTGCGGAATTCGCCCTTACGGTCACGTTGTTACCAGGCTTGTAAATTCAGTTTCATTTAAGCCTGCATCGCTATGATCAAATGTTTGCGATACTGCAAGCAGGTGATCAGGCGGAGGCCAGCGAGACAAGTGATGACAGTGAATGTGCAAGTTGGCAGGGTTGCTGCGCTGATGCTTTGTGTATTCTGCTCTTTGGCCTCTGCACGTGATTTGGGGCAGGACGAAGCCTTGCGTTTACGTCAGCAAGGCGCGATTTTGCCATTGGAGCAACTCTTGCAACAGGTTCTTCAGCGTTACCCGGGCTCAAAGCTTCTGGAGGCCGAGCTGGAGGAAAAGCACGATGTTTATGTTTATGAAGTCGAGTTGTTAACTTCGGCTGGAATTGTGCGTGAAATAAAGCTTGATGCCAGTGATGGCCGTTTGCTCAAAGATGAGGAAGATGATTAATGAGGCTGCTGTTGGTAGAGGATCATGTTCCCTTGGCTGATCAACTGATGGCGAGTCTCTCTCGCCAGGGTTACGCGGTTGATTGGTTGGCCGATGGCCGTGATGCTCTTTATCAGGGTAAAAGTGAACCTTATGATTTAATTATTCTCGATCTTGGACTGCCCGGGCTGTCAGGAATCGAGGTGCTCAAACAGTGGCGCACTGAAGGTCTGTCTATACCAGTACTCATTTTAACCGCGCGAAGTTCTTGGTCAGAGCGCATTGACGGTCTGAAAGCAGGTGCTGATGACTATGTCACCAAACCTTTTCATCCTGAAGAGCTGCAATTGCGTGTGCAGGCCTTATTGCGGCGCTCTCACGGCCAAGTGAATCAACCGCTTCTGAAATCAGCGGGCCTTCAGCTCGATGAGTCCCGTCAATGCGCAATCAATCATGGCGAAGAAGTGCAATTGACGGCTTCCGAGTTTCGCCTGCTGCGTTATTTTATGCTCCATCCTCAGCAAATTCTTTCCAAAAGTCATCTGGCAGAACACCTTTACGATGGTGAGACGGAGCGTGACTCTAACGTTCTGGAAGTCCATGTTAATCACTTGCGTCGCAAGCTCGGTCGAGCGGTAATAGAAACACGCCGTGGGCAAGGGTATATTTTTGGCGCTGGTGATCAGTGAAGTCCATTCAGCGGCGTTTGAGCCTGGGTTTAATCAGTGCGCTGTTGATTGCCGGCCTGGTGGTGGGGCAAGTCAGCATCTGGCTATTTGAAAGCGGTCTTCAGCGCTATTTGGAGTCAGGTCTGCAAAACGACAGTGAAAACCTGTTGATTGCGTTGAGCCGAACGCCTCAAGGCTTGCAGTTGGATGAGCGTCGAATATCACCTGCCTATCAACGGCCTTTTTCAGGCCATTACTTCAGTATTGCCTTCGGTGATACACATTGGCGTTCCCGCTCGTTGTGGGATGCACAGTTACCTCAACCCAGCCATCCGGGATTGGATCGAGCGCTGGAGCCTGGGCCGGACGGTCAGATGCTGCTTGTTTTAAACAGCATTTATCAGCGCTTTGGTCAAACAGTCTCCATCACAGTGGCTCAGGACTACACACCCATTCGAGAAAGCTTCCAGCAAGTTCAGCGGGTGGGTTTAAGCATTTGGGTAGTTGCCCTGATCGTTATCTTGCTACTTCAAAGGTTGACGGTGCGAACGGCGTTACGGCCATTGGAAACTGCCCGAAAACAGATTGTCCAATTACAGGCGGGGCAGCGTTCGCAGCTTGATGAACAGGTTCCTCAGGAGCTTGAGCCGTTGGTGACGCAGATAAATCACTTGTTGATCCACACTGAAGACAACTTGAAACGCTCGCGTAATGCCATTGGCAATTTAGGGCACGCATTAAAGACGCCATTGGCAGTGTTGTTCAGTCTGGCGAAGGACCCGCGCCTTGCTGCTTACCCCCAGATCCAGAGCACCCTGAGCGAGCAGCTTGAATACATACAGCAACGCATGAGCCGCGAGCTGAATCGTGCTCGCCTGGCGGGTGATGCGCTTCCAGGCGCTCATTTTGAGGTGGATGCTGAACTGCCCGGCTTGATGGCCACACTTGGCATGATTTACGGCGAGCATCTCGATCTGAAATTTAATGTCCCTTCAGGTCTTCACATGCCATGGGATCGTGAGGACATGCTCGAATTGCTCGGTAATTTATTGGATAACGCCTGCAAATGGGCAGACGCTCAGGTTGAGCTAAGAATCGTCCAGAGAGAAAACGAGTTTGAAATTGAGGTACAGGACGATGGCCCAGGCATTCCCGAATCAGAGCGAGACCAGGTGTTCAGTCGAGGAACTCGGCTAGACGAGCAAACCGATGGTCATGGTTTGGGGTTGGGCATTGTGAGGGATGTCGTAGAAGCTTGGGGAGGGCAGATGCAGCTGTCTACGGGGGCATTGGGCGGGTTGTCAGTGTTGATCAAGTTGCAGATGCGCCCCCGATAACGGTGACGGGTCATACAAGACCAGTCACCGTTTACGCTGATCGTATTGCTTAGACGCGAAATTGATCCATCAAAGTCTGCTGTTGATTCGCCAGAGTGTTCAGAGACTGGCTGACCCGTGCAGATTCGTTGGCCTGCTCGGACAAAGACTCCGTAACATCACGGATAGTGGCCACATTGCTATTGATCTCTTCGGCCACTGCACTTTGTTCTTCCGCGGCGCTGGCAATCTGCAGGTTCATGTCCGTAATGACCGTGACGGCTTGACCGATCTGTTGCAGAGCCGTTACCGCCTGACTCACTTGCTCAACGCTGCCTTGGGCTTGGCGATGGCTGTTGCTCATTGAGCTGACGACTTCCTGAGTGCCTACTTGCAACTGTTCGATCACTTGCCGAGTTTCTTCGACCGACTCTTGTGTTCGGCGGGCCAGGTTGCGAACTTCGTCAGCTACTACCGCGAAACCTCGGCCAGCCTCACCTGCACGCGCTGCTTCAATGGCCGCATTCAATGCCAGTAAATTGGTCTGCTCGGCAATGGCACGAATGACTTCCAGTACCGAACCAATTTTTTCACTATTAGCCGCCAGCCCTTCAACTTGAGTCATGGCCACGTTCATGTCTGCAGCCAGAACATCAATGCTTGATGTGGTTCGATCAATGATGGTCAGCCCTTGACGCGTTGCTTCGTCTGCATCCCGCGCAGCTTGTGCGGCTTGGGCCGCGCTGCGGGCAACATCTTGTGCTGTGGCACTCATTTCATGGGATGCAGTGGCAGCCTGATCAACCTGACGGTACTGCTGCTCCATGCCTGCGCTGGTCTGGGTAGCGATGGCTGCTGACTGATCAGCCGTGTTGCGAGCATCCTGCACTGAACGCTTAACCTCAGCAATAATGGGTTGTAACTTGTCGAGGAAGCGGTTGAACCAGCCGGCCAATTGGCCCAATTCGTCCTTTTTGTCATAGGCCAGACGTCGTGTCAGGTCGCCTTCACCGCTGGCAATGTCTTCCAGCATATTCGCAACGCCCAGAATCGGACGTGTGACACTGCGAGCCATCAGCCATATCAATAGCAAGCCGATGACCGCAGCAAGCGATCCCAAACTGAGTTCAATCAGTGCGCCATCGCGATTTCGTGTTTCTAGTTCGACTTGCAACGCTTGGGCGGGGCCTACCAGCACTTTTTCAGGCACGTCCAGCAATACGCCCCATGGCTTGCTGCCGGGAATAGGTTTAAACGGTGTCAGTATTTTAAGGCGTTCATGCGCATGCAGGCTTTGCGGCTGATCGCCAGTGGCCATCAACTTTATCAGTTGTGCGCCATCCTCGACGTCTACTTGATCAAGGCGCTGTGCCAGTTTGCTCGCATCCTTGCTGAATCCGGCCACTATGCCTGCCGAACTGACAATACTGACATTGGTTTGCCCGTCATACAGCTTTTGACTCGCCAGTTTGCTAATGGCTTGCAGGCTATTGAGGTTGATATCAACCGAAAGCGAAGCGATCAGCTTGCCGTTGACCAGCAGTGGAAAAACGATGCTGGTCATCAACACGTTCTGACCATCGATCTCGTAAAAATAAGGCTCGATAATGCACGGTTTCAGTGTCTCTCGAGGGCAAGTGAACCACGAGTTATTAGCTTGCCCGCTAGGGCCGGTGCTGGTGTCTGCCAGATCGGCTTCCGGCAAGGCCATCGATGTCAGTGTGCCGGGCGTTGGCTGCGACCAATAGAGAGAAAAGCGGCCTTTATCATTGCTGCCTAGCTCTTTTTGATGGTCAAACAACGCATCCTTGCTATCCAGTGCGTTGGCTTCAAACACCAGGGACAAGCCAAGCAAATCAGGGTTGGCTTGTAATGCCGCCTTTACCTGACGCGTCAGGTCTTCACGCAGGTCAAATGCATCCAGAAAACGCTTTTCCGATTGCTCACGCAAAAACAGGACCTGGCGTGCGAAACCATTGCCGTATTGATAGGCATCCATAAACTGGCGGCTGATTGCCAGCGCCTGAGCTTCACCTTGGGCTTCAATGCGTGCCTTGGCCGCCTCATTGAGCATCTGTGTGCTCGAAGCCTCTACAAGCTGTGTGGTGTAATCCATGCGATAAAGCGAAAGTCCTACCAGCAGAGCTACGATACTGAGGAGGCAAAGACCGGAGAGGAGGGAGATTTTCCACTGGATGGAAAGCTGTCGGACCGACATGGAGACATCCTAAATAGAGGCTTTGACTGTTAGCGGCCGCCAGCGGTTTTTCTTTACTGCAATCTCTGCTTTTAAGCGTCTGCATTCATCGTTGATAAAATCCTTAAACTTCCGGGATTCAGGGGTCAGGACTCCTTGGCGAACATGCGGTGGAGGCCTTCAGGCTTCACTTTGACAAGGCGTCCATGCTGCTGCAAAGTGTGCGCCCTCAAATAAGTCCTTCCTTCAGATCCGGCGACTGAAACAGCAGTCTTGCGTCCGGAGTTTCCCGCTTTACGGTGTTTTATCGTGGTGCGCTCTATGAGGTTGTAAAGATGAATGCAGTAATTGCAGCGGTTGGCATCATGCTTGTGCTCAGCCTGTCCCGTGTGCATGTGGTGATTGCTCTGATCGTGGGGGCAGTCGTTGGCGGCCTCGTGGGCGGCTTAGGCATTGAGGCAACCCTCAATGCGTTCAATAGCGGACTTGGCGGTGGGGCTCAAGTCGCTTTGTCTTACGCCATGTTGGGAGCTTTCGCGGTCGCTATCGCTAAATCAGGTCTGGCTCATGCCTTGGCCGATAAAGCCCTGCTCATGGTCAACAAGCAGCACGCTACCGGTGGTAACCGGATCAAATGGCTTTTGATCGGCTTATTGCTGGTGGTTGCGATTTGCTCGCAGAACATCCTGCCGATACATATCGCATTTATTCCTTTGCTGGTTCCGCCTCTACTGTACGTGTTGACCAAATTAAAAATTGACCGGCGCTTGATCGCCTGCGTGATGACGTTTGGTTTGATCACGCCTTATATGTTTTTACCCGTAGGCTTTGGCAACATCTTCCTCAATCAGATTTTGCTCGCGAACGTGCGCAATAGTGGTGTGGATGTCAGTCAGGTCAATGTCACCCACGCGATGGCCATTCCTGCGCTTGGCATGTTATTTGGCTTGTTGGTAGCGGTGTTTATCAGCTATCGCAAAAAACGCGAGTATGACCTGGTCAAGATTGAGCAGGTCGAGCAGGTCGCGGTCAGGTACAACCCGCTGACACTGATTGTGGCTGGGGTTGCTATTGCCTCCGCATTTATCATCCAGCTGTGGCTGGGTTCTATGATCATCGGTGCTCTGGCGGGTTTTTTGATTTTCTCGGCTTCAGGAATTGTGCGGTGGCGTGAGACTGACGACCTGTTCACTGAAGGTATGAAAATGATGGCCATGATTGGTTTTATCATGATCGCGGCCTCAGGTTTTGCCGAGGTAATGAAGGCGACGGGTGAAGTTAAGTCTTTGGTAGAGACTTCCGCCGGCTGGATGAATCACAACAAGGGAATTGGCGCACTGTTGATGTTGCTGGTCGGGCTTCTGGTGACCATGGGCATTGGTTCGTCGTTTTCGACTGTGCCCATTCTGGCGGCGATTTTTGTGCCCTTGTGCGTGCAGTTGGGGTTTAGCCCGATGGCCATTGTTTGTATCGTCGGTACGGCAGGTGCCTTGGGTGACGCGGGTTCACCTGCGTCAGACTCTACCTTGGGGCCGACCTCCGGCCTGAACATTGACGGCCAGCATCACCATATCTGGGACACCGTCGTGCCTACATTCCTGCATTACAACTTGCCGCTCCTGGCCTTTGGCTGGGTGGCGGCAATGGTTTTGTAAAAAAGCGAGCTGCAGCAAGCTTTCACGGCAGCTGTATCCGACCGTTCTCACCAGGAACGGTCGGCCAATCTCCGGCCGCCCAGCGCGCTCTGGCCTGATCTATCAGCGCCGGATTACTGGCCACAAAATTCCAGTTCATGCGCCTCCGGCCCTCCAGTGCAGCGCCTCCAATCAAGACCAGATGGCAATCACTCTCTGCGAATAATGTAATTTCCTTCGCAGAGGGCAGTAGCACCAGGCAGTGGGGCTCGATAGCTTGGTCGTCCAGTAGAACATCACCTTCCAGTACATAGAGCGCTTGCTCAGCATGTTCCGTCGGGATGAGGAGCGTGGTGGCTGTCTGCATATGCACCTCGGCGTACAGAGTAGGCGAGAGCACGGGTACAGGTGAAATCAGACCAAACCCGGTGCCTGCGATCAGACAAATCTGGACACCTGAGCGGTCACTGACGGGCAAACTGTCGGCAGTGTGATGGCTGTAGAGCCCCGGGCCTTGTTCATCTTTTTTGGGGGAGGCCAGCCATACTTGCAATCCATGTAAGGTTGAACCTTGAGCCCTCAATGCGCAGGGTGTTCGTTCAATGTGGGCAATCGCGGCACCTGCCGTCATCCAGCTGACTTCGCCAGGGTTGACGAGCTGGTCCGAACCCAAGCTGTCCTTGTGTTGGAGTTGCCCTTCAAATAAATAGGTCAGGGTCGACAGGCCGATATGTGGATGCTGCCGAATATTCATCCCTTGGCCAGGCCAATAGTGTGTTTGAAGCATATGATCGAAAAATACGAAAGGCCCAACGCTGCGGCATTTGGCTGAGGGCAGGGGGCGCAGGATCGGTTGGCCTTCGACTTCTTCAGCTCGGGGGCGAATCACGGTCAAGGAATCCATCGTGCATTTCCGGCAGAGGGGGGCGTTGAGCATAACCCAACGCCTTACGACCCTGTTTCTGGATTACTGACTGAAAGCACCCTCAGACAGATGAGTCTCAATGGTAATTTCGGCGGTGGTCATCAGTTTATGCACTGGACACTTGTCAGCCACTCTGTGCAGCTCTTCGCGTTGAGCATCGGTCAAAACGCCTTTAAGTGTCAGTTTGACATGCAGCGCGTATTTGCCCTGCTGCTCCTCACTGGCGTCGTGTTTGACTTCCACCGTGACCCCGGTCAGCGGAATATCCTTCTTTTGCGCATAGAGCTTGACCGTCAGTGCTTTGCACGCGCCCAGAGCGGCATCGAAATAATCATGGGGAGAGGGGGCCGAGCTTTCGCCGCCCATTGTTTTGGGCAAATCAGTGAACACTTCGTGCTCGTCAATCTTGATGCTGTGGCGAAAGCTGTCGTGAGACACGGTATTTACGGTAACAGTCATGGCAAACCTCACAGTGGCAGAGATAAAGGTCCTGATCTTTATAGAGCATGTTGCGCGTTGTGCGTTCCCTTTGATCGCTTGCTGAACCTGTAAGCCTCGCCGCAGGTCTACAGAGACTACGGGAGAGGAGAGTTAAGGTGCGATTGAAACACTCTGTGCTGGCTTTGGCGCTGTTGACTGCAAGTGCATGGGTTCAAGCCAGGGACTATGCCTACAGTGATGCCCACCTTCACTACGTCGACTTCTTCCAGGAAACCGAGGGCATGAGTACGTTACTTAAGGCCATGGCCAAAAATCGCATTGATCATGTGATGATTTCCGGTATTCCGGTCGCCAAAAAATGGCACGAGGACGAACCCAAGCGTCCACGTTATTACGCCGGCGACGATGCTGATGCCTATTGGTATAGCGCAACGGATGTTTGGGTTGCGACGGCGGTCAGGCAGTTGACTGCTGAGCAGCGGGAGCATTTTCATCCGTTTTTGTCAGGGTTTAATCCAAATGACAAAAACTCGGCGGCTCACATACAGCGCATGCTCGATCTGGATCCTGGGTTGTGGCAGGGCATCGGTGAAGTCTTCACGCGCCATGACGACCTGACGGCCCTCATTTCCGGTGATACTCCGCGCGCTAACAATGAAGCGCTGAGCAAGGTCTACGCACTGGCCGCCAAGTATGATCTACCCGTTTTAGTGCATTCCAACATTACGTCCAAGCGAGAGCGCAATCCGCTGTATCTGGCCGAGATTGAGGAGCCGCTGACCTTGCATCCTGATACCCGATTCATTTGGGCACATGCCGGCACCAGCGCCGAAATTCATCGGCACCAGACGCAAATGCCGTTTTTGCTGCCCGAGCTGACACGTCTATTGGCTAAATACCCAAACCTGTATATAGACCTTTCCTGGAGCATGCTCACTCCGTATCTGCTGGATGAAAACGGTAAGGCCAGGCCTGAATGGGTCACGCTGGTAAAGCGCTTCCCGGACCGATTTATGCTGGGGTCAGATGTGGTGGGCCGCTTTGACAAACTGGGTGAGGAATTAAAGAGTTTTAATCCCTTTCTCGATGCTTTGCCTGAAAGCGTCGCACATAAAGTAGCCAAGGATAATTTCGTGTCCGTGCTGCCAAAGCAGCGCTAACCGGTTTTTTACAGACCAAAAAAAAGCCCCGAATAGTCGGGGCTTTTTCATGTCGCGAGCGGACGGCTTATTGGCCAGTCCAGCGCTTCAGTACCAGAGTGGCGTTAGTCCCGCCGAAACCAAAGCTGTTGCTCATCACATTGTTCAACGTGACGTCTTCGCGAGTTTTGGTCAGGATCGGCATATCGGCAACGACCGGATCCAGTTCTTCGATGTTGGCAGAACCGGCAATGAAGTTGCCTTCCATCATCAGCAAGCAGTAGATCGCTTCGTGAACGCCTGCGGCGCCCAGGGAGTGACCCGACAGGCTTTTGGTCGAGCTGATGGCAGGCGCTTTGTCGCCAAACACCGCACGAACACCTTCCATTTCCTTGGCGTCGCCTACCGGAGTAGAGGTGCCATGAGTATTGAGGTAGTCGATCGGGCCATCAACAGTGGCCATTGCCATCTGCATGCAGCGGATAGCGCCTTCGCCGCTTGGGGCCACCATGTCGTAGCCGTCGGACGTTGCGCCGTAGCCAACGATCTCAGCATAGATTTTGGCGCCGCGAGCCAGGGCGTGTTCCAGTTCTTCAACGACAACCATGCCGCCGCCACCGGCAATAACAAAACCGTCACGGTTTTTGTCATAAGCACGGGATGCTTTTTCAGGCGTGTCGTTATATTGAGTGGACAGGGCGCCCATGGCGTCGAACAGGAACGATTGGCTCCAATGTTCTTCTTCGCCGCCGCCGGCAAAAACGATGTCTTGTTTGCCTAGCTGGATTTGTTCAACTGCGGTGCCGATGCAGTGAGCACTGGTAGCGCAGGCAGAAGAGATCGAGTAGTTCACGCCCTTGATCTTGAAGGGCGTGGCCAGGCAGGCGGACACGGTGCTGCCCATGGTCCGCGTTACGCGGTACGGGCCAACACGCTTGACGCCTTTTTCACGCAGGATGTCCAACGCTTCCATCTGGTTCAAGGTTGATGCGCCGCCGGAACCGGCGATCAGGCCGGTACGCGGGTTGGAGACTTGCTCCTCGGTCAGACCCGAATCAGTAATGGCGTCTTTCATGGCCAGGTAAGCGTAAGCCGCTGCGTGGCCGACGAAGCGATAAATCTTGCGATCGATCAGCTCTTCGAGAGGCAGGTCAATGGAGCCGGAAACCTGGCTACGCAGACCCATTTCAGCATATTCCGGATTGAATCGGATGCCAGGTCGACTTGCACGCAGGTTAGCGGAGACGGTCTCTTTGTCATTGCCCAAGCACGAAACAATGCCCAGACCAGTGATAACGACACGACGCATGCGGATAACCCTTAGAAGTTTTCAGTGGAAGTAAAAACGCCGACTCGAAGGCCTTCGGCGGTATAGATCTCGCGACCATCTACGCTCACCGAACCATCGGCAATGGCCAGGTTCAGCTTGCCGCGCAGAACGCGTTTGATATGAATGTTGTAGGTGATCTTTTTGGCGGTTGGCAACACTTGGCCGAAGAACTTCACTTCGCCTGAACCCAGTGCGCGACCGCGGCCCGGCAAACCTTGCCAGCCGAGGAAAAAGCCAACCAGCTGCCACATGGCATCAAGGCCCAGGCAGCCCGGCATGACTGGATCGCCTTCAAAGTGGCAAGCAAAGAACCACAGGTCTGGATTGATATCCAGCTCGGCGACCAATTCACCTTTGCCGTACTTGCCACCCTCGTCACTGATATGGGTGATGCGATCAACCATCAGCATGTTAGGGGCGGGCAGTTGCGCGTTACCCGGGCCAAAAAGTTCGCCGCGGCTACAGCGCAGCAGATCTTCCCGAGTAAAGGCGTTTTGTTTGGTCATGCGAGCTCCTCAATAATCCCATGCGGCAGGTGGGGCAATTCTTCCCGACCAACTGAAACGTGCATGTTTCAGTTCGCCAGCCTACACATAGACTATTGCGTTGTAGTGAAAGTCACAGCGTCAAGGACAAGAATGTACACTTGTTCACTGAAAATTTAAATCAGGCCGGTTCAGGGGCCCATCAGGGTGCCTAAGACTGCCGCACTTTTGTATTTAACGCCAGTAATTAGCCATAAATCACTGGACCCAGCGTTGCAGAATTTGTTCAAGATCAGCCCGTTTGAACGGCTTGGCGAGGTAATCGTTCATTCCGGCTTCCAGGCAGGCTTCTCTATCCCCCTGTAAAGCGTTGGCCGTCAGGGCGATGATAGGAACAGTGGCGCAGCCCGGTAATTGGCGAATTTGCCGGGTTGCTTCATACCCGTCAATGATCGGCAGCCGGCAATCCATCAAAATAGCGGCGTAGCGCTCTGTGTTCGCGCAATGAATGGCCTGGGCGCCGTCACTGACCACGCGCACCTCGTAGCCCAGCCCGACCAGTACAGCCTCAATGACGGTTTGATTGACCCGATTATCTTCGACCAGCAGGATGGTGCGGCCCGCCATTTGCCTTGCCTGGGCCGTTAAATCGGGCCGGTTGGTCAATGGTGCAGAGTGGTGAAGCTCCAGCGGAATTTCCAGCGTGAACACGGAGCCTTGAGCTTTTTCACTCTTGGCATGCAGAGTGCCACCCATGCGCTCTGCCAGCGTACGAGCAATGGGCAGCCCCAGTCCGGTCCCGCCATAGCGACGTGAAATGGAACTGTCCGCCTGCTGGAATGCGTTAAACATCGATTCGAGCTTGTCGGTACTGATGCCGATACCGCTGTCGCGCACCGTACAGCTAAACCAGATCAGCTCATGGTCCAACGGCTGCCAGTGCGGTTCGATGCTGATCTGACCCTGCTCGGTAAACTTCAACGCATTGCCGATCAGATTGACCAGGATTTGCCGAATACGGGTGGGGTCACCCAGAACGTGCAGGTCGTGCAAGCCCTCGGGAAGGGTTAACTGCAACTGCAAACCGCGTTGCCCGGCTGTGTGCTGGAATGCTTGAGCACAGTTGCTGACCAGTTCTGCGAGATTAAACGGAATGTTTTCGAGCTCAAGTGCCGAACGCTCGATTCTCGAGAAATCGAGGATGTCGTTGATGACTTTTAGCAGGTGTTCGGTTGATTCCGAGGCTAGGGCAGCGTACTCGGCCTGCTCCTCGGTCATTTCAGTGGTTTCCATTAATTGAAGCATCCCAAGTACGCCATTCATTGGGGTGCGTAATTCGTGGCTCATCATTGCCAGAAAGTCAGTTTTCGCGCTGTTGGCTCGTTCGGCTTCTTCGCGTGCCTGAATCAATTGAGAAATAGCGGATTGTTGTTCGCGGCTGGCTTTGGCCAGGCCGTCGGCCAAATTGTTGATATGTTGGGCCAAGCTGCCTAACTCGCCGTCATCGACCACGGGCAAGGGTGTTTTGTAGTCTCCTCGCTGGATGGCATTGACGGCGTTGCTCATGGCCATGATGGGGCGGGACAGATTGGAGGCCAGACGGCGTGCGAGTAAATAGGTAAAGCCAAGGGCAAAAAGGGCCAGAATCACGGCCTTCAGCAGAATCTCCTGCTGACGCTTGCTGAATGCCTGGTTGGACATGCCCACCCGTACCTTGCCCAAGTAATCCTCGTCCGGCGCCGAAGCCTGCCGGTTGCTCAATACAAAAGCGTTACCCGCGGCGTTTCTTTGCAAACGAACCGGGGCCTGAAAGACTTCTGTCGGTGCGGCTTGCTCCTGAGGTAACAGGGGTTGCTCAGCATGGACCAGTACATTGTTGTTACGGTCCTGTACCTGCACAAATTGCACATGCGGTGTGTTGAGCGAGGCTTTTACCAAGGTATCCAGTACTTGTGCGTTACCGGTGATTACGCCGTATTCCGTTGCAGGCGCCAACTGGTTGGCTATCAATTGGCCGGTATGGTTCATCTCTTGGCGCAAGTCTTGAATGCGCACAAAAGTAAAAAAACTGATCAATAGCAACGTCAGTAGAAGCGCCGGCCCGAGGCTCATCATTTGTGTACGGGTGTGAATGTCCCAACGGCGGCGACTGATCATTTACACAGCGCCCCATCAGTCTTGCGCATGGCCCCGGATGTATTGCCCATGTGTTCGCTCATCCTTGACGATGAAGTCAGCCAATTTCGTGGGCAGGACGGCTGCCTCACTCTGTTAAGTTGCTGGCAGCATGGTAACTGAGCTGACTCACTTTTCCAGCCAAAACCCTTCATTTACAGTATCTGAAACGTTCAAACTCTCGCCTTGCAGGATGTGCTCCGTATAATGCGGCCATTGCCAACGGCTAGATAGATGACGGGACTACAGATGACTGAACAGCGCTCTATTGCGGTCTTGGGAGGCGGAAGCTTTGGCACCGCCGTGGCCAACTTGCTGGCAGAAAATGGCCATCGCGTACGTCAATGGATGCGCGATCCTGCACAGGCCGAAGCCATCCGGCTTAATCGAGAAAACCCCCGTTACCTTAAAGGCATCAAAATTCATCCTGGGGTTGAGCCGGTTACAGACCTGCAAGCGACACTCGATGAATGTGATCTGTGTTTTGTGGCGTTGCCTTCCAGTGCCTTGCGCAATGTGCTGGCCGAGCATGCCGAGCGCTTGAGCGGAAAAATGCTGATCAGTCTGACCAAAGGGATTGAAGCACACAGTTTTAAACTGATGAGTGAAATTCTCGAGGAAATAGCCCCGCAAGCCCGAATCGGCGTTTTGTCCGGGCCTAATCTGGCGCGTGAGGTGGCGGAACACGCACTGACAGCAACCGTGGTGGCCAGTGCTGACGAAGCGCTGTGCACGTGTGTTCAGTCGGCACTGCATGGCCGTACTTTCCGGGTATACGCCAGTGCTGACCGATTTGGTGTGGAGTTGGGCGGGGCGTTAAAAAACGTTTACGCGATTATGGCCGGTATGGCCGTGGCGCTGGGTATGGGTGAAAACACCAAAAGCATGCTGATTACCCGCGCGCTGGCAGAAATGACCCGATTTGCGGTCAGCCAGGGGGCCAATCCGATGACTTTCCTGGGGCTGGCCGGTGTCGGTGATTTGATAGTGACCTGTTCATCCCCCAAAAGTCGTAATTATCAAGTGGGTTTTGCCTTGGGGCAGGGCTTGAGTCTTGAAGAAGCTGTCACGCGTTTGGGTGAAGTCGCTGAGGGTGTCAATACGCTCAAGGTGCTCAAGGTGAAAGCGCAGGAATTGAATGTTTACATGCCACTGGTTGCCGGCTTGCACGCAGTCCTTTTTGAAGGCCGCACACTTGCGCAAGTCATCGAGTTACTGATGCGCGCAGAGCCCAAGACCGATGTCGACTTTATCTCTCCGAGTGGTTTTAACTAAGCGAAGGAGCAGCACATGAATGATTCCAAAATTGCCCCGAAGTACGAGCCCATTGTTTTGCGTGTGCTGTGGATGCTGGTCTTCCTTTTGGTCTGGCAAGTCGCACAGTTGGTGCTTGGCGGGCTGGTGCTGGGGCAACTGATATTCCGTCTGGTTTACGGTGCTCCCAATGGCGGGCTGATGAGCTTTGGCGACAGCCTGAGCCAGTACCTTGCGCAAATAGGCCGTTTTGGCAGTTTTCACACTGAGCAAAAACCTTGGCCGTTCGCTGATTGGCCGACTGCGCGTGCGCCAGAAGGCGAGGCACCTTATGTGGCCAGCACCGAGAGCAAGCCATGAAACTGTGGGTATTACGTCATGGAGAAGCTGAGCCATACGCCCGACGAGATGCTGAGCGCGAACTGACTGCCCGAGGGCGTGAACAGGTGCGGCGCAGTGCGGCTCAACTAGTGGGCAAGCCACTGGATCGCATCTGGGTCAGTCCCTATGTGCGGGCGCAGCAAACCGCCGCGCTGGTGTGTGAAGTGCTGGGGTTTACGGGGGAGGTGCAAACCGTGCCGTGGCTGACCCCGGACAGCGAACCCAAATATGCCGCCAGCCGACTCCCTGATGATGGGCATGTACTTTTGGTGAGTCATCAGCCTTTCGTGGGCGATCTGATCAGCCTGCTTCAGTTCGGTCATTTACGTCAGCCACAGCCCATGCAAACAGCCAGCCTTGCAGAACTTGAAGGTGAGTGGCCCTTGGCCGGCAGCATGACATTGCGGGGAGTGGTTAATCCCTGACATTCCCACAAGGAGCCAAAGACAGGTTCCAGTACGGGGTGGTTGCATAAAGGGCGGGGAGTGAAACATAGTTCAGGTCATGCCGCCCCTAGCACTCTCTGACCAAGGAATGCCCTATGAGTATGTGGACACGCCCGCCCGATCTGGCACACCTCAACGCGATGCGTAAAAACACCATTTGCGACGTGCTCGATATCACGTTTGATGCGTACGACGATGAGTCAATCACGGCCAGCATGGTGGTTGACCATCGCACTCATCAGCCTTTCGGCTTGCTGCATGGTGGCGCGTCCGTGGTTCTGGCTGAAACCTTGGGTTCGATGGCCAGTTATCTGTGTATCGATCCCCAGAAGTTTTATTGCGTGGGACTTGAGGTCAACGCCAACCATCTACGCGGTGTGCGCAGCGGTCGGGTCAGTGCTGTTGCTCGGCCGGTCCATATGGGCCGCACGACCCATGTGTGGGACATTCGCCTGACAGATGAGAGCGGCAAACTCAACTGCATCTCCCGACTGACCATAGCGGTAGTGCCGTTGGGTGATGCGCCGCCAGCGCGGTGATAATGGTCATGTCGTGGCCGGAGTGGCGTCACTCATGGCGTATCTATAAGTTGTTATAAAGAAATTTCCTACAGACAATAAGGCGTACTCCTACATATGGACGCCTTGTATGTCTCGGCAGGTTTTTTTCGCCCACGCCAACGGCTTTCCATCGGCCACCTACGCTAAATTGTTCGATGCCCTCGCTCCGGACTATGCCGTCACTCATTTACCGGTGCATGGGCATGATCCACGCTTTCCCGTAGACAACAATTGGCACAACCTGGTGGATGAGCTGATTTTTCATCTGCAACAGCAAAGCGGTCCAGTATTGGGTGTAGGCCATTCACTGGGCGGGATGCTGCACCTACACGCGGCTTTGCGCTGTCCGCATTTGTACAAAGGTGTGGTCATGCTGGACTCACCGGTTCTGACCTTGATGGATCAGTGGGTGATTCGCGCTGCCAAGCGATTTGGTTTTATCGACCGTTTGACTCCAGCCGGTCGTACCTTGGGGCGTCGTGAGGAGTTTTCCGATCACGCGGCGGCCAGGGACTACTTTGCCAGCAAGTCGCTGTTTCGCAGTTTCGACCCCGATTGTTTTGAGGCGTATCTGGCGCATGGCCTGCACCCGGTTGCAGATCGCTTGCGCTTGCGCTTTGACCCTGCAACAGAAATTAACATCTACCGGGGGGTTCCTCACACCAGTCCCGGCAGAGCGCGCTCCCTGCAAGTGCCCTTGACGGTGGTATCCGGTCGAGACAGCCGTGTGGTCATGCGGCATCATGCCAAGGCCGTAGCGCGCATGCCCAACGGCGAGTCAATGAGTGTGCCCGGCGGGCATATGTTCCCGCTGGAGCAACCCCATGCCACTGCGGCCTTGCTAAAAGACATTTTTGCCCGCTGGGCGCTTCGCCATTCTGGACATTAAAGAGCCTATTGCATGAGTTTTGTGGTTGAAGAAATTCGCTTGAGCCTGCCGCATATCGAGCTTGCTGCGCATATTTTTGGCCCCGAAGACGGGTTGCCCGTCATCGCCCTGCATGGCTGGCTGGACAACGCCAACAGCTTTGCGCGGTTGGCACCCAAGCTTGAGGGGCTACGTATCGTCGCACTGGACTTCGCCGGGCATGGTCATTCCGATCACCGGCCCTGCGGAGCAGGCTATACCCTGGCGGACTACGCCTTTGATGTATTGCGTGTGGCAGAGCAACTGGGCTGGAAGCGTTTTGCTCTCTTGGGGCACTCTCTGGGGGCGATTGTGTCTGTCGTCATTGCTGGCGCATTCCCCGAGCGCATCACGCATTTGGCACTGATTGACGGCATTTTGCTGCGTAGCGGCCCTGCAGAGGATGCAGCCCAGCAAATGGGCAAAGCACTGCAGGCGCAGCTTAACCTCAACAATAAGCACAAATCGGTGCACCCAACACTGGAGCGGGCGATTGAAGCGCGAATGAAAGGCATGGTCGCGGTCAGTCGAGAAGCGGCAGAGCTTTTGGCCTTGCGTGGGCTGATGCCCGTCCCCGGCGGCTATAGCTGGCGTAGCGACAGTCGCCTGACCTTACCATCGCCTGTACGCATGACTGACGAACAGGCCATGTCGTTTGTTCTGCGAGTGGCGTGCCCGGCGACATTGATCGTAGCTGAACAGGGCATGCTGATTGATCATCCCGAGTTGCTGGATCGTCTACCCTTCACCCTTGAACGGTTAGCCGGGGGGCACCATTTGCACCTGAATGACGAGGCGGGCGCCATCCTTGTTGCAGACTGTTTCAATCGGTTCTTCGCTGCTCCTTGACTTGCGGCAACCAACTGCCGAGGCTTGGCGGGTTGAAATGGGAGACAACCATGATAGATCTCTATACCGCTGCGACCTCGAAAGGCCATCCGGTCTCTATCGCATGGATGCACAATGACACGCCAGCACTGCGTGGCATGCGCCGATGAAACATTCTGCCCGCCTCATCCTGACGCTGGGTTTGGCCTGTTCAAGTCCTCTACTGTGGGCCGCTGATGTTCCCGGCAGCCTTGACTTGCCGGGTATACCGCGCCTGGCCGACGCACAAATCGTTGATTACACCGTTCGCCCTGATGTTGAGCGTATCTACCCGATGGGCTCAATTCGTAAAATCAGTGGTCGATTGCGCTTTGAAGCACAACTCAACACCCGCGGTCAGACCACCGCAGTAACTTACGAATTGCCAGCTGAACACAGTGCAACCGAAGCGTTCACCGCTGCGCGTGAAGCCCTGCAAGCACAAGGTGCCGAATTGCTGTTCTGGTGCCAGGCACGGGATTGTGGTGAAAGCAGCCTGTGGGCAAATGAGGTGTTCGGTAACTCAAAACTGACGGGTTCAGATGAGCAGCAAACCTATTTGTTGTTGCGTCGGGCTGCCCCCGAGCAGAACCAATTGATTGCCTTGTATGGCATCGATCGGGGCAACCGCAAAGCCTATCTGCATGTCGAACAAATGCAGGCGAGCACCGACCTCGGTGAGCTGTTGCCTACCTCGGCCACCTTGCAACGTCAGTTGAAAAGCACGGGCGAGCTGGACTTTCCTAAACTGACAGGTGAGCCAGATGCGCAGTGGCTGACCTTGATTTCACGCGCATTGAACCTTGATACCACCGTTAGAGTCAGTTTGACTGGCAGCCAAGCCTCTGTATGGCGCGATGCACTGATCAACAAAGGTGTACGGGCCGCTCGTATGGAGTTGGGCAACAGTCAGGCCAAAGGCTTGCATATCGAGTTACTGCGCTAGTCATACCGCTACGACGGCTGCACTTGGCGTAGCCGTCGCTTCTTAATTTCACGTTGTATTTTCTGCGGAACACACATGGTCAATAACGATCGCCTGCTGGTGCAGATCCTGCTTCTGGTGTTGTTTGGTGCCAGTCTGTGGGTGATGGCACCGTTTTGGTCGGCTTTGTTCTGGGGCGCGGTGCTGGCGTTTGCCAGTTGGCCGTTGATGCGTTTGCTGACACGCGCCCTTGGGGGGCGAGAGTCAATGGCGGCGGGTATCCTGACGTTAGGCTGGATGCTACTGGTTGCGGGGCCCCTGGTGTGGTTGGGGTTGAACCTGGCCGACCACGTGCGCGATGCCACTACCTTTGTGAAGGACGTTCAGCTCGAAGGTCTGCCTGAAGCGCCAACATGGCTGGCCGGTATTCCTTTGATTGGCGAACGTCTGGTGGGCATGTGGGACACCATCGACGAGCAGGGCGCAGCCTTGTTGGTGACCATCAAGCCTTATCTGGGGCAGGTGGGTAATTGGTTGCTGGCACGCAGTGCACAGATTGGGGGTGGCATTCTGGAGCTGACGCTCAGTATTGTTTTTGTCTTCTTCTTCTACCGTGACGGCCCACGTCTGGCCGCTTTTGTTCACGGGCTGCTCGAGCGCCTGATCGGCGAGCGCGCTGATTACTATCAGGAATTGGTGGCGGGAACGGTCCAGCGTGTTGTTAATGGTGTCATCGGTACGGCTGCTGCCCAGGCCTTGCTGGCGCTGATCGGCTTTCTGATTGCCGGCGTGCCGGGGGCACTGGTGCTGGGGCTGGCCACCTTTTTGCTGAGCCTGATTCCCATGGGGCCGCCGCTGATCTGGATTCCAGCCACGGCATGGCTGGCCTGGAAAGGCGACTACGGGATGGCAATATTCCTGGGTATTTGGGGCACGCTGATCATTAGCGGTGTCGACAACGTACTCAAGCCTTACCTGATCAGTCGAGGCGGTAACTTGCCTTTGGTCATTGTCTTGCTGGGAGTATTCGGCGGTTTGATCGCGTTTGGCTTTATTGGCCTGTTTATCGGCCCGACCTTACTGGCCATCGCCTATAGCCTGCTGGTGGACTGGAGCGCCAGCCAGCAGAATAAAGACAAGGTGTAACTTAGCCGAATTTGGGGCCGGAGCGGGTGTTGTTACCCTTGGCCAATCGGTCGTAAAGCACCACATTGACCGTGGCTGCGAGATTCATGCAGCCATTGGTCGGGATATAAATAACGTCTTCGCACCACTCCAGCACGTCTTTGCCCAGAGACCCGTCTTCCGGACCGAAAATATAAATTGCCCGATCCGGGTGAGTGTACTCAGGCAGTGAGCGCGCCCCTTCAACCATTTCGACCGCGACCGGAATGCAGCCCAGAGGAATGATCTTTTTAAGGTCATCA
This sequence comes from Pseudomonas sp. TMW22091, assembly GCF_022496705.1. NCBI lineage: Bacteria > Pseudomonadati > Pseudomonadota > Gammaproteobacteria > Pseudomonadales > Pseudomonadaceae > Pseudomonas > Pseudomonas sp. TMW22091. The sequence goes on from NZ_SCFI01000014.1 coordinate 20,264, forward strand.
ATGCCGATCAGGGGAATATCCTGATGGACTTTCTTTGTATCGGTGATGAAATCCCGGGCGCGTTCATAGCGCTTGCCTGTGTAAAACACGGACGCCACGTTATAGCAGCCAGCCGCGCGCATCACCGAACCGACGTTTTCCGGTGATTTGGGGTTGTATAAACCAATGCAGCTGTACCTTTTGTTTGCCACGTGCCGTTGCCCTTCATAAAAAAGACGGGAGTATAACGGCACAGCGTCGACAGTCGTCCCGATTCAGATCAAATAGGCACACAGTACGTCGTGAAAATACGGGTCAAGCGGCCCTAATCCGTTTTTTTGCCGTGCGCATCAGGCGTAGGCCCAGCATCAGCGCAGCGCAGGTCAGGCCCACAATCAGCCCTTGCCAAAGACCACTTGGACCATTGGCCTGGCCAAGCCAGTCAGTCAACCCCAGCGCGTAACCGACCGGCAAGCCAATGCCCCAATAGGCAAACAGCGTCAGGATCATGGTCACGCGGGTATCCTGATAACCGCGTAGCGCGCCGGCGGCGGTCACTTGAATGACATCGGAGAACTGATACAGCGCAGCAAACATCAACAGCATGCTCGCCACTTCAATCACCTTTGGGTCGGCCGTGTACACCGTCGCAATTTGGCCGCGTAACAACACAATCAGGCTCGCAGAAATGCACGCCCATACTAGCGCCGTGCCCATGCCTGCACCGGCGACAAAGCGCGCCTCTCTAGGCTGCCCGCGGCCCAAAGCCTGGCCTACGCGCACGGTGATTGCCATGCCTAGCGAATACGGAATCATAAACACAAGCGAGCTGAAGTTGAGCGCAATCTGATGGCCCGCCACAACGGTAGCGCCCAAGCTACCGATCAGCAGCGCAATCACGGCAAAAATGCTGGATTCGGCAAAAACCGCGATGCCGATGGGCAGACCCACATTGAGCAAACGCTTGATAACTGCCCATTGTGGCCATTCAAAGCGGCTGTACACCTCACTCGATTGATAAATCGTTCCGCGAAAAGTCCACACCACCATGCCCAGCGCCATAAACCACATGACAATGGCCGTCGCCCATCCGCAGCCCACGCCACCCATGGGCGATACGCCAAAATGTCCGTAAATGAAGATGTAGTTGAGCGGGATGTTCAGGGCTAGCCCACAGAGGCCGAGTACCATGCTTGGCCGGGTTTTGCCCAGGCCATCACTGAAGTTACGCAACACGCAATAGAGGCCTACGGCTGGCATACCGCTGGCAATGCCGTGTAAATAGCCCATGCACGGCTCAATCAAGTCAGGGGCGACGTTCATCACATGCAGCAGCGGCTCTGCGCCGATCAACACAAAGGCTGCGCACAGCCCGGTCATCACCGCCAGCCAGAGGGCCTGACGCACGATGGGTCCAATATCACTGTGAGTGTCAGCGCCGAAGCGCTGAGCGACTTTTGGCGTAGTCGCGAGCAAGATGCCTGACATCAACAGAAACACCGGCACCCAGATTGAGTTGCCCAATGCTACGGCAGCCAGATCGCGAGGCCCGACACGGCCCGCCATAACGGCATCGACAAAACCCATCGCGGTGGTGGCGACTTGGGAAACGATGATTGGCAACGCTAGCGCCAATAGCGCGCGCACCTCGGTTGTAACCCGGATCACCCGGTTGGCGCCCTTGGAAGGCAGGTTATGTGTTACAGAATTCACAAGCGAGTATCCACAGTATTTAACGCACAAAACCGACAATTCTACGCCTGCCTGGACGGTCGGCAAGTCTTGAGTTCAGGGGGTGAATACTCCTGTGCTTAAGGCGCAAGCCCATAGCGCAAGCGGGCCTTGGATTTAGGATTGGTGATGCGCGCAATGATGGCGCACTGGGGGCACCAGTGGTTGCTGCGAATCGTCGCCAGCGCAGCCCTCCAAAAATGGCCCCGATGGCAGACCCACTCCAGGGGCGTCGAATTATTGGTGTAAGCGGTCGACAAACATTGACCGCCTCTTTTTCTTGCATCGGCTTGCGCCGTCTCAAGGGTCAGGCGCTTTTTATCGTTTGCGCAAAGAGGGCACCAGCCGCCACGTACTACACGCTTGCCCAATGCTTGCCACTCATGGCCTTGTTTGCAACGGAAGCCATAACGCTCACCCACGCCTCGGTAGGCACCTTGACTCAAGCATTCGCCGCCGTGGCTGGCAGCTATGGCGTGCAGTCGTTCGAGGCCATTGGGCATCAGGTATTGTTCGCTTCTTTGCAACCAGGAACACCGCTTGCACCAGCTGCCGCGCAACACTTCATGACCTTGAGCGTTCCACTCGTGGCCCTTGGCGCAACGAAAAGGGTAAAAGTGAGCACTGTTTTCATACACATGGGCCAAACATTCGCCACCGCGGGCGGCAGCGGCCTGGCGAATCTTGTCCATTCCGTCTTGCAGACGCAGGCGATGGCTGTGGGCACGACGCATGCATAAGGGGCAGGCAGGAGATTTGGCAACGTGACGCCCCCTGCGTTGCCATTGGTGCCCACAGCTGCATTTGAACGAATACAGCGCTTGCTCTCCCTCCCATTGAGTCGACAGGCACGTTGCTCCGACCGACTGTGCAGCCAGATGTACTGCCTGCAAGCGCGCTTCCCCGGCACACTGTTTGCAACCCGTCACATTAGCCCGCAGCAGAGCAGACGGGGGCGTAGAAATCACATGGCCCTGCTTGCAGTTAAAACAATGCGCCACGTGCCAGCCGCGCCACGTCGTTTCGGGGCTGGAATAACCCAATCGGTCAACCACCTGACGCAAGCGTTGGGAATGGTCTAAAACAGCATGTAATGGATTCAAGTCGTTCATAGTGTTTATTGTTTTTGGTTATTTACGTTATACACACGGCATGTAGTACGGCTGCACATGTGAGCGGGAAGGCGCATGTAAGAGCACCCGTGGTCGGGATATTTACAGGGTGGAGGAGGGCTTGATTCTGAAGAAATCGTATAAAACCAATACGCAGATGTTTATGGCAAATGAAAGGGTGAACAAAAACGCAAACAGGCGGGCCATGCCCTTGTAAAGAGTGGCTAAGGGCACACCAAAAATGATGATGGTCACGTTATGGAAATAGAATTCCACTGTGTAGACTGCGGCAAAAATACAGCCCAGCAATAAAGAAGTCCCCGCTGTCGAGCCCCAGTTGTTTCTAAGGGATACGAAATATTTTCGCTCGTGGCGAAATAAAAGTATCGGGATAAGTATCGTGCAGGCCGCGATTAATGCCGTGTCAGTGATCTTGCCGGACGGGAAGAAATAATTGGTTGCGATCACCAGTGCAGTGTAAAGAATCACAAACAGAGTCTTGGTAGGCATCAGTGTCGCTCTCTTTTTTATTAGGGTGGCGATGGAGGATAAAGTTGTCGGATGGGTAATGGGTTATCAATTCCTGTTGTTGCGTAGCGCCCTAATAAAGTCATAGGCGAAGAAAACACAGGCTGTTGCGACAACAGAGGTGCATAGCCAGATGGCGACCAGTTTTCCTATCTGTAAGTCATCGGTTGCATGAGGCGACCCCGTAATGCTGACGGCAAGGATGTAAACAAAGGCTTTGGCTGTGAAGAGGGCGGTGATCAACACACCCATAAAAACAGAACATCCCAGTGTGGAAACCCAGTTTTCGCTGATTGGCCTGAATTTTTTTTGATGTCGTCCAGCTATTAGCATTGGAATGAGTGCCGCAATAGCTGCGCAAAACGCCATGCCCATCATTGAGGGTAAAGGAATAAACACAATGATTATTATGCTCATGGCCAAATGCAGAATGTAAAACAGGAAGTTGGTTTTCATAGGCTTTCGCAAGGGAAATAATGGATTGTTGCGTCTGGGTAGACGTTCTAGTGTTTAAGTGCGCGTTTAGGGCCGCTATTGCTCAGGCTTCCAGCCTGGTCTGTCTGCGTCATAACCTTGTGTTGGATGGGGCGGGAGCGGGTGGTCTTGCATTAGGGTGGGGAAGCGTAAGTCTGAATTAATTAGGAGTTGCTGATAGAGGTTGTTATATATCGTGTACAGTTGCTCGCTGGGTTTATACCACATAGCGTTATGAGGTGAAGTCTTTGCATTAAAGACTCGTCGCATAATACGTCCTGAGGTGTTGTGGCCTTGTGAAAGAGCAATTTGGTAGTGTTTTAGTGCTTTAGGGAAGTTTGGTTTAATTAGTTCGTGGTAGGTAGCGAGCTCGTAGTTGGCTTGGCCATATCCTTGATCGGCAGCACATTGTGTGAGCTGTAACCCTAATGGTTTATTTTTTCCTATATATATGTATAGTTTTCCAAGCTCTGTAAGTGCAGCCGGATTACCCATTCTTGCGGCCTTGTCTAGAAATGTCAGACCATCTGTGGCTGGATTTTTTACACCCGCCTTATTTCCAATGATTGCCCCCATATTGTAAAAGCCTTGTGGGATATTGAGTTCAATCATGCGCTGATAAAGGTCGATAGCCTTTTGGGTGTCTTTTTCTACACCTCCGGGCCAATCGGTTCGATAGAGGGCGGCCAAGTTATGCATAGCCTTCCAGTGATCGCGCTCTACAGCTTTGCTATACAACTCAACGATGCGATCCCATGGTCGCAAAGTGTCCGGCTTTGCCAGTAGTGCGGCTTCTTGATACCAAGCCTCCGCTAAAGGGTCGAGTGAAGGTAAATAGTCCTTTTCATGAGTGCATACAAAAGGGCGTAATTCTGCCATTACAGGAATGCCTGTAATTAAAAGCAAGAAAAGCATAAAGACACTGAATAGTTGCATGACTATTCCTTAAGGTGGTCGCAGTATTTTGGGTGTTTCATGGATATTCTTTCTCTATTGGTAGTGTTGTTGAATTCGACTATCTTATGAATCAGTTTGCAGAGGAGCTATGAGTTAGGCTTCCAGTTAGGTCTCTCTGCGTCATAACCTTGGGTTGGATGGGGCGGAAGAGGATGGTCTTTCATTAGGGTAGGGAAGCGTAAGTCAGGTTCATTTTGGAGTTGTTGGTAAAGATCGTTATAAATTCTATTCAGATCATCGTTGGGTTCATACCACATCGCAAATTGTGGCTTTGTTTTACGGTTGAATATTCGTTTCATTAAAAATGCGGCGCCATCATGACCTTGCGCAAGCGCTTTTTGGTAATGGAGTATGGCTACTGGAAAGTTTCTTTTCACTATTTTATAGTATGCAGCAAGCTCATAATTTGCGTGGCCATATCCTTGCTCAGCAGCACACTGTGTATACAGCAGTCCAAGTTCGTCTTTGTTGCCTATATATATGAGTTGCTTGCCGAGTTCTGTGAGTGCAGCAGGATTGCCCATTCTCGCAGCCTTGTCCAAAAAAGTCAGACCATCTGTGGCTGGATTTTTAACACCAGCCTTATTGCCAATGATTGCCCCCATATTATAAAAGCCTTGTGGGATATCAAGATCAATCATGCGCTGATATAGGTCGATGGTTTTTTGTGTGTCTTTCTCAATACCTCCGGGCCACCCTGTTCGATAGAGGGCGGCCAAGTTATGCATGGCTTTCCAGTGATCTCGCTTTATAGCTTTGCTATATAATTCCACTATGCGATCCCAAGGTCGCAAAGTGTCCGGTTTCGCCAGCAGTACGGCCTCTCGATACCAAGCATCTGCTAAAGGGTCAAGTGGAGGTAAGTAGTTCTTTTCATGGGCGCACACAAAAGTTTTGGAATCAGCCATCACTTGAACTCCGCAAGTTAATAAGAGAATCAGGGCGATATTTTTTAATGAGCGCATTAGTCCACCGTAAATGCAGGACTGTAGGGTGTGGCTATGTCCCAGAAACGTTGTAGATGCGAATTAAGAGGGATGCCTTTTATCTGAGCTCGCCAGTTTGCATCCATTTGTTCAGTCCAGAACTTGAAGTTTTCAGAAGTTGATGTGTCAACCTCACCCGCATGCATCCCCCACAACTTCTCCCGCAACGACTTCGCCAACACCGGATGAGGATGCGCAATCCCCAATTCCGAGTCGCTGTGCATACTGCGGATATTGATATTGGCGGAACTGAGCAAGGTATAAACGTCATCCACCAACATCAGTTTTGAATGCACGTAGATGTTTTTATATCGAGCTTTAGTTACTGGCGCGTTGAGCTGTACTTCGGCCTCGGCCGACATGGGCAGAGGCGGTGCACTTCCCGGAGCCGGGTCGCTGGTGGCGAGGGTCGCAATGATGATTTTCAGGCCGGGGATTTCCCTGAGTTCGTACGGCTTTTTGTCCGCATCCGTTTTGGCGGCCAGTTCGGCGATCTGTTCCGGGGTCAGGCCGTCCAGTCGTTCACCTACTTCAGGTGTAATGCCCTGCTCAAGCAAGGCGTCGACCTTGGCTTGCAGTTTCTGGATTTTCTCCTGGTGGGCAGGGAGCTGGTAGGGCTGGAAAGGCGGAGTGTTTTTCAGGTGTTCGAGGTCTTCCAGATGCTCCGTCAGGCCTTGAGCCAGATCCCGTTGAACCTGGGGCATGAGCTGTTCCTGGCCCAGCGCCTGAAGCATTTCGTAGGTGGTGCCCGAGGCGGTCTTTGTGTCGGGTGTGTTGGTGACCACGAACAGGTAGATGTCGCCCTTTGCGCCCCGGTTTTTGCGGGTTTTGGCGATGGTGCTCAAGCGCTTGGCAAAGTCGCTGTAACGGAAATACTGGTTTTCCATGTACACGTAGTCGCGGGCGTTGCCAATGGCCTTGATGTAGTGCTCAAGAATGGATTTTTCGCCGTACTGCGGCTGGGTGCGGCACACCTGCGCCACGCTGTGGGCGGTGGTGGTGACTACGTCGGGGATGGGCAGGGCGTCGCGTTCTTTTCGCAGCGATGTATCGGCAAACCAGCGCGTGTACCACGGGTTTTCGAGGTCCCAGGCTTGTGCGAAGTTGTGGCTCAGGTCGACCAGTACCGGGCCGGTGACCTTCATCGAGATGTCTTGCCAAGGGCCGAAGCCCTTGTCGCGACCGGCCTTGAGGTCATCAAACAGGTGGGCGTCGGTGTCCCAGTAGTTACGGTGCAGGTTATGGCCCATCACAAAGCCGATGGCCTGCGGCGTGCCGTAGTCCACCAGCACCATTTTTTGATGATGACTGGCGAACTGGGTCAATAACCCCATCTGGCCGATGCTCAGGTCGCTGATGCCTTCGGCATTGAGCAGGTCGCGCAGGATGGCGAAGCGGCCCCGCACGATGCTGCTTTGTTCGTCATTCATGACGGTTTCGGTGGTGCTGTCGAAGTCGCGGGTGCGGAACTCGACGTTGTTCATGCGCGAGCTATTGACGTTCTTGAACCAGTCTCGTGTGTAGATCTGCCCCCAGGGGTCGTGTTGGGTGCCGCCGGAACCGGAGATTTTGTTGTAACCCTGTGCGCTCTCCTGTTCTTCAGCCAGGCGGTTTATTTCGGCGTTTTCGTCTTGCCATTCTTTTAGGCGCAGGGCGGCTTTTGCCACGAAAACCGGGTCGTAGCTGGGGGATTTGTTTTGGCGCAGGTACTCAGCCAGCAGCAGGTCTTGACCGAGCAAGCCGATTTTTTGCAGATTTTGGGTGCGGCGTTTATCCAGGCGAAACACTTCGTTGTCGGCGGCGCTGCCGTTCATGATCCCCGAACCCAAGGCAGTGCCGCCTGAGCCGCCGAGGCCGATGCCGGGCAGGGTTTTTTCAACGAAATCGGCCAGCACATTACGCCACACCAGCACCCGCACAGTGAGGCCTTGCTTGCCTTTGGCCGCTAGTAAGTCACCCACTCGCAAGCCGCCGGGGCGCTTGAGGCGCATGGCCGGGTCAAAACCCCAGGTGATGATGTCGACACTGTGCCGGGCGTTCTCGATGGCGTCATGAACTGCGCCAAAGGCGGCTTGGCCATTGACCAGCGGCTCGGTCAGCACTCCGGCGCGGGGCGGGTAATAGGAGGTGTTGGCGAACCAGTCCATCGTCAGGTTGATAGGTTGGTTGGGATCGAATTTGAAAGATTCGGGGGAGTAGGGATAGCTCATGCGTCCGGCTCCTCGTTAGGTTTTCTGGGTAGCGCGGCGTGCCCCCTATAGTCTTCGGGCAAGTTGCGGGCTCTATGCTGAGGATCGGCGCTCGTCGGATAAGCGCGATGGCCTTGTTGGGCCAAGTACGGATCAACCGGCAACTCTATGGATGGGGAGTCGAGGCTCATGCTGAAATGATGGCCGTTGTCGAGCTCAACCCTGTAGGTCACGCAGTTGGCGACCGGCTTGAACTCGACGAGCCCGTCAGGCCCGGTTATGCCTTCTTGTATCTGAACTCCGTCAGCCAGCAGTCGGTAAGGCTCGCTCTCATACCCCGGTAAGTCGGGCATCGGTCTGAGGTTGATACTCAACCCCTGATTCTTCTCTGAGTTAAACGTACTTTTGCCTGTCTTTTGGCCCGGTAGGGCGCTCAACGGAGAAGACGGGGTTGAAAGCGGCAGCTGCAGTACGCTGGCCAAAGCTTCGACGGTCATGGGCGTAAGAGGGTTGGCGGCAGTGCCCGGTAGAGGAGCACCTCCCAACTGAATCGGTGTGCTGCTGAATATGCCGCCTGAATTGATCACAATGTGCTGCCCTGCGGCCATCAATGTGAGCGTGGCGCCTGCTGTCACCACCAGGTTGGCGCCTGATTTGAGGGTGATTTCCTGGCCGGCTTCGATGGCGATGAGCTTGCCGGCCAAGGTATGACTGCTGTTGGCGACTTCGCAATGGTCGTTGGCCAGCAGTTGCACCTTGCGATCTCCGCTCACGGTGAGTTGATCTTCGGCTTTGAGCATCAACACGCTGTTGCCGGTGATGAGCTGGTGGCGTTCGCCCTCAATCTGCTCCCGCCAATCGTTGTTGATACGTTGCTCCATATCGCGCTGGGCATGCAGGTAGATCCGTTCCTGGCCTTTGCGGTCTTCCAGATGGAGTTCGTTATAACCGGTGCTGTCCGGGGTACTGCGGCTGCGCAATACGCTACGGGTTTTGTTGGCTGGCAATGGGTAGGGCGGGGGGGTCAAGCTGTTTGACAGGCACGCATTGATGACCGGGCGGTCAGGGTCGGCCTGCAAAAATAAAACCAGTACTTCCATGCCGACTCTCGGCACCGTGACCGCGCCAAACGTGTCACCGGCCCAAGACGAGGCCACCCGCAACCAGCAACTGCTATGATCGTTGTATTGTCCTTGGCGGTCCCAGTGAAATTGAACTTTCACCCGGCCATATTCATCGCAGTGGATCTCATCGGTTTGCGGGCCGGTCACGCGGGCGGTTTGCATACCCAGAACGCGGGGTTTCGGGTGTTTTAAGGCGGGGCGAAAAGGCACGTCCCACGGGGTGGCGATAAAGTCGTTGCGATAGCCCTGATCAAAGCCGTCCGCAGACGGTTTGGCTGCGGCCGTGCCATAGGCGCGCAGCACTTGAGGCTGTTTGCCTTGATGGGTGATTTCGTTTAGCAGCCACAGGTTGTTGTTGAGGGGGTTGGGATGCCCGCCTAGCGCCATTAAATGGCCGGTTGCGAAGGCCGGCTGATCACTTTTGCCGGTGGCCTGGCGACAGTCGATCCGGTGACGTTCAAGTGTGCGCTGGCTGAGCAGTCTGCCGCGCGTTTGCAGCTTGAAATGGCCGGGGTAAACATAGTCTTCCAAGTCCGGGCCACGGCGTTGGTTGTCAGGATGGCTGTCTGCCTTTACCTCCCGACTGGCAGTTTCAAAGTTGTAATCGCGCAGTGTGCTGCGAGTCGGGCGGGTTTTCAGCGCCACTTTGAAGCTATTGACCACCCGCTCTTCGGCAACCATGCCGCTGTCCGGGTGGTAAAGCACAGGCTCATCAAGTTTTGGAAACGCTCTCTGGCCGTCACCAAAAACCAGGCGGTGGCCTTGCGGGCTGTGCTGGAAGTGGTAGTGAATGCCTTCCTCTTCGCACAGACGCTGGATGAAGTGCAGATCGGATTCCTGATACTGCACGCAGTAATTACGCGGTTGATACTGCACATCCAGCGTAAACGCGTAAGCGTCACTGAAAATGCCATGTTCTTCGAGCAGCTGACTGATGATTTGCTCAACCGTCAGTTGCTGGAAAATACGCTGATTTGTGCGCAGATCAAGTAAGGCCAGTTGCGGCACCAGCGTGATGATCAGGTGCGTCAGAGGTGCGTGTTCATCACTGAAGGTAACGGCGTATACATGCCCGTGAATACCGCCGCCCGGTGCCCCGAAAGCCAGAAACCCCGGTCTGTGCAACAGGCCTTCAGGGTCCAGGCTAGGGTTTTCGCTGATCAGTTCAATGTCAAAGGCATAGGGTGTGCTGATGGCCTCTTTGCCTTGGAAGGCCAGTACGTGCAAGTCGTCGGTCAGGCCGTCTAGGCTGAAGTGAAAACGGGGTAGAACGCTTGCCATGAGCGACTCCTTACGCGAAGGCGAACTGACTCGCGTCAGAACAATGAGTCGCGAAAGGTAACAATCCTGATTACATTCTGGATGTAGGATGCGTCCCGTGATTTCAAGGTTAATAACGGTAGTTGCGTAGGACTAATCAACTTTCATGCGAAACATATGAGCCACAGCCTGCTGGCTCATGACGTACAACAAGGCCTACACTGCTTCTCCGCGAAAGGAGCCTGCCATGTTGATTGTTGCTGACGAAAATATTCCGCTGATCGAAGCGTTCTTTGCTGGATTCGGTGAAATACGCCGGTTGCCGGGGCGCCAGATTACCCGCACCGATGTGCATGATGCGGATGTGCTGCTGGTGCGCTCGGTGACAAAAGTCGATCGTGAGTTACTGGAAGGCAGCGCGGTGAGGTTTGTTGGCACCTGCACCATCGGCACCGATCACTTGGCGCTGGATTATTTTGATCAGGCAGGCGTTCAGTGGGCCAGTGCTCCGGGTTGTAATGCCCGTGGCGTGGTGGACTATGTGCTCGGCAGCCTCCTGACATTGGCCGAAATCGAAGGCGTTGACCTGGTACAGCGTACTTATGGCGTGGTGGGGGCCGGTGAGGTTGGCGGGCGTCTGGTCGAGGTGCTACGCGCATTGGGCTTCAAGGTACTGGTCTGTGATCCGCCGCGTCAGAGAGAGGAAGGCGGCGATTTTGCAAGCTTGGCCCACATCATCGAGCAGTGTGATGTGATCAGCCTGCATACCCCCTTAACTAAAAGCGCAAGTGATGCAACCTGGCATCTCTTGGATCTTGAACGCTTGAATCAGCTCAAGCCCGGTGCGTGGCTGATTAACGCCAGTCGTGGCGCTGTCGTGGATAACAGCGCATTGCGTGATGTGCTGACCCGGCGCGATGACCTGCAAGCCGTTCTGGATGTCTGGGAAGGTGAGCCTGAGGTCGATGTCGAGCTGGCGGACTTGTGTGTGCTGGCAACCCCGCATATTGCGGGCTATAGCCTTGATGGCAAGCAGCGCGGAACGGCGCAGGTGTATAAGGCGCTGTGTGATTTTCTCGCTCGGCCCGCAGAGGTGCAGCTTGTCGACTTGCTGCCCGCACCGTGGTTGGCGAGTGTTCACTTGAGTGCCGACAGCGACCCGGCTTGGGCGCTGGCCATGCTGTGTCGTGGTGTCTACGATCCGCGTCGCGACGATGCAGACTTTCGCCGCAGTCTCGTGGGCAGCGCCCAAGAGCAAAAACTGGCCTTTGATGCTTTGCGCAAAAACTACCCGGTACGTCGTGAGATCGAGGGTTTGAGGGTGCACGTCGAAGGTGAGTCAGTCGCCTTGAAGCAATTGGTCAAGGCCTTGGGGGCTGTGCTGGTGTGAGGTGAAACGAACGCTGTAACGGCAGCCACTGTCAGGGTGAGGGCCGTTACAGCGTTAGATGAGAATCAGTCTTTACGAAAAGGCTTGACCAAGCGCTTGTCCAGTTCGTGGCAGGCGTCCTGAATCATTTTTTCCGTGATCAGAATTTCTTTTCCATGTTCATCAATCATCGCGCACCCCAGTGACTGCTGTGGTTGGGTTCGAATCACTGGAATCGCTTGAGCATTGTGTTGCAAATCCATGGCCTGTCTCCTCATCAGGGTGTAGCGCTAATGTAGTTCCGTTTAGTGACCAGGTTGTGACACAACTTGGCGGCCAACCCAGTCCAACAGAAATATCCTGAAACTTCCACCCTCACTTTAGAACATTAAGGCCTAGGCTTGGTTGTCATGGGTCATATTCAAAGCGAGTGAGAAATATTCCCTGACTCAGGCCTTAGACTTTTCACGCACATTCACCCTCTGGATGCCCCGAATGCTTTCATCTCGTCAACGCCGTGCCATTCGTCTGGCGGCTCATTTTGTATCGCCGTACCGTTGGCACGCTGTGGGTGCCTTGCTGGCGCTGGTCGTCACTGCAGGTATCACCCTGTCAATGGGGCAGGGCATCAAGCTGATGGTCGACAAGGGTTTCATGACCCAATCACCGCACTTGCTCAATCAGTCCATTGGCTTTTTTCTGTTGCTGGTTTTGGGGCTTTCGGTGGGGACGTTTGTGCGTTTCTATCTGGTGTCTTGGATTGGTGAGCGGGTTGTTGCTGATATTCGGCGACAGGTGTTTAACCACCTGATCGATCTGCATCCAGGGTTTTACGAGAACAATCGCAGTTCCGAAATCCAGTCCCGCCTGACCACCGACACCACACTGTTGCAGTCGGTGATTGGCTCGTCCCTGTCCTTGTTCTTGCGCAACAGTTTGATGGTGATTGGCGGTGTGGTGCTGCTGTTTGTTACCAACCCCAAGCTCACCAGCATTGTGGTGGTGGCGCTGCCGCTGGTACTGGCCCCCATTCTTATTTTCGGTCGACGGGTACGCAACCTCTCGCGCCAGAGTCAGGACCGAATCGCTGACGTTGGCAGTTATGTGGCCGAAGCCTTGGGCCAGATCAAAACGGTGCAAGCCTACAACCATCAGCAGCAAGACCAGCAGCGTTTTGCAGCCACTGTAGAAAGCGCTTTTGCCACCGCACGCAAGCGAATCGTGCAGCGGGCCTGGCTGATTACTCTGGTGATTTTGCTGGTGCTTGGTGCGGTCGGGGTGATGCTCTGGGTCGGCGGTATGGATGTCATTGCCGGGCGTATAACCGGCGGTGAATTGGCGGCGTTCGTGTTCTACAGCCTGGTGGTGGGGAGTGCGTTTGGCACCCTGAGTGAAGTGATTGGCGAATTGCAGCAGGCAGCCGGTGCGGCTCAACGGATTGATGAGTTGTTGCAATCGAAAAGCCTGATTGAGCCTCCCGCGAGTGATGTGCAGGTTTTGCCTGAGCGTGTGCAGGGCAACTTGCAGCTTGAAGACCTGTATTTCGCCTACCCTTCGCGCCCGGATAACCATGCGATTGAAGGGCTGAGCTTAACGATCAAAGCGGGTGAAACTCTGGCACTGGTCGGGCCTTCAGGGGCGGGTAAATCCACCTTGTTTGATTTGCTGCTGCGTTTCTATGACCCGCAGCGGGGCCAGATTCTGCTCGAAGGTCTGCCCATCGCCCGGCTAGACCCGCAAGACCTGCGGCGTTGTTTTGCCTGGGTGTCGCAAACCCCGGCGTTATTTTTTGGCACCATCGAAGACAACATCCGTTATGGCAATGCTCACGCCAGCGCCGACCAAGTTGAAGCCGCGGCGCGTATTGCCCATGCCCATGACTTTATTTTGCAAATGCCTGACGGCTATCAAACCCATTTGGGTGATGGCGGTCAGGGCTTGTCCGGTGGGCAGCGTCAACGGTTGGCGATAGCCCGGGCGCTGTTGGTGGATGCACCGATACTGTTGCTGGACGAAGCCACCAGTGCGCTGGATGCTCAGAGCGAACATTTGATCCAGCAAGCCTTGCCCAGCTTGATGAAAGGTCGCACAACGCTGGTCATTGCCCACCGTCTGGCGACAGTGCAGAACGCTGACAGGATTGCGGTCATGGACCAAGGCAAACTGGTCGCCATTGGCACCCACACGCAGTTGATCGCCAGTAATGCGCTGTATGCGCGGTTGGCGGCGTTGCAATTTAATGGCGGGGTGGCAGAGAGCGTATAAGCAGCTGCAGGCACCTATAACAACCTGTAGCCGCTGACGAGGCACGAAGGCTGCGATCGGCGGCAGAGCCGTCGTAAAAACCTGACACTGCGAAGTGGCATCGTTTGCGACCGCTTCGCGCTCGATCGCAGCCTTCGTGCCTTGGCAGCGGCTACATTGATGCTCTTTGCCTTATCTAATAACTCCCCAGTCAAAACTGACGGGGAGCAGGGCATGTCTGCTTCGTATTCCGAAGAGAGACACGAGGCGCCTTACCAGGCCAATCTGACCCCGGAAGATAGGCGCCGCTTGCTGAAGGCCGAGCAGCTTGAGGAAAGCAAACGCCAGTGGATTGAGCAGGCCAAAGCGGCCGTGAACAGGCTTTGACGCCTAGTAAAAGGTACGCTCGGCCTTGAAGGTCAGCAGTCCGTCGCACTGGCTGTTTTGCCCTGAATAGGCGGAACACTCGGCGCCATCGAGACTGGAGTCGCTGTAGATCACGTTCAGGTCAATGCCCATCCACGGGCGCGAGAAGGTCACCGACCAGTCATTGAACGCGCGCACGCTGCCACCTTCGGCGATGGACACGGGGGTGCCCAGTTGGTGGGTGGTGTATTTCATGCGCACCCCGACGCCAAACGGCTGATTGACGCCCAGGTCGGCAAACAGCGTGCTGTCGTGCCGGTCCGGGTCATTGCTGAAGGCCGCACCAAAGCGGGTGCCCAGCACGGTAAGCCCGGCAAAAATCTGCTGGCTGTCGAGCGAGGTAACTTTGGGGTAGCTGTAATGAATCAGCCCCAGCTCGTAGCTCAGGCTTTGGTCGAAAGGGTGTTTGTAGCCCAGGTAGGAGTCGACTTCGAGGTTGCTGCCGGGTTTTATGCCCATAGTCGGGGCCCATTGGCCCACATACCAGCCGCTTTCATGGGTCACATCCAGGCCGCCGTGAAAGGTCGAGCCGGGACTGGTGGGCTTCACCAGGCCCTGGGCCATGCTGCGGGTCGGTTGCGTGGCGAGCTTGAGGTCGAAATCACCCAGCTCGCGGGAAAACACTTGCGCATTCACTGCCGTGCTGGCCAGCAGCGTGCCGGTCAGCAGTAACGCCTTTGTGAGCATAGTGACCTCCTTGGCAGCTGGAAGGCTTGATTTAGACGCTTCAGAGCATACGGATGAATGCCGGCCGACGAACGCCGTTCGTCAGTTTTTTGTGTGATCAGAAGGTTTTGTGCGAAATAAACAGGGTCAGGCGAGAGTCCTAGCGCCTTGGGGGGCAAAGCGCATAAGGACCGGATGACGCGGGGAGTGTTACTTTTTGCCGAGCGTAATTTGCTTGGAAGGGCCGAAAGTTTGGCCGCTGACACCTTTGTTGATTTGCTGGATTTCGCCGCCGGACTTCAAGAATGCTTCGATTTGAGCATTGATGGAATCACTGGTTTCAACAGCGGGAGCTGGCTTTGCTTTGCTGGCGGATGCTTTTACGCGCATGGCGGCTATTGACCTGTAGAAAATAACTAGGTCGGTGATAGTACCTGAAAGGCTTGACAAATGCTTGTTAAATATCTTTCTAAAATAACTGGGGCGCGCGGTGAATACATATAGTCGTCCACCAGAGAGTTCTATAACTCGCTGTTTTAATTCATAACCCCATCACTTTTCAGACGCTTGCGGGGCTGGCTTCAACCCTTGCTGACCGGCCTTTGACTGACGAATGGCATCCAGGGTGCGACAAAAAGTCCTGATATATCAGGCGTCTCAGCGTTTTTTTGATGGCCGGGCGGCACCGCGCCAATGTGCCCACCTAAACTCGGGTAGAATGCGCCCACGTAATGAGGGTATTGGACATGGCTTTAATCGGTCGCTACAACAGTTTGCAAGTGGTTAAACATACAAACTTTGGTTTGTATCTGGATGGTGGGGCAGACGGCGAAATACTGTTGCCTAACCGATATATTCCTAAAGATATTCCAAGTGAAGATGAAGACTGGCTTAACGTCTTTGTTTATTTGGACAGTGCTGACAAGTTAATTGCCACCACTGAAAAACCTAAAGTTCAGGTCGGTGAATTTGCCAGCTTGAAAGTCGTGGAAGTTAATAGCATTGGCGTGTTCCTGGATTGGGGCCTGCCGAAAGATTTGCTGTTGCCGTACTCCGAAGAAAAACGCCAGATGACCGCCGGCGAATATGTCGTGGTTCACGTCTACCTCGACAAGCACACGCGCCGCATTACCGCGACGGCTCGTCTTGACCGTTACCTGGACAAAACCCCGGCCAACTATCAAGTGGGCCAGGAAGTGGATTTGTTGGTGGCAGAAGCCACGGACATGGGCTTTAAAGCCGTGATCAACAACAAGCACTGGGGCTTGATCCACAAGAACGAAATCTTCAAGTTCATGCGTGCGGGCAAGCAAGAGAAAGGCTATATCAAGGAGATTCGTGCTGACGGCAAAATCAGCCTGAGCTTGCAGCCGGTCGGGCAAGAAGCCTCCAGCAGCTTGAACTCCAAGATCCTCAGCCAGTTGCGTGACAACAACGGCGTGTTGCCGGTCAGCGACAAAAGTGCGCCTGAGGTCATCAGCAACCTGTTCGGTGTCAGCAAAGGCAATTTCAAAAAAGCCATTGGTGCGCTCTACAAGGAAGGCAAGATCGCGATCCACCCGGACCGCATCGAGTTGATCTGAATACAACCCAAGGAGGTCGGCATGAGCAAGGCAGTGTGGGCGTATAGCGGTGCGTTACTGGCTTTTCTGGTGCTCGACGGCCTGTGGTTGGGTGTGCTCATGAGCTCTACCTATAAAGAGCTGCTGGGTCCACTGATGCTGGCCCAGCCCAAGTGGGGGCCAGCCATTGTCTTCTACCTGATGTACGTATTGGGCGCAGTGTATTTTGTGGTACTCCCGGCCCTGAGCCGAGGCAGTGCGCGCAGAGCTGCACTGGGCGGTGCGTTCTTTGGGTTGGTGGCCTATGGCACTTACGACATGACCAACTGGGCGACGCTGCAAGGCTGGTCGGCCCAGTTGGCCTTGATGGATATGGCATGGGGCGGTTTATTGACCTGTCTCGCCTCACTCTCGGGTTATTGGACCGCTCGCAAAATGGCGGCTTGATCCGTTTTAATCCCTCCCGTTTACAACTGAGCTGTTGAGCTTTTTCAGGTAGTACTATGAGTGTTTCGCGGCGAGCACCGGATGCTTTCGCACTGCAGGTCATGTTGGGACTGTGCCTTATTTGGGGCGTGCAACAGGTCGTTATCAAAATTGCAGCCCCAGACATCGCGCCGGTGATGCAAGCAGCCGCGCGTTCCGGCATCGCCGCGCTGCTGGTGGCCGGGCTGATCTGCTGGAAAGGCGGCTGGGACCAAGTGCCTGCCACCTGGCGCGCAGGTTTGCTGGCGGGTTCGTTGTTTGGTCTGGAGTTCTTCTTTATCGCTCAAGGCCTGGCGTTGACCAGCGCCGCCCATATGTCGGTGTTCCTCTACACCGCGCCCATCTTTACCGCCCTTGGCGTCAACTGGCTGTTGCCCAGCGAACGCCTGCGGCCGTTGCAGTGGCTGGGGATTTTTCTAGCGTTTGTAGGCATCGCCTTCTCGTTTGCCGGGGGGATGTCTTTTGCTGATATGGATCGCAACATGTTGCTGGGTGATGCCTGCGGGATTCTGGCGGGCATGGCGTGGGGCGCAACCACCGTGGTGGTGAGGGGCTCGCGCTTGTCTGAGGCACCGGTCACGCTGACGTTGTTTTACCAATTGATGGTCGGTTTTATCGGGCTGCTGGTGATTGCTGCTATCACCGGTCAGATCAGCCATGTCAGCTTGACCGGTGTGGCGCTCGCCAGCGTGCTGTTTCAGGGGCTGGTGGTGTCCTTTTTCAGTTACTTGGTGTGGTTCTGGCTGCTCAAGCGTTATATGGCCTCCAACCTCGCGGTGTTCTCGTTTATGACGCCTATGTTCGGCGTCACGTTTGGCGTACTGGTGCTTAAAGAGCCCTTGAGCGCCAACTTCATAGCGGGCGCGGTATTGGTGTTGTTGGGTATTACCTGTGTCAGCGCCGAGCAGTGGATCCGTCGCAAGGTGCGAGCATTACTGGAGCGTTGACACGCTGTCCGGCCAGCAGCCCGGCTAGCACCAGTCCGCTGGCGGCGATCATCAATGCCGGCTGCAACCCGCCGCTGAAATGACTGCTGAGGGCCGCGAGCAATGGTCCGCAGAGTTGACCGACGGCGAAACAAGCGGTCAGCAGAGCGGCATTGCGCTGCGTGGCGTGGGGCGCCAACTCTCGCGAGCTTTGCATCACCAGCGGCATGCAGGCTAAAAATGGCGTGCCGCACAGGATCACACCCAGCGCCAGCCCGGCGCTGCTCGGCAGCAGGCAGGCCAACACGCCCAGCGCCTGAACCCATAAAGCGCCCATTAACCACCAGCGGGTGGTGCCCGGATGAGGGCGGCGCAGACTGATCAGCACCACCCCAATCGCTGCGCACAGCCCAAAGGCGGGCCAAAACAAGTCGGCTTGCCACTGGCCGTGAAACTGTGCGCTGGCCATCTGCGACAAAAAGGTGGCGGGGATGATATAGCCCAAGCCATACAGCCCATAAATGGCGCCCAACCGGCTGATGCCTGGTTGGCGGGCGCCGTGGGAGTGCACCTGCGCCTGAGTGGGGAGCACAGCCGGTTTGGGCAATAAAGGACTAATACCCAGCACCATGATCAGCGCCGCCGCAGCGTAAATCAGCCACAGCGTGGCCGAGCTTTGTCCGAGCAGGTTAGATCCCAGCGCCAGCAGGCCGGTGAGCAATACACCCGCGCCCGGCCCGGCAAACACCAGTGCACCCAGGCGGGGGCGATTGGCACTGATTGCCAGTTGCTGGCTCAGTGAGGTGATCATCACCATAACCCAGGCACTGGCGATACCCGCGCCGAAGCGCAGCAGCAGATGAGGCCAAAAGCCGTGCGCCCAGAATGACACCAGCGTCAGCCCGACACACAGCCACAAGCCGGTGTGCAAGCGTGCGCGCACTTGATCGGGACGTTTAGCGCGCATCGCATCCAATGCGCCGACTAAATACCCGAGGTAGTTGGCGGCTGCAATCAGGCCGGCACCGGTGAGGTCAATCTGGCCTTCGCTGATCAAATGGGGCAGTTGTGGGGTGAGTGAGAAACGGCCAATGCCCATCGCCATAACGAGCGCGATAAAGCTGGCGATCAAGCGTGAGAGGGGAGACATGGTTGCTGATTCCTGACTGAAGACAATGACCGTCAGGCTATCGAGCATTGACTTTCATTAAAAATGAATAATAGTGAGTGACTTATTCAGTTTTGGAGAATGCAATGGAGTTCAGCCAATTGCGGATTTTTCAGGCGGTGGCCGAAGAAGGCTCGATCACCCGTGCGGCTGAGCGCTTGCACCGTGTGCCCTCTAATCTGTCGACCCGTCTCAAGCAACTTGAAGAGCAGATGGGCGTTGATCTGTTTGTGCGAGAACGGCAACGCTTGCAGTTGTCGCCCGCGGGTAAAGTGCTGCTGGATTACACCGCGCGTCTTTTCGCCCTGCACGATGAGGCCTTGAGTGCCGTTCAAGGGGGTGTGCCGTCCGGCACGTTTACGTTGGGGACGATGTACAGCACGGCGGCTATTCATCTGCCCAGCCTGTTGGCGCACTATCACCGGACGTATCCGGCGGTGAACCTGCAGGTGCAGTCAGCACCCAGTGGCGAATTGCTCACCGGCCTGCTGACCGGAGAACTGGATGCTGCGCTGGTCGATGGCCCGCTGGAGTTGGCTGGTCTGGATGGCGTCGAGTTTTGCCAGGAACAACTGGTCTTGATCAGTGATCTTGACCGCCCTGCGATTTCCCGTGCTCTGGATGTACAGGGCAGCGAGGTGTTTGCCTTCCGCCAGGGATGCTCGTATCGGGCACGCCTTGAGGCCTGGTATGCCAGTGATCGGGCGGCGATGGGCCGGGTTATGGAAATCGAGTCTTATCAGGGTATGTTGGCGTGTGTGGTTGCCGGTTCAGGGGTCGCGTTGATGCCCGCGTCGATGCTGGCGAGCTTGCCGGGGCGCGAAAATGCGCGTGTACATCCTTTGCAACAACCTTTTGCCAGCGCCACCACGTGGCTGATGTGGCGAAAAGGGCGACTTGGCGCCAACCTGAACGCCTGGATCGAGCTCCAGCAGGCACGGCCCGACAGCGTTTCAGCGTTGCAACCTGGCGTTTCGGTGTAGCGCCTATATGTAGGAGATTAGCCTAAAGTTCATTGACCTTAAGCAAGCATCTTGTAGGACTTAGGACTATTATCTGTCTGAAGCGATCGCAGAATTAACGTCGCCAGCGTGACCCCAAGGGGGAAATATGAAAGACAAATTGCAAACCTGGCTCCATGACCTCGGCGTTGCCTTGGGTTTGCTCGAGCCGCCCATGCAGCCTGTGCCGATTCCGGTCGAAGATCCGCGCCGCCGGCCACAACGTCGTCGCTAAGTTGGCACCCTCCTGCAGAAGCAACACCCGGTTGCTCCTGCAGGTTGAGTTTCAGGCCGCGCTTGCCAACGTGGCAGGCCGTCGAGCCATCAGGCTGACCAGTACAAAACTGACCAAAGCCACACCCAGGCTGTAATAAATCGGTGTGTTGGCTTCCAGCCCATCCTTGAACATAAACACCAAGGCCGTGATAAAGCCCAGGCCCATGCTGGTAATGGCGCCGGCAGTGGTGGCGCGTTTCCAGAAAATCGCCCCGATCAATGGCACCAGCATACCGCCGACCAGCAGGTTATAGGCCAGGGTCAGGGCGCTGATCACGTCATTGACCACCAGTGCGATCCCCAGCACGACAAAGCCGGTCAACAAGGTAAACAACCGATTGATGGCCAGGCTTGATTGCTTCCCGCCGCGCAATTTGGGTAGCAGGTCTTCGGTCAGCACCGTGGAAGCCGCCAGCAAACCTGCGCTGGCGGTGGACATCATGGCGGCCAGTGCAGCAGCAATGACCAACCCGCGAATCCCGTCCGGCAGCGACACTTTGACGATGGCGGCAAAGGCGTTGTTGACGTTGCCCAGATCCGGAATCAGCACGTGGGCGGCCATACCGATCAAGGCGCAGGTCAGGCCATACACAATGCAATAGAGGCCTGCCACGGTGCCGGCATATTGGGCCACTTTTGGGGTTTTGGCGGTAAAGACGCGCTGCCAGATGTCTTGCCCGATCAGGATGCCGAAAAAGTAGATCATGAAGTACGTGATGATGGTGTCCCAGCCGATGCTGGTAAAGCTGAAGCTGGAAGCGGGCAGTTTGCTTACCAGTTCATCCCAGCCACCTACTCGGTACAGGCAGATAGGCAGCAGTACAAACATCAGGCCAACGGTCTTGATCACAAACTGCACGATGTCAGTCAAGGTCAGCGACCACATGCCGCCAATGGTCGAGTACACCACGACCACGCCGCCGCCCAGCAGAACAGACGCCCAGAAGGGTAGGCCGAACAGCACTTCCAGCACGGTGCCGATGGCCAGAATCGAGGTCACGCCGATCATCAGTGCGTAGGCCAGCATGATCACTGCGCTGGCCTGGCGGGCCATCGGGTTGTAACGCTTTTCAAGCACCTGGGTGACGGTGAAAATCTTGAGCTTGAGCAGCGGCTTGGCCAGAAACAGGTTGAGCGCGATGATCCCGCAGCCCAGTGCAGCGCAGAGCCAAAAGCCGGAAATCCCGTGTACATAACCCAGGCGCACGGTGCCGACCGTTGAAGCACCGCCCAACACGGTGGCGGCCATGGTGCCCATATACAGCGTCGGGCCCAGGTTGCGACCTGCCACCAGATAGTCTTCGTGGGTTTTAGCCTTGCGCATGCCGTAGTAACCCAGCACCAGCATTGCCGCAGCGTAGATAAGAACGACCAGTAGATCTAAAGCCATGGGGGCGAGTCTCCAGTTTATTGTTATGAGGCGCTCAGGCGATGCGAGGCATCACGGCAGGTTCCAGGGCAGTGGTGCGCTGACGGCGCGGATCTTCAGGCGCAAACACTGCGCCGGGTTCCGGGAACAGGCTGAGCAGGGCCAGGTACATCAACGATGCCAAACCGAGGGTGACCGGCAGGCTGATGTCGATGCCTTGTGCCAGATTGCCCAGCGGCCCGACGAACTGGCCCGGCAAGTTGACGAAGCACAGACCCACCAGCGCGCTGGGAACCCAGGCGCCAAGGCCACGCCAGTTCCAGCCGTGCTTGAACCAGTAGCGCCCGCCTCGCTCGCCACGGGTGAACACTTGCAAGTCATCCGGGCAATAGAAGCCGCGCCGTGTGATCAGGCCGATAATCATGATCACCATCCACGGTGTGGTGCAGGTAATGATCAAGACGGCAAAGGTCGAGACGCTTTGCACCAGATTCGCGGCGAAGCGGCCGATAAAGATGAAGGCAATCGACATCACCCCGATCAGCAGCGTCGCCTTTACCCGCGACAGCAGCCGTGGAAACACGCTGGACAGATCCAGCCCGGTGCCATACAGCGAGGTTGTACCGGTGGACATGCCGCCGATCAGCGCGATCAGGCACACCGGCAGAAAGAACCAGCTCGGCGCCACAGCCAGCAGCCCACCGACGTAGTTGTTGGCGGCGATATAGTCCGGAGCTTTGCTGGCAACGATGGTGGCGGTGGCCAGTCCAAACACAAACGGGATCAGCGTTGCGAGCTGCGCTGCAATCACTGCCAGCATGATGCGGCGCTTGGGTGTGTGGCGGGGGATATAGCGTGACCAGTCGCCGAGGAACGCACCGAAGGAAATCGGATTGCTCATGGCTACCAGTGCAGCCCCAATAAAGGCGGCCCAAAAACCGGTTTGACCGAGAGCGACACTGCCAGCGAAATGGCTGTCGAAAGCCGGAGCAAACGCGAAAATCCCCAGCAGAAACAGCAGGCTTGCGGCCCACACTGCAATGCGGTTGACCCACAGCATAAAGCGGAAGCCGTAGATGCAGACGGTCAACACCAAGATCGCAAACACGCCATAGGCCAGGCCCAGACTGAGATCTGTTTCAGGTAGGCCGACCATGCGCTTGGCACCGCCGATCAAGGCATCCCCTGAACTCCACACCGAGAGTGAGAAGAAGGCAATTGCCGTCAGCAGCGACAGGAACGAGCCGACAATGCGCCCGTGTACGCCGAAATGCGCCCCGGAAGACACCGCATTACTGGTGCCATTGAGGGGGCCGAACAACCCCATCGGCGCCAGTATCAGCGAGCCCAGCACCACCCCGAGCACAATGGCCCAGAGCCCGGCTTCAAACGACAGGCCAAACAGCACGGGAAAACTGCCCAGCACCGCTGTGGCAAAGGTATTGGCGCCGCCGAAAATCAAACGAAACAAATCGCCCGGTCCGGCACTGCGCTCGTTGTCCGGGATCTGTTCGACCCCGTGGGTTTCTATCTGACGCACATTCTTATGGTTATTTTTATTATTCATGATCAGCTCCGATCACATTGGCTAATGGGGCGGCAGCCCTTCCGGCATTGCGGATAAATGTTCATGACAGGCCAGCCACAGGCCTTGTTGTTCTTGTGCGCTCGATGCTTGTCTCTTGAAGACAATGGTCTCGCGTTCCTGGCTAAAAAGTTGCTCCCCGTGCATGCGCAGCTCGGTGGCCACGTCATGCACAAACACCGCCATGTCACCGTGCAGGCTGACAAAGGCGTTGCTCGAGGTGCAGCTGAGCACCTCGAAGCCCTCGTCCCGACGCCAGCTGTCCCACAGTGCCTGATAGGCGTCGCGGTTCAGCAAAGGCTGGGGCAGGGTGTAAAACACGAAGCTGGCATCGGCGCTAAACGCGCCGAAATAGGCTTCGCGCTCGTTGCGCGCAAACGCTGAAACCAAATCTGCCGCAGCGCCAAGCACCTCATCGCGATCGCTCATGTTCAACCCTCAGCGGTGCGTCACGCCGGGAAGCACACAGAGCATTTCGTAGAGCAAATTGGCCCCCAGCAACGAGGTGTTGCCGGTGGTGTCGTAAGGCGGCGAGACTTCTACCAGATCGCAGCCCACCAGGTCGAGGCCCTGGCAGCCGCGAATCACTTCAATGGCCTGGATGGTGGTCAGGCCGCCGATTTCCGGGGTGCCGGTGCCTGGGGCCCACGCCGGGTCAATGCCGTCGATGTCGAAGCTGAGGTACACCGGGCCGTCCCCTACTTTTTCGCGGACTTCGGCCATCAGTGGGGCGAGGGATTTGTGCCAGCACTCTTCTGCCTGCACCACGCGGAAGCCTTGTTTGCGGCTCCAGTTGAAATCTTCAGCGGTATATCCCTGAGCGCGCAGACCGATTTGCACGACACGGTCGCAATCAAGCAGGCCTTCTTCCACAGCGCGGCGGAAGGTGGTGCCGTGAGCGATTTTTTCGCCAAACATATGGTCGTTGACGTCGGCGTGGGCATCGATGTGCACCAGCCCGACCTTGCCGTGTTTTTTATGGATCGCGCGCAGGATCGGCAGGGTGATGGTGTGGTCGCCGCCCAGTGTCATCGGGATCACATTGTGCTCAAGGATTTCATCGTAGGCTTCTTCGATGATGCGCACGGCGTCCAGCAGATTGAAGGTGTTGATGGCCACATCGCCGATATCGGCGACCGACAGCGAGTCGAAGGGGGCGGCGCCGGTGGCCATGTTGTAGGGGCGGATCATCACGGATTCGGCGCGGATTTCGCGGGGGCCGAAGCGGGTGCCGGCGCGCAGCGACGTACCGATGTCCAGAGGCACACCGATAAAGGCAGCGTCCAGCCCGGCGGCGGATTGCAAATGAGGCAAACGCATCATGGTGGCGATGCCGGCGAAGCGTGGCATTTCATTGCCACCCAGTGGTTGATGAAGAATTTTGTCCACGGTAAGGGCCTCGTCGTTTGTTGTGGTTATGGCGGCCGATTCTGCGAAAGGTACGAGGCGGAAAGAATCGCTGTGGGCAAATACTTAGTTCAGGTTTTTCTAAACTAATGGGCGGGATCTGGGTAGACTTTGCGCCTTTGCCCTCACCCTAACCCTCTCCCGGAGGGAGAGGGGACTGACCGCACGCGGCTTCAAGAACGCCTCAAATCAGCCCCCTCTCCCTCTGGGAGAGGGTCGGGGTGAGGGTAAGCCACACCGCCGACCTGAAATCAGCCCGGAGCCCTTATGGCCAACGCTTTGCCCGACTTGAAACTATTGCGAATATTTACCAGCGTTGTTCGCCATCAGGGTTTTGCCAATGCACAGCAGGCCCTCAACTTGTCCACTTCGGCCATCAGCACCTACATGAGTCAACTGGAGTCCAGTCTGGGTCTGGTGTTATGCCATCGTGGCCGGGGTGGCTTTAGTCTGACCAGCAAAGGTGAGCTGTTCCATCAGGAGACCTTGCGCCTGTTGGGCGAGCTGGAAGGCTTTGAACAGTACGCGGCGGCGCTCAAGGGCGAACTGCGTGGCACGTTGAACCTGGGTGTCATCGACTCAACGGTGAGCGACAAAGCGTTGCCTTTTGCTCAGGCGATTGGTGCCTACAGCCAGGAACACCCGGCCGTTCACTTGCATTTGTCGGTGATGAGCCCCTATGAGCTGCAACTGGGGGTACAGGACAACCGCCTGGATTTAGCGATTGGCGCGTTTTCGTCGCGAATGAGCGGGCTGGTCTATCAGCCGCTGTACCGCGAACAGCACTGGTTATATTGCAGTTCGCGGCATCCGCTGTTTACTGAGCGTCGCATCCCCGAGCCCGTAATCACCCAGCAGCGTATGGTCGGCCGGGGTTACTGGAGTCAGGCCGAGCTGGCGCGACATGGTTTCAAGCACAGCGCCGCCACGGTCGACAGCATGGAAGCACAGCTGATTTTGGTGCTGTCAGGTGCTTATATTGGTTACTTGCCCGAACACTACGCCGAGCCTTGGGTAGAAAAGGGCGACTTGCGCGTGCTGTTGCCTGCGACCTTTGGCTATCAGGCGCCGTTTTCAATGATCGTGCGCCGAGGCCGTAGCCGTGAGCCGCTGATCCAGACGTTCCGCGACCTTTTGAAAGCGCAACTCAACCCACTTTGATCGAGAGTTTTACTCCCATGTCCCGAGCTCAATGCTCTCGTTGCATGCGCCCGCAGACTCACTGCTTGTGTGCCTTGATCCCGCAACTGGATAGCCGCACACGGGTGTTGCTGTTGCAGCACCCCAGTGAAGTCAGTCATGCGCTGAACACGGCGCGACTGGCCGCATTGGGATTAACCAATGCGCAATTGCGCGTTGGCGAAGTGTTCGATGATCTTGATGAGTTGATTAACGTGCCGGGGTATCAGGCGCGATTGCTGTTTCCGGGTGATGACGCGCAGGTGCTCCTTGCGCATGAATCAGCTGAGGCAAGCCTGCCGCTGTTGTTAGTGGTGCCTGATGGCACCTGGCGTAAGGTGCGCAAGCTGCTGCACCTCAACTCGTTGCTGGCGCAATTGCCTCGAGTCACGTTGCCGCAAGGCGCGGTGTCGCGTTATCGGCTGCGCAAGGCACCAGGGCCGGGTGCGCTGTCGACGCTGGAAGCAATCGTGCAAGCGTTGGAAATCCTTGAAGCGCCGACGTCGTTTGCACCGCTGCTGCGCCCGTTTGAAGCGTTGATCGAGGGTCAGATTGAGGCCATGGGCGCTGAGACTTATGAACGCAATCATGGCGATAAAGCCTGATAGCTCGTTATTTCCGTAGCAGCTGTCGAGCTCTGCGAGGCTGCGTTCGAGGACGAAGTCCTCGTGATGCACAGGGTCGAGTCAGAGCTGAAAAACTGCGAAACAGGTTTTACGGCTGCTTCGCACCCGAACGCGGCCTCGTTTCACTCGTCCGCTGCTACGAATGGGGGAGGGTCAAGGCTTTTCGAGGGTTTTCTGGCGCAGGATGTAGATCGTGACACACACGGCACTGGTCAGCATGAAGCCTCGCGCCCATAACAGCGGCACCAGGTAGCAAGACAGCCCGATACTCAGCCACATCAGACCAATGGCATAGACCTTGCCCTTGAGAGGGATGCCATTGCCGTCCAGGTAATCGCGGATCCAGGGGCCCAGACGCGGGTGGTCGACCAGCCACTGATAAAAACGCGGCGAACTGCGCGCAAAACAGGCGGCGGCCAGTAACAGAAAGGGGGTGGTGGGTAAAACCGGAAGGAAGATGCCAATCACCCCCAGCGTTACGCTCAGCCAGCCGATGGCAAACAGAACGTAACGCAGCAACCGCGAACGGTTGCCTGGAGAGGGCGGTGCCACAGAATCAGTGGTGACGTGGCTTGAGGATCGCCGGCTTCTCGTCAGGTGCCTGGCACAGCAGGAACAGGGCGGTCAGCGCTTCAGGGATTTGCACGATCATGTCGTCCATCAGGTTGGCGTCCTGAGCGATGTCGGCGAACTCAGGTTGATCGTCGAAAAGGCCCGAACCCACCATGATTGGCAGCAGCATTTCGCTGACTTCTTCTTCGGCGGTTTCAAACCAGGCGGCTTCGCGCATGAATACGCCTTCCATAAAGCCGATGCACCAGCCGCGCAGGTCGGAGTCATCCGGCTCGTCGCCCAGATCCAGGTCGCACGGCAGTTCGAACTCTTCGTCCGCCGCCAATTGACGGGCAATGTGCGCCTTGAGTTGAATCAGGGTCGCTTCGATCTCTTCGCGCTGGGCGTCGTCTTTGTAGTGCGGGGTTTCGGAGAAGATTGCATCAATCCACTCGCGCTCCGGCACTTCTTCAGAGCAGATGGACAAGGCAGTCAGGAAGCCGTGAGTGGCCACGTAGTCCAGCGCCTCGTCATGCAGCTCGTCGGCGTCGAGGAAGACTTGCAGGCGGGTTAGTTGCTCAGCGAAGGACATTAAAGGACTACCTAGTAAATAAACAATGCCGAATTCTAGGCTTTCTTGAGCGTTCAAGCCAGTCGCAGCGCACATTTGCTGTGACTTCCCGGCGATCGGCAGGGCAATTACAGCGCCCTGCATGCAGGAGCGCTCGGGTATACTGCCGCGTTTTGTGATGCCCTGCGATCAATCCGGCATACCCCGCGTCTCGTGCCCGAGCTTTTAACAGGGCTTGCGGCCGGCCGGGTCGCCTGTTTGCAGGGGTGTTTCGGCGATTTCTGGAGTTTCTATGCTCGAACAGGCTCAACGCGTACTCAAAGACATCTTCGGCTACGACAGTTTCCGTGGCCGTCAGGGTGACATCATTGAGCGCGTGGCCAACGGTGGCGACGCCTTGGTGTTAATGCCCACCGGCGGCGGCAAATCCTTGTGCTTCCAGGTGCCGGCGCTGTTGCGCGACGGCCTGGCCGTCGTGGTCTCGCCGCTGATTGCCTTGATGGACGATCAAGTGGCCACGCTGGAAGAGTTGGGGGTGGCTGCGGCCGCTTTGAATTCGACGCTGAGTGCCGAACAGCAGCGAGACCTGGCCAGCCGGATCAAGCGCGGTGAAGTCAAAATGCTCTATCTGGCGCCCGAGCGTCTGGTGCAACCGCGCATGATGGCTTTTTTGCAGAGCCTGGATATTGCCTTGTTCGCCATCGACGAAGCTCACTGTGTGTCTCAGTGGGGGCATGACTTCCGTCCTGAGTATTTGCAACTGGGCCAGTTGGCTGAGGTTTTCCCCACGGTTCCGCGTATCGCCCTGACCGCTACCGCCGACAAGCGTACCCGCGAAGAAATCGTAACCCGGTTGCACTTGCAAAACGCCGAGCGCTTTTTGTCGAGCTTTGACCGTCCCAATATTTTTTACCGCATCGTGCCTAAAGAGCAGCCGCGCAAACAGTTGCTGGCTTTTCTGTCGGAGCGGCGCAGCGATGCGGGCATTGTGTACTGCCTGTCGCGTAAAAAAGTCGACGAAGTGGCGCAATTTCTCTGCGCCCAGGGCTTCCCGGCGTTGCCTTATCACGCAGGCCTGCCCAGCGAAACCCGTGCGGCCAACCAGAAGCGCTTCCTCAATGAGGAAGGGCTGATCATGGTGGCCACCATTGCGTTCGGTATGGGCATCGACAAATCCAACGTGCGCTTTGTCGCGCACCTCGACTTGCCAAAATCCCTTGAAGCTTATTACCAGGAAACCGGCCGGGCAGGGCGTGATGGCTTGCCCGCCGATGCGTGGATGGCTTACGGCCTGCAAGACGTGGTGATGCTCAAGCAAATGCTGCAAAACTCCGAAGGCGACGAGCGACACAAGCGCCTGGAGCACCATAAGCTCGATGCCATGCTGGCGTTGTGCGAAGAGACCCGCTGTCGCCGTCAGACCTTGCTCGCCTATTTCGATGAAGAAATGCCGCAACCTTGTGGTCATTGCGACAACTGTGTCGATGGCGTGCAAACCTGGGACGCCACCGAGCCGGCGCGTCAGGCATTGTCAGCGGTTTACCGCACAGGTCAGCGTTATGGCACCGGCCACCTGATCGATGTGTTATTGGGCCGCGAAAACGAAAAAATCCGCAGCATGGGCCATGAGCGTTTGGCTGTTTTCGGTGTCGGCAAAGCTCGTGCCGAAGGTGAGTGGCGCACCTTGTTCCGCCAATTGGTGGCCCGCGGTCTGGCTGATATTGATATAGAAGGCTATGGCGGTTTGCGCCTGAGCGACAGCTGCCGGCCGTTGTTGCGCGGCGAAGTCAGCCTTGAGCTGCGCCGCGAGCTTAAACCGCAAACATCGGTTAAAAGCACCTCCGCCAGCCCGGCCAGCCAACTGGTACGTGGTGAAGAGCGCGAACAATGGGAAGCCCTGCGCGCCTTGCGCCGCAAGCTGGCCGAAGAGCACGGCGTGCCGCCTTACGTCATCTTCCCTGACTCGACCTTGCTCGAAATGTTGCGCAGCCAACCCGGCACGCTGTCCCAAATGGCCACCGTCAGCGGTGTGGGCGCGCGCAAACTGGAACGATACGGCGAGGCGTTCCTCGAAGTGCTGGCCGGTCAGGCCGAAACGCCGAAAGTCGTGGCCGATATCCGTCACGAATTGATCAGCCTGGCCCGCGCCGGTATGACCCCCCTGCAAATTTCCGGGCAATTGCAGTGTTCTGAAAAGAACGTTTACACGATGTTGGCTGAGGCCATCGGGCGTCAGGAGTTGTCGTTGGAACAGGCGCTGGACTTGCCGGAAGAGCTGATGGCTGAAGTTCAAGATGCCTTCCTGGATGGGGAGGGTGAACTGCCAAGCGTTGCCAGCATTGCAGAGCAATTCAAGGGGCGCGTACCGGAAGGTGTGCTGTATTGCGTGCGTGCTGCCCTGCAAGCCGAGTTTGAGATGTAAAGATTTAGTGATTTGTAACGAATCATTGACTTGCGGGCCTTGCCTATGAACAAACTCCATGCTTAGCTGGCTAATAATTAGTTTCAATCAATTTTTAGTCTAATCATTGAGTTTTTTATGCCTTTAACCGATCAACACCGCTTTGGCATGCAGCTGGCCCAAATGTCCCGTGGCTGGCGTGCCGAACTCGATCGACGTCTAGCCGGTCTGGGTTTGTCGCAGGCTCGCTGGTTAGTGCTGTTGCACCTTGCGCGATTTGAAGAAGCCCCGACTCAGCGTGAGCTGGCACAAAGTGTCGGGGTGGAAGGCCCGACTTTGGCGCGCCTGCTCGACAGCCTTGAGGCTCAGGGGCTGGTTCAGCGTCATGCCGTGGCTGAAGACCGCCGCGCTAAAAAAATCGTTCTGAGTGATTCCGCGCGGCCTTTGATCGCCCAGATCGAAGCCATTGCTTCAGCATTGCGTGAAGAGCTGTTTGTGGGCGTTGATGAAGAAGAACAGCGCATCTGCCAGCGTGTTCACAAGCGCATTCTGGAAAACCTCGAAAAGCATTGATCGGCTGCTGCAAGCCAGCGCCGCTCTGGCAAGAGCGGCGCATATCAAGCCGTATTAGAACGTCTGGCCCAAATTCAGGTACAGCGCTTTTTGATCATCATCGTTGAACCCGTAGCTGAAATTGAGCGGGCCCAGCGGTGTGTCGAAACCGATAAAAATACTCGCCGCATTGATATAGCCGCTGTCGAAGTCGTTATCGTTGTTCCATGCCCGTCCGCGTTCCAGTGAGGCCCCGGCATACAACGGGAAATCAAACGGCAGGTATGAACGCGGTGTCAGGCGACGGTAATACACGGCCCTCATCAGGCTGATGTTTTGTCCGGAGATTGCGTCTTGCCTGAACCCTGACAGCTGCCGTGCGCCACCCAACAGGAAACTGGAGGTCACGACTTCGGCCTTGTCCAGCGTGCGCCCGTAACGGCCGCCCAGAATCCAGGTGTCGGGGCCGTAGCTCAAGGCTTTGTCCAGATGAAATTCCCATTGTCGGTAACGATCGTCGGAACCCAGCGCCGGGTCGAATTGGCGCACACTCAGACCGATGTCATAGCCCGAGTGCGGGAAATAGACGTTATCCAGCGAATCGAATGAGTATTTGATGTCATAAAACCCCTCATTGAAGCTGGTGCTCGGCAAATCATGATCGCCAATGCGTACGTCGGCCTTGCCCCACGCCTCGCCAATGCCCACCCGGATCTCACCGCTATTGCCGATCTGGCGTCCCAGATTCAACCCGAACCCGTAACGCTCCAGCCGGTATTCAGCGATGGGGTCGTTGTCGAGGATGGATTCGACGTTCTGTGATTGTGCATTGATGTACGGCGCCACAAAGTAGCGTGAACCCACATCCAGGGGTTGATAGAACTCGCTGTACAGTTCTTGTTTGTCGCCGATCTGCACCCGCGTCAGCCACTCTGCGCCGAGCCGATTGATACCATTGACCCGGTAACTGGCGCCCAGGTTAAACGCACTGTCGCCGCGCATGTCGTCCGACAGGTTGAGCCCCAGGCGCAGAAAGTCGGTGCCGCTGCGTTTGGCCCGGGCGCTGATCACCAGCGTGCGCTCCTTGCCCTTGTGCACGACGCGGTACTGCACCTGATCAAAGTAGTCGAGGCCGTACAGGGTGCCCATGTCCCGTTGCAAGCGGCCCAGATCCAGCGGTTCGCCCACGGGTTGGCGAATGTAATAGCGAATCACCGCGTCGTCGATTTTCGAGTCATTCTCAATCTTGATCTGGGTAATCACCGGGGTGCGTTCTTCCGCTGTGCGGGCAATGTCGAGTTGCACGTCAGCCGGGTGACGCAAATCGGCCAGGCGCGGTGCCAGCGCCTGTGTCGCGCGATAACCGGCGCTGATGATGTCTTGCGAGCGGCCAAAGTCTGTCGCGCCAATACTGCTCAACGCCGGCTGGATCAAAATATCGTCAGGCGTCAGCGAGGCCAATTGCACCTCGGAGTTGCTGCGGGTCATCAAGGTGGTGGACTGGTTGAGGATGTCGAATACCGTGGTGAGTTGCTTGCGCGGGCGCAGCGGGGTACCGATATCCACCACAATCACTCGGTCTACCCCCATTTCGCGGGCCACGTCCACCGGGATGTTGTCGACCATGCCGCCGTCAACCAGTAACTGGCCGTTTATTTCCACTGGCGCAAACACCGCCGGGATCGACATGCTGGCCCTTATCACTTGGGGCAGGTGACCTTTGCGGAACACCACTTTGTCGCCGTTGACGATATCGGTCGCTACGGCACGAAAGGGAATGGGCAGTTTATCGAAGTCGCGAATGTCACTGCTGTGGGCCAACAAGCTTTCAAGCAACAGCGACAGATTTTGCCCTTGAATGACCCCCAATGGCAGGCCGAGGCTGCCATCGTCGCGGAAACTCAGTTTTTGCCTGACCAGAAAGTCGCGGTCATCCTGCTTGCGTCGGAAGGGAATGTCTTCGCGAGGCGGATCGTCTGACAGGGCTTCTTGCCAGTCGATGCCCAGTGCGAGTTTTTCCAGTTCGTCGATCTTGTAGCCCGAGGCATACAGACCGCCGATCACCGCGCCCATGCTGGTGCCCGCGATGGCATCGACACGGATGCCTTGCTCTTCAAGAGCCTTGAGCACGCCGACGTGGGCCAGACCACGGGCTGCGCCTCCGGAGAGCACCAGGCCGATTTTCGGCTGAGGCTTTTCGACGGCAAACAGTGCCATAGGGCATAAACACAGAAGCAGGCAACTCAGCAGGCGGCGCATCATGAATCTCTGGGCAAGCGACAAAGGCGGCTATTATAGCGGCGCCTTTCTTTCAGGAGCCTGTGAAATGATGCCCGTGAGCAAACCCGAAATCGTGATTACCTACTGCACCCAGTGCCAATGGCTACTGCGTGCGGCCTGGCTGGCGCAGGAGCTGCTTAGCACCTTTGCCGAAGACTTGGGTCGGGTCGCGCTGGAACCCGCGACGGGCGGAGCTTTTCGCATTACCTGTGATGGCGTGCAAATCTGGGAGCGCAAAACCGATGGCGGCTTCCCTGAAGCCAAGGTGCTCAAGCAGCGGGTGCGCGACCAGATAGACCCACAACGTGACCTTGGGCACAACGACCGGGTTCAGTGAGCGCCAGCGTCCAGCACCGGTTTGGCAGGCGCGCCGCTGCCCATGCGGCTCGATGCCACAATGGCCGCAATGATCAGCACGCCGCCCAGCAGCATGCGTACAGTCGGGGTTTCGTGGAACAACAACCAGGCTAATGTGATGCCGTACACCGGCTCCATGGCGAACACGACAGCGGCGGTGCGCGCCTTGATCACCGCCAGGCTGGCGACAAACAGGCTATGGGCCACGCCAGTGCAAAAGATGCCGAGCAGGCCGATCCACACCCAGTCCAGCGGGCGCACCTCTGTCAGGCCGGGTGCCGCGAAGGGCAGTAGGCAGAGCGCAACCACGGCGTTTTGCCACAGGGCTGCCTGCACGGCAGGCAAACGTCCCGAGTTGGCGCGATTGTTCAGCGACAGCAGCGAAAACAATAAGCCTGAAGCCACGGCCCACAACAGACCTTCAGTGGCCTGACTGGCGATGTCAAAGGTCGGGGTGACGAGAATCAGCCCGGCACTGACCGCCAGCACCAGCAGGATTTCGTTGGCGCGGATGCGTTCGCGAAAAATCAGCCCTTCAAGAACCACGGTGAACGCTGGAAAGCTGGCAAACCCCAAGGTAGCAATGGCCACCCCGGCCACTTTGACCGATACAAAAAAACTGACCCAGTGCCCGGCCAGCAACAGCCCGCTGATCAGCAAGCCACGAGCATCGCGCAGTGAGGGCCTTTGCCAGCGCGTCTGTTTGGCCAGTGCGCCAAAGCACGCCAGTGCCAGTACCGCGAACCCGGCGCGACCAAACACAATAATCGAGGCTGAGGCGGCGGCCAGTTTGCCGAATACGCCGGTGAGGCCAAACATCAACGCGCCAATATGCAGGGCGCCCAGTGCGGTACGCGGAGTCATTGCAATCCTTAAATCGATACAGGCAAGGCAAGCAGTCTAAAGCGCGGGGAGGGCGGCTGTCTGTCGCGAGACTGGCGTCAGTTGTCGCCAGACTCGCGGCGCAACACGCTGGGCGAGGCCCCGAACTCACGCAGCATGGCCGCAGCAAAGGCGCTTTGCGAAGCGTATCCGACCCGGCTGGCGACTTCACCAATGGGCAGTGTGCTCTGGCGCAGTAGCGTCAAGGCGCTGCGCAGGCGGCGCTGACGGAGGTAGTCCATGGGTGTTTGCGCGCATTCGCTGATAAAGCGACTGTGTAAGCGGGCGCAGGACAAGCCGGCAATACGGGCCAGATCAGCGACCTGCAAGGGGTAAGCGGCGTTTTGCTCGATGTAGGCATCCAGCGCGGCAAAGGGCAGGCGTTTCGGTTGCGCCTGTTCAGTGGCCAGGTTGTTGAGACTGGCCAGCAACAGAATCGCGCCTTGGCGGGCAATCAGCGGATCACTTACCGGGCTGCTGGCGAGCCAGTTGACCAGCGTGTGTTGCCCATGATCGAGGGGCAAGTGGCCGGGGGTATCGAGCAGGCGGCGGCTGGCCTGCGCATGGGCTCCCAGGGATTGACCGAGCCAGTTCTCGCCTGGCACATCGAGCACCAGGCAGCGGCTGCCTTGAGGGCTGCCGCAGGTATGGTGAGCGCCTGCGGGGATGACCATCAGGTGTTGCTGTTGCAGCACGCTGGCGCGACCTTCCACCTCGAAATCCAGTTTGCCGGACAGACTGATCACCACCTGCGCATGCTCATGGCTGTGGGTTAAAACGTCATGACGGTAATTGCGCAGTGACAGTATTGAGCCCATGGTGATCTCGCCGCCCTTGAATTAGTGCCGCCAAAACGCCGGTATACACAGCACGAACACGGTAATGATTTCCAGACGTCCGAGCAGCATGCCCAGTGACAGAATCCATTTGGCCGCATCCGGCAGGCTGGCGAAATTGCCAGACGGGCCGATGGTTTCGCCCAACCCTGGCCCTACACCTGACACCGTACTGGCCGCGCCCGTCAGGGCGGTCATCCAGTCCAGACCCAGCAGCGACAGCGCCAGCGCAATCACACAGATGGTGATGGCGAAGAAGAACGAGAACGTCAGAATCGAGCGCACGATTTCTTCATCGAGGCGGTGGCCGTTGTACTTCTGTTTGATCACGGCACGGGGGTGGATCAGTTGGTTAAGGTTAGCCTTGAGCAGGATATAAGCGACTTGAAAGCGGAAAATCTTGATTCCGCCCGCCGTCGAACCCGAGCAACCGCCGATGAACCCCAGATAGAAGAACAGCATCAGCGAAAAGTTGCCCCACAGGCTGTAATCGCCCAAGGCAAAGCCGGTGGTGGTCACGACCGAGGTGACGTTCAGCGCCACATGGCGGAAGGCGTCCCAGTACGGCATGTTAGTGGTCCACCACAGCCAGGTGCCGAGTACAAACCAGGTTACTACCAGCAGGCCGAGCAGCCCTTGTACCTGTTGATCCTTGATCAATGCCCGGCGATGGCCACGCAGTGTTGCGACATACAGGGTAAAGGGCAGGCTGCCCGATATCATCACCACGATGGCGACCCAGTGCACGGCGGGTTGTGACCACTTGGCCAACGACAGGTCCGAGGTCGAAAAGCCGCCGGTGGAGATCGCGGACATGGCGTGGTTGATCGCGTCGAACACGCTCATGCCGGCCCACCAGAACGCCAGACTGCCCATAATGGTGATGCCGACATACGTGGCCACAATCAGGCGAGCCACCATGTGCGAACGGGGCATGACTTTTTCGGAACGGTCAGACGATTCGGTCTGGAACAGACGCATGCCGCCGATTCGCAGCAGCGGCAAAATGGCCACGGCCATGCCGATAAAGCCGATGCCTCCCAGCCAGTGCAACATTGAGCGCCACATCAAAATGCCGGGGGACATGGTGTCCAGACCGCTGAGTACGGTGGAACCGGTGGCGGTGATGCCGGACATGCTTTCGAAAAATGAGTCGGTGTAGCTGATGTGCTGAGTCAACAAAAACGGCAGCGCGGCAAAAATGCCCACCACCACCCAGCTTGTCACCGTTAACAGGTACATGTCCCGCGGGCGCAGGTGAACCTGTTCAGGACGACCGGGGAGTACCAGGGCCAGACCGGCGAGAAAAGTAATCAGGCTGGCCCACAGAAAAGAGGGCAGGTCGCCCATGCGGTCGAAAATGACCAGCGTCAGCATTGGCACTGACATGCTGACGGCGAGCGTAATCAGGAAGATGCCGATGATAAAACCGATGATGCGTAAGGTCGGCAACGCCATGAATTCAGCTCGGGATTGAAGTGGGGCGCCATTCTACCTGTGAGGTGGGCTATGTAAACCGCCTGCCTGTGAGGAGTTACCGTTAGAATAGCTGCACATTTTCTTCAGGAGGTAGCCCATGGAGGCTCTCGACGCTTTGCTCAACCGTGTTTCTGCCCCGCGCCTGCTCGATCCAGCGCCCACCGCTGAGCAACGTGAAGTGCTGTTTGCGGCTGCCTTGCGCGCTCCGGACCATGGTCAATTGCGGCCTTACCGGTTTTTGACGGTAGAAGGCGATGCGCGTCATCAGTTAGGTGAAATCCTTGCGCAAGCGGTGCAGGCGCAAGCGGGGGAGGTGACTCAGGCCGCGCTGGACAAGGCCCGTGCCATGCCATTGCGTGCGCCGTTGGTGATCGTAGTGGTCGCGCGCTTGCAGGATCATTTCAAGGTGCCAAAGTCGGAGCAATTGATCACGGCGGGCTGTGCCGCCCATGCCATTGAACTGGCCGCATATGCTCAGGGCATTGGTGCGGTATGGCGTACGGGCGAGTTGTCGTATGCACCGTTGGTGGCTAAAGGTCTGGGCTTGACCGAAGGAGAGGAAGTGGTCGCGTTCTTGTACCTGGGCACACCGCAGAATGAACTGCGCACGGCGCCGAAGGTTGAAATCGCTGAGTTTGTGCAGGCGTGGTCGGTGTAAGCCTTGATTCCCTCACCCTAACCCTCTCCCAGAGGGAGAGGGGACTAAAGCAAAAGCAGATAGGTGTAACGGCACACAAATAAGCTCCCTCTCCCTCTGGGAGAGGGCTGGGGTGAGGGTTTTGACCTCAAACGCTACCGTTAGGCTCCAGCGGCAGTTCCAGCGTAGCCACAAAGCCGCCCTCTGGATGATTGCCCAGCACCAGTCGCCCGCCATGACGTTCGGCAGCCCGGCGTGCAATTGCCAGCCCCAGGCCATGTCCCGCAGCCGTCTGGCCGGGAGCACGGAAGAACGGCTCACCCAGTTGCGTCAGATACTCCTCAGCCACCCCCGGCCCATGATCGCGCACACGGATCTCAATGTGCTCGCCTTCACGCAATGCCGTTAACTCAATCGGCTCGCCTGGCGGGTTGAAGCGTTGCGCGTTGCGCAGCAGGTTATCGACCGCGCGTTCAATCATGGTCGGCCAGCCTGTGAGGCTTAAGCCGGGTTCGGCGTTTAGTTCAACACGTTGTTCAGGCGCAGCCAGCGAGGCGTCTTTTTGCACGGTATTGAGCAGCCCGTTGAGGTCAATAGCTTCAGCACTCGCTTGATCAGCATCGACCCGCGCCAGCGTCAAAATCTCACTGATCAATGACTCCAGGCGGTCGCACTCGCGGGTCAGTCGCGGCCACAGCTTTTCGCGCTCCTCAGGGCTGGCGCGCTCGGCCAGGGCCAGCGCGATGCGTAAACGGGCCAAAGGCGAGCGCAACTCATGGGACACGTCACGCAGTAGCTGGCGCTGGCTGCCGATAAGACTTTGCAGGCGTGCGCCCATGCGGTTGAAGTCGGTGGCCAGTACGCCAAACTCATCGCGCCGCGACGCCAATTGCGCCAGGCTGTTTTGTTGGTAGGTGGTTTGCCCCAGATCATGCACGGCTACCCGCAGGCGGCTCAGCGGACGGGTGATCGACAGTGTGACCAACAAGCTGAACAGCGTCAGCACCACCAACGCAATACCCAGCGCACTCAGTGGCCAGATCAGGCT
Organism: Pseudomonas sp. TMW22091; assembly: GCF_022496705.1. NCBI lineage: Bacteria > Pseudomonadati > Pseudomonadota > Gammaproteobacteria > Pseudomonadales > Pseudomonadaceae > Pseudomonas > Pseudomonas sp. TMW22091. The sequence goes on from NZ_SCFI01000014.1 coordinate 58,489, forward strand.
TTGCCGATGCCAGGCGTCCAGTTCGGGGTTTGGGATACGGTAAATCAGCAAATAGGTTTCTGACGTTTTCGGGCTGGTGTATTCAACGGTCAGACGGCGCCAGGGTAATTGCTGCTCGCCCGGCTGCTGGCGGGCTTCCCATGCGGCCGCACGGCGCGGGAAGGTGCCACGCACCACCGGATCGCCACTTTCGTTCAGTACTTGTACGTCGATGTGGTAGTGATGCTTGCGCCGCTCGAGAAATGCTTGCGCCGCATCGGCGCCTTGGGTTTCGTAGCGTTCAGTCCATTGTTGCGCCAGATTGGCGATGCCAGGGTGGCGGCTGAGAATCCAGGTGTCCTGGTTCAGCATGTGCCCCAACAGGATCGAAAGCCCTGCGACCAAGGCTATTGCCAGCCAAAAGCTGGCCAGAATGCGCCAGAACAGTGATCGCACGGTAATTCCTCTCAGGTCATGGGCGTAAACGAGTAAAGCCCAACGACCGGAGGCCGTTGGGCTTTGTCAGCGCAGGGGTTATTGCGCTTTAGGGGCTTTTGATGCTTTCCAGTCTTTAAACTCTTTCCACTCGGCTTGACGCTCAGCGCGGTGCTTTTGCATCTCGTCGAACTGTTTTTGCTGTTCAGGCTTGAGCAAGGCACGGATCTCGCTCTGAGTTTTGTCGTGCTTGGCCTTCATTTCATCTTTCAGGGCTTTCTGGTCTGCCGCTGGCAGTTTTTCCAGGTACTTCTCGACCAGTTGTTTACGGTCGTGCATTTGTTCGCCCATCAGCTTGCGAATTTCCTGACGCTGTTCGCTGGTCAGGTCAAGCTGGCTGTAAGGGGCGTCACCGCGACCGTGGTGGTCACCGCCGTGACGTGGACCCATTGGGCAATCACCACCTGGTGCGGCCATTGCGACGGTTGGCAGTGCTGCAGCAAACATCAGAGCAATTAGAGTCTTACGCATGGTGTGTCTCCTTTCGTACGGTTCCGGTGAATCCAGATGTGCTCAGTGTAGAGCGCGCAAGGTCAACCGCTGTCAATCATGCGTAAAGGTTGTGTAAAGAGGATTTTTTCTGAATTTACAATGCGTTGCGCTGGCGTCTCAGACCCTTTGTTACCACCCCGGGCTTTACACCGGTTACGCACTGTAGAAATAGCCACGGCCACGCAGCGCCACAATGCGCGGGCTGCCATCGGCGTGGGGGCCGATCTTTTTGCGCAAGTTGCTGACATGCATGTCCAGACTGCGGTCATACAGGGTCAGTTTGCGGCCCAAGGCGATTTGTGCCAGCTCCTGTTTATCGAGTGGCTCGCCGGGTTGACGCAGCAACGCCTCAAGCAAGCGGCTTTCGGAAACCGTCAGGGTAATGTCGTGATTGTTGATCGTGACCACGCCACGCATCGGGCTGAAACACAGGTCGCCCAACTCCAGTTGGCTGGACACGGCGGGCGGGTGACTGCGGCGCAGTACGGCGCGCAGGCGGGCGGTCAACTCGCGGGGGTCACAGGGCTTGGCCAGATAGTCATCGGCCCCCAGTTCCAGCCCCAGAATACGGTCCAGCGGTTCGCCACGGGCTGACAACATCAGCACGGGCAAGTCGGGGTGATCACTGCGCAGCTGTTTGAGCAGCTCAAGACCGCTGCCGTCCGGCAGCATCACATCCAATACCACTGCGTCCGGGCTGGTTTCAGCCAACGCCTTGCGTGCACTCTGGCCATCGTAGCAAGCACGGACCTGGAAGCCTTCCTGGCTCAACCAGCTGCTCAGAAGCTCACACAGCTCCTGGTCATCATCTATCAGTAACAGGTCGCTCATGGCGTACTCAATTCAGCCGGCGCCGCGTTCATTACGCAGACGCCGTCAGGGAGGCCGCGGACTACGGCAGGACTTGCTTGAAAGGCTTGACGCTGACAGAAGCGTAAACGCCCGCGGCAACGTAAGGATCAGCATCTGCCCACGCTTGGGCTGCATTCAGGGACTCGAATTCGGCCACAATCAGGCTGCCGCTGAAACCGGCTGCACCTGGATCATTGCTGTCGATGGCTGGGTTCGGGCCCGCCAGCACGATGCGGCCTTCAGCTTTAAGCTGTTGCAAACGCTCAAGGTGGGCCGGGCGCGCAGCCATACGGGCTTCGAGCGAGTTGGCGACGTCAGTGGCAACGATTGCGTAGAGCATGTCAATCCTCGGATTTTGAGTTGGTCGGTGCAGAGTCGGCGTCATGCAGGTGACGAGACAAGTAGATACCCTGAGCGACCAGGAATAGCACGGTCATGCCCAGACTGCCGAATACCTTGAAGTCGACCCAGATGCTCTGATAAGTGAAGGCCACAAACAGGTTGGCCGCGCCACAGAACAGAAAAAAACCGATCCAGGCAAGGTTCAGGCGAGTCCAGATGGCATCGGGCAGGGTCAATGCATGGCCCATGATGCGTTTGATCAGCAATTTGTCGCCGATAAAGTGGCTACCGGCAAACGCCAGTGCAAACAGCCAGTTCACCACCGGAGCTTTCCACTTGAGGAAGGTTTCGCTGTGGAAAGCCAGCGTCAGGCTGCCGAACACGAGGCAGGCAATCAGCGTCAACCATTGGCTTTTTTCCAGCTTGCGCTGTTTGAAAAACAAAAAGCCGTAAACCACCACGGAACTGATGATCAGCATGGCCGTGGCACTGTAAATGCCCCCGATTGACAGGTTGTGGCCTGCAATATCGACGATGCGTGGTTCGATTTTGTAAACGATGAAAAACAGTAGCAGCGGGATGAAGTCGATGAATTGTTTCACAGTGGCAGCCAGAAGCAGGATGTGGCGGCATAATAACAAACATCAATGACAACGAAAGTGTCAGCTAGAGGTTATTAAATTCCCGTGGAAATTGACTTGCATTGCCATAGCACAGCGTCTGATGGCGCGTTGGCGCCCGCCGTACTGGTTGCGCGTGCGTTCGAGAAAGGTGTGCGAGTCCTGGCCCTGACCGATCACGACACACTTGAAGGTCTGGACGAGGCCCGCGAAGCCGCTCTGGCGTTGAACATGACATTGGTCAATGGCGTTGAATTGTCCTGCACCTGGGGCGGTGCAACGATTCATGTGCTCGGTTACGGCTTTGACGTGAATGCGCCGGCGCTGGTCGAGGCTATTGCCAAGCTTCATGACGGCCGTTGGCTGCGGGCTGAAGAAATCAGCCGCAAGCTGGCGCTCAAAGGCATGCCCGGCGCACTGGAAGGCGCGCGCGCCATCCAGCAAACCTTGGGTGACAGCGGCAATGCGCCGGCCCGCCCGCACTTCGCGGACTTTCTGGTCGAGGCTGGTTACGTCAAGGACCGCGCCGAAGCGTTTCGCAAGTGGCTGGGCGCGGGCAAGCTGGGCGACGTCAAATTACACTGGCCGACTCTTGAAGACACCGTTGCCACCTTGCGTGCGGCGGGCGCGTGGATCAGCCTGGCGCACCCGTCGCACTACGATTTCACCCGCAGCAAGCGTCGTCGCCTGATTGGCGACTATATTCAAGCTGGGGGTCACGCGATTGAAGTGGTCAACGGGCACCAGCCGGCAGAACAAGTCGGTGGTCTGGCGATCCTGGCGCGTGAGTTCGGTCTGCTGGTCAGTGCCGGCAGTGACTTTCATGGCCCGGGTGGATGGTCCGAGATCGGCGAGTACCGCCCCATTCCGGAAGATTTGCCGCCCTTGTGGCGTCGATTCAAATTAGAACCGCCCGTGGCCAACGTCTGAACAGGGAAACACTGTGAGCCAATTTTTCCAGATTCATCCGGAAAATCCGCAACCGCGGTTGATCAAACAAGCCGTTGATATTATCAAAAAGGGTGGGGTAGTGGTTTATCCCACCGATTCGTCTTATGCCGTGGGCTGCCAGATCGGTGACAAGCACGCCATCGACCGCATCAAACGCCTGCGTAATCTGGACGACAAGCATAACTTCACCCTGATGTGCTGCGACCTGTCGCAACTGGGGTTGTTTGCCAAGGTCGAAACCGGCGTGTTCCGCTTGCTCAAAGCCCATACGCCAGGGCCTTACACTTTTATCCTCAACGCTACCCGCGAAGTACCCCGCTTGCTGCTGCATCCCAAGCGCCGCACCATCGGTATGCGGGTGCCGCATCACCCGATTGCCTTGGCGTTGCTGGAGGAGCTGGGCGAGCCGCTGATGAGTGTCACGCTGATTCTGCCGGGCGAAACGGAGCCCCTGGAAGACCCGGATCTGATTCGTGAAAAGCTGGACAAGCAGGTCGACCTGATCATTGATGGTGGCTTTGGTGGTCATAAGGCCTCCACGGTCATCAACCTGGTGGATGCGGATGATCCCTATGTCGTGCGTGTCGGGTGCGGTGATCCAACGCCGTTTATGGTTGAGGCCTGATGTCTGACGTAGAAACCGTTGAGCAAGATCAAGCGGGCGCCCAGCAAGAACTGCCGTTTGCAATGGTGTACGGCCAGGCCGTTATCGAGATGCCGCTGGACCTGTACATCCCGCCGGATGCGCTGGAGGTGTTTCTCGATGCGTTCGAAGGCCCGCTTGATTTGCTGCTGTACCTGATTCGCAAGCAGAACATCAACATCCTCGATATTCCGGTGGCAGAAATTACCCGTCAGTACATGGGTTATGTCGAGCTGATGAAAACCGTGCGTCTGGAACTGGCGGCCGAATATCTGGTGATGGCCGCCATGCTGGCGGAAATCAAGTCGCGCATGCTGTTGCCGCGTTCAGCCGAAGTCGAAGAAGACGAAGGCGACCCGCGTGCTGAATTGATCCGGCGTTTGCAGCAGTACGAGCGATTCAAGGCCGCGGCAGAAGGTCTGGACGGGTTAAGCCGGGTAGGGCGCGATGTTATTGTGCCCAAACTGGATGCGCCCGAAGCGCGAGCGCGCAAGCTGGTACCGGATGTGGCGCTCGAAGAGTTGCTGATGTCCATGGCTGACGTGTTGCGCCGCAGTGACATGTTTGAGAGCCACCAGGTCAGCCGAGAGGCATTGTCGACCCGTGAGCGGATGAGTGATGTGCTGGAACGCCTCAAAGGCGGCGGTTTTGTGCCGTTTGTTGAGCTGTTCACGGCCGAAGAAGGCAAGCTGGGCGTCGTTGTGACCTTTATGGCCATTCTGGAACTGGTCAAAGAGCAACTGATTGAACTGGTGCAGAACGAGCCCTATGCGGCGATCCATGTGCGGGCGAAAGCCGAATAAAGAGCTGAAACCATGAATTTGACTGAATCCCGCGAGCTGGCCCCCTTGCTTGAGGCCTTTTTGTTGGCCTCGGGAAAGCCGCAAAGCCTTGAGCGCCTGTTTGAGTTGTTTGAAGAGGGCGAGCGCCCTGAGCCGCCCGTGTTCAGGAAAGCCCTCGAATTACTGCGTAAATCCTGTGAGGGGCGTGCGTTTGAGCTTAAAGAAGTTGCGTCGGGCTATCGCCTGCAAATCCGCGAAAAGTATTCGCCGTGGGTAGGCCGTCTGTGGGAAGAGCGCCCGCAGCGTTACTCGCGCGCGATGCTCGAAACCATGGCCCTGATTGCTTACCGTCAGCCCATCACCCGTGGCGAGATTGAAGATGTGCGAGGCGTGGCGGTTAACAGTCACATCGTCAAAACCCTGCTGGAGCGAGAATGGATTCGTGTGGTGGGTTACCGCGAAGTTCCGGGGCGACCGGCGATGTTTGCCACCACCAAGGGCTTTCTGGATCACTTCAACCTGAAAAACCTCGACGACTTGCCGCCTCTGGCAGAGCTGCGCGAATTGGAACCGGACCCCATTCTCGACTTCGACGATGCCCCGGTACCGGCCCATTTGCAGGCGTTGGCCGACGAAAGTGCGGAGCCGGAAGAGCCGAAAGACGAGACCAGTTTCCGTACGTTGCTGACGGAACTGGACTCCATGGAAGAAGGTCTTAAAACCGACTTTGATGACCTGCTGCGCGATCCAGTTGCCAGTGATGAGCCGCAAGTGGCAAGTGATGAGCCAATGCCTGTGCCAGAGGCTCAATCACTACCAGAGGCACAGCCACAACCGCAGCAACCGTCTGCGGCCGAGCTGGCCCGCGAGCGGTTGCGCGCAGCCGTGGATGCCCTTGAGCAGCGAGCCGCTTTGAGTGACGAAGAGCTTGAAGCGCAAGCATTGGCCGACGCCATTGAGCAGGAGCGCCGCGAGCTGGAAGATTGACCGCCGTAGTTCGTAGCAGCTGCCGAAGGCTGCGTCCGGCGGCGCAGCCGTCGTAAATTCAAGCGCTGGCGTATGACAGGTCATTTTGGGGGGGCGAAGTTACGATCGCTTCGCAATCGGACGCAGCCTGCGGCAGCTGCTACGAAGTTTGCGATCCTGGCATCTGGGAGGTTAACCATGAGTTCAATCAAAGACCCCTGTATCGGCGTCTGCAAATTCGCCGACGATATTTGTCTGGGGTGCGGGCGGACCAAGCGTGAAGTCAAAGCCTGGAAGTCGCTCGACAAGGATGAGAAGCGAACTGTAGTGGCGGAATCGGCCTTGCGCTTGCTCGCGCTGCAAGCCACCGGCCGGCGGAAAAAGAAGTAAGCGTTGATGCGCAAAGCGCTACATCAGCGTATGATTCGCGACCCTTCGGCGCTCGTTCGAGCGCCAGGACCCTTTTTAAGACCTCAGGCTTATGCCTGAATCGACACACCGGGAGGTGCCCAGATGAAAGATCTAGACCCTAAAGACAGCCAGGAAATTGGCCCAGCAGGCGAAAAACTGCAAAAAGTTCTCGCCCGTATTGGCGTGGGTTCGCGTCGCGACGTTGAGAGTTGGATCAGCCAGGGCCGCATCAAGGTCAATGGCAAAGATGCAACTCTGGGTCTGCGTGTTGACCTGCATGACGCCATTTCCATCGATGGCAAAGTGATCAAGCGTGAAGAGGCCGCCGAGTCGGTTCGCCGCGTGATCATGTACAACAAGCCTGACGGCGAAATCTGCACCCGTGACGACCCTGAAGGCCGTCCGACCGTATTTGACAAGCTGCCGCGTCCAAAAGAAGGCCGCTGGATCAACATCGGTCGTCTGGACATCAACACCACTGGCTTGCTGATGTTCACCACTGACGGTGAGCTGGCTAACCGCCTGATGCACCCTTCCTACGAAATGGACCGTGAATACGCGGTGCGTGTGCGTGGCGAAGTGGATGACGAGATGATCGAGCGCCTCAAGGCGGGCGTAGTGCTGGAAGACGGCCCTGCGCGCTTCACCGACATCAAACAAGCACCGGGCGGCGAAGGTTTCAACCACTGGTACCACTGCGTGGTGATGGAAGGCCGTAACCGTGAAGTGCGTCGTTTGTGGGAATCCCAGGGGCTGGTGGTTAGCCGCCTGAAGCGCGTGCGTTTCGGCCCGGTATTCCTTAACTCCGACCTGCCGATGGGTCGCTGGCGCGAAATGAGCCAGTACGAAGTCGACATTCTCAGTGCTGAAGTTGGCTTGACGCCAGTTGCCATGCCGGAGATGAATGCCAAGAGCAAAGACAAGCTTGAGCGTATGCAGCGCAAGTCGTCGCGTCCGGTGGCTCGCGTTGATCGCGTTGCACGCACCCTGCGTCCGGCCGAAGGTGCTCCGTTGGCTCCGCGTCCAGCGCGTCAGCCACACATCGAAGGCGAGCGCCCTGGTCGTCCGGCCCGTGATGAAGCTGCACGTCCTGCGCGCAAACCGTCGGGTCGTACCGACCGTGTGCCTGCGGGTCGCGGTGCACCTGTGGCCGAGCGTCCGAGCGAAATCAACAAGCGTCCAACCAAGCCGAGCCGTTCAGGCCCCAAGCTGGTTGACGATGCACCGTCGGGCAAGCGTCGTGGCGCACCGACCGGTTCCGGCCAGCGTCCGGGCTTCGGTCGTCGCAAGCCATAACAGGCTTTAGCGTCACCCAAAAAACGCCAACCCCCAGGGGTTGGCGTTTTTTTTTGCCTGCGGTGTAGCCGCGGCCGAAGGCTGCGTTCGGTTGCGAAGCAATCGTGAAATCATTTATCGCGGTGAATCAGAAAGACCTCGCACTGAGGATTTGCGCTTGCTGCGCAACCGGGCGCAGCCTGCGGCGCGGCTACAAGTTAGCGCTTAAATAAGCGGAAAGTTTTCTTTACGGTTCGTAAATAATTTTATACAAATTCAAGCACTTATCGGCTAAATACGATCTATATCTGTCATCTGTAATGAAATACTTCCGCTTATTCGGCTTTTTGGACGCGTCCTACGGATTTCTTGGCTTGTTTCGTCTTGCCAGCAGCGGTGTGATGGGATCTTGCTTGCGTGCGGGTGTACAATGCGCCGCGTTTTAACTGTGACTCATTGGCGTACCCGCGCCTTCTGCGCCGCTCATGCTGCGTTGATCGGCCAGAACTCGAAGGCATATCCGCCTTGCCAATTCCGTGATGCCACAAGCATTGCGGGTTCGATTCCGTCACAGATAAAAACAAACAGGTGACGCATGACTCGTGAAACAACCTTGGATTCCTGGCGTCTGCGCTGGGGTTTGATTTGTGTTGTAGACCCTTCGATCACTGCCTCTGGTGCTCAAGCTACATCGCACTGAACGCCATCAAACCTTGTGTGGGACCTTTTTCAATGAGTGCAAATTCCTCGCATTCGGGCGAGCTTAAACGCGGCCTGAAAAATCGTCATATTCAACTGATCGCCCTGGGTGGCGCGATTGGTACTGGCTTGTTCCTCGGCTCGGCCGGGGTGCTTAAGTCCGCTGGCCCGTCGATGATTCTGGGCTATGCCATTTGCGGCTTTATCGCGTTCATGATCATGCGCCAGCTTGGCGAAATGATCGTCGAAGAGCCTGTGGCTGGCTCTTTCAGCCATTTTGCGCACAAGTATTGGGGCGGTTTCGCCGGGTTCATGTCGGGCTGGAACTGCTGGGTGCTGTACATTCTGGTGGGCATGTCAGAGCTGACGGCCGTCGGTAAATACGTGCACTACTGGTGGCCCGAGATCCCGACCTGGGCATCGGCCGCCGCCTTCTTCGTCTTGATCAACGTGATCAATCTGACCAATGTCAAAGTGTTCGGCGAGGCTGAGTTCTGGTTCGCTATCATCAAGGTCGTTGCCATTGTTGGCATGATCGCACTGGGCAGCTATTTGCTGGTCAGCGGCAGCGGCGGCCCTCAGGCTTCAGTCAGTAACCTGTGGGAGCACGGCGGTTTCTTCCCTCACGGCATCACCGGGCTGGTGATGGCGATGGCCTTTATCATGTTTTCCTTTGGTGGTCTGGAAATGCTCGGCTTCACAGCTGCCGAGGCGGACCAGCCGCGCACCGTGATCCCCAAGGCGATCAACCAGGTGATCTACCGGATCCTGATTTTCTACATCGGCGCACTGGTGGTGCTGTTGTCTCTGACCCCGTGGGATGCGCTGCTTGAAACCCTTAATGCCGGTGGCGACAGCTACAGCAGCAGCCCGTTTGTTCAAGTGTTCTCGATGCTGGGCAGCAATACCGCGGCACACATCCTCAACTTTGTGGTGTTGACTGCCGCGTTGTCGGTGTACAACAGCGGCACTTACTGCAACAGCCGCATGCTGCTGGGCATGGCTCAACAGGGCGATGCGCCGAAAGTGTTGGCCAAAATCGACAAGCGTGGCGTGCCGGTCAACTCGATTCTGGCGTCGGCTGCGGTGACGGTGATTGCCGTGTTGCTCAACTACCTGATGCCCCACGATGCCCTGGAGCTGTTGATGTCGCTGGTTGTGGCGACTCTGGTTATCAATTGGGCGATGATCAGCTTTTCACACTTCAAGTTCCGCCAGCACATGGATAAAACCGGGCAAACCTCGCTGTTCAAGGCGCTGTGGTATCCGTACGGCAACTACATTTGCCTGGCGTTCGTGGTGTTTATCCTGATCATCATGCTGATGATTCCGGGTATTCGTGTGTCGGTGTACGCGATTCCGGTTTGGGTGGTGTTTATGTGGGTGTGTTATCTGATCAAAAACAAGCGCGCCGGGCAGGCTTCGGTAGCGAGCTATAGTTCAGCGACCAAGTAAGCGCAGCGAAAGACCCACAAACCCGGCCATTGCGCCGGGTTTGTTGTTTGTGGGGTATCCTGCACGCCTTGAAGAGGACTGATTTTCAATGCTGGTGATTTCCAATAACGTGCACATTCCCGATGCCGAGATCGAGCTGACAGCGATTCGGGCGCAAGGTGCGGGCGGGCAGAACGTTAACAAGGTCTCGAGTGCCATGCACTTGCGCTTCGACATTCCTAATTCGTCGTTGCCGCCTTTTTATAAGGAGCGCTTGCTGGCGCTGCGTGACAGTCGCATCACCAGTGAGGGGGTGCTGATCATCAAAGCCCAGCAGTACCGTACACAGGAGCAGAATCGGGCCGATGCGCTGGAGCGGCTGACCGAGTTGATTGTCAGCGCCACCAAGGTTGAAAAGAAGCGCCGTGCGACGAAACCGACGCTGGGCTCAAAAAAACGTCGACTGGAATCCAAGACCAAGCGCGGCAGTATTAAGGCCGGGCGTGGGAAAGTGGATTTTTAATTGTCAAAGCACCCTCACCCTAACCCTCTCCCAGAGGGAGAGGGGACTTGATCGAGTTGGCCAGACGCTATTCAGTGCCCTCTCCCTCGGAGTGAGGGCTGAGCCTTGCGTGGTTGGCTTGCCGATACAGATACACGCTCAACAGCAGCCCGCTAAACGCAGCCAGAGCCGCGAACAGAAAGATCGAGGCAAAGCCAAAGCCCGCTGCAACCGCGCCCACTAAAGGCCCGGTAATCCCCAGGGACAGGTCGATAAACAGCGAATACGCGCCAACGGCCGCCCCCCGGCTTGAGGCGGGCACCAGATTGACGGCTTCCACGCCCAATGCCGGAAATACCAGTGAGAAACCAAAGCCGCTCAGTGCCGCACCGGCCAGTGCCAATTGCGGGTTGGGTGCCAACCAGAGCAGCAGCAGGCCGAGGGTTTCGACACTCAAGCAAGCAATGGCGACCCGAAAGCCGCCAATGCGGTTGATCAAGTTACCAAACAGTAAGCGCGCGCTGATAAAGCTGGCACCAAACACGCTCAGGCACAGGGCGGCGTTTTCCCATTGGTTGGTCGCGTAGTAAAGCGTGATAAAGGTCGCGATGGTGCCAAAGCCAATTGAGCCCAGCGCCAGCCCTGTGCCGTGGGGCAGGACGCGGCCCAGTACGTGCAGAAACGGTAAGCGTACGCCGCTGACGATCGGTGCCGCCAGCTTGGGCCATGCCAGCAATAAACCCAGTGTTGCAAGGGCGATGATGCTTACGCCCAAGCTCCACATGCCCAGATGGGCGACCATCACCACGCCCAGTGGCGCGCCAACGGCAATTGCCCCGTAACTGGCGATACCGTTCCAGGAAATGACCTTGGCGGTGTTGGCGGCGCCCACCCGACCAATGCCCCAGCCGATGGAGCCCGAGCCCACCAGGCTTTCCGCGCTGCCCAATACCAGGCGACCGATCAACAGGCTGGCAAGACTCAGTGCAGGGACGGCGGTCAGCCAGCTGGAGGCAAGCATGAACACGCCGCTCAAGCCGCAGCCGGCCAGTCCGATCATTACGGCCCGCTTGCTGCCTTGGGTGTCAATGATGCGACTGGCGTAAGGACGACTCAGCAATGTCGCGAGGTACTGGACGCTGATCACCAGACCTGCGATGACCGTGCCGTAACCCAGATGGTTATGTACATAACCGGGCAGTACAGCCAGCGGGATGCCGATATTCAGATAGCCGATAAAGGTAAACAGAACGATGGACACCACTTGCAGTGTGACCGCCAGTGGACGTTGTGTTTCAGGCATGGGGCGAAGGTCCTGCGGGTGCGAGGTTAAAGCGGGGCAACCAGGCGGGTTGCGATCAAGGCCGCCAGAGCATTCTCTTGGGTGCCAAAACGTTTTAGCAGAGTAGCCTGTTTCTCGGGGGTTAGACGCTCCCAGAGCTCGATCATTTGTTCGGCTGTGCCAATCAGAACGCTGGCCTGGGTTTCACTGAAAGTATCGGTCACGCTTAAATCCTGGAGGGAACGGGCAGCAATTGTGTCAGACGGTGTGAAAAACCGGTGGCTTTTCGCACCGCCTGATAGGCAAGCGTTCAGTCTTCGCTGTCGGCTTTGAGGCTGTCTTGAGCCTCATCCAGTGCGGGGTTTTCGCCACTGGTGTGTTGCGGGGTTGGCTGCTCGGGTTCGTGCAGGCTTGGGAAGGGGAGGTTTGGGATTTCGTGCATCGTCGCGCTCCTCGCTGGTTGTGCATTAAGTAGCTGGCTAAGGATACAGGAGGGAGTGTGACAATTTGTCTTTTTCTTGCGTCTGGCAGGAATTATGTCGAACTTTTCATTTTTATGTTGTCCGCCTGAATGTCATCGCTGTTGCAGGCAGCGATGACGGGTTATGCCTTTAGCGGGTACACACCTGCGCAATCGCCTTGGCCAGTTGATTCAGGCGCGTGCCGTCCACGCCGGCCATATTGGCTCGACCAGAGCCGACCATGTACACGCTGTGTTTCTCACGCAGTAGTTTGACCTGATCGGCGGTAAGGCCGGTGTAAGAAAACATTCCGCGCTGCTCATTGATATGGGCAAAGTGCTCGGCCAGCCCGAATGAGGCGAGGGCTTCTACCAAACCGCTGCGCAGTTGCGCAATACGAGTGCGCATGGCCTCGACTTCTTGCGTCCACTGATATTTCAATTCGGCGTCGCCCAGGATGGTGGCGACGACAGCAGCGCCGTGGTCGGGCGGGTTGGACCACAGATTGCGAGCCAGAAAGGCCAATTGGCTGCGCACGTCCGTCAGTTTTTCGGCGTCGCCCGCGCACACAATCAATGCACCCACGCGTTCACGGTACAGGCCAAAGTTTTTCGAGCAGGAACTGGTGATCAACACTTCTGGCAGTTCGCGTACGAACAGGCGTGTGGACCATGCATCTTCTTGCAGGCCGTCACCGAAACCCTGATAGGCAAAGTCGATCAACGGCAGCAATTGACGCCGACGTACCACTTCCAGCACCTGTAGCCAGTCAGCCTGAGCCAAGTCAAAACCGGTCGGGTTGTGGCAGCAGGCATGCAGCAGCACCACGTCGCCTTCGGGGGCTGCTTCCAGCGCTTGCAGCATGCCCGCGACATTGAGCTTGTTGTCATTGCCGACATACGGGTAGTGACTGACTTTAAGGCCGGCCTCGGCAAAAATGGTTTCATGAATCGGCCAGGTCGGATCGCTCAACCAGATACCGCGCCCCGGCAAGCAGTGGCCGATAAAGTCCGCGGCCAGACGCAGCGCACCGGTGCCGCCGGGTGTTTGGGTGGCGCCTGCGCGTTTGCTGGCCAGCAGAGGCGAGTGGCTGCCGAGCACCAGCTCACTGATCAGTTGACCGAAATGGCTGTCGCCATGGCCGCCGATGTAGGTTTTGGTTTGTTGGTGATCGACCAGGCGTTGCTCGGCTCGCTTGACTGACGGCAGAATCGGCGTCTGACCTTTCGCGTCCTTGTACACGCCCACACCCAAATCGAACTTGTCCGGATTCGGGTCCTGATTGTAAGCGTCGATCAACCCCAGAATCGGATCGCCCGGTACACGGCCAATCGCTGCAAAGTGCATTACTTGCGGCCTTCGGCTGTTTTGGCGACTTCATCGGTGCGTGCGGCCATGATGAAGTCGTTGCGGTGCAGGCCTTTGATTGAATGGCTCCACCAGGTCACGGTGACTTTGCCCCATTCGGTCAACAGGCCCGGGTGATGGCCTTCAGCCTCGGCGATCTCGCCCACCGCATTGGTAAAGGCCAGTGCGAACTTGAAGTTTTTGAATGCAAATACCTTTTCCAATTGCATCACACCGTCGCGAACTTCGATGTTCCAGTCTGGTATTTGCTTGAGCAGGACAGGCAGCTCTTCATCGCTGACCTGTGGAGCATCAGCGCGGCAGGCTTCGCAGTGGGCTTGGTTCAGTGCGTTCATGATGTATTCCTGAAATCGTTTTTTATTGATGAGTTGAAAGCGTTTCAAGCGGCTTTGGGTTTAGGGGGGAACTTGGGGGCGTGCAGCCCCAGGGTCATCCCTTTCTCGACCATGCCCATGATGTCTTCGTGAGCCAGATCAAACAGCCGCTTCAAGTCAGGGAGGACAAAATACAGCGGCTGCAAAATATCGATGCGGTAAGGCGTGCGCATGGCCTCGAGCGGGTCGAAGGCTTGATGTTCGGGTTCATCGGACAAGCTGTAAATGGTTTCTTTGGGCGACGAAAGAATACCGCCACCGTAGATGCGTTTGCCTGCGGGGGTGTCGACCAGACCAAACTCAATGGTCATCCAGTATAGGCGGGCGAGGTACACGCGCTGCTCCTTGCTCGCTTGCAGGCCCAACTTGCCATAGGTGTGGGTGAACTCGGCAAACCATGGGTTGGTCAGCAATGGGCAGTGGCCGAAAATCTCGTGAAAAATATCGGGCTCTTGCAGGTAATCCAGTTCTTCGGGGGTACGAATAAAGGTTGCCACCGGAAATTGCTTATTGGCCAGCAATTCAAAAAAGGTCTGGAAAGGGATCAGCGCGGGCACACGGGCCACTTGCCAGCCAGTGGTAGCGGCCAGCACCTCATTGATTTCGCTGAGCTGGGGAATGCGATCGTGGGGCAGGGCGAGTTTTTCGATGCCTTCCAGGTATTCCGGACAAGCGCGACCGTTCAGCAGCTTCAACTGGCGAGTGATCAAGGTATTCCACACCGCGTGTTCAGCGGCGGGGTAGTCGATAAAGCCATTGGCATCCGGCTCGCGAGCGACGTATTTCGTTTGCTTCATGGGGCTCTCCGCAAGGCATTCGTTCTTATTATTCGGTGGTGTGCGATGCTTTATTGATACCTCAGGTCTTGGTGACGTGCAGCTGGCCTAAAGCCACGAATGCTGGGATGATGCGGTTATCGCGTAAAGTTTTCGTTACGAATGCGCCGTTATGTTGGTGTGCTTGCGAATTCAGCCACACTTACTGTCAAAAAATCGTGCCGCTTAAAAACAATGTGCAACAGATTCACGCTGTAATTAATGCCCGACCCTTTATCTATTCACCCGAGCCATGCCCCATGCGTATCAAAGTCCACTGCCAAAACCGGATTGGCATTCTTCGCGACATTCTTAACTTGTTGGTTGCCTATGGCATCAACGTCAAGCGCGGGGAGGTGGGCGGTGATCAAGGCAATGCGATTTACCTGTTCTGCCCTAACCTGATCAATCTGCAATTTCAGGCATTGCGTCCCAAATTCGAAACCATTGCCGGTGTGTTTGGGGTCAAGCGGGTCGGTTTGATGCCCAGCGAACGCAGGCATATGGAGCTTAATGCGCTGCTTGGTGCGCTGGAGTTTCCGGTGTTGTCCATCGATATGGGCGGCTCCATCGTCGCGGCCAATCGGGCAGCTGCGCAGTTGCTCGGGGTGCGCGTGGATGAAGTGCCGGGCATTGCCCTGTCGCGCTATGCCGAAGACTTTGATTTGCCCGAGCTGGTGCGCGCCAATAAATCGCGGATTAACGGCTTGCGCGTCAAAATCAAAGGGCAGGTATTTCTGGCCGACATTGCCCCCTTGCAGCTGGAGCACGACGAAAGCGAGGCGATGGCGGGTGCGGTGTTGACGTTGCACCGCGCTGACCGCGTCGGTGAGCAGATCTATAACGTGCGCAAGCAGGAATTGCGCGGGTTCGACAGTATTTTCCAAAGCTCGAAAGTCATGGCGGCGGTGGTGCGTGAAGCCCGGCGCATGGCACCCCTGGATGCGCCGCTGTTAATAGAAGGCGAAACCGGCACCGGCAAAGAGCTGTTGGCCCGGGCCTGTCATTTGGCCAGCCCGCGCGGGCAATCGCCGCTGATGGCGCTTAATTGCGCAGGGTTGCCGGAGTCGATGGCCGAAACCGAGCT
Organism: Pseudomonas sp. TMW22091; assembly: GCF_022496705.1. NCBI lineage: Bacteria > Pseudomonadati > Pseudomonadota > Gammaproteobacteria > Pseudomonadales > Pseudomonadaceae > Pseudomonas > Pseudomonas sp. TMW22091. The sequence continues at coordinate 74,319 of NZ_SCFI01000014.1, forward strand.
GTTCGGCTACGGGCCGGGCGCCTTTGAAGGTGCGCGGGCAGAAGGCAAGTTGGGGCTGCTGGAATTGACAGCGGGCGGTACGCTGTTTCTGGATGGTGTGGGGGAAATGAGCCCGCGGTTGCAGGTCAAACTCTTGCGGTTCTTGCAGGATGGTTGCTTTCGCCGGGTCGGCAGCGACGAAGAGGTTTACCTCGATGTGCGGGTGATGTGCGCCACGCAGGTTGATTTGTCGGAGCTGTGTGCGCGCGGTGAATTTCGTCAGGATCTTTACCATCGGCTTAATGTGTTGTCGCTGCACATTCCGCCGTTGCGTGATTGCCTGGACGGGCTGGAGCCTTTGGTCGAGCACTTTCTGGATCAGGCCAGTCGCCAGATTGGTTGCCCGTTGCCGCGTCTGGCGCCTGCCGCGATGGAACGCCTGAGTCATTACCATTGGCCGGGCAATGTCCGCCAACTGGAAAACGTGCTGTTTCAGGCGGTGTCATTGTGCGACGGCGGGGTGGTCAAGGCTGAGCATATACGCCTGCCTGATTACGGTGTGCAGCAGCCGTTGGGTGAGTTTTCGCTGCACGGCGGGTTGGACCAGATAGTCGGGCGATTTGAAAAAGCGGTACTTGAGCAGTTGTATCTCGAGCACCCGAGCAGTCGCCTGCTGGGCAAGCGGCTGGGGGTGTCGCATACGACCATCGCCAATAAATTGCGCGAGCACGAGATTATCAAGCCGGGCAGGGAGTGATGACCCGAGACCCTCACCCCAGCCCTCTCCCAGAGGGAGAGGGGGCTTGATCGAGGCGAGTCGCTAATCGTGACCACACCACAATTCAGTCCCCTCTCCCTCTGGGAGAGGGTTAGGGTGAGGGTTTAGCGGTCTCCACCAGGACATCCCTTGCCGCAACCGGCATAACCCCGCCGTTTTTCTGTCTTTGACCTGCCTTCCGTGCCTCGCACAATCCGCCATAACCCCGCCACACAAGCCTTTACTACCGTCAAAAAAAAGTTGGTGCGCAAATTGCTAGACGCTCTGTAGTACAGCGGTGGGCGGCAAGCGTCCGTCAGACAGAGGAAAGACTGTGGACAAGTACCTTTATGTGGCAATGACCGGCGCCAGTCAGAACGCACTGGCGCAAAAGGCGCATGCCAACAATCTGGCGAACATCTCGACCAACGGTTTTCAACGCGACCTTGAGCAAGCGCGCTCCATGCCGGTGTTTGGCGACAGCTTCCCGGCACGTGCCTTCGCCTTGAGCGAACGGCCGGCCACCGATTTCAGCCCCGGTGCAATGGTCGAAACCGGTCGTGATCTGGATGTGGCGGTCTCTGGCGACGGTTGGCTGGCGGTACAGGCGCCCGATGGCAGTGAAGCCTATGTGCGAACGGCCAGCATGAATGTCGATGCATTGGGCATTCTGCGTGCGGGCAATGGCATGCCGGTCATGGGCAATGGCGGGCCTATTGCCGTGCCGCCCCAGCAGCAAATCGAAGTCGGCGAAGACGGCACCATTTCGATCCGTGCCCAGGGTGAAGGCCCGCAGGTCATGGCTCAGGTCGACCGTATCAAGCTGGTTCAACCCGACCTCAAGACCATGAGCAAAGGCCTTGATGGTCTGATCCATACCAACAACGGTCAACCGGCGGTGGCCGATGCCAATGTGAAGGTGGTGTCGGGCTTTCTGGAGGCCAGCAACGTCAATGCCGTCGATGAGATGACCTCGGTGCTGGCCTTGTCCAAGCAGTTTGAACTGCACATCAAAATGATGAACACCGCCAAAGAAGACGATCAAGCCATGACCCGCGTCCTGGCAATGAGCTAATAACTTAAACGCTGCGCCGAAAAACTGGCGCGCGAGGAGAGCACGATGCTTCCAGCACTGTGGGTTGCAAAAACCGGTTTGGCTGCACAAGACACCAACCTGACGACAATTTCCAACAACCTGGCCAACGTATCGACCACGGGTTTCAAACGTGATCGCGCCGAGTTTCAGGACTTGTTGTATCAGATCAAACGCCAGCCGGGTGCTCAGTCCACCCAGGACAGCGAACTGCCGTCCGGCCTGCAAGTGGGCACCGGGGTGCGGATTGTCGGTACCCAGAAGAACTTCTCGACGGGCAGCCTGCAAACCACCGACCAGCCCCTGGACATGGCGATCAATGGCCGGGGCTTTTTCCAGATCATGCAGCCTGACGGTACAACCTCTTACACGCGCGACGGCACCTTCCATCTGGACTCCAATGGCCAGATCGTGACTGCCAACGGTTTTGCCCTTGAGCCGGCGATTGTGGTGCCGGCAGATGCCCAGACCTTTACGGTCGGTCAGGACGGCACGGTATCCGTCACCATTGCCGGCAACCCGGCAGCACAGGTGATTGGCAACTTGCAGACCGCCGACTTTATCAACCCGGCCGGTTTGCAGGCTCAGGGCGGCAATCTGTTCCTTGAAACCGCGTCCAGCGGCGCGCCGCAAATCGGCACGCCAGGCCTCAACGGTTTTGGCTTGACCATGCAGAGCACCCTTGAGACCTCGAACGTCAGCACCGTGGAAGAGATGGTCAACATGATCACCACGCAGCGTGCTTACGAGATGAACTCCAAAGTGATTTCCACCGCCGATCAAATGTTGTCGTTTGTTACGCAAAATCTGTAATTACGTAAAAGCGGGAGAGGTCATGAAGCGCTTGTATTCTGTTCTGGCACTGGGTGCGGTCACATTTCTGGCAGGCTGTGTCAGCCCGCCGCCACGCCCTAACGATCCGTACTATGCCCCTGTACTGCCGCGCACGCCGCTGCCGGCAGCGGCTAACAACGGCTCGATTTACCAGGCAGGCTTTGAACAGAACCTGTACAGCGACCGCAAGGCGTTTCGCATCGGTGACATCATCACCATTACCCTGAACGAGAAAACTCAGGCGAGCAAAAACGCCAACTCGGCCATTGGTAAAAACAGCAACACCAGCATCGGCCTGACGTCTTTGTTTGGTGGCGGTCTGACCACTAACAACCCGCTGGGCGGAGGTGACTTGAGCCTGGATGCCGGTTACAGCGGCAGCCGTGCGACCAAGGGCGACAGCAAGGCCGGGCAGGGCAATAGCCTGACGGGCTCAATCACCGTGACCGTGGCCGATGTGTTGCCTAACGGCATCATCGCGGTACGGGGTGAGAAGTGGATGACCCTCAACACCGGTGACGAGCTGGTGCGTATTGCCGGGCTGGTGCGCGCCGATGACATCGCCACCGACAACACGGTGTCTTCGACCCGGGTGGCCGATGCACGCATTACCTATTCGGGCACCGGTTCATTTGCCGATGCGAGCCAGCCGGGCTGGTTCGACCGTTTCTTCCTTAGCCCACTGTTCCCGTTCTAGGTGATGGCCTCCATGTCCAACCTCAAGCATTTGCTGGCAGCGCTCTTGCTGTTATCGACCTCACTGGGTGTTCACGCCGAGCGGTTGAAAGACATTGCCAGCATTTCCGGCGTGCGTTCCAACCAATTGATTGGTTATGGCCTGGTGGTCGGACTTAACGGTACAGGCGACCAGACCACGCAAACCCCGTTCACCTTGCAGACGTTCAACAACATGCTGTCGCAGTTCGGCATCAAGGTGCCCGCAGGCACCGGTACTGTGCAGTTGAAAAACGTCGCGGCGGTGTCCATCAGCGCCGACTTGCCCGCTTTCGCCAAGCCGGGTCAGGTGATCGACATCACCGTGTCCTCCATCGGCAACTCCAAAAGCCTGCGCGGCGGCACGCTGTTGCTGACGCCGCTCAAGGGCATTGACGGCAATGTTTACGCCGTGGCGCAAGGCAATCTGGTGGTGGGCGGGTTTGATGCCGAAGGTCGCGACGGCTCGAAAATCACCGTTAACGTGCCGTCAGCCGGGCGTATTCCGGGCGGTGCATCGGTTGAGCGGGCCGTGCCCAGTGGTTTCAATCAGGGCAATAGCCTGACGTTGAACCTTAACCGCTCCGACTTCACCACGGCCAAGCGCGTTGTCGACAAGATCAACGACTTGCTCGGCCCCGGTGTGGCGCAGGCGATTGATGGAGGCTCGGTGCGCGTGACCGCACCGCTGGACCCAAGCCAGCGGGTCGACTACCTGTCGATTCTGGAAAATCTTGAGGTCGATCCGGGGCAGGCGGTGGCCAAGGTCATCATCAACTCACGCACCGGCACTATCGTGATTGGCCAGAACGTCAAAGTGTCGCCGGCCGCCGTGACGCACGGCAGCCTGACCGTCACCATTACCGAAGATCCGATTGTCAGCCAGCCCGGCCCGCTGTCCAACGGCGAGACGGCGGTGGTGCCGCGTTCACGCATCAACGCTCAGCAAGAAGCCAAGCCGATGTTCAAGTTCGGCCCGGGCACCACCCTGGATGAAATTGTCCGGGCGGTAAATCAGGTGGGTGCGGCGCCAGGAGATTTGATGGCGATTCTCGAAGCGCTTAAACAGGCCGGTGCGTTGCAAGCCGACCTGATCGTGATTTGAGGCTGACGTTATGGACTTGAGCAAGCGCGGCGTCAGTAGCAGCGATTCGGGGGCGTTTACCGACCTGAACCGGCTCAACAGCCTGAAAGTGGGTGATCGCGAAAGCGACAGCAATATGCGCAAGGTGGCGCAGGAGTTCGAGTCCCTGTTCCTCAATGAAATGCTCAAGTCCATGCGCTCGGCCAACGAGGTGCTGGGCAAGGACAACCCGCTCAATACCCCGGCCGCCAAGCAGTATCAAGAGATGTACGACCAGCAATTGTCGGTGACGTTATCCCGGCAGGGCGGCGGCATTGGTCTGGCCGACGTCTTGATGCGCCAGATGTCGAAGAACAAGCCCACTGCGCCGGGCGATGCCGTGGTGACCACGGCGCTGACAAACGAAGCCAAAACACCTGCGCCAACGACGGTGGCGGCGACCACCACCACCAGCCCGTTCGTTCGCGCCTCGGGGCAGCGTGCCTTGTGGAGTGCGCGGGTAGCCGCGCCTGCTGCGGCCGAAGGGGGTCATCAAAATGACATGGCCAAGATCAATCAGCGCCGCCTGGCCTTGCCGAGCAAGCTGACCGATCGTCTGCTGGCGGGCATCGTGCCTTCTGCCGACCCGGCGCGCTCGACCCTCAATACCGGCACGGTGCCGGGGCGTACCTCGCCGGGTCTGGACGCCGTGCTCAAAGGCAGTCGCCAGCCCATGCTGAGTGCCAACGGCGTGCAAGGGCGTATGCAGATTTATGGGCGTGCCGTGGCGCAGCCCCCGCTGGCGCCGGCCAAGCAAGCGTTCGAGTCGCCGGATGCCTTTGTCGCCACGATGCTGCCGATGGCGCAACAGGCGGCCGACCGTATCGGCGTGGACCCGCTGTACCTGGTGGCCCAGGCCGCGCTCGAAACCGGGTGGGGCAAATCGGTGATGCGCCAGCAAAACGGCAGCAGCAGCCACAACCTGTTCGGCATCAAAGCCACGGGCAACTGGCAAGGCGCACAGGCGCGAGCCATCACCAGCGAATTCAAGGGTGGGCAGATGGTCAAGGAAACGGCGGACTTCCGTTCCTACGACTCGTATCAAGACAGCTTCCACGATCTGGTCACGCTGTTACAAAGCAACAATCGTTATAAAGAAGTGCTGAACGCGGCCGATAAACCAGAGCAGTTTGTTCGAGAGTTGCAAAAGGCCGGTTACGCGACCGACCCCGAGTATGCGAGCAAGATTTCGCAGATAGCCAAGCAAATGAAGACCTACCAGAGCTACGTCTCGACGGGTTCTTTAACGAATTTATAAGGTTTGAACCATGGCGAGTTTGATCAACATCGGGATGTCGGGGCTCAATGCCAGCCAGGGGGCTTTGGCGACGGTGGGCAACAACATTGCCAACGCGAATACCTCGGGCTACTCGCGTCAGCAGATCGTGCAGGGCACGGCGGCCTCTCAGCAAGTGGGCGGGGTGTTTATCGGCACCGGTACCACCCTGGCCGATGTGCGCCGTGTGTACAACGCCTACCTCGACGCCCAGTTGCAAACCACCACCTCGCTCAACGGCGACGCTCAGGCCTATCTCGATCAGATTGGCTCGGTCGACAAGTTGCTGTCTGACTCCAGCACCGGCGTATCGGCCGCGTTGAGCAGCTTTTTTACCGCCCTGCAAACCTCGGCCGCGGCGCCCGGCAATACCTCGTCACGCCAGTTGCTGCTAACCAGTGCGCAGACGTTGAGCAACCGCTTCAACTCGATTTCGTCCCAGCTCAACCAGCAGAACGAGGGCATCAACAGCCAGCTCGATACGTTGAGCTCTCTGGTTAACCAGCACACGGCGACCCTTGCCTCGTTGAACAAGCAGATTGCTCAGTCGACCACCGCCGGCAATACACCGAACGACCTGCTGGATGCGCGCAACGAAACCGTTCGCAGCCTCAATGAGCTGGTCGGGGTGACAGTTCAGGAGCACGACAACGTTTACGACGTGACGCTGGGGACGGGCCAGTCGCTGGTGCAGGGCAGCACCTCCAACACGATTTCGGCGGTACCGGGCAAAGTCGACAAGAGCCAGTTCACCATTCAGATCAACTACCCGCAGTCCACCTCCGATGTGACCTCGGTGATCAGTGGCGGCAAGATCGGCGGTCTGTTGCGCTATCGCGAAGACGTGCTGGCGCCGGCCATGAATGATCTGGGGCGCACCGCGATGGTGGTGGCCGACGCGATCAACACGCAGTTGGGTCAGGGGCTGGATGCCAATGGCGAGTTTGGCTCGTCATTGTTCAATAAAATCAACAGCGCGCAGGCCATCAGCCAGCGCAGCCTGGCTTCGTCCAGCAACAATGTGAACTCTGGCAACCTGGACGTGAGCATTACCGACAGCGGTGCGCTGACCACCTACGATTATCAAGTCACGTTCAGCAGCGACAACGACTACACCGTCAAGCGCTCGGACGGCACCAGCATGGGCTCGTTCAAGCTGGATCAAAAACCGGCCGCCGTGATCGACGGTTTTACGATGACCCTCAATGGCGGGGATTTGAGCAAGGGCGATACGTTCAAAGTCAGCCCCACCCGTAATGGCGCCAGCGCCATCGGCGTGCAAATGACCGATTCGAGTCAGTTGGCCTTTGCTGCGCCATTGGTGGCCAGTGTAGGCAGCTCGAACACCGGCACCGGCGCTGTGAGCACGCCGAGCCTGTCTGCGGCGCTGGATATCTACGGCGGGGCAGCTTTGGGGCTGAAGCAGTCGCAGATTGAAAGCGCAATGCCGGTTCGCATTGCCTTTGACGAAGCGGTCAATGGCACGCAGGGCTACCGCGTACTGAATGAAAAAGGCGATGAGATCGGCACGGGCACCATCGTGCCGGGCCAGGGCAACAAGGTAACGATCAATGTGCCCGTCACCAACGCTGACGGCACTACGACCCAGATCGCCTTTGACACCACCTTCAGCGGCTCGCCGGGCAAGGGCGACAGCTTTGACATCAAGTTCAACAAAGACGCCAAGGCCGACAACACCAACGCCAATTTGCTGCTGGACCTGCAAACCAAAGCCACCGTTGGGGTGACTGCCGGGGGCGGCGGGGTGAGCATGACGGGGGCTTACACCCAACTGGTTTCATCGGTGGGCGGCAAGGCCAGCCAGGCGAAAGTGGATGCCACGGCCAACACGGCGGCGCTGTCCTATGCCAAGGAAGTGCGCAACTCGGTGTCTCAGGTCAACCTGGATGAAGAAGCGTCCAATCTGGTCAAGTTTCAGCAGTACTACACCGCCTCGTCGCAGATCATTAAAGCGGCGCAAGAAACCTTCACCACGCTGATCAACAGCCTTTAAGGGAGCCTTCGACGATGCGCATTTCCACATCCCAGTTTTATGAGTCGACCAGCGCGACCTATCAGAACAATTTTTCGTCGGTGGTGAAAACCCAGACCCAGATTGACTCGGGTGTGCGCATCCAGTCCGCAGGTGATGACCCGGCCGGTGCTGCGCAGTTGTTATTGTTGCAGCAGCAAAAAGACATGCTGGGGCAGTACAGCACCAACATGAATACCATCAAGGCTTCCCTGAACAATCAGGAAAGCATTCTGGACAGCATCAATACGGCGCTGCAAAAGGCTAAAAACCTGACCATTCAGGCGGGTGGCATTATCAGTGATGCCGACCGTTCTTCTATAGCCAATGAAATTGGCGGCATCGAAGAACAAGTCTTCAGCTTGCTTAACAGCAAGGATGCCGACGGCAACTACATGTTTTCGGGTTCCAAAACCTCAACGCCGCCGTATGCGCGCAACAATGACGGCACCTATACCTACCAGGGCGATGACATTCAGCTGAACCTGAAAGTCTCGGACACCATCACGATGGCCGGCAGTGACACTGCCCGCAGTTTTCTGGAAGGCTCCCCGAATACCGGGCGCACTCAAGCAACGCTGCTGCCTCCGGCGGTCAATGATGGCAAGGTGTCTATTACCGCGGGCACGGTGACATCAACGGCGGTGTATGACCAAGGGTTTACGGCTGGTCAGCCCTACACCTTGACGTTCACCAGCAGCACTCAGTTCACCTTGACTGATGGCGCGGGTAAGGACATTACCTCTGAAATAGCCGGTAACGGGACGTTCGATTCAACCAAAGAAGGCGCTCACAGCGTCAACTTGCGCGGCGTTCAGTTTGATATCGGCATGGATTTCAGCGGCGCTGAGGACACTGTGGCTCAGGATGCACTGGCCAAGAACAAGGCCTTTACGCTTGAAGCCAAGCCCGACAGCTTCAATGTGTCACGCACCCCGAGCAATACCTCTACGGCGCAATTGACCAGTGCGAGTATCGCTGACACGAAAAAGTACAGTGACAGCTTCCCCAGCAGCGGGGCGGTGATCAAATTCACTAGCGACACCGAATATCAAGTGTTTGCGCAGCCATTGAGCGCCAACAGCAAGCCGCTGGCCGAAGGCACCATGACCGGTACTTCGGTGACGGCGGCCGGGGTTAAATTTGATTTCTCAGATGCGCCCAAGGCGGGCGACCAATTTGTGGTGAGTGCTGATAACCACAAAAACCAGAGTGCTCTGGACACACTCAGCGAGATTCGCAAGGCGCTATTGGTACCCACCGATAATGATCCGGTGGCCAAGCTCAAGCAGCGCGATGTGCTCAGCGCTACCATCGGTAATTTGAGCAATGCCAGCGAGCACGTGGACATAGCGCGTGGTTCCATTGGCTCGCGCCTTAACGCCATTGATATTCAGGCGGACGCCAACACCAGCATGGGCCTGGCCAATGACACCACCATGTCGGCCATTGGCAATACCGATATGGCCAGTGCGTCGGTTGATCTGGCGTTCCAGAAAGCCATGTTGGAAGCCTCGCAACTGGCGTTCGTCAAAATCGCCCAGTTGAGCCTGTTTAACCAGCTCTGACGCACTCAAATACGTAGCAGCTGCCGCAGGCTGCGTCCGGCGGCGAAGCCGTCGTAAATTCAGCGATTTGAAGGGGGCGTCGCACACATCTGGCAGGTTTTGCGATCGCTTCGCAATCGGACGCAGCCTGCGGCAGCTGCTACGAATCGCCAGGTATCGCGCGAAATGTTTTGAAAAACCATACAAAATAGCGTGACCTGTGAGTCACAACGCGCATCTCACTGTATCGTGTGCAGCATACGGGCGGGTGCCGAGCCATTTACGGGCTTTTTTTTGTATTTTCAGGCGCCCATTCAAGCCCTTTTATTGTTAACGCCCCTCGATTGTTCGAGCGGTGATCTCCAGCTATTCAGTATTGGGAAGCCACAATGATTGGCATTAAAAGCATCGCCAGTTACGTGCCTGCAGACGGCGTAGACAACTACGCCCAAGGCGCGAAATTCTCCAAGGACGAAGAATTCATTCTGGGCAAGATTGGCTCGGCCTTCCTGCCGCGCAAAGGTGCTGACCAGGAAACCTCGGATCTGTGTGTCGAAGCTGTCAATGCGCTGTTCGCCAACAATCCGCAGCTCAAGCGCGAATCCATCGACGCGCTGATCGTCGTAACCCAAAACGGTGATGCAGAAGGCTTGCCACACACCGCTGCCATCGTTCAAGACAAGCTGGGTCTGCCGACCCACGTCGCCGCCTTTGATATTTCCCTGGGGTGCTCGGGGTATGTCTACGGCATTTACGCGATGAAAGGCTTCATGGAAGCCACAGGCCTGAAAAACGGCCTGCTGATCACTGCCGACCCGTATTCGAAAATCGTCGACCCTGAAGACCGCAACACCACCATGCTGTTTGGCGACGCTGCCACGGCTACCTGGATGGGTGAAGACGCTCCCTGGCAGCTGGGCAAGGCCAAGTTCGGCACCGACGGCTCCGGGGCGCCGCACTTGAAGGTCAGCGATGGCGTGTTCTTTATGAACGGTCGTCAGGTGTTCAACTTTGCGCTGCTTAAAGTGCCTGCGCACTTGCATGAGCTGATGGAAGAGTCGAACTTGACCTCTCAAGACATCGACGCGTTCTGCATCCATCAGGGCAGTGCGGCGATTGTCGATGCGGTCGCCCGTCGTTTTGAGGGTGAGCCTGAGAAGTTCATCAAGGATATGGTCGAGACCGGCAATACCGTGTCTTCGAGCATTCCGCTGCTGCTGGAAAAACACGTGATGGACGCCACCTGGAAGCGCGTTGCGCTCAGCGGCTTCGGTGTGGGCTTGTCGTGGGGCTCGGCGATTATCTATCGGCCGTAGAGAACAGGCTGCACGCTTCAAGCGGTACGATCAAAACGCCCATGGCCTGATACGCCATGGGCGTTTTGCGTTGGGGTCACCCGCTGCGCAAAACCTGTGTGAGGCCAGCGTGGTTGCTGATAGATCAAAAGCCAGATCAAGATCAACAGAGCGCGCTAGATCCCGAAATCCGTAGCAGTTGACGAGCTCCGCGAGGCTACGTCTCCTGCCTGGCGGATCTCTCGGCAAACACAAGAAACCGTACTGTATGCCTTGAGCACGAGAGTGAAGGTGCCATCAATCATTCTGTGAGCGAGAACTCGGTCAGGCAGAAGGTGGGCACGCCCATTTCTTGCAAGCGCTTGGAGCCGCCCAGTTCTGGCAAATCAATAATGGCGGCGGCTTCAAACACCTGCGCCCCCATGCGTCGTACCAGGTTGGCGGCGGCGATCAGTGTGCCGCCCGTAGCGATCAGGTCATCGACGATCAGCAGCGAGTCGCCTTCGCACAAGCTGTCAGCGTGCACTTCAAGAAAGGCTTCGCCATATTCTGTCTGATAGCCCTCGGCCAATACGTCAGCAGGCAACTTCCCTTGCTTGCGAAATAGAACTAACGGTTTGTTGAGCTGATGCGCGAGCACCGAACCGATTAGAAAGCCGCGCGCGTCCATTGCGCCGATGTGGCTGAAATCAGCCTCGACGTAACGGTGGATAAAGGTATCGGCGATGACACGCATGGCACGTGGTGATTGGTACAGCGGCGTGATATCGCGGAAAATGACGCCCTTTTTAGGGAAGTCAACTACAGGGCGAATCAAGGGTTTGAGGCAAAAATCGTCGGCGACCATGGTCGGGCTATCCTGGTGTGCGTTAAGCGCGTCAGTATAACCCGGACCGTGACGAATTCAGACTTCCAGTGAGCCACCGGCCAAGGCGCATAGCTTGATCGGGTCAAGAATATGGACTTCCTTGCCCTCTGCCTGGATCAACTCGTTTTCTTGCAGGCGGGTAAACACGCGAGAAACAGTTTCAACGGCCAGGCCCAGGTAGTTACCGATTTCATTGCGCGACATGCTCAGACGATACTGGTTTGCAGAGAAGCCGCGAGCCCGGAAGCGCGCCGACAGATTCACCAAAAAGGTGGCAATCCGCTCATCGGCGGTCTTTTTCGAGAGCAACAACATCATTTGCTGATCGTCACGAATTTCGCGGCTCATGATGCGCATCAGCTGGCGGCGCAGTTGCGGCAGTTGTACGGACAGTTCGTCCAGACGCTCAAAGGGTATTTCGCATACCGGTGTGGTCTCCAGTGCCTGTGCGGAGACGGGGTACGCCTCTGTGCCCATGCCGGATAAACCCACCAACTCGCTGGGCAGATGAAAGCCAGTGATTTGCTCTTCGCCCGAGTCGCTCAGGCTGAATGTCTTCAGTGCCCCGGAGCGTACCGCGTAGACCGAGCCAAAAGGATCGCCCTGGCGAAACAGAAACTCGCCTTTTTTCAAGGGACGACCGCGCTTGACGATTTCCTCCAACGCATCCATGTCTTCCAGATTCAACGAAAGTGGCAAACAAAGAGGGGCCAGGCTGCAATCCTTGCAGTTGGCCTGACTATGAGCGCGCAGTTTTACTGGCTCGGACATTTCTTCAATCCTTGTGGGAAAACACACATAAGTTGCAAGGGTAACTCAGCCACGAGGTCGAGGCCAGTGCACCATAGCGGTGCCGCGACCTAAGTCTCATGGCGGCATCACGCAGGATTAACAGGTTGATGAACGTTAAAAGCACTTAGATCACTCGCGAAAATCGTTCTCGATTGGCCTTTTCCAGGTACGCATCGAAGACCATGCACACAGAACGCACCAGTAATCGGCCTGCGGGCAGCACGGTCAATTGTTCAGCGTCCAGGGCGATCAAGCCATCGGCTGCCATTCGCTGCAAGGCGGGCCACTGCGGGGCAAAGTAACCCCGAAAGTCGATGTTGAAGGCTTGTTCTACAGGGGCGAACGGCAGGTGCAGGTTGCAGATGATGTGTTGAATGACCTCGCGGCGAATTCGATCATCCTGATTGCACACCAGCCCGCGGCTGGTGGCGAGCTGACCGCTGCTCAGGGCGTGCTGGTACTGCGTCAGGTCGCTGTTGTTCTGACAGTACAGGTCGCCGATCTGGCTAATGGCCGATACGCCAAGCCCGATCAGGTCGCAATGGCCGTGGGTGGTATAACCCTGAAAATTGCGTTGCAGTGTTGATTCTTCCTGAGCGATGGCCAGTTCGTCGTCCGGCAGGGCGAAATGATCCATGCCGATGTAGCGGTAACCGGCGCGGGTCAATTGCTCAATGGTGTGCTCAAGCATCTGTAGCTTTTCAGCGGGTGAGGGCAGCTCCAGAGGGTTGATCCGCCGCTGTGGCATGAAGCGCTCGGGCAAGTGCGCGTAATTGAATACGGACAAACGATCCGGCTGCAGGCTGATCACTTCTTCGATGGTATGCGCGAAGGCTTGCGGGGTTTGTTTGGGCAACCCATAGATCAGGTCAATATTGATCGAGCGAAACTGCAAGGTGCGGGCAGCGTCGATCACCGCGCGGGTTTCTTCCATGCTTTGCAGGCGATTCACGGCGCGCTGCACTTGCGGGTCGAGGTCTTGCAGGCCAATGCTGACGCGGTTGAAACCCAGCTCGCGCAACAGGCCCATGGTTGACCAGTCAGCTTCTCGCGGATCGATTTCGATGCCGTAATCGCCCGAGTCGTCATCCAGCAAGTTGAAATGTTTGCGCAATGTCAGCATCAGCTGGCGCAGCTCATCGTGGCTGAGAAACGTCGGTGTGCCCCCGCCAAAGTGCAATTGTTCAACTTTTTGTCTGGGGTCAAGGTGGCAGGCGACTTTATGGATTTCTTGTTCCAGTCGTTGCAGGTAAGGCTGCGCTCGACCACGGTCTTTGGTGATGACCTTGTTGCAGGCGCAGTAGTAGCAAATATTGGCGCAAAAGGGCACGTGCACATACAGCGACAGCGGGCGCAGCGCCTTGCGGCTTTCGCGCAGAGCATGCAACAGGTCGAAGGGGCTGACCTGATTATTGAACTGCACCGCCGTCGGGTATGAGGTGTAGCGGGGCCCGGCAATATCGTAGCGGCGAATTAAAGTTGAGTCCCAACGAATGGCGTCGAGCATGCGGGCATTCCCCTGGGATGGCTGTCAATGCTCTGGATTCTAGGGGCTGGAAATGGGTCAGGCCTTGATATGCATCAACGGCTGATGTGTATCAGTGGCCCATCAACCAATGCTGGTGTGGGCCGGGCAGGGTCCAGATACCGAAGGCAATGACCAGCAAACCCCCGGCCATGCGTACGCTGCGCTTGCGCAACAGCGCCGTGACCCGCTCGGCAGCAAGCCCGGTGGCGAGCAATACAGGCCATGTGCCAAGGCCGAACGCCAGCATGAGCAAGGCGCTATCCATCGCGTTGCCTTGGCTGGCTGACCAGATCAGGGTGCTGTACACCAACCCGCACGGCAGCCAGCCCCACAGTGCACCCAGCAGCAAGGCGCGGGGCAGGCTCGATACCGGCAGCAGCCGGTTGGCCACGGGTTGAATATGTCGCCACAGGCCGCGTCCCATACGTTCGATGCGGGTCAGTCCGCTCCACCAACCGGCCAGGTACAGGCCCATGCAGATCAGCAGTAACCCGGCCAGCAGGCGCATGAACAGGGCTGCGGGGCTGTTGGCGACCGCCCACCCGGCCAGCCCCAGCAGCAAACCTGCGCACCCATAGCTGAGAATTCGGCCCAGGTTGTACGCCAACAACAGCCTGAAGCGTCGGCTGCGTTGCTCTTTGGGAATGGCCATTGTCAAAGCGCCCATCAAGCCACCACACATGCCCAGGCAATGGCCGCCGCCCAGCAGCCCCAGTATCACTGCCGATACCAGTAGGGGGGCGAGCTCAAGCATGGGGTGGCGCCGAGGTGTCGTTGTCCTGAGCGGGCGCAGGATGCTGGCGCCTGGCTTCTTCGACAGCCGCCGTGTGCTGGGGGTCCTGTTCATCAAACAGGATGCTGTGCGCCGGGCTGTCCAGGTCGTCGTACTGGCCGCTGTCCACCGCCCAGAAGAAGATGTAGATCGCGATGGCGACAATCAACAAGGCCGCCGGAATCATGATGTAAAGCGCTGGCATAGAGGCTCCAAGCTACGGGTTCAGGCCGCTTGCGGGCGGGCCTCTGCGGTGGGGCGGGTGGGCGCCTGATCCGGCAGGCGGGTCAGGCGCAAGGCATTGAGCACAACCGTCAACGAGCTGATCGACATGCCGATGGCGGCCCAGACGGGGGTGATCCAGCCGAGCGCTGCAAAGGGCAGCATAAGGCCATTGTACAGCCCGGCCCACAGCAGGTTTTCGATGATGACCCGGCGCGTGCGCCGAGCCAGACTGAACGCTTGCACCAACGCCTCCAGACGATTGGACAGCAACACTGCATCGGCGCTGGTTTTGGCCAGGTCAGTGGCTGAACCCATCGCTACGCTGATGTCGGCAGCCGCCAGCACGGGCACATCGTTCACCCCGTCACCCAGCATCAGAACTTTGCGGCCTTGGGCATGCAAGCGTTGCAGTACCTGTAATTTGTCATCGGGGCGCATCCCGCCCAGTGCTTCATCAATGCCCAGCGTGTTGGCCACACTGGCGACCATAGGCGAGCTGTCCCCGGAGAGCAGTAGCGTATGCCAGCCGCGGGCCTTGCACGCCGCTACCAGGGCAGGTGCATCAGCCCGCAGGCGGTCATCGAGCACCAGCCAGGCCAGGGCCCCCTGGGTGTCGCCCAGCAGCAGCCATTGACCGGGCTCATCTGGCAGGGCCGGTACGACGTCGTGGCTCAGTTCGCAGACGAACGCCGGCTGGCCGATACGCAAGCGCTGTTCACCGACCCGGCCTTCGAGGCCCAGCCCGGGTGTGCTAAGCACGTCCTCGGCGGCTTGCGGGGCGCGGCCAAAAGCGCGGGCGATAGGGTGTTCGGAACGGTTTTCGAGGGCTGCGGCGAGACTCAGGCACTGCTCGCTGTCCAGCTCACGCAAGGGGTGGATGGCTCTTAAGGCCAGACGGCCTTCGGTGAGGGTGCCGGTTTTGTCGAAAATCACCGTATCAATCTGGTTCAAACCTTCGATCACGTGCCCGCGAGTCAGCAGCAACCCCAGTTTATGCAGGGTGCCAGTGGCAGCAGTGAGGGCAGTCGGAGTCGCCAAGGACAAGGCGCAAGGGCAGGTGGCTACCAGCATGGCCAGTACAATCCAGAAGGCTCGCGTGGGATCGAGCTGCCACCACAGGAGGCCAATCACAAGTGCCGCAATCAACGAAAACAGCAGGAACCATTGCGCAGCTTTGTCAGCAATTTCAGCGAGCTGTGGTTTTTCGGTCTGGGCGCGATCCAGCAAGCGCACAATGGCCGACAGGCGAGTGTCTTGACCCAGTGCCAACACTTCAACAGTCAGGGCCCCTTCGACATTCAACGTGCCTGCGGTCACGGCATCGCCTGCGCCACGGGGTTGCGGCAGGTATTCGCCGGTCAGTACGGATTCGTCAATGCGGGTCACGCCTTCGAGAATCTTGCCGTCGGCCGGCAGCGTCGCTCCGGGGTGAACCAATACGGTGTCGCCGACGTTCAGTTCGCTCAGCAGGATGCGTTCGCTCTGGCCGTCTTCGCTCACGCGTAAGCAAGAAGCGGGCAGCAAGTTAACCAGTTGTGCGGTGGCCGCCGCGGTGCGCTCGCGGGCGCGGCGTTCCAGATAGCGCCCGGCCAGCAAAAACAAGGCGAACATGCCGACTGCATCGAAATACAGCTCGCCGACCCCGGTGATCGCGGTCCAGATACCCGCGATATAGGCGCTGCCAATGGCTAGTGAAACCGAGATGTCCATGGTCAGGTGCCGGGTGCGCAGGTCGCGCATCGCGCCTTTGAAAAAGGGCGCGCAACTGTAGAACACGATAGGTGTGGTGAGAAACAGCGCCACCCAGCGCAGGATGGTGTGCATCTCGGGGCTGAGGTCGGTGTTGAATTCGGGCCAGGTGGCCATGGTTGCCATCATTGCCTGAAACCACAGTAGCCCGGCCACCCCCAGCTGGCGCAAGGCCCGCCGGTTCTCGCTGGCCAGTTGCTCGGTAGCTCGATCCGCCTGATAGGGGTGCGCGGCATAACCGATATGGCGCAGCTCGCGGAGTATTTCACTCAGTGGCAACTGGCGGTCATTCCAGCGCACATGCAGGCGGTGATTGGTCAGGTTAAGCCGCGCCTCGCTGACAGCGGGCAGACGCAGCAGGTCTTTTTCGATGAGCCAGCCGCAGGCGGCACAACTGATGCCCTCCATCAGCAAGGTCGTTTCGGCCTGTTCATCGGTGTGTCGCACAAAGGGCTGTTGCACCTCGGGGCGATCGTACAGCGCCAGTTCTTCGCTCAGTTGCAGGGGGAGCGCTTGAGGGTTGGCAGAGGCTTCACTGCGGTGCTGGTAATAGCTTTCGAGTCCGCCAGCCACGATGGCTTCGGCCACAGCCTGGCAGCCCGGGCAGCAAAATTCGCGAATGTGGCCCAATACGACAGCCGTAAACTGGCTGCCGGACGGAACGGGCAGGGCGCAGTGGTAGCAGGTAACAGGAGTGGTCATGGCGCTCTTTCGCGAAAGGGGGGCGCAAGCAGGCTCGCGATGGGGTGTTGTTAGTGATGAACTTCGGCGCCTTGAATCGGCTCATCACCCAGCATCAGGTCTTTGTCGTGATCGACCTCTTCTTCTTCGAACAGGCGCCAGGTCTTGCCGTTCTCGACACCCAGCAATTCAACGAAGCGGCGCCCTTCAACCTTGTCATCCAGTTGGCCGGTGTAGCGCCCCGGCTCCGAAGGGCTTTGTTTGAGGCTGATGCGGCGGTCTTTTTCCGGTTGTGTCGGTGAAATCAGGTTCAGCTCCAGCATGGCTGGGTGGCTGTTGCCTTCGAGCAGCAACACCACTTCTCCGGTCATTTCGTCCAGACGCAGCTTGGCTTGCAGTTGCAGCGTCTGGCCGAGCATCTCGCGATCCAGTGAGCGGTTGATGCCTTTACCGGCTTCGTAGTAGTTGTCGTTGACCAAGTGATCCGGGTTATTGACGGCGATCGTCACCATCGACAGGGTCAAGGTCACCGAGCAGGCAAGAATGGCAATGATGATCCACGGCCAAATGTGCTTGTACCAAGGGCTGGAGCCGTTTGCTGCGGGCATGACAGTTTCTCTTATCTGATGAGTGGGCCGATGAAGCGGCTCTTGGCTTTGACGTTGATGTCGGGGTTGTCGGCATCCTTGAGGATGAAAAACACCTCGTTGGTGCTGGACGGCAGCTGCTCGGGTGCAACCGACAGCTCGACCGGCAGGCTGACAATGTCGCCGGCTGCGACCTGGATTTCGCGTTTGCCTTGCAGTTTCAGATCAGGCAGGCCGGTGGCCTCCAGCACGTACGTATGGTCGTGCTGGTCTTTGTTCATGATTTTCAGGCTGTAGACGTTTTCGACCCGGCCTTGTGCGTTTTCGCGGTAGAGCACCCGGTCTTTACTGACATCAAACCCGACCAGCGAGCGGGTGAAAAATGCTGCGGCCAGCAGGCCCATCATGGCCAGTAACACCACGGCATAGCCGATCAGGCGTGGGCGAAGTGTGTGGGTTTTCTGCCCCGAAAGATTGTGTTCAGTGGTGTAGCTGATGAGCCCGCGTGGGTAGTTCATCTTGTCCATGATGCTGTCACAGGCGTCGATGCAGGCCGCGCAGCCTATGCATTCAATTTGCAGGCCGTCGCGAATGTCGATACCGGTAGGGCAGACTTGCACGCACAAGGTGCAGTCGACACAGTCGCCCAGACCCTGGGCCTTGTAGTCGCTGTCTTTTTTGCGCGGGCCGCGCTGCTCGCCACGCCGTGGGTCATACGAGACGATCAGTGTGTCCTTGTCGAACATGACGCTCTGGAAACGCGCATAAGGGCACATGTAAATGCACACCTGTTCGCGCAGCCAGCCGGCATTGCCGTAAGTGGCCAGAGTGAAAAAGCCGACCCAGAAATACGCCCAGCCATCGGCCTGGCCGGTGAAGAATTCGATGACCAGTTCGCGAATGGGCGAGAAGTAGCCGACAAAGGTCATGCCGGTGACAAAGCCGATCAGTAGCCACAGGCTGTGTTTGCCGAGTTTGCGAAGGAACTTGTTGGCGCTCATGGGCGCCTTGTCGAGCTTGATACGCTGGTTGCGGTCGCCTTCTGTGACCTTTTCGCACCACATGAAGACCCATGTCCACACGCTTTGCGGGCAGGTATAGCCGCACCACACACGCCCGGCGTACACCGTAATAAAAAACAGGCCAAAGGCGGCGACGATCAGCAGGCCCGATAGCAGGATGAAATCCTGTGGCCAGAACGTTGCACCAAAAATAAAGAATTTACGCTCGGGAAGGTTCCACCACACCGCCTGGTGACCGCCCCAGTTCAGCCAGACCGTGCCGAAATACAGCAAGAACAGAAATGCGCCACCGACCATGCGCAGATTGCGGAAGAAACCGGTGAAGGCTCGGGTATAAATCTTCTCTCGGGGCGCGTAAAGGTCGACGGTCTGCGGTGTTTTTTCAGCAGATGCAGTGACATCGTTGGCAGGAATCTGGTTGCTCATTGGGTCGTCCCACGGCAGTGGAAAATGCCTCGGTCAGTACATGCCAACCGCGGTCAGAAGGTGGTGCAGTGGCGTAATGATACCTGCGTGAATCCAGCGCAGGGGTGCGACCTTTGGTC
The DNA here is from genome assembly GCF_022496705.1 of Pseudomonas sp. TMW22091. Classification (NCBI taxonomy): domain Bacteria; kingdom Pseudomonadati; phylum Pseudomonadota; class Gammaproteobacteria; order Pseudomonadales; family Pseudomonadaceae; genus Pseudomonas; species Pseudomonas sp. TMW22091. The sequence goes on from NZ_SCFI01000014.1 coordinate 93,738, forward strand.
GCGTTCACGGGGGTGCAAGTTTGGTGTAGCGATTGCTCAAAATGATGACGTGGATCAATTGACTTCGTGCACTGACCGAGGGTCGAAAGGCTTGATTCAAAGCTCCCAGGGGTTGATCACGCGAACGCCCTCGAAGCAGAAATCCTTGGCGTTGCGAGTGACCAGGGTCATGCCATGAACCAGTGCTGTGGCGCCGATCAGGGCATCGCACTCGTTGCCGCGGTCCGGGACATGCAGGCGGGCGCAACGGCGCGCAACATGACTGTCAATCGACAGCACACGGCCTGCGAAGGCGGGAATCACATGACCTTCAAGCCAGGTACGCAAGATGGCTGCCTGCGCTGTGTCGCGCCGTTCCAAGCGCAATATGCCTGTTTCGATTTCAAGCAAGGTGATGGCGGATATATACAGTTTGTACGCCTCAACGCCATGCGCCCAGGCAACCACTGCCGGGTCAGCCTGGGGTTTACGAAGCTCCGAGATCACATTGGTGTCGAGTAAGAACATTAAAAATCCAGGGAGCGCGGCGTGATGGCTGCGCGTTCGGGTTCAAATTCAACCGGCGCCGAATCAGGCATGACAAGCAGGTCGACGATGCTGGTATTCAGGCCGGTCAGTCGTTGGTACTCCTCCATGCATAGCAGTACATGAGCAGGGCGGCCACGATCGGTGATGTAAACAGGCCCTTGCTGGGCGGCTTTTTTGGCACCGCTTGTGTCTTGATTGAATTCGCGACTTGAAATGGTGGTGATAGCCATGAGGAAAACCTCCCTAACCTGATAATGTAGAAACGTTACTACTCTTGGCGTTTGTGGTGCAACTGAAAAAGCAGCCTGTAACAAAACGGCTCCGCAACGGGGAGCCGTTTTCAGTGCGATAACTGACTTTCTACTCCTGCGCTTTGGCGCTTTCGCCATGAGACAGGCTGTAGACATAGGCCGCCAGCAGGTGAACCCTGTCATTGCCTTGTAACTGCGCTTGAGCAGGCATCTGACCCTGACGGCCGTAACGAATGGTCTGCTGCAATTGAGCGAAGCTTGATCCGTAGATAAAAGCGCCCGGATGCGTCAGATCTGGCGCGCCCATCAGTGGGTTGCCTTTACCTTCGGGGCCGTGGCAAACCGCGCAGTTGGTGGCGAACAGAGCTTGCCCCTTGGCCGGGTCAGCCTTCACCCCTTCAGGCAGTTTGCGGTCATCGAGCTGGGTCAATACATACGCGGCAACATCGCTGACACCTTGTTCACCAATGACCTCTGACCAGCCAGGCATTACTGCATGGCGCCCGGCCATGATGCTTTCCTTGATTTTGTCGGGGGTAGCGCCCCAGCGCCAGTCAGCGTCGGTCAGGTTGGGGAAGCCATAGGCACCTTTTGCATCGGAGCCGTGACACACCGAGCAGTTGGAGGCAAACAGCCGACCGCCCATTTTCAGGGCTTGCGGGTCTTTGGCGACCTCTTCTATGGGCATGGCGGCGAATTTGGCGAAGATCGGCCCGTATTTAGCGTCCGCTTTGGCCATTTCCTTTTCCCACTCATGCACGCCCGTCCAGCCGGTCTGGCCATTGGCAAAAGCCGTGTCATTTTTGGTGTCCAGCGCTTCATAGCCGGGCAGGATGCCTTTCCAGTTACCCAAGCCGGGGTAGAGCACCAGATACCCCAAGGCGAATACGATGGTGCCCACAAACAGCCAGAACCACCAATTGGGCAGCGGGTTGTCGAACTCTTCGATACCGTCGTAGGCATGCCCGACTTTCTCATCGGTCTGCTCGCTGCGTTGTCCCTTGCGGGTGTCCAGCAACAACCAGGTCAACGCGAAAATGGTGCCCAGCGTGAGGACGGTGATGTACCAGCTCCAAAAGCTAGTCATTCTTTGTTACTCCTGGACGCTTGTTCTTGTTCGATGTGCTTGATGGCTTCAGGATCGTCCTTGAACGGCAACAGGGTTGCGTCATCGAATTCCGATTTGCGCTTGGGGCTGAATACCCACAAGGCCAAACCGATAAAAGCCACCATCACGACCACAGTGCCCAGGCCACGAATCATCCCGATATCCATTCAGATCACCGTTTGCTTTTGATCAGAGTGCCCAGGCCCTGAAGGTAGGCCACCAGCGCATCCATTTCGGTTTTCCCTTTGACGGCATCCTTGGCTCCGGCGATGTCTTCGTCGGTGTAAGGCACGCCCAGGGTGCGCAAGACTTCCATTTTTTTGGCCGTGTCTTTGCCGTCCAGGGTGCGTTCCACCAGAAACGGGTAAGCCGGCATGATCGATTCCGGCACCACGTTGCGCGGGTTGTATAAGTGGGCTCGCTGCCAGTCATCGGAGTAACGCCCACCGACACGGGCCAGGTCTGGGCCGGTGCGCTTGGAGCCCCACAGGAAGGGATGATCCCAGACACTTTCACCGGCCACGGAATAGTGGCCATAGCGTTCTGTTTCGGCTCGGAACGGCCGTATCATTTGCGAGTGACAGCCCACACAACCGTTGGCGATGTAGACATCGCGGCCTTCCAGTTCCAGCGCGGTACGCGGCTTCATGCCTTCGACCGGGTTATTGGTGACGTCCTGGAAAAACAGCGGAACAATCTGGGTCAGGCCCCCGATGCTGACGGCAATGACCATCAACAACGCCATGAGGCCGATATTTTTCTCGACTGCTTCGTGCTTCATCAGTGGACTCCCACGACAGCGATCTGGCTCGCTGCTTCTGCTTCTACCGGGTTCGATGCCCGGACGGTGCGCCAGACGTTATACGCCATGAACAGCATGCCGCTGGCGAAAATGGCCCCACCCAGTGCGCGAACGATAAAGCCCGGATGGCTGGCTTGCAGGGCTTCGACGAATGAGTAGGTCAACGTGCCGTCTTCGTTGATCGCACGCCACATTAACCCCTGAGTGATGCCGTTGACCCACATCGAGGCGATATACAGCACGGTACCAATGGTCGCCAGCCAGAAGTGCACGTTGATCAGGCCGACGCTGTACATCTGCTTCTGGCCGTAGATTTTCGGGATCATGTGGTACATGGAGCCGATCGTAATCATTGCGACCCAGCCCAATGCCCCCGCGTGTACGTGGCCAATGGTCCAGTCGGTGTAGTGGGAGAGGGCGTTGACGGTCTTGATGGCCATCATCGGGCCTTCGAAGGTCGACATGCCGTAGAAGGCCAGTGACACCACCAGAAAGCGCAGGATCGGGTCGGTGCGCAACTTATGCCAGGCCCCCGACAGGGTCATCATGCCGTTGATCATGCCGCCCCAGCTGGGTGCCAGCAGGATGATCGACATGGCCATGCCCAGCGATTGAGCCCAGTCCGGCAGCGCGGTGTAGTGCAGGTGGTGCGGGCCGGCCCAGATATACAGGGTGATCAGCGCCCAGAAGTGCACGATGGACAAGCGATATGAGTAGATCGGACGTTCAGCTTGTTTGGGCACGAAGTAATACATCATGCCCAGAAAGCCTGTTGTCAGGAAAAACCCTACTGCGTTGTGGCCATACCACCACTGAATCATGGCGTCGGTCGCACCGGCGTATGCGGAGTAGGACTTGAAAAAACTGACTGGCAACGACGCGTGGTTAACGATGTGCAACATCGCCGTGACCACAATAAAGGCCCCGTAGAACCAGTTGCCGACGTAGATATGTTTGGTTTTGCGCTTGGTGATGGTGCCAAAGAACACCATGCCGTAAGCCACCCAAACGATGGCCAGCAAAATCGCCAAAGGCCATTCCAGCTCTGCGTATTCTTTAGTGGTGGTGTAACCCAGGGGCAAGGTGATGATCGCGCCGACAATGACCGCCTGCCACCCCCAAAAGGTGAACGAGGCCAGCGAATCAGAGATCAGGCGGGTCTGGCAGGTGCGCTGTACGACGTAATAAGACGTACCAAAAAGAGCACAGCCACCAAAGGCAAAAATCACAAGGTTGGTGTGCAGCGGACGTAGGCGGCCGAAAGTCGTCCACTCCAGGCCAAAGTTCAATTCAGGCCACACGAGCTGTGACGCGATAAAGACCCCGAGCCCCATGCCAAGGATTCCCCAGACCACCGTCATGATGGCGAACTGGCGGACTACCTTATAGTTATAAGCAGTCGGACTGATTGCTGTGCTCATTCTAAGGTTCCACGGTTTTATATTTTTTAGGGGTAAAAAAGCGGCGCAAGTATGGGTAAAGCATAGGGGTATTGCAACGCAACGTAGCATCGTCGACTGAGCGCCAACGCAGGTTCTGCGGCCTTTTCATGCGGTGAGTAAGGTCAAGACGACCTATAAGACACGTCGCATTCAGGGCAATGGCGATGGCTATTGGCGGGGCGATACTGGGGAGGAAAGTAAAAGAGGCGGGGACAAATGTCCAGAGATTGTTCACAGGGTTGTATACAACTCTACAGAAGCACCCCATGGATGCTTCTGTAGCGAGTCAGGCATTATTCGGCGTTTATTTCCTCTTTATTACCGTGTGACAAGCTGAACACATACGCGGCCAGTAACTGCACCTTGTCGTTGCCCAGCAGCTCGTTTTGCGCCGGCATATGGCCTTGACGGCCGTGGCGGATGGTCTGCTGCAATTGCCCCAGGCTGGTGCCGTAGATATAGGCTTCGGGCACTGTCAAATCCGGGGCGCCCATCGCCTGCATGCCTTTGCCGTTGGCGCCGTGGCATGCCACGCAGGTGGTCTCGAAGGCTTGCTTGCCTACATTCAGATCGACCGAGGTGCCTTGGGGCAATGGCAAACCGGCCAGATCGTGACGCACGTAAGCGGCGACGTTTTTGACCCCGTCTTCACCCAATACCGGCCCCCAGGCGGGCATCACGGCAATGCGCCCGCCCAGTATGGAAGCCTTGATGGTGTCGGCGTCGCCGCCCCAACGCCAGGTGCTGTCAGTCAGGTTAGGGAAGCCATAGGCACCCTTGGCATCTGAGCCGTGGCACACCGAGCAATTTGAGGCAAACAGGCGACCGCCCATTTTCAGCGCTTGTGGGTCTTGTGCCACCTCTTCCACGGGCATGGCGGCATATTTGGCGAAAATCGGACCGAAGCGGGCATCCGCCTTGTCCATTTCCTTTTGCCACTCGTGAACCCCCGTCCAGCCATTCTCGTAACCCGGCAGCAGACCTTTCCAGTTGCCAAGGCCGGGATAGAGGATCAAATAGCCGACGCCGAAGACCAGCGTGCCGACGAACAACATAAACCACCACTGGGGCAGCGGATTGTCGTATTCCTCAATACCATCAAAGCTATGGCCCATGGTCTCGACGGTGTCGCCTTTGTTTTCGCCTTTGCGTGTCCCCACCAGCAGCCACGTCAGGCCTATCAGCGTGCCGATGGTCAGCACGCAGATATAGATACTCCAGAAAGTCGTCATGCTTTGTCACTCCTCGACGCTTGCTCTTGCTCGACGTGTTTCAGGGCTTGCGGGTCGTCCTTGAAGGGCAGCAATGTGGCGTCTTCAAACTCGGATTTGCGGCGCGGGCTGAACACCCAGAGTGCCAGGCCGATAAACGCCACGGCCACCAGCAACGTGCCCAGGCCGCGAATCATTCCACTACTCATCTCCAGAACCATCCTTCACCTCTTGCTCTTGATGGCAGTGCCGAGCACTTGCAGATAGGCCACGAGTGCGTCCATCTCGGTTTTGCCCTGAACGGACTGTTTGGCGTTGGCGATGTCTTCATCGGTGTAAGGCACGCCGAGGGTGCGCATCACCTTGAGCTTGGTTTCGGTGTGGGAGCTGTCGACCGGGGATTCGACCAGCCAGGGGTAGGCGGGCATTTTGGACTCCGGCACCACGTTGCGCGGGTTGTACAAATGTGCGCGGTGCCAGTCATCCGAGTAGCGCGCACCCACCCGTGCCAAATCCGGGCCGGTGCGTTTTGAACCCCACAGGAAGGGGTGATCCCACACGCTTTCACCGGCCACAGAATAGTGGCCATAGCGCTCGGTTTCAGCGCGGAACGGGCGAATCATCTGCGAGTGACACTGCACGCAGCCTTCACGGATGTAGATGTCGCGACCTTCCAGTTGCAACGCGGTGTAGGGCTTCATGCCTTCAACCGGGGTGTTGGTCACGTCTTCAAAGAACAGCGGGACGATCTGCGTCAGGCCGCCGATGCTCACGCACAGAATCATCAGCAACAGCATCAGGCCGATATTTTTTTCAATCACTTCATGTTTCATGGCGAACTCCTCAGGCCATCTGCGCGGCGGCAACGACTTCAGCGGGCTCGGCGTTACGCACCGTGCGCCACGTGTTGTAAGCCATCAGCAGCATGCCGCTGAAGAAGATCGCGCCCCCGATCAGGCGCACGACATAGCCCGGGTGGCTGGCCACCAGGGTTTCGACGAAGGAGTAGGTCAGCGTGCCGTCCTCGTTCACTGCGCGCCACATCAGGCCTTGAGCGATGCCGTTGACCCACATCGAGGCGATGTAAAGCACGGTGCCGATGGTGGCCACCCAGAAGTGCGCGTTGATCAGGCCAATGCTGTACATCTGCGGGCGTCCGAAGATTTTCGGGATCATGTGGTAGAGCGCACCAATCGAAATCATCGCCACCCACCCCAGAGCACCGGCGTGAACGTGGCCGATGGTCCAGTCGGTGTAGTGGGAGAGGGCGTTGACGGTCTTGATGGCCATCATCGGGCCCTCGAAAGTCGACATGCCGTAGAAGGCCAACGACACCACCAGAAAGCGCAGGATCGGGTCGCTGCGCAACTTATGCCAGGCGCCCGAGAGCGTCATCATGCCGTTGATCATGCCGCCCCAACTGGGGGCCAGCAGAATCAGCGACATCACCATGCCCAGTGACTGCGCCCAGTCCGGCAGCGCGGTGTAGTGCAAGTGGTGCGGGCCGGCCCAGATATACAGGGTGATCAGCGCCCAGAAGTGCACGATGGACAGGCGATACGAGTAGATCGGGCGCTCGGCCTGTTTGGGCACGAAGTAGTACATCATCCCCAAAAAGCCCGCTGTCAGAAAAAACCCTACCGCGTTATGGCCATACCACCACTGCACCATCGCGTCCGTTGCCCCACCGTAGAGCGAGTAGGACTTGGTGAGGCTGACCGGGATTTCGAGGTTATTGACGATGTGCAAAATCGCCACCGTCACGATAAACGCGCCGAAGAACCAATTGCCCACGTAGATGTGTTTGGTCTTGCGCTTCATGATCGTGCCGAAAAACACGATGGCGTAAGCGACCCAGACGATGGTGATCAAAATGTCGATCGGCCATTCCAGCTCGGCATATTCCTTGGAGCTGGTGAAGCCCAGGGGCAGGCTGATGGCGGCGAGCAAAATGACCAACTGCCAGCCCCAAAAGGTAAAGGCCGCAATCCTGGGCGCAAACAGCGTGGCCTGACACGTGCGTTGCACCGTGTAGAAGGAGGACGCGAACAATGCGCAACCGCCAAAGGCGAAAATCACTGCGTTGGTGTGCAGCGGGCGCAGACGGCCGAAGCTGGTCCAGGGCAAATTCAAATTGAGTTCGGGCCAGACCAACTGCGCGGCGATAAAAACCCCGAGCCCCATACCGACGATGCCCCAAACCACCGTCATAATGGCAAATTGGCGGACCACCTTATAGTTGTAGGCGGTACTGATTGAAGTGTTCATGGTTCCCCATCCACGGTTCAGGCGAGTACATGTGCACGCCTGGAGTTATTGGCAGACTAAAAGCGAGGCAAGCATGGGCGTAGCAAGGGGCGGCGGTATTGACGGGGATCAATGGGTGCAGTACGTGCAGGATCGGGGCTGGTTATGGAATGCAGCGGCTGACGTGCACAAAACGGCCGAACCGACCACGCTGATAATGGCTCACGGTGCGGGTGCACCGATGGACAGCGACTGGATGACCGGCATGGCTGAACGCCTTGCCGCGCGCGGGCTCAACGTGCTGCGCTTTGAGTTTCCTTACATGGCGCAGCGTCGACTCGAGGGTGGCAAAAGGCCGCCTAACCAACAGGCCAAGTTGCTCGAGTGCTGGCGTGAGGTGTACGCCGAGGTGCGACGGCATGTCGCTGGGCGCGTGGCCATTGGCGGTAAATCCATGGGTGGGCGAATGGCCAGTCTGGTGGCGGACGAACTGGCCGTGGATGCACTGGTGTGTTTGGGCTATCCGTTTTACGCATCGGGCAAACCGGAAAAACCGCGTGTGGCGCATTTGGCTGAACTGCACACACCGACGCTTATTATTCAGGGCGAACGCGATGCATTGGGCAGCCGCCAAGCGGTTGAGGCCTACACGCTGGCGCCGAGCATTGAACTGTTTTGGTTAGTGGCGGGCGATCATGATTTGAAGCCGCTAAAAGCTTCGGGCTTTACCCATGTACAGCATCTGGATGCGGCGGCCGATCACATTGCGCGGTTTGTGTAGCGTGCTGTTTTCGCACTATCGGCGGCGTCAGGAGTCGTGTCGCCGCTGCCGAAGGCTGCGTTCGGCGGTGAAGCCGTCGTAAACCCATTCAGCCTGGGTGTTTCAGGTCCACGGTGTTCATCACGTTTGCGACGATTGCATCGTCGAACGCAGCCTCGCACGACTCGTCAGCTCCTACGGGGACTGACGTTCTCCCCGCGTGCACTGGAATAGCGCTCGCGCCTTAGCGACTTTTGTCAGAGACGAGTTTCAACAAAACAGCATGCTTCTGTCGTCTCAGACGGAACAGTCCGACATACAAGAGTTTTGTATTCTCATCTAATTCCTCCCTGTCAGCCATGACGGGGGATTCGAGTACCGCATTCCCTCACAGCCATTACATTGAGGGAAATGGATGCCCACCTTCTGCCTGCTTTCTTGCCGTCACTCCTCTTTTTTTAGGCGCCCGATCAAAGCTGCTTACGGGCATTCGTCATGATATCCGCAGGCCACTGGATACTGGCGGCCAGCCTGTTGCTGCAAGGCTGTGTCGAGTCGCGGCCGACGATGTTGGGGGCTTCGATTTCTGGGGTTAACCACACTTCAGCCGCCATCAATCATTTCAGCGTAAACGGCGGCGGAGGCCCGAACCTAGGCCCCTATGGCGGTGGCCCGCGTAGCCAGATGTGCTGTGCGATGTTGCCGGTGCAATGGCGCGAAGGGCTGACGGTGGTGGTGGAGTGGGAGAAGGATCCGTCGCCTTACGATTACGCCTCTTTGTCAGAACCTCTGTTTTCAGATGCTTGGACCGCGCGAATGAAGGAACTGAGTGAGAAAGACACCCGTCACCGCGCCGTTGTTGAAGTAGCGCCTTACAAGCAACTGGGGCTGGTCACCGTGCATTTCTTGCCATGCGATCAGGTCAAGGTTTCTGCCAGCCCGACCTATGAAGGTCTCAGTGGGCACCCCTATAACTTTCCCCGCCGAATGGAAGTGCCCAGCACATGCCCGACACCATGATTTGCCGCGTATATCTGCTGCTGGCGGCCAGCCTGTTGCTGCAAGGCTGTGTCGAGTCGCAGCCGACGATGTTGGGGGCTTCGATTTCTGGGGTTAACCACACTTCGGCCGCCATCAATCATTTCAGCGTAAACGGCGGTGGCGGACCGAATATCGGCCCCTTCGGCGGTGGCCCGCGTAGCCAGATGTGCTGTGCGATGTTGCCAGTGCAATGGCGCGAAGGGCTGACGGTGGTGGTGGAGTGGGAGAAGGATCCGTCGCCTTACGATTACGCCTCTTTGTCAGAGCCCTTATTTACTGATGCTTGGCGTGTACGAATGAAGGAAATGAGGAAGAAAAACACTCGCCATCGAGCCGTTGTTGAAGTAGCGCCTTACAAACAACTGGGGCTGGTCACCGTGCATTTCTTGCCATGCGATCAGGTCAAGGTTTCTGCCAGCCCGACCTATGAAGGTCTCAGGGATCACCCCTATAACTTTCCCCGCCGAATGGAAGTGCCCAGCACATGTCCGACTCCTTAAACACGCTCCATAAACGCCCGCCAGCGGAACCTCTGGCGATGACCCCGGAATTCCCCTTAAAGGGGTTGTTACCTTCGCATCCTCAGCAGGTGGCCGATAACGGCATCGCGCAGCGCAAAGTGGAACGTCAGATCGCGATTGAAACCGAGCGGGCTGCGCGGGCTGCACGCCGGTTTTATGTTGGTCCGCCGTGTATGGATGTGCTGAACATTACGCTGTGCTTTGACGGCACCAATAACCATGAGCCGTCAGATAAATTGAGTAAGCCACCCACGACCAGCAATGTGGCGCGTTTATTTCACGCCAGCCTGGGTGATATGGAAGGTCAGCCCCCAACCCCTGTCAGCGATGAGGCTTTCTTTCGCTATTACATCCCCGGGGTCGGGACTGAGTTCAAGGAAATTCATGAGTTCGGGCCGAGTGATTCGGGGCTGAGCATGGCCACCGGAGGCGAAAATCGTATTAACTGGGGGCTGACCCGGCTGCTGGATGTATTGAAGGTCGCTTGTAATGAAGGACCTCTTCTCCCCAAAGCTGCCTACGCACTTATCCAGAAAATGGGCACGTCTGTGGGCATGGATGCCTTGGGGGCTTCACTTGTCAGCGACGGTTATGCTCGCCGCAAGGCAGTTCTTGAAGCGCCGATTCGCGAGTTGCAACAAAAGGTCGAATTGCAGAACCGCCTGAAAACCGCCCCGCTGATCAAGGCCATGCGCCTGTACGTGTACGGCTTTTCTCGTGGTGCTGCCGAAGCGCGGGCGTTTGCCAATTGGCTGGAGGCGTTGACCAAGGTCGAGGTCGAGGGTGAAACCTGCTACCTGTTTGCCGGGTTGCCCATCAGCATTGCCTTTATGGGGCTGTTCGATACGGTGGCGTCAGTGGGGGTGGCGTATCTGGCGCCGTTTGCCAGCGGGCATATGGGCTGGGCTGACGACTCGCTGCGGCTGTCGGATTCGGAAGTGTTTCTGGAGCGCTGCGTGCATCTGGTTTCGGCCCATGAGCAGCGCGCCTGTTTCCCACTGGATTCGATACGGCGCAAAGCGCGACCTGACGATCCGCTGTGCCCCTCGACCTACCGCAATGGCACCATTGAATACCTGTACCCAGGCATGCACTCGGATGTGGGCGGCGGCTATCCGCCGGGGGATCAGGGCAAATCACGGGAGGGCAGTCAGGACGTTTTGTCGCAAATCGCCTTGCACCATATGTTCAGTGAAGCCTACAAAGTAGGTGCGCCGTTGCAGGCCCCCAGAGAGGCGCTTCACGCTGACCAACGGGAGCGCAGCCCTTGGTTGATCATGGAGGATGAAACCCTGGAGTCCTACGACGTTTCCGAAACCCTCATCCAACATTTCAACACCTGGCGCAACACCTTGATTCCCGGCCCGCTGGAAACCGCCATGGAACATCAGGCCGGGCTGATCACCGGTTGGCGCATCCACCGTTACGCCAGTTACTGGTTCGAGGATTCAGCCGCTTTCTCTCACGTCTCCGGTAAGTACCCTGGGGAAAGCCCCGACATGACCGCTAAAGAGCGCGAGGCATTCGAGGCGTTGCACGGGATGCAGCTGGCAGAAGATCAGGCCGCTCGCTCCGGCCAGCCGTTACCCGAATGGTCGGACAGCGAGCGCGAAGAGCGTGTGGAGCATGAGAAGACCAAGCTGGCCTTCGAACAGCGCATCGGTGCGTCTACCCCCACGGCCATCAACACCGCCAAAGTTTTTGAGCCCTCGCTGGACCATACCCAGCTGAGGGCCGCCATGAACGAATTCCGCATTGATTACCTGGCCGAATGGCAGTTGCCGGAAAAATCCGAGATGTTCAGTTTGGGCCGGTTCGTCAATATGGCCGCCGGCGGGCTGGTGTATCTGACCAACGAAGAGGACGAAGCCCAGCAGTACAATGACCTGCGCAGGGCGGGTTATTGGTCCTACTTCCGGCTGTTCACCGAGGACCATCAGCCGCTCAATGATGAGGCCAGGCAAGTGCTGACGCTGTTCGATGACTATGTGCACGATTCCCGCGCCTGGTTTATGCATTCGTCGCTGGGCGAGCGTGAACCGTTCAGCGACTATTTTCGTTACCGCACGATTTTCTTCGACGACGAGAGCAACAAGGCGCTGTCGTTGCTGGCCCGGGCCGGGCAGGTGGTGGGGGTTGCCGTCGCTATCGCCAGTGTGGGTTTGAGCATCAAGCGGCGTGACCCGCGTTATCTGGTCGGGCTGTTGATGCCTTCATTGGGGCTGCCGGTGTTTCGCGGCAAAGTCGGGGCGCCTGAATTCAGCGCCATCGACACCCTGACCGGCATAGCCTTGCCGATGCTGGAAGACACCCAGAGCGTTCGCGCCTTTACTCAGGAGACGGGCAGCAAGCTGAAACTGCTGGATTCACTGCCTTTACCGCCAGCCCTCGACGAAACCACCGCGACCACCCCAGCCCTGCAAGAAGTGTTAGCCGCCGCGCTTGCTGCGGCGGCCGTGCGAAAAGCCGAAGAAGAGGCGGCGTACCAGGCCAGTCTTACACCGGAAGATAAACGCCGCTTGCTGGAAGCCGAGGAGCTTGAGGAGCGAAAACGCCTGTGGATCGAGCAGGCCAAAGCGGCGACAGCCGCCGCTCGCCTTAGCGGTTAAACCGCTCCACCAGCGAATACTGAGTGTTCACGGTTTGGGTCAGTTCTTCGCTCAGTTTCGCTGAATGCTGAGCTTGCTCAGAGGTTTGGTCAGCCAGGTCGGCGATGGTACTGATGTTGCGGCTGATTTCTTCAGCCACGGCACTTTGTTCCTCGGTGGCCGCGGCAATCTGGGTCGTCATGTCGGTGATGTTCGCCACCGCTTCACTGATGCCCACCAGCGCTTGATCCGCTTCCATCACCCGCGCCACGCCTTCCTGTGCCTGACGATGGCCGGCGTCCATGGTTTGCACGGCGGTTGAGGCGGTTTGTTGCAGCTTGGCAATCAGGCTGTGAATCTGTCCGGTCGAGGTGCTGGTGCGTTGCGCCAGTTGGCGGACTTCATCGGCGACCACGGCAAAACCGCGACCCATTTCGCCAGCCCGGGCCGCCTCAATGGCCGCGTTCAAGGCCAGCAGGTTGGTCTGGTCAGCAATGCCTTTGATCACATCAACTACGCCGCCTATTTCGTCACTGTCCTTGGCCAGTTGCGTCACCGTGGCTCCGGTTTCACCGACAACGACAGACAGGCGTTCAATGGCTTCGCGGGTTTCACCGGCAATGTCACGGCCCCGGCTGGTCAGACGATTGGCCTCTTGGGTCGCGTCAGCCGTGCGCTGTACATGGCTGGCAACTTCCTGAGTGGTCGCGGCCATTTGGTTGACCGCCGTGGCCACTTGCTCTGTTTCAACACGCTGGCGCTCCAGCCCCAGTGAGCTTTTGTGCGCCAGAGAATCCGATAGCCGGGCTTGCTCACTCAAGTGCTCGGCGGTGTCTTGCAGGCGGGTGAGGCAGGTTTTGAGACGAGCTTCCTGGCTCAGGATGGACATTTCCAGGCGCGCTTGCGGGCCACGACTGTCGGTGTACATCTGGGCAATCAGCGGGTCGGAGGTCGTTTGCTCGGCCAGTCGCAGCAAACGCTTGATGCCGCGTTGTTGCCAGCTTAGGCCCAGCAACCCCAGTGGAATCGAGAGGAGGGCGGCCAAGGCAAACCCCCAGCTGGAATTAAGCAGAACACCAATCATGAAGCTCAACTGGCTAACCAGAATAAACGGCAGCCAGTCCTGCAACACCGGTAACCACTGGTCACGGCGCGGTACGGCCGGTTTGCCGCGGTTCAACCTGGAGTAAAGGCCTTCTGCGCGCAGAATTTGTTCGGCCGTCGGCTTGATGCGCACCGACTCATAGCCCACCACACGCTCGTTCTCAAACACCGGCGTCACGTACGCATTGACCCAGTAATGGTCGCCATTGCGGCAGCGGTTCTTGACGATACCCATCCACGGCTGCCCCTTTTTCAGGGTGCTCCACATGTGTTCGAACACCGCAGAAGGCACATCGGGATGGCGCACCAGGTTGTGCGGTGCCCCGATCAGCTCGTCACGAGAAAACCCGCTGATCTCCATGAAGGCGTCGTTACAGTAATTGATAACGCCTCTGGCATCAGTCGTGGAAATCAACCGTTGTTGCGCGGGGAACGTCCGTTCGCGCTGGGTGATGGGCTGGTTGTTACGCATGTCATGTCAATCCGCAAGGCTTTGACAGGGTGTCGGCGGACCTGAGGATTTGTTTAATTTAAATCCTGACGTCTACCCATCTTTAATGAGCAACGGATATAAACCCATAAAAACCGAGCGGGATGGTGTGCGGCGCTTCATCGCAGTGGCGCACCCAACCGATCGCTGCCCTCGTTCCTCGTCGGCGGCAAGAGCCGCAGGAGACCTAAGCCAGCATGGGGTAGGTGAAAAACACGAAGTGCAGCAGGTTCAGGCCAAAGTGCGTGGCAATCGCTGCACCTAGCCCACCGAATCGATAGGCCAGGCCATAACCCAGCCCGGCAATACCCGCCAGTAACACCCACTGCCAGCCTGCAGCCATATGGGCAAGACCGAACAGCACCGAGGCTATCACCAGTGCCAACGTCCGACCATAAGGCAAGCCCTTGAACCAGCGGCTCAGGCCGCCCTGTATGTAGCCTCGAAACAGTGCTTCTTCGACTACGGTGACCAGCAACAGGTTATTGAGCATCCATATCCAGCCGGATGCTGGCCATTTTGGCGCCCAGGCAATCATGCCCAGCATCATTGCCCCGCCCAGTGCGGCAAGGGCCACAAGCGCCAGCGCCATCAGCGTGGCTCTCAACGTCACCCGCCAGGCAAAGCGCGGGGCGATCCAGGGGCATACCAGCAGCAGCCAAAAACCTATCAAAGGCTTGTCGAGATTGAGGTACATCGAAAAAGGCACGGCATCGGCGGTGATGCGTTCCGGAGCGATGGCGCGACCATTATTGAAACCGGGCAACCCGTGCAGGGCTAAGGCAACGGCCAGCAAAATAAACACGGCATGGGCGGTGTAGCGCAACCATTGAGGGCGCGACGGGTAGGCCGCCATACCGGTCAGGACCAGCGCCAGCAGTGGGGCAATGGCTTGAACGCCCAGTTGACCATAGCTCAGGGCCAGGCAGTAGCCGAGGGTTAGAAGGGCCAGATAGGGCCAGGGCAAAACGGGCATGTCATTCCTTGTTGGCGGCATAAAAAAGCCCCGAAACAGGTTCGGGGCTGGCCAGTATAACGATCTATCGACAAAGAAATGACTGGCAGAATGTGTAGGACGACGCCTCTTAAGAGGCAATCAGCTGGCGCAACACGTAATGCAAAATCCCACCTGCCTTGAAGTATTCAATCTCATTGAGGGTGTCGATCCGACAGAGTACCTCGACTTTTTCCTGTTGACCGTTCTCCCGGGTGATAACCAGCGTCAGGTTCATGCGAGGCTGCAACGAGGTGTTGGTCAAACCGAGAATATCCAGTGTTTCCTTGCCGGTAAGGTTCAGGCTTTTGCGGTTCTGATCGAGCTTGAACTGCAAGGGAAGCACGCCCATGCCCACTAGATTGGAGCGGTGAATACGCTCAAAACTTTCGGCAATGACGGCTTTTACTCCCAACAGGTTGGTGCCTTTAGCGGCCCAGTCGCGGCTGGAACCCGTGCCGTATTCCTGTCCGGCAATCACCACCAGAGGCGTGCCCGCCGCCTGATAGCGCATGGCCGCATCGTAAATCGACATTTTTTCGCCAGTGGGGATGTAAATCGTGTTGCCGCCTTCTTCACCGCCGAGCATTTCGTTACGAATACGGATATTGGCAAAGGTGCCGCGCATCATCACTTCGTGATTACCACGCCGCGAGCCATAGGAGTTGAAGTCCCGGGGTTCCACGCCTTTTTCGCGCAGATAGCGACCCGCCGGGCTGTCCGCCTTGATATTGCCCGCAGGGGAGATGTGGTCGGTGGTCACGGAATCCCCCAGCAACGCCAACACCCGGGCACCTTTGACGTCGCTGATCACCGGTAATGGCCCGCTGATGTCATCAAAGAACGGTGGGTGCTGGATATAGGTGGAATCCGCTTGCCACACATAGGTCGCGGCTTTTGGCACTTCAATGGCCTGCCACTGTTCATCACCGGCAAACACCTCGGCGTATTCCTTGTGGAACATGTCGGTAGTCACTTGTGAGACGGCGTCGGCGATTTCTTTTTGGCTGGGCCAGATGTCCCGCAGGTACACCGGCTTACCGTCTGAACCCACACCCAGCGGTTCCCGGCTGATATCAATGCGCACGGTCCCCGCGAGGGCGTAGGCGACTACCAAGGGCGGCGAGGCCAGCCAGTTGGTTTTCACCAAGGGGTGAACACGGCCTTCAAAGTTGCGGTTGCCCGACAGCACTGAGGCCACAGTCAGGTCGGACTGGGTGATGGCTTTTTCAATCGGTTCTGGCAACGGCCCGGAGTTACCGATGCAGGTGGTGCAGCCGTAGCCGACCAAGGCAAAGCCCAACTGGTCAAGGTACTGAGTGAGGCCCGCTGCTTTGTAGTAGTCGGTCACCACTTTGGAGCCCGGCGCCAGCGAGGTTTTCACCCAAGGCTGACTTTTTAGGCCTTTTTCGACTGCTTTTTTCGCCACCAACCCGGCAGCCATCATCACGCTGGGGTTGGAGGTGTTGGTGCATGAGGTGATGGCAGCGATGACCACGGCGCCGTTTTTCAGGCGGTAAGTCTGACCGTTGTAGCTGTACTCCGCTTCGCCGATCAGGTCGGCATTGCCCACGGCGACGCCACCACCGCCCTCGCTTTCAAGCCGGCCTTCTTCTTTACTGACGGGTTTGAATTGCAGGCCCACGAAGTCATCAAACGCTTTCGCGACGTCGGGCAATGCCACGCGGTCTTGCGGGCGTTTGGGGCCTGCGAGGCTGGCTTCCACGGTGCCCATGTCGAGCGCCAGTGTGTCCGTAAAGACGGGTTCCTGACCCGGTTCGCGCCACAGACCCTGAGCCTTGCAATACGCTTCGACCAGTTTGACAGTGGCGTGCGGGCGCCCGGACAGCCGCAGGTAATCCAGCGTGATGTCATCCACCGGGAAGAAACCACAGGTGGCGCCGTATTCGGGGGCCATATTGGCCAGTGTCGCGCGGTCGGCCAGCGGCAGCTCAGCCAGCCCGTCACCATAAAACTCGACAAACTTGCCGACAACGCCCTTGCTGCGCAGCATTTGGGTGACGGTGAGCACCAGGTCGGTGGCCGTAATGCCTTCCTTGAGTTTGCCGCTGAGCTTGAAGCCGATGACTTCCGGGATCAACATCGACACCGGTTGGCCGAGCATCGCTGCCTCGGCTTCAATCCCGCCGACGCCCCAGCCCAGCACACCGAGGCCATTGATCATGGTGGTGTGGGAGTCGGTGCCGACCAGGGTGTCGGGGAACGCGTAGGTGCGACCGTCTTCTTCTTTGGTCCAGACGGTGCGGCCCAGGTACTCCAGATTCACCTGGTGGCAAATACCGGTGCCGGGTGGTACGACGCTGAAATTATCGAACGCATCCTGACCCCAGCGTAAAAACGCGTACCGTTCGCCGTTACGTTGCATTTCAATGTCAACGTTTTGCTCAAAGGCGTTGGCGCTGGCGAAGGTGTCGACCATGACCGAATGATCGATCACCAGGTCGACCGGAGACAGCGGGTTGATGCGTTGCGGGTCGCCGCCAGCCTTGGCCATCGCTGCGCGCATGGCCGCCAAGTCGACGACCGCGGGCACGCCGGTAAAATCCTGCATCAATACGCGTGCCGGGCGGTACTGGATTTCCCGATCGCTGCGCCGCTCTTTGAGCCAGGCGGCCAGCGCCTTGAGGTCAGGTTCGGTAACGGTCTTGCCGTCCTCCCAGCGCAGCAGGTTTTCCAGCAATACTTTGAGTGACATCGGCAGCTTGCTCAAATCCCCCAGAGTCTTGGCGGCATGGGGCAGGCTGAAATAGTGATAAGTCTTGTCGTCGACTTTTAAGGTGCAAAGGGTGTTCAGGCTATCAAGGGAGGACATGAAATGACTCCTGTAGTACACGGGTAGAGCTTCTAACCTAGCCCTGAAAAGGTGCTCTGGCTAATAACTGGACTGTCTATAGGGGTTCGAGGTTCCGAAGTCGGCTATCATGCCGGCCTTTTCGTGACAGTCCTTGCGCCAAATCAAGGATGCGCAGCTGGCCAATCCCTGCCAGTTGCCCAGGAGTAATTCAATGAACACCGTTTTTATGCACTGCCGGCCGGGTTTTGAAGGTGAAGTTTGTTCGGAGATTGCCGAACATGCCGCCCGTCTCAATGTGGCCGGTTATGCCAAGGCCAAACCAAGCACTGCCTGTGCCGAGTTTGTGTGTACCGAAGAGGGCGGCGCCCAGCGCTTGATGCGTGGCCTGCGTTTTGCCGACCTGATCTTTCCGCGTCAATGGGCGCGGGGTGGTTTTATCGAGCTGCCGGAAACTGACCGTATTAGCGTCATTCTTGAACACATGGCCGACTTCCCGGTATGCGGCAGTCTGTGGCTGGAAATGGTCGACACCAATGATGGCAAAGAGCTTTCTAACTTCTGCAAGAAGTTTGATGCGCACCTGCGCAAAGCGCTTATCAACGCAGGCAAGTTGGTGGAAGACGACGCCGATAAACCCCGTCTGTTGCTGACCTTCAAAAGTGGCCGTGAAGTGTTTTTGGGGCTAGCAGAGTCGAACAATTCGGCAATGTGGCCCATGGGTATCCCGCGCCTGAAGTTCCCGCGTGAAGCGCCGAGCCGTTCAACCCTGAAACTGGAAGAAGCCTGGCACCACTTTATCCCCCGTGATCAATGGGATGAGCGCCTGCACAGCGACATGACCGGCGTCGACCTTGGCGCAGCACCGGGTGGCTGGACGTGGCAACTGGTCAATCGCGGCATGATCGTCACTGCCATCGACAATGGGCCAATGGCCGAAAGCCTGATGGACACGGGGCTGGTGCAGCACTTGATGGCGGACGGCTTTACCTTCAAGCCCAAGCAACCTGTGGACTGGATGGTCTGCGATATTGTCGAAAAGCCGGCCCGTAACGCGGCCATGCTTGAAGAGTGGATTGGCGAGGGGCATTGCCGCGAAGCGGTGGTCAACCTCAAGTTGCCGATGAAACAGCGCTACGCCGAAGTGCGTCGTTTGCTGGATCGAATTGCCGATGGCTTCAAGGCACGCGGTATTCAAGTCGAAATTGGCTGTAAGCAGCTGTATCACGACCGTGAAGAAGTCACCTGCCATTTGCGTCGACTGGACGTGAAAAAACCTAAATCTCGTTGATTCAGGAGTTACTGATGAGTTTTGCCGATTTGCCGGTTGACGGCACCCTTGATGCCACCGGCCTGAATTGCCCCGAGCCGGTGATGATGTTGCATCAGCACATCCGTGATCTGGTGCCCGGTGGCCTGTTGAAAGTGATCGCGACCGATCCATCAACCCGCCGCGACATCCCCAAGTTTTGTGTGTTCCTGGACCACGAACTGGTCGGGCAACAAGAGGAGGCGGGCACCTATCTGTACTGGATTCGCAAAAAGACTGATTGACGCGCGCCACACACTGGGTGGCGTTGGCTCAGTCGTCTTTTTTCATCAGCCCCGCCAATGCGGCAAACGGGTTATGAGTGGCTTTGGCGATTTTAGGGCTGCTGGTGGAGCTGTCTGAAAAGTACTGCTGGTCGGTGTAGCGCGAGTGCTCATTGTCATGGCAGTACAAGCACAGCAGCTCCCAGTTGGAGCCGTCCTGCGGGTTGTTGTCATGGTTGTGATCGCGGTGGTGAACGGTCAGCTCACTCAGGCGTTTACCCGCAAATTCACGGGCGCAACGGCCGCACACGTGGGGGTACATTTTCAGCGCTTTGTCGCGATAGCCCATCTCGCGGTCACGCTGGGCATCCGCCAGGATGCGATCCAGTTTGGCGGTATGGGACGGTGGGTTAGCCGAACTCATGGGTTCACCTTTAAGACAAATGACGGTCAGGTCGTGTGAAGTTTAGCTGTTGATCAGCCTTTGATTTTTTCAGCAATCCAGATGGTATGACGCGTGCCCTTGTTGCCGTGGGCAAACACTTGAACTTCTTCGGCCTTGAAGCCGGCTTTGCGCAGTTTGTCAGAAAACTGTTTGTCGGCACTGGCCGACCATACGGCCAGCACGCCTTTAGGTCGCAAGGCTTTGGCGCAAGCGCTCAAGCCACCCGCGGAGTACAACCAGCTATTGGCCTTTTGGGTCAGCCCCTCGGGGCCATTGTCGACATCAAGCATGATTGCATCAAAGCCATTGGGTTCAGCCTGCAACACCTTGGCCACGTCTTCCATGCGAATCACCGTACGCGGGTCCTGCAACGGGTTGCCCGATTTCTCGCCCAGCGGGCCACGGTTCCACTCGACGACGCCCGGAACCAGCTCTGCGACCACCACTTCTGCGGTTTTACCCAGATGTTTTAGCGCCGAAGCCAGCGTGAAACCCATGCCCAGGCCGCCAATCAGCACCCGCGATTGCGCACGGCCGGCGACTTTACGGCAAGGAATCTCGGCCAGTGCATCTTCGGAGCCGTGCATGCGGGTGTTCATAAGCTGGCCGCCGTCACCGCCCTGAATTTTGATCACGAAGTCTTCGCCGTACTCGAACAGGCACAAGGCACCGCCATTTTCCGGGATAGGGGTGGTGTCGAGCAAAACAAAACGTTTCATGGGTATCTCATAGAAGGGGACAAAATCATCGAGTTACGAGTAGCCTGAGGGCCTGACGAGCCGGTCTGGCAACGGAGTGATTGATGAAACGCACTATTCTAACGGTCATTGGGTACAGCGCGCTCCTGATAAGTGCGGCTCATGCCGCTGAGCTGACGCCAGTGCCTGTGGTGCCGGTATCACCCGCGCCGGGTTCACCAGGCACAGCCACGCCCACGCCGTATCCGCAAATCACCCCCCGTGCGGTATCCAGGCCGCCTGCCAATGGCAGCCTGCTGCCATTGCCCCCGATCAACTTGCCGCAGCCGCCCAAAGACCAGCCGCTGCCGGGCCTTGACGTCAAAGAGCCCAAAGCCAGCCTCAAGACTGATTAAGACGCTTTACCTGTAGCCGCTGACGAGCTCCGCGAGGCTGCGTTCGGCGGCGCAGCCGTCGTGAAACCTTTCAATCCCAGGCTTCAGGCTCATCGCTGGTGCGGGGTTCAGATACCCCGCAGGCATTAAGCTTGCGACGATTGCATCGTCGAGCGCAGCCTCGCATGACTCGACAGCTGCTACGAAATGCTTGTTCCGTCGCCTGGCCAACGATACGTCTGGCCCATCAGATGTTCAGCACTTTAAACACAAATGCATACTCCAGGGCCACGTCACGCAGGCCCTGATAGCGCCCACTCATGCCACCATGGCCGGCGTCCAGTTCGGTCTTGAGCAACAGCAGATGATCGTCAGTCTTGGTGGCGCGCAATTTAGCCACCCACTTGGCGGCTTCCCAGTACTGCACGCGGCTGTCGTTATAACCGGCAATCACCAGCATCGCCGGGTAGTCCTGAGCCGTGACGTTCTCATAGGGCGCATACGCCTTGATGCGCGCGTACACCTCTGGTTCTTGCGGGTTGCCCCATTCGTCGTACTCGGTCACCGTCAGCGGCAGGTCGGGATCGAGCATGGTATTGAGCACATCCACAAAGGGCACTTCAGCAATCGCGGCTTTAAACAGTTCCGGGCGCTGATTGAGTACCGCACCTATCAACAAGCCGCCTGCGCTGCCACCGCTGATCACCAACTGGTCGGAGCGCGTCAGGCCAGTATCGATCAGGTGTTCGGCACACGCGATGAAGTCACTGAAGGTGTTGTGCTTGTTTTCCTGTTTGCCTGCGCGATACCAGGCTTCGCCCAACTCGCCGCCACCGCGTACATGGGCAATGGCAAAAGCAACGCCGCGATCAAGCAAGCTCAGGCGGGCGTGGGAAAACCACGGGTCAAGGCTTTCGCCATAGGCGCCGTAGCCATACAGGTAAAGCGGTACAGGCTTGCCCAGTGCTGAGCGTTTGACCACCAGACTGATGGGCACGCGGGTGCCATCAGGGGCGGTGGCCCACAAGCGCTGGCTGACGTAGTCGTCGGCATCGAAAGGCCCCAGCACCGGGGTTTCCTTGAGCACGCTTTGCTCGCCGGTCGCCAGCGTCAGTTGGCGAACTTGAGCCGGTCGGTTCAGTGACTCGTAGCGAAGACGGATAGAGGGGCTGTCAAATTCCAGGCTGTCTTGTACATACAGGCTGTAGGCGGCATCGGGCAGTTGCACGCGATAGGGCGTCAGGCCCTCAGGGCGGATTTCGATGATCGGCAGGCCACCTTCGCGCAAACTCAGGCAAAGGGCATGGGCGTTGAGGCTCATCCCCTCCAGCATGACTTGATCGTTATGCGCGATCAGTAACTGCCAGTCTTTGCGGGCAGGGACATCGCCCGGCGCGTAATACAAGGCGAAGTTGATGCCGTCCTGATTGGTGCGAATAAACCAGGCCCATTGCCCTTCGTACAAGCCGTGGTCAACGCTGTAGTCGTGCCCCTCAACCCGAGGTGCCAGACAGTTGAACGACTGTTGCGGGTGATCGGCATCCAGTACCCAGCTCTCACTGGTGGTCTTGCTGTTGAGCAATAGAATCAAATGGCGCTCGGAACTGGAGCGGTAGCAGTGCAGGAAAAAACGTCCGTCCGGCTCATGAAAGACCTCGTTTGCCGAAACTTCACCCAGCGTGTGGCGATACAGCTTGTGTGGACGGTGCGTGTCGTCCAGCTCGGCAAAAAACAGCGTCTGGCTGTCATTGGCCCACGTCATGCTGCCATCGCAGTCTTCAAACGGCAGTTCGGTCACAGTGCCGTTGCTCAGCTCTTTGACGAACAGGCGGTAGGTCTCTTCGCCACTGGTGTCCAGGCTGTAAGCCAGGCGCTGGTGATCGGGGCTGATGCTGAAAGCGCCCAACGAAATGAAGCCACCCTCGGCCAAGGCGTTGGGGTCGAGCAGCAATTGCTCGGCGCTTTCGTCGACCTGCTGGCTATCATCAGCCGGGCGTGGGCAGCGGAAATGGCGGGCGTACTCATCACCCGCCACCGTGCGCGTGTAATACAGGTACGGCCCCCAAGGGGAGGGCAGTGACAAATCAGTCTCGCGAATACGGCCCTTGATCTCTTGAAACAGCGTCTCACGCAATTCAGCCTGATCGGCCAGCTGCGCTTCCTGATAGCTGTTTTCCGCTTTCAAGTAGTCCAGGACCTCTTCGCTATCGCGATTTTGTAACCATGAGTAGGGGTCAGAACCCTCCACCCTGTGTGCGATAGGTGCGCTGTTTGCGTAGGCTGATTCGGTCATTGAGCGTTCTCGAAGATTTGAATGAAAAGAAGGGAGGTTGAAGGCGGGGCAGCCGCACTGTCTAAAAGCCGTTATCATAGCGCTTCATTGCCTGCCGACCATGGATACCATGACCGAGAACGACTATCTGATCGCCTGGGGCCTTTACGCCTTTGCCGCTTTAGGCTGCCTGCTGGTGTGGTGCCGCCTGACCCGATTCATGTGGCGCTGGTTACGTGAGCCGTTGCGTGTCTTGATGGCCGTGCTGCTGTTCAGCCCGACCATCATCGACCCGGTCAAAGAAAAATTTGCCCCTGCCGTGGCGATCACCGCACTGGATCTGGCCTTCAAAGTGGGCAACAACGCCTGGCGTGCCGTATCAGACCTGCTGATGTACACGCTGTTCGCGTTTGTGCTGTATGCCGTGTTTGTGCTGATCCGCTGGCCCATCGAGCGTGCCAGTAAGGCGCGTCAGGCAAAAATCGCTGCCGCTGAAAAATCACAGGGCGGTGATCCTGAAGATGACCAGCCTTTCGGCTCGGCAGGCGATGACCGTTATGGTCGTCGCGTCCCGCCCCGTGCGGCTGCCCCTTCACGTGTAGAGCCGCGGTTGTAACCCTTTTACGTTGGGCTTGAATGCGAGAGTACGAGCGTGTGTGAATTATTGGGCATGAGCGCCAATGTCCCGACTGACATTGTGTTCAGTTTTACCGGGCTGATGCAGCGTGGCGGACGAACCGGCCCGCACCGTGATGGCTGGGGCATTGCCTTCTACGAGGGCCGTGGCCTGCGCTTGTTTCAGGACCCTGGGGCCAGCTGCGATTCCGAAGTGGCGTTGCTGGTACAGCGTTACCCGATAAAAAGCGAAGTGGTGATTGGCCACATCCGCCAGGCCAACGTCGGCAAAGTATGCCTGTCCAACACTCATCCGTTTGTCCGGGAACTGTGGGGCCGTAACTGGTGTTTTGCCCACAACGGTCAACTGGCCGATTTTGCCCCGGGCGCGAGTTTTTATCGCCCCATAGGTGATACCGACAGTGAAGCGGCGTTTTGTGAGTTGCTCAACCGGGTACGCGAAGCCTTCCCGGAGCCGGTCGAGGTGGAGCGTATCCTGCCGGTGCTGGTGGCCGCCTGTGCCGAATTTCGCAGCAAAGGGGTGTTCAATTGCCTGCTCAGTGATGGCGACTGGCTATTTTGCTATTGCTCGACCAAGTTGGCGCACATCACCCGTCGCGCGCCGTTTGGCCCGGCACGCTTGAAAGATGTCGATGTCATCGTCGATTTTCAGTCTGAAACCACGCCGGATGATGTCGTCACGGTCATTGCCACCGAACCCTTGACCGAAAACGAAACCTGGACTCGCTACGAGCCCGGCCAATGGAGCCTGTGGCGGCGTGGCGAATGCGTCAGTCAGGGCACAACCGAATAAGGATGGGCGAATATGTGGTTGAGCTACCTGCGGTTGGTGTTGTTCACTTTGGGCTTGTTGATCGGCGTACAAGTGCCGGGGTTCATCAATGACTACGCCAATCGCGTCGAGGCTCACCTTATTGAAGCCCAGACCGGGCTGGCGGGTTTCCAGAACACCGCCAATCAGTTCTTCAAGGGCGACCTGCAAGCCCTGGTGGCGCATTATCAGGCCAGCGACGACCCGGTCTTTCGCAGCGATGCCAACAGCCTGAGCACCTTGCTGGACCGTCAGCACCTGCTCGATGAGCAGTTCCAGGCCATGCAAGGTCCGTGGTACATGCGTGCCCTGCAAGTGGCCTATGCCGCCGACCCGGCTATTCGCGAAGAAACCTACAACACGTACACCTATCAGGTACTGCTTTCGCCGGTGGCTATCGGCTGGGCAATGGCGGGTGCGCTGCTGTTCTCCTTCATTATTGAAGGCTTTGTGCGGCTGGTGGACTGGGTGGTGCTGGGGGGCAAACGTCAGCGCGAACGTATTGCCCGGCGTGAACGCTACAGCTAAGCCGCTGCCTTGGCTTAACATTTAAGCAATCAACTTTTTCTTATGTCCGAGTCCGGCTTTTATTAGTTGGACGAAGGGCCTGTGCCTGTCGAAAAATGCTCGCCACCTACACTACAAAAAAACCACAGGAGCATGACCGTGAGCCGCCTGTTATTGAATTGCGATATTGGTGAGAGTTTCGGTAGCTGGACCATGGGCCTGGATGCCGAGGTGATGCCGTTTATTGATTGCGCCAACATTGCCTGCGGCTTTCATGCGGGTGACCCGGGCATCATGCGCAACACCGTGGCGCTGGCACTGGCGCATAACGTCAAAATCGGTGCCCATCCGGCGTATCAGGATCTGGCCGGGTTTGGTCGACGCTCAATGGCCTATTCGACGCAAGAGCTGCAAGACCTGCTGCACTATCAGATCGGTGCGCTGGACGGCATCTGCCGCGCTCAAGGCACCCGCGTCAGCTACGTCAAACCCCACGGGGCGATGTACAACGACATGATGGCCAACCCCGCGCAATTGCGAGCGGTGGTGCAAGCCGTGGCCGCCTACGATGGCAACTTGCCGCTGATGCTGATGGCCACACGGGACAACAGTGCAGCCCAAGCCATTGGCGATGAGTTCGGCGTGACCTTGTGGTTCGAAGCCTTTGCTGACCGTGCGTATGACAGTGCTGGCCGGCTTGTATCACGGCAACTGCCAGGTGCGGTGCATCACGATCCCGACGTTATCGTGCAACAGGCGCTGACCCTGGCAGCGGGCAAGCCGTTGCAAAGCAACGACGGCAGCGCCTTGTATTTACACGCCAATACCTTGTGTGTGCATGGCGACAACGCCAGTTCAGTGAACGCCGTACAGCGTATCCGTGAAGCCCTGAACCTGCAGGCTCAGGCATGAAGGTGCGTATCGAAGTGGTGGCCATCGACGCCCTGATGGTGCGTTTGTTCGATGACATTGCCGAAACCAATATGCCGTGGATGCTCGCCGCCAGCGAACAACTGCGCATTTGTTTTGCTGAGCACCTGACGGATCTGGTGCCGTCCTACACCACCTTGATGGTGCACTACGACGGGCTGGCGCTGACCCCGGCGCAAGCGCGTGAGCGGATTGCCCAAGCGCTGACAGACCTGCGCCCGCACACTCAAAACAGTGGGCAGCGTCATCTGCTACCGGTGTGGTATGACCTGAGCGTTGGCCCTGAGCTGGCCTTGTTAGCCCAACGCACGGGTGGATCGGTCAGTGAGGTCATTCGTCGTCATAGCGAGCATGAATATCAAGTGTTCGCGTTGGGTTTTGCCCCCGGTTTTGCCTTTATGGGGTTGGTCGAAGAAGCATTGGCCGCGCCCCGTCTAAATACACCGCGTAAACGGGTGGCCAAGGGCAGCGTTGGCATTGCGCAGCGTCAGACGGCGGCTTACCCGGCGCAGTCGCCGGGAGGCTGGAACTTGATCGGCCGCACCCCGAGTGCCTTGTTTGACCGGGATCGTGAGGGTTACAGCCTCCTGCGACCCGGCGATACCGTGCAGTTCGTGGCTGTTTCTCATGCAGAATTCATCCGCCTGGGCGGCGACGATACCCCTCAGGAGGCCTTGGCATGAGCCGTTTATTGATTCAGGCCAGCAACCCGTTGTGCCAATTGCAGGACGCGGGGCGGTTTGGTGTCCGCCATCTGGGGGTGACGCAGGGCGGCGCGGCAGACTGGTTATCAATGGCCAGGGCCAATGGTCTGCTGGGTAACACGCCTGGGGCTGCAGTGATTGAAATCACCCTGGGCGGATTGACCGTGGTGGCCCAGGACGATTGCACACTGGCACTGGCGGGCGCCGATTTAGCGGCGGCAATAGACGGGCAACCGCTGAAACCCTGGCGCAGTTTTTCGATGAGCAAAGGCCAAACCCTGACCTTTACCCAGCCATTGACCGGGGCGAGGGCTTACCTGGCTGCGCCAGCCGGGTTTGCGGCGCCGCAGGTCTTGGGCAGCTGCGCAACGGTGGTGCGTGAACAGTTGGGTGGGCCGGACGGGTTGGGTCGAGCGCTGCTGGCCGGTGATGAGCTGAGCTACAACGGGGTGGCTGCGCCTTTGCGTGAGTTGGAAGTGCCAATGCAGCCTGTGTTCAGCGCCAATCCACGGCTTGACCTGGTCATGGGGGCGCAACTCGGTGCTTTCAGTGGCCAAAGTACCTTTGATGCGTTCAATCGCCCGTGGACGCTGGACAGTCGGGCAGACCGCATGGGCATTCGCTTGCTGGGACCTGCGTTGGTGTATCAGGGCGCGCCGATGATTTCGGAAGGCATCCCGTTAGGGGCGATTCAAGTACCGCCGGATGGCCAGCCGATTGTGTTGCTCAATGATCGCCAGACCATTGGCGGTTACCCGAGGCTGGGGGCTTTGACCCCGCTGGCGTTGGCGCGGCTGGCGCAGTGTTTGCCGGGAGAGCAGGTGTACTTGCGGCCTGTTACGCAGGAGGCGGCGCAGCGTCAGCATGTGGATTTTTTGCGGCAGTTTGAAAGCCCCTCACCCTAACCCTCTCCCGGAGGGAGAGGGGACTGATTTGTGTGATCCTGGTGCCGCGTGCGGACAGTTCCCTCTCCCTCTGGGAGAGGGCTAGGGTGAGGGTCGCCAGCCCCCACGCTCATTTCGCCAAAAACCGCATGCCTTCTTCCAGCCCGTCGAGCGTCAACGGGTACATGCGGTCTTCAATCAGATCCCTGACAATCCCTGTCGAAGCGGTGTAATGCCAGGTGTCTTTGGGATACGGATTGATCCAGATGAGCTTTTTGTATTTCTCCATAAAGCGCTGCATCCACTTGTAACCCGGCTCTTCATTCCAGTGTTCTACACTGCCCCCCGCATGGGTGATTTCATAAGGCCCCATGGACGCATCGCCGATGAAAATCACCTTGTAGTCAGCCCCATAGGTATTGAGCAGATCCTGGGTAGAAATACGCTCAATCTGTCGGCGCTGGTTGTTCTTCCACACCGATTCATAAATGAAGTTATGAAAGTAGTAATACTCCAAGTGCTTGAACTCGGTTTTGCAGGCCGAAAACAGTTCTTCGCAAATCTTCACGTGCGAATCCATCGAGCCGCCAATATCAAACAGCAACAACAGTTTGATGTTGTTGCGACGCTCGGGACGCATCTGAATATTCAGCAAGCCACCATCGCGTGCGGTGTGGTCGATGGTGCCATCAATATCAAACTCTTCGGCTGCGCCCTGACGCGCAAACTTGCGCAAGCGTCGTAGCGCCACCTTGATATTGCGTGTACCCAATTCAACCTGATCGTCGAGGTTCTTGTACTCGCGTTGCTCCCATACCTTGGCCGCCTTGCCCTGACGCAGGCCGGCATCACCCACGCGAATGCCTTCAGGGTGGTAACCGCCCGAGCCAAATGGGCTGGTGCCGCCGGTGCCGATCCATTTGTTGCCACCGGCATGGCGTTCCTTTTGCTCTTCAAGGCGCTGCTTGAAGGCTTCGATCAGCTTGTCCAGCCCACCCAGCGACTGGAGTTGAGCGCGATCCTCATCGCTTAATGAACGCTCGAACTCCTTGCGCAGCCAGTCTTCTGGGATCAACGCTTCAAGATGCTCATTGAGGTTTTGCAAACCGTTGAAATACGCACCAAACGCACGGTCGAACTTGTCGAAATGGCGCTCGTCCTTCACCAGAATCGTGCGCGCCAGATAATAAAACTCATCCATGTCGGCGAAGGTCACACGGTTTTTCAATGCGTTGATCAAGTCCAACAGTTCGCGCACTGAAACCGGCACTTTGGCCGCCCGCATTTCATTGAACAGATTAAGCAACATGCTTATCGCCTTCTCGAAAAATCAGCGATTGCCGCGACGGCTCATAAAGGCCAGACGTTCAAGCAACTGCACGTCCTGCTCGTTTTTCACCAGAGCACCCGCCAGTGGTGGAATGGCTTTGGTGGGG
Source organism: Pseudomonas sp. TMW22091 (assembly GCF_022496705.1). Taxonomy (NCBI): domain Bacteria; kingdom Pseudomonadati; phylum Pseudomonadota; class Gammaproteobacteria; order Pseudomonadales; family Pseudomonadaceae; genus Pseudomonas; species Pseudomonas sp. TMW22091. Next base: position 122,867 of record NZ_SCFI01000014.1, read on the forward strand.
TCACGTTCGCGCAATACCGCTTCGCCGATATTGTCGGCCATCAGCAGTTTCAACCAGTCCACCAGCTCGGAAGTTGAAGGTTTTTTCTTGAGGCCAGGCACTTTGCGCACATCGAAGAACACGTCCAGCGCTTCACTGACCAAGTCTTTTTTGATGTTTGGAAAGTGCACATCAACAATTTTCTGCAGCGTGACGCGATCCGGAAAGTTGATGTAATGGAAGAAACAGCGGCGCAGAAAAGCGTCCGGCAATTCCTTTTCATTGTTCGACGTAATGATGATGATCGGACGGACTTTGGCCTTGATGGTTTCGTCAGTCTCGTAAACGTAGAACTCCATCTTGTCGAGTTCTTGCAGCAGGTCGTTCGGGAATTCAATGTCGGCCTTGTCGATTTCATCGATCAGCAAAATCACCCGCTCATCAGCTTCGAAAGCCTCCCAGAGCTTGCCTTTCTTCAGGTAATTACGCACATCGTGGACTTTATCGACGCCCAGTTGTGAATCACGCAGGCGGCTTACCGCGTCGTACTCATACAAGCCTTGATGCGCTTTGGTGGTGGACTTGATGTGCCAGGTGATCAACTTGCAGCCAAAGGATTCGGCCAATTGTTCGGCCAGCATGGTTTTGCCGGTGCCCGGCTCACCCTTGACCAGCAATGGGCGTTCAAGGGTAATGGCCGCGTTGACCGCCAGTTTCAGGTCGTCGGTGGCGACATAGGCGCGGGTGCCTTCAAACTTCATCGATAAATCCTCAAGCCATGGCCCGTGGCCTGCGAGGGCAGGGCGGGAGAAAAAGTATGTCCGACTATAACGCGACCCGCCGCAGGCTGGGAACGTAAGCGCTTTATTCAGATTGTGAATGGATCGTCACGAACTGACTCACTCTGACTTGGGCGCGGGTTGTTCATAGCGGGCATTGAATGCCTGGACAAACCCATTGCGCAAAATCTGCAAGAACGCCTGAAACCCACTGATGTCCTGGCGATGCACACTGCCGCTCAGTTCGACCCGAGTCGCGAACTGGTTTTTAGGCTGGTTTTTCAGCACCGTCTCGGTGCCGCCCACCACGGCCTCCCAGATAGAACGAAAGAACCCTTTGTCTTTGTTCTCGACATCCTGCTGCCAGTTGAACACTTCCACGTTGCGTAACAGCGGTTTGATATAGCCCTTTAAACGCCCTTTATCGGCTTGAGCTTCAATCACCAAGTCGCCATTGCCGGCATTAAAGTCAAATTTGCCGTAGGCCGAAGCGAAGCTGTTAAAGCGTTTTAATTCAATATTCGTGGCGCGCAGGCGAAACTCAAAGTTTTCAAAGTTGCTCAGCGGGTCGAAGGTCGCGCTGACTTCCATGGGGGCCTGTCCCAGTAACAGGGCTTTGCCCTCCAGGCGCGCATCGCGCTTGCCTTCGACGTCCACCACGTTGGTTAAATTGAACACGCTGGCATTAATGTCAGTGGCGCTCAGGTTAACGGGCGGTTTGGAATTGAAGTTGCGAAAGGTGACTTGCCCGTCTTGGATGCGCACCTCGTTGAGGGTGATGGGCAGTAATTTGCGTAATTGTTCGCGCCAGTCGGTGCCTTCACCCGTTTGCGTGGCAGATTTATTGACGCCGCCATCGACAAAATTAATGTGCGGCCTGACAAACACGGCCTCGGCGACCACTGCGCGGTCGTACCAGAGTGAGTGCCAACTGACCGCCAGCTCAAGCGTCGGAATTTGGACGAAAGGCACGGGAACCTTGCCTGACACCTTGACGATTTCCAGGTCATTGATCCGATAGGCACCGCGCCACAAGGCTAGATCCACGTCATGGACATGCCCGCTATAGTCACCCATATGCGCCAGTTTGTCGTTCAAGTAGTTGCGCACCACATAGGGCAGGGCGATGTGAGCCACCACCAGCAGTACCACCAACACACCTACCGTACACAATGGCCATCTGTATCGCGCTTTCATGATCTTGCCTCCCTCAGTACAAAATGGACTGCACTGCGCGCCAGACGTTCGCATGACTGGACGCCTGAGAACACGAAGCCTACCCTGAGGCCTTTCCAGAAGGTGCATAAGGATCCCGTCATGAGCCGCATTTTTGCAGATAACGCCCAATCCATCGGAAACACGCCTTTAGTCCAGATCAACAGCATCGCGCCCCGTGGCGTGACCATCCTGGCCAAGATAGAAGGGCGCAACCCCGGCTATTCGGTGAAATGCCGCATTGGCGCCAATATGATCTGGGACGCAGAAAGCCGGGGTGTGCTCAAGCCGGGTATGACCATCATTGAACCGACGTCGGGTAACACGGGCATTGGCCTGGCCTTTGTCGCGGCGGCGCGCGGTTACAAGTTGATGCTGACCATGCCGTCATCGATGAGCCTTGAGCGACGCAAAGTGCTCAAGGCGTTAGGAGCTGAACTGGTACTGACCGAGCCGGCCAAAGGCATGAAAGGGGCGATCGACAAGGCGGCTGAAATTCAGGCCACTGACCCGGACAACTTCTTTATGCCCCAACAGTTCGAAAACCCTGCCAACCCGGCCATTCACGAAAAGACCACCGGCCCGGAAATCTGGAACGACACCGACGGCAGCGTGGACGTGCTGGTATCGGGCGTGGGCACGGGTGGCACCATCACTGGCATTTCGCGCTACATCAAACACACCCAGGGCAAGCCGATTTTGTCAGTCGCGGTAGAACCCATTACCTCGCCGGTTATTACCCAGGCGCTGGCGGGAGAAGAAATCAAACCGTCGCCGCACAAAATCCAGGGCATTGGTGCCGGTTTCGTACCGAAAAACCTCGACCTGTCGATTGTCGACAAAGTGGAACTGGTCAGCGATGACGAATCCAAAGCGATGGCCCTGCGCCTGATGCATGAAGAAGGCATTCTGTGCGGCATCTCGTGCGGAGCGGCGATGGCCGCAGCGGTGCGCCTGGCCGAGACCCCGGAAATGCAAGGCAAGACTATTGTTGTGATCCTCCCTGACTCGGGTGAGCGCTACCTGTCGAGCTTCCTGTTTAGCGACATCTTCAGCGAGCAAGAATTGCATCAGTAAATCGATGCCTGGTAGCCGCTGCAACAGCGGCTACCCTTATTGCCTGACTCAAATCAAACAGCGTCCCCTTACGCTTATGCATAATTAATCGTTTATTACCTGTTCCTTAACACTGAATGATGGAAGACGCGGGTTTTGTCCTACGCCGGTAATGTTTATCATGACCGGCTGCCACGCTGCGTGACCGACCCGCTGCAGGTTGCCTATTTTCGAGGAGTTGTTGCATGACCTTATCCTTCGCCATCAAGGCAGGGCTGATACTGCTGTTTGTTGCCAGCATCCTATACGTGCATTTGCGCGGTAAAGCGCGTTTGCCCGTGCTGCGTCAGTTCGTCAACCACTCCGCGTTCTTTGCGCCGTACAACGCCTTGATGTACCTGTTTTCTGCTGTGCCGTCCAAGCCTTACCTGGACCGCAGCAAGTTCCCCGAGCTGGATGTGCTCAAGAGCAACTGGCAGGTCATTCGTGAAGAAGCCATGCACCTGTTCGACGAAGGCTACATTCGCGCAGCGGAAAAGAACAACGACGCTGGATTCGGTTCGTTCTTCAAAAAAGGCTGGAAGCGTTTTTACCTCAAGTGGTACGACAAGGCGCTGCCATCGGCCGAATTGCTGTGCCCTAAAACAGTTGAACTGGTCAACAGCATCCCGAACGTCAAGGGAGCGATGTTTGCCCTGTTACCGGGTGGCAGCCACCTCAACCCACACCGCGACCCGTTTGCTGGTTCGTTGCGTTACCACCTTGGGCTGACCACGCCCAACTCCGATGCGTGCCGCATCTTTGTTGACGGAGAAGAATACAGCTGGCGCGATGGCGAAGACGTCATGTTCGATGAGACCTACGTTCACTGGGTCAAAAACGAAACCGACATTACCCGCGTCATCCTGTTCTGTGACATTGAGCGGCCCTTGACCAGCCGCCTGATGACCCGCATCAACCGCTGGGTCAGTGCCCAACTGGGCAAAGCGACTGCACCGCAAAACACCGACGATGAGCGTGTAGGCGGCATCAACAAAGCCTATGCCTGGAGCAAAACCTTCAGTGACCGGTTCAGTGGTGTGGTTAAACAGTGGAAGCGCCGTCATCCCAAGCTATACCGAGTAGCCCGCCCGGTATTGGCGGTTATCGTGCTGGTGCTATTGGTGCGTTGGTTGTTTGGATAATTAACAGCAACTGCTGTTGCTGTTGCTGTTGCTGTTGCTGTTGCTGTTGCTGTTGCTGTTGCTGTTGCTGTTGCTGTTGCTGTTGCCGTAGATCTTGATCTTGATCTTGATCTTGATCTTGATCTTGATCTTGATCTTGATCTGGCTTTTGATCTTGATCTGCCGCCCCGTCGGGAGGCCGAGTGTAGGTTTCGCGGAGTGGGTCGACCGGCATGGATGCCGGGAGAGCTGCGATCGGGCCAAGGATGGCCCGTCGCAGCGTGCCCACGGAGCGGGACCGGAGTGAGGGACACCTGAGCGAAGCGAGGGCCGT
>NZ_SCFI01000015.1:0-115414 GCF_022496705.1 Pseudomonas sp. TMW22091
TGTTATGGGGGCACGCCGCGACGGGCCATCCTTGGCCCGATCGCGGCTGGCTCGGCGTCCTGCCTCGCCACCCCCATAACAGCACCTGCGTTCAGCCTCCTGTGATGGGCCCCAGTGTCGCTCCCACAGTTTCGGTGGCGGCAGGAGGAATGTTTTAGAAGCTGCAATCTAAAAGCTGCAATCTAGAAGCTAGAAGCTAGAAGCTAGAAGCTAGAAGCTAGAACGGATTTGCCCTACAGCTCGCAGAGCCTCAAGCTACACACTTCCTAACAATCATAAAGCGTGTTGCGACGAGGCTGTTGTGTCCAAAGGTATTGTTCTATCGGTTCTGGCATCGAGCCTGTTCGGTGTCATGTATTACTTCACATCCCTGCTCTGGCCCTTGAGCGGTGCCGAAATCTTCGGCTGGCGTATGCTCCTGACCCTGCCCTGCATGACCCTGTTCATGTGTGTTTCCGGAGATTGGCGGCTGGTGCCAAAAATTGTCTCGCGGCTGCGCCAGCAACCGCGACTGTGGGCGGTCCTGTTGGCGTCCAGCGCACTGGTGGGCCTGCAACTCTGGTTGTTTCTTTGGGCACCACTCAATGGCCATAGCCTGGATGTCTCGCTGGGCTACTTCCTGCTGCCGCTGACCATGCTGCTGACCGGGCGACTGGTGTACGGCGAACACTTGTCCCATCTGCAAAAAATCGCCGCCGCTTTGGCCACGCTCGGCGTCGCCAACGAGGTCTATCGCGTGGGCGGCGTTTCATGGACCACGGCCGTGGTCGCCATCGGCTATCCCTTGTACTTCGTGCTGCGCAAACGCGCCGCAACCGACAACCTCGGCGGTCTGTGGCTCGACATGCTGCTGTTGATTCCCGTCGCTTTCTGGTTTGTACAAAGCGGTGAGCAAGGTTTTGACGTGGCTAGCCATCGCCCTGCCCTGTATGTGTTGATTCCGCTACTGGGCGGCATCAGTGCGTTGGCACTGATCAGCTACATCCTGGCCAGCCGGATGCTGGCCTTCAGTCTGTTTGGCCTACTCAGTTACGTGGAACCCGTGTTGCTGGTATTCGTCGCCTTGTTGCTGGGGGAAAGCATCACCGCCGGACAATGGATGACCTATCTACCGATCTGGATGGCCGTACTGGTGTTGATGTATGAAGGTTTCAAGCATCTGGTGCGTCATCGTCGATCGGTTTGATAGCCCGTCACGCTGAGCGGCTATGCACGCAACTTCCGTGTAGCCGCTCACGATAGAAGCCGACACTTAGGAAGATCGGGCGTGCAATGCCCTGATCAATGCCCCTGGATTGCCTGGCTGGTGTGCCGTTGACCTTGCGGAAAACCATGCGCCTTTGCCCTAAATGCAATGGCCAGGCTGATCAGTAGCAGCACCAGCAACACGCCAGGAAATACACTCGTTCCCCATTGGCCGAGTAACACCCCACCCAGCAGTCCACCGCAGGCAATAGCACTGTTCCAGACGACTACGTTCATGGAGAGCGCAACGTCAGAGCCCTTGCCGGCGGTGTCGGCGAGTGCTGTTTGCAGCAGGGTGGCCGCACCACCAAAGGTCAGCCCCCAAATGAAGATCCCCACGTAAACGGCCACGGCGGAGCCTGAGAACACACCGAGGAAAAGCGAAACCGCTGCGAATAGTGCAAGGCTGGCCAGAACGGTTGCACGCAAGTGCCGGTCAACCAGTCGGCCCGTGAGCCAGATGCTGCCCAGCGCCGCGACACCAAATGTGAGCAAGACCACATCTACGTCACTGTTGAGCCCGGCCTTGGACACGAAGGGCGCGACATAGGTGTAAAGAATGTTGTGGGCCAGCATCCAGGTGAAGACCACTGCCAATACCGAGCGCACGCCCGGGGTGAAGAACACCTGGCGTAACGGCATGCGCTGTGAGGAAGATTGGCCAGGGTAATCAGGCACTTTGATCAGCACCCAAACGATCAACACCAAGGTCATGCCGGACATCAATCCAAAGGCCATGCGCCAGCCCATGAATCCGCCCAGCCAGGTCCCCATAGGCACACCCAACGACAACGCGATGGGCGTACCCACCATCGCTACCGCCAATGCGCGCCCCTGCAAATGAGGAGCGACCATGCGCCGCGCATAGCCCGCGATAAGGCTCCAGGCCAGTCCCGCTGAAACTCCGGCGAAAAACCGTGCAACCAGCGTCAGCCAGTAATCCGAAGAGAGTGCCGTGAGCGAGTTGAATACCAGAAAGCCAGCAATGGTCACCAGCAGTACTGTTCTGCGGCGCCAGCTTTGCGTGGCAATGGTCAGCGGGATTGCCGCCAGTAACGACCCCAATGCATAGACAGTCACCATCTGTCCGGCCAGAGACGCTGAAACACTCAGACCACTGCCGATTTCGGGTAGCAAACCGGCTGGTAAGGTCTCAGTGACAATGCAAATGAAACCCGTCATCGCCAGTGCAAGCAGGGCCCCAAGCGGAAGCTTTCCGCTATGTCGCTCTTCAGTAGTCATTTGCCACCTCAATTATGTACCGATCGATACAATATGGAGATGTGCCGCGATCTCGTCAACGACTTATATATCGACTAGTATTTAAGTGATCGACAGGAGGTTCACATGGCACAGATGGGACGTCCACGCACCTTTGACCGTAGCGTGGCGATTATTCAGGCGATGCATGTGTTCTGGGAGCATGGCTATGACGCAACATCGCTCAGCCAGCTCAAGGCAAATATCGGCGGCGGCATCACCGCACCCAGCTTCTACGCTGCGTTCGGCTCAAAGCAGGCGCTGTTCAATGAGGTGATGGAGCTTTATCTGAACACCCACGGGCGGGTGACCGATAGCCTCTTTGATACCACCCTCCCCCCGAGAGAGTCGATCGAACTGACGCTGCGCCGCTCCGCGAAAATGCAATGTGAGCCCGGCCACCCCGCAGGATGCTTGGTGGCGCTGGGTCTGCTGAGCGCCTGCACGGATGAAAGCAAAGCCATCTCCCAGCCTTTGGCTGAAGCAAGATCCTTGAACCGTGCAGGGATGGTGGCGTGTGTCGAACGCGCTATTGCATCCGGGGAGCTATCACCGACGGTTGTGCCCGAGGCACTGGCCACGGTGTTTGACAGCTTTCTTCTGGGAATTTCAGTACTGGCCCGAGACGGTGTGCCCCTCAAACAGATAGACGATGCGGTGACGCAAATCATGACGTTATGGGATGCATCGAGTTGCGCCGCCCGGAAATCGCCAGCCCGGTAGTATCCTCCAAGTCGCTCGGTGGTGATCTGAATGAGCGCAATACCTCAGACATTTGCGCAGTAACCGCGGCTTACTAGAGTGTGTCCATGCCTACAATGATTCCCCGCCGCTGATGCCTACAATGATTCCCCGCCGCTGGCTGGTTCTGTTAGCCGTCATGCTGGCCTTCCTGCCAGTGGTCATCGACATGACCATTTTGCACATCGCCGTGCCCTCGCTGACTCTGGCGCTCGGTGCCTCAGCCACTGAAGTGCTGTGGATCATCGACATCTACCCGCTGCTGATGGCAGGCCTGCTGGTGCCCATGGGCACCCTTGCCGACCGCATCGGTGACCGCCGTGTGCTGCTCACCGGGCTGGTCATATTCGGTTTCGCCTCACTGTTGGCCGCGTTCGCCCCCACCCCGGCCCTGCTCATCTGTGCACGGGTGCTGCTGGCCTTGGGCGGTTCGATGATCTTGCCCTGCGTGCTGGGCATCATTCGCCGTACCTTCGAAGACGAAAACGAGCGTGCTATGGCCCTGGGCCTATGGGGCACGGTGGGTGCCGCAGGCGCTGCACTAGGGCCATTGATTGGCGGTGCACTGCTGGAGCACTTCTGGTGGGGCTCGGCTTTTCTGATCAACGTGCCAATCATGCTGGTGGTTGCGCCGCTGGTGTTTCTCTTGCTGCCGCGCACGGTGCAAACCACACCCGGTTCTTGGGCATTGGGTCAGGCCCTGCTGCTGGTCGCCGGCATGCTGGCGCTGGTTTACAGCATCAAGGCAGCCGCCAGCGCGACGCAACCGCTAGCAGTGGCGCTGGCAGTGGCGGTGCTGGGCGTTGGCCTGCTGACCGTCTTTGTGCGCATGCAACTGCGCTCGGCGGCGCCCATGCTCGATCTGTCGTTGTTCTCACACCCGGCGATCCTGGCCGGGATGATTATGGCCACGGTGGCGACCGGCGCGTTGGCCGGCGTCGAGCTGACGCTGGCGCAAGAGCTGCAATACGTGCTGGGCAGAACACCGTTGCAGGCGGGCATCTTCATGATACCGATCATGGCTGCCGCCGCCGTGGGAGGTCCCATTGCTGGCTATCTGTCAAATTTATGCGGCTTGCGGCTGGTCGCTAGCGCATCACTGGTATTGTCCGCCCTGGCCTTGGCATTTCTAGCCTTGGCAGACTTCATTGCGCCCGGCTTCATGGTGCCGGCGATGCTGGCGTTGCTGGGTCTGACGCTCAGCATCGGCCTGACGGCTTCGTCCATAGCCATCATGGGCTCGGTGGAGCCCAGTAAAGGCGCAGCGGCAGGTGCGCTTGAAGCGACCGCCTATGAATTGGGCACCGGATTAGGGATCACCTTTTTCGGCGTGTTTATGTCCGCTTTATTTGGCCGCAGGATTTCGCTACCCGTTGATCTCGATAACGCACTGGCAGAGGGTGCGACACGTTCGATTGGTGATAGTTACGTGGTGGCTCAACGCTTGGTCGAGCCCCAAAGCACTGCGCTGATTGAAGCGGCTAAAGAAGCTTTTTCAGCGGTGCATGAACTGCTACTGATGACATCCTCGGCAATGATGGGAATCCTGGGCATCGTCGTTTACATCATGCTTAGTAGCTACAAGGGAGGAAAGTAGCCTCGCGCTGCGCGTTCGGCTGCTACGAGAATTTTGCGTTCCTACCTACCCATCAGGCCGGCAGAAATGACCGTTAATCTTTTATTTGAAAAACACGAACGCACGTTTTAAACGGATTTGGCCCAGTATTTGCTTGGGATATTTAGATTTGATCTTGCTTAACAAGAATGAGTCCTAAGTAACTGGTTTAAAAGATGTTTGCCAATGGCCATCAACCCCCTCAAGCTACGTGCCCACTCAAATGAGTAACGTTGTAGATCCATTGAGGTTGTTGTGTCTAAAGGTATTGTTTTATCGATTTTGGCTTCCTGCTTGTTCGGCGTCCTGTACTACTTCACTTCCCTCCTCTGGCCACTCGATGGTCAGGAAATCTTCGGCTGGCGAATACTCATTTCGCTGCCCTTTATGACTCTCTTCATTTGCCTGTCTGGTGATTGGAAATGGGTCCCTATAATTTTCAACCGCTTACGTGATAAACCTCTACTGATTCCTTGCGTGCTGATCACCAGTTTCCTGGTCGGTCTGCAACTCTGGATGTTTATGTGGGGGCCTTTGAACGGGCATGGTCTGGATGTGTCTCTGGGTTATTTCCTGCTGCCTCTGACAATGATCCTCACCGGACGCATCGTCTACGGCGAGCACCTCTCGCACTTGCAGAAAATAGCCACGGCGCTGGCCGTTGTCGGCGTGGCCAATGAGCTCTACCGCACGGGCGGTTTCTCATGGACCACACTGGTGGTGGCAATCGGCTACCCAATGTACTTCGTGCTGCGCAAAAAGATTGGTATCGACAACCTCGGCGGGCTTTGGCTGGACATGCTGCTAATGGTGCCCGTGGCTCTGTGGTTCGTACTTGCTGGCGGGCACATTGATCTCGGTGCTCAACGCCAGGCGTTGTATGCACTCGTACCGTTGATGGGTGTCATCAGCGCCGCAGCAGGCTTTGCTTACATACTTGCCAGCCGCCTGCTGCCATTCAGCCTGTTTGGTTTGCTCAGCTACGTCGAGCCAGTATTGCTGGTGGCCGTCGCGCTGTTGCTGGGTGACAACCTCGAAAACGGCCAATGGCTGACTTACGGCCCGATCTGGCTTGCCGTGGTAGTGTTGATTATCGAAGGCTTGAAACATGTGAGCCGCCAACGCCGCTCAATCTAAAGCCGGCCCGCTTCAAATCGGCAACCACAGTTTGAAGCGGGCACCGCCCAAAGGCGAAGACTCCACGTTTAACGTCCCGCCCTGGGCCTCCAGGGCGCGTCGGCTGATGGCCAACCCCAGGCCAAAGCCTCCGGTGGCTCGATCCCGACTGCGATCCAGTCGATAGAACGGCTCGAAAATACGCTCACGCTCTGCCTGCGGAATGCCGATCCCATCGTCATCGACCCACAGCTCGCACCCCGCCGCAGTGATATTGACGCCTAGCTCAATGCGTCTGTCGCAGTAACGCATGGCGTTGCGCAGCAGGTTTTGCAATGCGCGGGCAGTCAGGCGCGGGTCCAGCACAAAATGTCGTTGCACGCCGAGCAAGCGCACATCGAGGACAATGTCTGGTGACTCCAGCGCTTCATCGAAGCTGCCCAGAATACTGTCGATAAATTCGTCCAGCGCCACCTCAACACGTTCTGGCAGCAGTCGGGGATTTTGCAGGCGACTAAAAGACAGCAGCTCCAACACCAACTCATCCAGTTCGCGGATATGCCCAACCATTAATTGCAGACGCTCACGGCTAGCCTCGGGCAAGTCATCGCACAATACCAGTGCCAATCCAAAATCAAGCCGGGTCAAGGGCGTGCGTAATTCGTGGGACACGGCATTGAGCAGTTCACGCTGTTGGTTGAGCAGCAACTCGACATCATGGGCCATGGTGTCGAAGACGCTGGCCAGACCCTGAATATTGGAACGCGGTGATATTTGTGTGCGTGCACTTAACTGCCCTTGACCGAACTGCGCTGCCGTTCGTTTAAGGCGTTCAAGATCACGCCAGTGCGGGCGTAACCACAACAACAAGGCGCCGAGCAACGCGGCGCCAATCAGTACGTTGATGCTCCAATACAGCACATTCATGTCGAATGGATCAGGCGGCATGACCCACTCCAGGGCCAAATCGTGGTTCAGCGGCGACACCACCAAGGTTCGCCAGCCCCACTCCCCGATCCGTACAACCCCTTGGCCATGCGCCAACTGTTCCTGCTCTCTGGCGTCAAACTTGGGCGCGGTAATGGGCAGCACATTGAGACGTATGGGCTTGAACTGTTGATCAAGTTCCTGGGCCAGTGCTGACCACTGCTCCACTGGCCTCTCTTTGAACTGTTTGACCAATAGCGCTTGCATCCCCCGGGACATGTCGACGTTATAGCTGACAAAGCGCTCATGAAAGAGCGAAACGATGATTTCAGGCACCACATAAATGGCAGCCGCGAAGGTGAAGATGGTGATCAGGTACAACCGGATCAGAACCTTGAACATGGGCTCAGCATTCCCATTCGCTACGGCTGAACAAGTAACCCTTGCCCCACACCGTTTTGATTTTGCGGGCTTCGCCAGCGCAGTCGTCGAATTTGCGCCTCAGCTTTGAGATGGCCACGTCCACCGAACGGTCTGTGCCGTTGAACTCGATACCGCGCAAGCGTTGCAGAATCTGATCGCGACTCAGTACTTCGCCCGCGTGCCGGGACAGCACCACCAACAAGTTATATTCGCCGCTGGACAGTTCAACCGCCTGCCCCCGCCACGTCACTGTGCGCTCCGATAGGTCGATACACAGATTGCCAATCACGATGCGGTCACTGGCCACGCTGGGCTCAATCAGACTGCTGCGCCTTAGCAACGTCCTGACCCTGGCCAGCAACACTCGGGGATCGCAAGGTTTTGTCACATAATCGTCGGCGCCCATCTCTAGCCCCAGCACCTGATCGTGGCTATCGTCGCGGGCGGTCAGCATCAGAATCGGTAGGCTCTGCGAGTCCGTGCGCAACAAGCGACACACCTGCAAGCCATCCAGGCCCGGTAACATCAAGTCGAGAATAACCAGATCCGGAGGATTGCTTTTCGCACGGGCACGCACTTGGTCTCCCCGGGCAATCACACTGACCTGATAGCCATTTCGCTCCAGGTAACTGGCAATCAGCTCCGACAAAGCAGCATCGTCTTCAACCAGGAGGATAGTGGGCATAATAAATGCTTACATCAGGGGAAAACCCGAAGGATATATAACCCTACGCATCTAGGTGCATAACCTTCACACTTTTTTACATAGATCCTACATAGCTTCACAACGCCTCTTGCGTACTGCGCTTAGCATGCCCAGTACTTTACTGAAACATCCCGTACTTATAAGAAGGCACACCTGTTGAAAAAGCTTTTCGCCCCGCTCTGCCTTTCGGCGCTGGCATTGGCCCTGACTGCTTGTGACAAAAGTCCCGTTGCGCAAACACAAACGCCCTTGGCGAAGGTGCGCACAGAGGTGGTCGCCACGGCTCCCCTTTCGATCAGCAACGAACTGAGCGGCCGGGTAGTTGCGCCGCGTGTGGCGCAAGTCAGCGCCCGCGTCGCCGGCGTCGTTCTCAAGCGCGTATACAGCGAAGGCGCTGAAGTGAAACAAGGGGATGTGCTGTTTCTGATTGATCCGGCACCGTTAAAGGCGGACCTCGATAGCGCACAGGCAGCCCTGAGTAAATCCAGAGCCATCGCGCAGCAGGCCAAACTGCAAGAGCAGCGTTACGCCGAGCTGATCGGTATCAACGCCATCAGCCGACAGGATTACGACAACGCACAAGCTCAAGCCCAGCAAAGCAACGCCGATGTGGCCGCCAACCAGGCTGCCGTGCAGCGGGCGAAGCTGAATCTCGGTTATGCCACCGTAACCGCTCCGATCTCAGGACGTATTGGCCGGGCACTGGTCACTGAGGGGGCTCTAGTTGGCCAAGGCGAGGTAACGCCGATGGCGCGGATTCAACAATTGAACCCGATCCAGGTTGACCTGACCCAGTCCACCCGCGACGTCGATAACTTGCGAGCGGCGTTTCGTGCCGGCGAACTGCAGCAAATAGGCAGCAATCAGGCCAAAGCAACGTTGATTCGCGACAATGGCAGCCTTTATCCGTTACCGGGCAAACTGCTGTTTACCGATGTGAGCGTAGAACCCAGCACCGGGCAAATCATTTTGCGCAGTGAATTCCCCAACCCGGACCATGATCTATTGCCCGGTAGTTTTGTGCGCGTGCGTCTGGAGCAGGCGGTTAATAAAGAAGCGATCACTGTGCCGCAACGCGCGATCTTGCGCGACGGTGCAGGCGTTGCTCAAGTGCTGTTGCTGGACGCCGACAACCGGGTCAAGCAACAGCCCTTACAGCTGGGCGGCGTTCAGAATGATCGATGGATCGTCAACGAGGGGCTCAAGCCCGGCGACCAGATTGTGATTGAGGGCTTGCAACATGCCCGTGTGGGCGAACAGGTACAAATCGACAACCCGACTCTTCCCCTCGCACACTCTACGGGTCAGTGAGCATGCCGCAGTTTTTTATCGACCGCCCTATCTTTGCCTGGGTCGTGGCACTGTTCATCTTGTTGGCTGGGGCATTGGCCATCCCGCAACTGCCCGTGGCCAAATACCCGGTAGTCGCGCCGCCTCAAGTTGAGGTGTACGCGATCTATCCCGGTGCTTCGGCACAAACACTGGACGAAAGTGTGGTCAGCTTGATTGAGCAAGAGCTCAACGGCACTGAGGGTCTGTTGTATTTCGAATCCCAGAGCAGCCTGGGCAGCGCAAGCATTACAGCAACCTTCAAACCCGGCACCGATCCGGAAATGGCTCAAGTGGATGTGCAAAACCGTCTCAAGGCGGTGGAGTCACGCTTGCCACAAGCCGTGATTCAGCAAGGCCTGCAGGTCGAGAAAATCTCTTCGGGCTTTCTGATGCTGGTGACGCTGACCGCCGACAAGGACAGCACGCTTGATGAAGTGGCGCTCAGTGATTACCTGGCGCGCAATGTCATGAACGAAATCAAACGCGTTGAAGGCGTCGGCAAGGCACAGCTTTACGGGGCTGAACGGGCGATGCGCATCTGGATAGATCCGCAGAAACTGATAGGTTTCAACCTGACTGCCGCAGACGTCAACCAAGCGATAGCCAGCCAGAACGCCCAAGTGTCAGCAGGCAGCATTGGTGATTTACCGGGCAGCACAACCCAGGAAATCACCGCTACGGTGTTGGTCAAAGGCCAGCTTTCCACGCCTCAGGAGTTTGGCGATATTGTTTTGCGCGCCAACCCGGACGGCTCCACCGTGCGTATCCACGATGTGGCACGGGTCGAAATTGGCAGCCAGGAATACCAGTACGGCACCCGTCTCAATGGCAAATCAGCCAGCGCTTTCAGCGTGAAGCTGGCCCCCGAAGCCAACGCCCTGAGTACCGGCAATCTGATTCGCGCGAAGATGGACGAATTGAGCCGCTACTTCCCCGCCGGGGTTTCATACACCATCCCGTACGACACCACACCCTTTGTCAAAGTCTCGATTACCAAAGTGGTCTACACGCTGGTTGAAGCGATGGTGCTGGTGTTTGCCGTGATGTTTCTGTTTTTGCAGAACGTGCGCTACACGCTGATTCCGACGCTGGTGGTGCCGGTGGCCCTGATGGGTACATTTGCGGTGATGCTGGTACTGGGTTTTTCGATCAACGTACTGACCATGTTCGGCATGGTACTGGCCATTGGTATTTTGGTGGACGATGCCATCGTCGTAGTGGAGAACGTCGAGCGAATCATGGTCAGCGAAGGCCTGTCGCCCCGTGACGCGACCCGTAAAGCGATGACACAAATCAGCGGGGCAATCATTGGTATCACCCTGGTGCTAGTCGCAGTGTTTATACCGATGGCCTTCATGCCGGGTTCGGTGGGCGTCATTTATCAGCAGTTTTCGTTGTCGATGGCCACCTCCATCCTGTTCTCGGCGTTTTTAGCCCTGTCGCTTACACCCGCATTGTGCGCCACCCTGCTCAAACCCATTGCCAAAGGCGAACACCACACCAAGGGCGGCTTCTTTGGCTGGTTCAATAAACAGTTCGATCGCTTGTCCGAGCGTTATGAGCATTGGGTCGTTCATTTGATCAAACGCAGCGGCCGTTACCTGCTGGTTTACGGTGCATTGCTGGTGGTGTTGGTGGTGTGCTTTGCGCGCCTGCCCTCCTCCTTTTTACCTGTCGAAGATCAGGGTTACATCATCACTGATATTCAACTGCCACCTGGAGCCAGTCAAAACCGCACCGTCGAGGTGGTCAAGCAAATCGAGGCGCACAACGCCAATGAGCCGGGCGTAGGCAATACCACGATGATTCTGGGGTTCAGTTTTTCAGGTAACGGACAGAACGCAGCCCTGGCGTTCACCACCCTTAAAGACTGGTCGCAGCGGGCCGGCAAGGATTCGGCGTTTGCGATCGCTGACCGTGCCAACCAAGCCTTCGGCGAACTCAAGGATGCGATAGCTTTCGCCATCTTGCCTCCGGCTGTCAGCGGCCTGGGAACTTCAAGCGGGTTTGAATTTCGCCTGCAAGACCGTGGCAGTGTCGGTTATGACGCGTTGATGCAGGCACGTACCGAACTGCTAGGGTTGGCCGCGAAAAGTCCGGTGCTGGCCAATGTCCGCGAAAGCGCTCTGGCAGAAAGCCCGCAAGTGCAGCTTGAAGTCGATCGTAAACGCGCCAATGCCCTGGGCATTTCCTTTGCCGACATAGGCAATGTGCTGTCGACCGCCGTGGGTTCGGCCTATATCAACGACTTCCCCAATCAGGGCCGTATGCAGCGCGTCGTGGTTCAGGCTGAAGGCGATCAGCGCAGTCAGGTCGAAGACCTGCTCAAGATCAACGTGCGTAACAACCTCGGAAAAATGGTACCGCTGTCAGCCTTTGTCGAGGCCCGCTGGATTCAAGGCCCTGCGCAACTGACGCGTTACAACGGCTACCCGGCGATCAGTATTTCCGGCGAATCGGCGCCCGGTTACAGCACCGGAGAAGCGATGATTGAGGTACAGCGTCTGGTGGATCAACTGCCTGCCGGCCTGGGCCTGGAGTGGACTGGCTTGTCTTTGCAGGAGAAGTTATCAGGGGCGCAAGCACCGATCCTGCTGGGCTTGTCGTTGCTGATCGTGTTTCTGTGCCTGGCAGCGCTGTATGAAAGCTGGTCGATACCCACTGCGGTCCTGCTCGTCGTCCCGCTGGGCGTGCTTGGCGCCGTACTGGCTGTGACCTTTCGCGGCATGCCCAACGATGTGTTCTTCAAGGTGGGCTTGATTACCATCATTGGCTTGTCGGCGAAGAATGCGATCCTGATCATCGAATTCGCCAAAACCCTGTACGACGAAGGGCATGATTTGGTGAGCGCCACGGTACAAGCTGCACGTTTGCGCTTGCGTCCGATCGTGATGACCTCACTGGCCTTCATTCTGGGCGTAGTGCCGCTGGCTTTCGCCACCGGCGCCAGTTCTGCCAGCCAGCAAGCCATCGGAACTGGCGTGATAGGCGGCATGATCGTGGCAACGCTGGCAGTGGTCTTTGTGCCGGTATTTTTCGTGGTGGTAATGAAGCTGGTCAACGCTAAACCTCGCCAGCTATAAGGGCCGCTGTACGTGCTAAGGTTCAGTTTCACACTTTACAGGGACAGTAATGTCGATGCCGCATCTAGCCCGTACACACCCTCGCTTGACCATCGCCACTGTGCTGGGTGTTGCAGTGGGGATATTCACACCCGCTGCCACGCTGACCACAAAGTTTCTTTTAGGCTGGAATGCCGCGGTCTGGCTCTATTTGCTGTTGAGCTTCTGGATGATGTTGCGCGCCAGTACCAACGATGTGAAACGCACCGCTGAAATAGAAGATGAAAATGGCAGCACGGTGCTCCTCATCGTCTGTTTTGCGGCCGTTGCCAGTTTGGTAGCCATCATCATTGAGTTATCCGATAACACCCAGATCAGTCACGCCGAGCAGTTGATGCGTTACGGACTGGCCGGCCTCACGGTAGTGGGCTCGTGGTTAATGATCGGCGTTATTTTCACCTTGCACTACGCGCAACTTTTTTACACTGATGAAGGCACGGAACCGGCCTTGCGTTTTCCTGAAGGTGAATTAAACCCTGATTATTGGGACTTCCTGTACTTCTCGTTCACCTTGAGCGTGGCGGTTCAAACATCTGATGTGATGATCGCCACCCGAGAGATGCGCAAAGCAGTACTGGGACATTCGTTACTGGGCTTTTTGTTCAACACCGCTGTATTGGGGTTTTCAATCAATATTGCGGCGGGTTTGTTTTAACGTTGACGACTCACCGTGTAGCCGCCGGACAGGGTCCGGCGGCTCAGGTTTAATCCGCCGTCAATACTCCTCGTCGCACCTGATCACGCTCGATGGATTCAAACAGCGCTTTGAAGTTGCCTTCACCAAAGCCGTCATCACCCTTGCGTTGAATAAATTCAAAAAACACCGGGCCCATCAAGGTTTCCGAGAAGATTTGCAGAAGTAATCGCTTGTCTTCCGAGTCGGAAGAACCATCCAGTAAAATGCCCCGCGCCTGAAGTTCCCCCACCGGCTCCCCATGTCCTGGCAAGCGACCTTCGAGCATTTCGTAGTAGGTTTCGGGCGGCGCAGTCATAAAGCGCATACCGATACGCTTTAGTGCATCCCAGGTCTTGATCAGATCATCGCTGAGGAAAGCCACGTGCTGAATGCCTTCGCCATTGAACTGCATCAGGAACTCTTCAATCTGCCCTGCGCCTTTGGACGACTCTTCATTCAACGGGATGCGAATCATGCCATCAGGAGCCGTCATGGCCTTGGAGGTCAGACCGGTGTACTCGCCCTTGATGTCGAAGTAGCGAATTTCCCGGAAGTTAAACAGCTTCTCGTAGAAGTTCGCCCAATAAGCCATGCGCCCGCGGTAAACGTTGTGGGTCAGGTGGTCGATGATTTTCAGGCCGGCACCTACAGGATGACGATCTACACCTTCGATAAACACAAAGTCGATGTCATAGATCGAGCTGCCTTCACCGTAGCGGTCAATCAGGTACAGAGGTGCGCCACCAATGCCCTTGATCGCGGGCAAATTCAGTTCCATCGGGCCCGTCGGGATTTCAATCGGCTGCGCCCCCAACTCCAGCGCACGGGCATACGCCTGTTGTGCATTGCGCACCCGAAATGCCATGCCACAGACCGACGGACCATGCTCGGCGGCAAAGTAAGAAGCGACACTGTGAGGTTCATTATTGAGAATCAGGTTGATCTCGCCCTGACGGTACAGGTGCACATCTTTGGAGCGATGGGTGGCGACCTTGGTGAAACCCATTATTTGGAAAATAGGTTCCAGGGTATTGGCGGTCGGAGATGCAAATTCGATGAACTCAAAGCCCATCAAGCCCATTGGGTTTTCGTATAGATCGGCCATTTTGGCGCCTCATCAGGATCATTTTTAGAATTAACAGAAGGTTATTTGCTAAGAATGCTGATGCTGGCAGGAGGCGCGCAGGAGATCCCGCGTACACTACGCGCCAGAAAATCACCGTAAATCAGTTGAAACCCGAATGTCTTCATGTCGACACATCTCTAACGCGGAAGAGCTCCTGAGTCCAGAAGTCATTATTCTTATATGCGTAAATCGATTCTACAGGGCGTAATCACGTTTGTCTTACATCATGTGAAGACGTCATCAGCAATGCTAGCCTAGGGCTCACTTCCTTTATAGACAGGATCCTGAATGCCATTTAAGCCCAATCTGCACCGCAACTGGACTGAGCGCTACGCTTTGGTTGTGCTGAGCGGCTTATTACCCATCGTTTTAGGCATCGTCATCATGGTGTGGCAGACCCATCGCACACTAACACTCGAAGCCAGGCAAACCGGTGAAGAGGCGATGCGCCAGTTTGACTTGATGCTGGACAATGCCGCCCTTGCCGCCGACGTGGTATTACCGCTGGCGGGTCAGGACTGTCCGCAGGTTGAGTTGGCGCTCCGCGATCAAGTCACACGCCGGCCTTTTGTGCGCTCGGTCAATCTGGTGTGGGACAACCAGATTTATTGCACCTCTTTGTTCGGAAGCTTTAAAGAAAGCGTTGATCCCACTCGCTATGCCGACGGTGTGCTGTGGTTGATGAGCGGCAATCCTGTTACGCCTGATGAACCCCTGATGGTTTACCGTAAGCACAAGGGGCACGCCTCAGTCCTGGTCAGCCTGTATGGCTTTCATTTAGTTAACGCACTGGGGCTGATTAATCCGAAAACTCAACTATTGATTGAGGTTGGCAATAACTGGATTGATCGGTATGGCGAAGTGCACAGCCTTCCACGGGACGATTTTCCGGTCAGTCAGGTTGAGGTCGCATCAACACAATATCCCTATCGTGTGGTCGCGGGTTTTGGCAGCGGCACCGTTATGCGTCACATGATTGAGCAAAGCCCGATTCTTCTGGGGTTACTTATATTTTTGGGCGGTATTTCAGCAGCGACTGTCCTGCGCTTGAAAAAACGAGCAACTTCACCGTCGCGTGAATTGCAGCGCGGCCTTGAGGCTGAGGAGTTTGTGCCTTACTTCCAGCCGGTTGTAAAAGGTGATAACAAACAATGGGCCGGCGCCGAAGTATTGATGCGTTGGCAGCACCCCACGGAAGGACTGGTGCGCCCTGACTTATTTATCCCTTTGGCAGAACATTCCGGGTTAATTGTACCCATGACCCGTTCATTGATGCGCCAGACAGCAGAATTGCTTGCCCCTCATGTCAGCAGCATGGCCCCCCGCTTTCATATAGGGTTCAACATCACCGCACTCCACTGCCATAACCTGGAACTGATAGAGGATTGCCGTCGTTTTCTAAACGCCTTCCCCCCTGAAAGCGTCATTCTTGTATTGGAACTTACCGAGCGTGAGTTAGTGATTCCATCGCAAACAACCCACGCATTGTTTGACGCCCTGCACACTCTGGGCGTAATGATTGCTCTGGATGACTTTGGAACCGGCCACTCCAGTTTGAATTATCTACGCGAACTCAACGTTGACTACCTTAAAATTGACCAAAGCTTCGTGGCCATGATTGGCGCAGACGCACTGTCTGGGCATATTCTCGACACTATTATTGACCTGTGCGCAAAACTGGACTTGGGTATTGTTGCAGAAGGCATAGAAACCCCCGAGCAAAGTGAGTACCTGTCTGCCAGGGGCGTTGATTTTCTACAAGGGTATTTATTCTCTCGGCCACTCGATGCCCCCGGTTTTATTGAGGCCATGTTGGCTCACCGAGTTAACCCAGGTTAACTAAAATGCGGGGGTGAGCTTACACCGAGCGGTGTGTTTAAGTTTTTTTTAAAATTGTAGGCCTGCGCGACTTGGCAGTTTCCTCATTAAGATCTACAATTTTTTTCAGATATTTAAAGGTGATCAATGTGCACTAACGAAACTTCGCGACGACAGTGCTTTATGTTTAGGTACCGTCCCTGACAGTTTCGTATCTCTCAACCAACAATTGCTCAGGTCATCATTGACCGGGCCTGTGAGTGGAGTAATGACTTTGTCTAGACTTGCTGAATTCCGTGCTGCAGAAAAAGCGCTTCAAGAGCAGCTGGCTCAATTGGAAGCACTCAAAAACGATGCTGGACTCAAGAAGGAAATCGAGTTTGAGCAAAAACTTCAGGACCTGATGAAGTCGTACGGCAAAAACCTTCGGGACATTATTGCAATTCTGGACCCCAATCCGTCGACGGCAAAAGTTTCGGCAGCGCCCAAACAGCGTAAAGCTCGGGTACTGAAGGTTTATCAAAACCCGCACACCGGCGAACTTATCGAAACTAAAGGCGGTAATCACCGCGGCCTTAAAGCCTGGAAAGAACAATACGGCGCAGAAACAGTAGACTCCTGGCTGCGCCGTTAATAGACGCCAGTAATAGACCTGCCGGAGCACTGAGATTGGCTTTGGCAGGTCAGCACTGCCCTCTCCCTCAACACTGCTTTCAAGCGGTGTTTTTTATACTCGTTTTTTAAGGTATGGACGCTTTTTAGAACTGATTGAGTTAGAAACTTCTGCTCATCGTTTCTCAGGTTCCATTAGGCGCAAACTTGGAAAAACGACGATATTTTTCACAAATTTTTCACGCTATCAGTCACACCATAGAGGCTGCTAAAGGACTAGCGCCCCATGCCCGCTTCGGCGGGCTTCTCTTTGCCTGAAATTCGTTAAAACCCGCCTCCCGCACTCAACTGCCCCATGCAGATGCGCCCCTTGACCGAAATCGGGTTTGGCGCAGGCCGTCACATTCCGTATCATTCCTGCCTCACGCTCATCGTAGCGACCGACTCAACACGCATTACTTTCGGAGGGTTCATGAGCCTGCAAGAACTGAACAACATTCCCGGCGTAACGGCCGCTCCCGACAGCGCAACAGAAAATTTCGTATTCAACCACACCATGCTGCGTGTCAAGAACATCGAGAAATCCCTGGATTTCTACACCCGTGTTCTCGGCTTTTCGCTGGTTGAAAAACGCGACTTCCCAGAGGCTGAGTTCAGCCTGTACTTCCTCGCGCTGGTCGACAAGGCTCAAATACCAGCCGATGACGCTGCACGCACTGTCTGGATGAAATCCATTCCTGGCATTCTGGAGCTGACGCACAACCACGGCTCGGAAACCGACGCCAGTGTTGTTTACCATAACGGCAACACCGATCCGCGCGGCTTTGGTCATATCTGCATTTCGGTGCCGGATATCGTGACTGCCTGCGAGCGTTTCGAAGCGTTGGGCGTTGATTTCCAAAAGCGCCTGAGCGATGGCCGCATGAAGTCGCTGGCCTTCCTTAAAGACCCGGACGGCTACTGGGTCGAGATTATCCAGCCGCAACCGATGTAAAAATCGGACGCAAAAAAAACCCATGATCGCTCATGGGTTTTTTTCATTTCAGACCTGTCAGTCCGGCGCAGACGTACGGATCAGATGGTCAAACGCGCTCAGGGAAGCTTTAGCACCCTCGCCAATTGCAATCACGATCTGCTTGTACGGAACAGTGGTCACGTCACCGGCAGCAAAAATGCCGGGGATGGACGTTTCACCGCGAGCGTCGACAACGATCTCGCCGCGTGGCGTAAGCTCGATGGTGCCTTTGAGCCAATCGGTATTAGGCAGCAAACCAATCTGTACAAAGATGCCTTCCAGCTCGACGTTGTGCACGACTTCCGTTGCACGGTCTTTGTAGCGCAGACCATTAACCTTCTGACCATCACCTGTAACTTCGGTGGTTTGGGCATTGGTGATGACGGTCACGTTCGGCAAGCTGTTCAACTTACGCTGCAACACGGCATCAGCGCGCAATTTAGTATCAAACTCAAGCAACGTTACGTGGGCAACGATACCCGCCAAGTCAATGGCCGCTTCAACACCCGAGTTACCACCACCGATCACAGCAACACGTTTGCCTTTAAACAGCGGGCCGTCACAGTGCGGGCAGTACGCCACGCCGCGGCTACGGTATTGCTGCTCACCCGGCACATTCATTTCACGCCAGCGAGCACCCGTCGCCAGAATCACGGTTTTGGCTTTAAGCGATGCACCGCTGGCGAATTTGACTTCGTGTAACTCGCCCGCTTTACCCGGCAACAACTGGTCGGCACGTTGCAGGTTCATGATGTCGACGTCGTATTGCTTGACGTGCTCTTCCAGTGCAGTGGCCAGTTTCGGGCCTTCTGTTTCCTGGACGGAGATAAAATTCTCGATGGCCATGGTATCGAGAACCTGACCGCCAAAGCGTTCCGCTGCAACACCGGTGCGAATACCTTTACGCGCCGCATAGATAGCCGCTGCTGCGCCGGCAGGGCCACCGCCGATCACCAACACATCAAAGGCTTCTTTGGCGTTGATTTTTTCGGCTTGACGCTCAATGGCGCTGGTGTCCAGCTTGGCAAGGATCTCTTCCAGCCCCATACGACCCTGGCCGAAGTTAACCCCGTTCAAATACACGCTAGGCACGGCCATCACTTGACGGTCGTTCACTTCATCCTGGAACAGTGCACCGTCAATCGCCACGTGGCGAATGTTCGGGTTCAGCACCGCCATCAAGTTCAGCGCCTGTACAACGTCCGGGCAGTTCTGACAGGACAGCGAGAAGTAAGTCTCGAAATTAAACTCGCCCTTCAGAGAGCGGATTTGCTCAATCACTTCAGGACTGGCTTTCGATGGGTGGCCGCCGACTTGCAGCAAGGCCAGCACCAACGAAGTAAATTCGTGGCCCATTGGGATGCCTGCAAAACGCAGGCTGATATCGCCGCCTGGGCGGTTCAGCGAGAACGAAGGCTTACGCGCATCGTTGCCGTTGTCCAGCAAGGTAATAAGGCTGGAAAGACTGGCGATTTCTTTTAACAGGTCATGCATTTCACGGGATTTCGCACCGTCGTCGAGAGAAGCAACGATCTCGATCGGTTGGGTGACCCGCTCCAGGTATGACTTCAACTGTGCTTTTAGATTGGCGTCCAACATACGGGCGATCTCCTTAATACTGAATTCTGTGTAAAAAAAACGCCCGAGCGAATGTCGCCCGGGCGTTTTGAGGGCGATGCAGCTTACAACTCAGGTGCGGATCACCGCCCTAGGGTTCATCACGGACTTAGATCTTGCCGACCAGGTCCAGCGATGGAGCGAGAGTGGACTCGCCTTCTTTCCATTTAGCTGGGCAAACTTCGCCTGGGTGAGCAGCGACGTATTGAGCAGCTTTGATTTTGCGCAGCAGCTCGGAAGCGTCACGACCAACACCGCCATCGTTCAGCTCAACGATTTTGATCTGGCCTTCTGGATTGATCACGAACGTACCG
Source organism: Pseudomonas sp. TMW22091 (assembly GCF_022496705.1). Lineage (NCBI taxonomy): Bacteria > Pseudomonadati > Pseudomonadota > Gammaproteobacteria > Pseudomonadales > Pseudomonadaceae > Pseudomonas > Pseudomonas sp. TMW22091. The sequence continues at coordinate 19,666 of NZ_SCFI01000015.1, forward strand.
CGGTCAGCCAGGCCTGCTTCTTCGATCAGCACGTCGAAGTTGCGGGAGATGGTCAGCGTTGGATCGCCGATCATGGTGTACTGGATTTTGCCGATGGCTGGCGAAGTGTTGTGCCAGGCAGCGTGAGCAAAGTGGGTGTCAGTCGACACGCTGAAAATTTCAACGCCGAGCTTTTTAAACTCTTCGTAGTTGTCAGCCAGGTCTTCCAGCTCAGTTGGGCAAACGAAGGTGAAGTCGGCTGGGTAAAAGAAAACGACCGACCACTTGCCTTTCAGGTCAGCGTCCGACACTTCTACGAAGTTGCCGTTTTTGTAAGCGGTAGCTTTGAACGGTTTTACTTGGCTGTTGATGATAGGCATCGTTGACTCTCCGTCAGGGTTGAAAAGTTGATGGGGTGAATCCTAACAACTCAAAGTGTATCTGGCTCATTGGTAAAGCTGATGCTGACGATTGGTTTTAGCTATCAGGGGTACCTATAAATAGCCGAAAACTAAATATGGCTTACCTTGACGGTTTTCAACCTGACGTCGGTCAGCTCCCAATGTGTTTTTGCGCGGTAATACTCATCCCGGTAAAGGGAGACGCTTCAACATAGCGCATGGCTGACTTGATGTCTTTCCAGCCGACGTAATTCATAAGCGACTTCAAGTCCCAACCACTTTGATGCGCCCATGTTGCAAAACCACGACGCAGCGAGTGACTGGTGTAATGCTCAGCCGCGATGCCAGCACGCTCCAGCGCCTGGCGCAGCAGTGGGATCACGCTATTGGCGTGTAACCCCTCCTCCCCCAGATTGCCCCAGCGATCGATCCCGCGAAAAACCGGTCCCCGCACCAGGGCCGCCGTATTAATCCACTCGATATACGCGCGCACCGGGCATAGACGCTGGAGGGCTGGAGTCTGGAAGGTTTTACCGAGGTTGTCGCGATCGCTTTTGCTGCGTGGCAAATACAAGGTAATGCCCGCCCCCGGCACCGCTTGCACATGTTCTATCTGCAAGCGGCATAACTCATCGCTACGAAACCCTCGCCAAAAGCCGAGCAAGATCAACGCAGCGTCGCGTCGTGCGCGCAACAACCCCGGCTGGTCGGCGTTGGCTTGCGCGGTTTGCGCTTCGCCTTCAAGCCAGTCGATCACCTGCTCCAAGTGCTGCAACTGCAATGGCTGAGCCTGTTTCTCTTGCGCCGGGTGCAAAGCCCGAATGCCCTTGAACACCTTGCGCACCACGGGTGCCTTGGTGGGGTCGGCAAACCCCTGACTGTTATGCCATTGAGCGAGGGCCGACAGGCGCAGCTTGAGGGTGTTAATCGACAACTGACCGGCGTGCGCCACCAGATACCGCGCCACGCTGCCACTGGTGGCGGGCAAAAACCCACCCCACGTCACTTCGAAATGCTCAATGGCTGCCCGATAGCTACGGCGGGTGTTATCGCGGGTCGCGGCGTTTAAGTAGCGATCCAACTCGCTCATGGGCAGTTCTCTTGGTTTCTGTACTGAAAACGGGCCTTAAAAGCACGTTTAAGGCTCTAGCACGGGATAATACCAGTATATCCCGCCTCAACAATCTTAAATAATGACAAAATTACCGTATCATAATAGTATGTAATTACATGATACATACCACAGTACATAATCGTAGGAGAAAGCCATGGCTCGTGGCGGCGTGAACAAGGCGGTGGTGCAAATTGCACGCACGGCGATCCTGGCCCGAGGTGAACACCCGAGCATTGATGCGGTACGTATCGAAATGGGAAATACCGGGTCAAAAACCACCATCCACCGCTACCTGAAAGAGCTGGATGAAGTGGACGCACGCCGGGGTGCACCTCAGGAGCAGATTGGGGATGAGCTGACCGAATTGGTCGCCCGCCTTGCCCGACGCCTGCAAGAACAGGCACAAGAGCCGATTGATCGGGCGCAGTTGCACTACGAACAGCTCAAGGCAGAGCTCCAGGCACAACTGGACGAAGCTCAACAGATCCAAGCACAGCAGGAGCAACAGCTCGACGTTCAGCGTGCAGCGCTGGCCCAAGAGACCGCGAACCTGGCCTCCACCCTCTCCATGCTGCAAACCGAGCAAACCCGCAACGCCGCGCTCAATCAGGCTTGCACAGACTTTGAACTGCGCTTGCAAGACCGTGACGAGCAGATTCGCTCGCTCGAAGACAAACACCTGCATGCCCGAGATGCACTTGAGCACTATCGCAGCGCCGTCAAAGAGCAACGCGAGCAGGACCAAAGCCGCCATGAAGGGCAGGTTCAGCAGATACAAATGGAACTGCGCCAGGCGCAGCAAAGCGCACTGGTGCGTCAAGACGAGATCACCCAGCTGCATCGCGACAACGAGCGAGTGCACAGTGAAAGCCGCGCCATAAACAAAGAACTGAATCAGGCCAACGACCAACTGCACAAGCTGGGCAACCTGAATGAGCAGCTCAGCAAGCAACTGAACCAGCTTGAAAGCGAACGCACACTCCTGCAAGAGCGCCTGCGCGTCTCGCTACAGGAAAGCGAAGGGATGCAGCAGGCTCACAGCAAGCACCAGGAAATAAGCACTGCCTTGAGTGAGCGGGCATTTAAAGCCGAGGCCGCGCTGGAAGCGCTTAAAGCGTTGAAAGAACTGCCAGAAGAGCCCAAAGAAGACTAGATATCTATCGGCGCTCTGGCGTGCGGGGAACTGCGCTAGGCACTGTACGAAATGTATCGACGCATCGGTGATGCTGCGTTTAAAACATTTCGTACAGACCCTGATAATAGCCGGAGTGCCCCGCATCAATCAGGTTCAGGGGCTGCTGATTCCCTATGGCTTTTTATCTGTATCAGACCTTCATTGCCCACCCGATAGATCCTGTATTGCTTATTGTCCACGATCAGCTTGCCTTTGTTTAGCGCCATCAATTGATCTATTGAGGCCCGCACCCAGTAAACCTTGCTGATCCCCAAGTGCTTTAAGTGATCTGGAAACAGTATTGTGTTGTCGTCACTCAACACGTATCTGAGAACAGGCATCAGCGCCAGGGCTCCCTCAGAAGCCGGAACCCAATAGGCATCACTTTCAGCGCCGGGCGCCGAAAAATTAAAGCCCTCAACATCCCTGAGTTCAATACGACTGGTCAGGTCATAAGCGATATTAGTTGAGAGACTCGCTTCATACTCTTTTTTTGCGTTTAACACCTGCCCATACAGATAGGACAGTGAAAACATATAAAGGCACGGAACAATCAAACACCTTCCCGCTCCGGGTTTGATTCTGTTTAAAGCGTCATGAGCCAGATAGAACACCAGAATCAACAAGCTTGAAAAGCCCATCAAATTCCTGGCATCCATTCGATCTTCATGCAAAAAAAGCATCACATTGGGCGTGCACAGTAAAAGCACCCCGACGGTAAAAAATATGGCCATCAACATACCCACTTTAGCGGACAGTCGATCGGCCCCCATCGATCCGTCTACTGTCAGAAGTAACAGGTGGTACAGGCAGCCCCCTTGAACAGCTACATTTCTTTTCATTCAGCCAACGTTCAGCTAATGCAAGTGATTCCTGTTCAGCAATACGTATCAGTATGTTACAAATTAGCTTCCTAACTAATTCGTAACGCGGTGCGCTCTCATGCTGGTTCCCTTTCTGATCATGCTGCGCGAAGGCATTGAGGCCGCGCTTATCGTTGGCATCATTGCCAGCTACCTGAAGCAAACAGGGCGCGGTCAATGGATGCCTGCCGTATGGATTGGGGTGTTTCTGGCCGCCGCCTTGTCGTTGCTGGTAGGGGGCGGCCTGGAGTTGATGAGCGCTGAGTTTCCACAGAAGCAGCAAGAGCTGTTCGAGGGCATCGTGGGTCTGGTCGCTGTCGGCATTCTTAGCTCGATGGTGTTCTGGATGCGCAAAGTGGCGCGCTCCATCAAGCATTCCCTGCACACCTCTCTGGATCATGCGCTCGCCGGATCCAACCATCAGGTCACCGCACTGATTGCCATGGTGTTCTTTGCCGTAGCCCGTGAAGGCCTGGAAACCGTGTTCTTTTTGCTCGCCGTTTTCCAGCAGAGTGAAGGCCCCGCTGCACCTCTGGGCGCCCTGCTCGGTTTGATTCTGGCTATAGGTGTCGGGTTTGCCATCTACACCGGAAGCATGCGCCTGAACCTGGGCCTGTTTTTCCGTTGGACAGGGCTATTTATTCTGGTGGTCGCTGCCGGCATTTTGGCCAACTCCGTGCAAGCCTTGCACGAAGCCGGGCTCTGGAATCACCTGCAAGGGGTGGTGTTTGATCTCAGCGCCACACTGCCTATGGATGGCCCGTTGGGCTCTGTTCTGGCCGGCATGTTCGGTTATCAGGATGCACCCACGGTCAGCGTGCTCGGTGCGTATGTGATTTACCTGGCGGTCACTCTGGCGATGTTCTTCCGTTCGCCTGCCCCGGCACAGGCTGCACCTTCTCCTTCAACGACCCACTCATAAGGTTCTGCATGTCTACCTCTTCAAGCGGTACACCTCCTCGCGCCCTGCGCTGGGCGGTGGCCGGCTCGGTGATCGTGATGATCGCAGCGGGCGGGCTGTTCTATTACGCCTCGCAACTGGCAGCCGCCAAGCGCAAGGTTCACAGCAATGAGGTCACGGTCACCATTCATCCGCACAGTTGTGAACCGAATGCGTTAACCGTACCCGCAGGCTTCAATAGCTTCAGAATCGTCAACGCCTCGCAGCGCGCCGTAGAGTGGGAAATCCTCGACGGCGTGCTGGTGGTCGAAGAACGTGAAAATATCGCGCCCGGCCTGAGTCAGGTGATCAATGCCACGCTGACCCCTGGCGATTACGCGATCACTTGCGGCCTGTTGAGCAATCCACGCGGCACTTTGCACGTCACCCCTACCGCAGAATCCGAAGCCAGTGCCAAGGCGCGCCCATCAATGGTGGCTTTTATAGGGCCGTTGTCAGAGTTCCGGGTGTACGTGAGCAGCGAAAGCAATGCCTTGATCAAAGCGGTTAATGCCTTGGCGCAAGCCATCACTGCCGGTGATCTGACTCAGGCTCAAGCACTGTACATTCCTGCCCGCGAGGCCTACCAACGTCTGGCACCTGCTGCGCAACGCATGGCCGAACTGGATAACTCCATCAACGCACGGGCCGACTATTTTGAACGTCGCGAGCAAGATCCGGGTTTTACAGGGTTCCATCGACTCGAATACGGTCTGTTTGATCAACGCACCCTTCAAGGCCTGACCCCAGTTGCTCAGCAGTTACAAGCCAATGTCGTGCAGCTCAAGCAACAGTTGATGGCCCAATCACTGCCGCCCGAACAATTGGTCGGCATCGTCAGCCGCACCTTGCACAATCTGGCTGATACCCGCGCCAACAGCGGTGAAGAAGAGCGTTATAGCCATGTCGATCTGAACGGGTTTGCCGCCAACCTGCAAACCAGCCGCAAGGTCGTCGACCTGCTGCGGCCGATACTGGAAAAAAACAATGCTGACCTTTTGCTCAACATTGATCACGCCACCACTTCGCTCGCAGATCAACTGAACACCCTGAAAACACCCCTGGGCTATAGCACTTACGACACCGTAAGTGCGGCGCAGCGTCAGGCAATAAGTACCAAGGCCAAGGCACTGGCCGATGCACTCGATGGAATCGATCCCGCCCTCGGCCTCTCAGGCCTGTCATTGCAGACGAGACACACATGAGTGATTCCCACCACAACCCTGACGATTTCAACCTGCAACGCCGTCGTGTTCTCCTCGGCATGGGCGTAGCGGGCGCCGCACTGGCCGGTGGTGCCTTGAGCTGCCCGGCAATGGCTGCCAGCAGTGGCCAAAACGCCCAGGTCACCCAGGCGCCCAGCAGCGATAAAACGCAGGACCATCATCAGTTCCATGGTCAGCACCAAAACGGCATTATTACGCCCCGCCCGGCGGCGGGCATGTTGGTCGCATTCGATGTGCTGGCCAGTGACAAACAAGACCTTGAGCGGTTATTTCGCACCCTCAACGAGCGCATTGCGTTTCTGATGAAAGGCGGCGCCGTTCCGCAGGTCGACCCCAAACTTCCACCCGTGGATTCCGGCATTCTTGGCCCGGTGGTCACGCCGGATAACTTGACCGTGACCGTGTCGGTGGGTGAATCCTTGTTCGATGAGCGATTCGGCCTTGGCCCGGTTAAACCCAAACGCTTGAGTCGCATGCATGGTTTTCCCAACGACGCTTTGGATCCGGCGCAGTGCCACGGCGACCTGAGCCTGCAATTTTGTGCCAATACCGCCGACACCAATATTCATGCCTTGCGCGACATCGTGAAAACCCTGCCCGACTTGCTGTTGGTGCGCTGGAAGCAAGAAGGCACAGTGCCTCCCCAAGCGCCCGGCAAACCCGGCGAGCCTGCGCAAAGCGCCCGCAACTTTCTAGGCTTTCGCGACGGCTCTGCCAACCCGGATTCCAATAACAATACGTTGATGAACAGTATTGTCTGGGTGCAACCCGGCAGTGACGAGCCGCAGTGGGCGGTCAATGGCAGCTATCAGGCGGTGCGCATCATTCGCAATTTTGTCGAACGCTGGGATCGCACTCCGCTGCAAGAGCAACAGAGCATCTTTGGCCGCAACAAGGCCAGCGGAGCGCCTATGGACGGTCAGCACGAAACCGACGTGCCCGACTACAGCAAAGATCCTCACGGCAAGCTCACCAAGCTGGATGCGCATATTCGCCTGGCTAACCCGCGCACACCTGAAACCGCCCGCAGCCTGATCCTGCGCCGCCCGTTCAACTACTCCAACGGGGTCAATAAAAACGGCCAACTGGACATGGGCCTGCTGTTCATCTGTTACCAGAGTGATCTGGACAAAGGCTTTATCGCCGTGCAAACCCGCCTTAATGGCGAACCGCTGGAGGAATACCTCAAGCCGGTAGGCGGTGGTTATTTCTTCACCTTGCCGGGCGTGCGCGACGCACAGGATTTCATCGGCCGCTCCTTACTCACTGCACATGCGTAACCCCCCTGATACCTACCGGAAAAGTCCCATGAACAAGACGCCGCTCGCACTGATGCTCACGTTTGGTTTGCTCCACCTCCCACTCTCGGCTGTGGCAGCGACAGCGCCTCTGGACTTGGTGGGGCCCATCTCTGACTACAAGATATACGTGACTGAACAGCTGGATGAGCTGGCCAGCAATACCCAGCAATTCACGGATGCAATCAAAAAAGGCGATATTGCCACCGCTAAAAAGCTGTATGCCCCCACCCGCGTGTATTACGAATCCATCGAGCCGATTGCCGAACTGTTCAGCGACCTTGATGCCTCTATCGACTCACGGGTCGATGATCACGAAAAAGGGGTCAAGGCCGAAGACTTCACCGGTTTTCATCGCATTGAATACAGCCTTTACTCTGAAAACAGCACCCAAGGCCTGGATGCACTGGCGGACGGCCTGAATAAAGACGTCAAAGACCTGCAAACCCGCGTCGCCGGCCTGACTTTTCCGCCCGAGAAAGTCGTCGGTGGCGCAGCGGCGCTGATGGAAGAAGTCGCGGCAACTAAAGTTAGCGGTGAAGAAGACCGTTATAGCCACACTGACCTTTACGACTTCCAGGGCAATGTCGACGGCGCGAAGAAAATCTTTGACTTGTTCCGCACGCAAATTGAGCAGAGTGATAAAGCCTTTGCCGCGAAAGTCGACAAGAATTTCAGCACCGTGGACAAGATTTTGGCGAAGTACCGCACGAAAGCGGGTGGCTTTGAAACCTACGATAAAGTCAGTGATAACGACCGCAGGGCGTTAATTGGGCCGGTTAATACGCTGGCTGAGGACTTGTCCACACTGCGTGGCCAGCTGGGTTTGAACTGATAGCTTTTGCTTTTTGCTTTTTGCTTTTTGCTTCTAAAGCAATGCCCCTGCTGCCACCGAAACAGTGGGAGCGACACTGGTGCCCATCACAGGAGGCTGAGCGCAGGTGCTGTTATGGGGGTGGCGAGGCAGGACGCCGAGCCAGCCGCGATCGGGCCAAGGATGGCCCGTCGCGGCGTGCCCCCATAACAGTGCCGGAGTGAAGGCACCGGGCGAGCCTAGGCGAGCTCGGCCGTATGGTAGGGCGCAGACCTTTTGGTTCCTTTTGGGGCGTCTGCCAAAAGGGACTCGCCGTAAGGGCGAAACCCGTAGCTCAGCGAGACACATATAACGGATATGTACTCGAAGCTTCTAAATAGCCAACGTACATATCCGTTTGATGTATTAAATCTATCTACGGGTTCCGCCCTTACGGCGGCTCACTTTTGGCAAACAGCCCCAAAAGTAAGCAAAAGGTCCTTGCCCCCGCGTACGGCCCTCGCTGCGCTCAGGTGTCCCTCACTCCGGTTCCGCTCCGTGGGCACGCTGCGACGGGCCATCCTTGGCCCGATCGCAGCTCTCCCGGCATCCATGCCGGTCGACCCACTCCGCGAAACCTCCACTCGGCCTCCCGAAGGGGCGGCAGATCAAGATCAAAATCAAAATCCAGATCACAATCCAGATCACAAGCCAGATCAGAAGCCAGATCAGAAACCGGATCAAAAGTTAGCTCGCGAGCCGGATCACAGGCTTTTTATGCGCTGTGGCTTGCGCTGATTATGACGACAGAACCTGCACAGCCCCGGCCGCTGTGATGCGCGTCACATATCCGCAAAGTTGGGGCTGTCGCTTCGATCACGTTGAAAGCCCGGTTTATTGACTCACATCATTGTTTCAATACCCACCTCCCCTGTAAGAAACACGGTTCACGCCAAAAGCAGGCCAAACAAACTTTTTAACTGTTTGGCCCTGTAAAACCTATTCCTGAATAGCACCTGTCTAGTGTTTGGAAAACATGCGGTGTTGATCTAACTTTCATAGGCTTTTCACAATTCTACGTTTAACGTATGGCCATTCCTTCAGCGAAAAGCTGCAAGAGTCTGTAGGGAAATCATGTAGATAACGTAGGTCGATAACTTTACCTTTGTAAGTTATAAGCTTTACTCAATGCGAGTGTGGCCTTGTGCCGTACTGAGTAAGCCGACTTTCACATGAGTCATCTTGTGCCATTGAAATTGACTGGAACGAATACTTTGAAACCCTACCCCATCCAGTGTGTGTCGATCGTGATTCCGGTCTACAACGAAGAAGAGAGTTTGCCTGAGCTGTTGCGCCGCACCGAAGCGGCTTGTGCACAGCTGACGCAAGCGTACGAAATCGTTCTGGTCGATGATGGTAGCCGCGATGCATCGGCGCAGATTCTTGAAGACGCTGCTGCCCGTGAAGGCAGCCCCGTAGTCGCTGTAATCCTCAATCGCAACTACGGCCAACATGCCGCCATCATGGCCGGCTTTGAGTATTCCAAAGGCGACGTGGTGATTACCCTCGACGCCGACTTGCAAAACCCGCCCGAAGAAATTCCACGGCTTGTGGCCCAGGCTGCGCTGGGTTACGACGTCGTCGGCACGGTGCGCAACAACCGTCAGGACTCTGCCTGGCGCCGCTGGCCGTCACGCTTGATCAACCTCGCTGTGCAGCGCTCCACAGGCGTTGCCATGAGCGATTACGGCTGCATGCTGCGCGCCTATCGCCGCTCCATTGTCGACGCCATGCTCGCCTGCCGCGAACGCAGCACTTTTATTCCGATCCTTGCCAACAGCTTCGCCCGCCATACCACTGAAGTGCTGGTAGAGCACGCCGAGCGTGAACACGGCGACTCCAAATATAGCCCCATGCGCCTGATCAACCTGATGTTCGACCTGATCACGTGCATGACCACCACGCCTTTACGCTTGCTGAGCATTATCGGTTTCAGCATGGCGTTGCTGGGCGGTCTGTTTGCCATCTTGCTGATCGTCTTGCGCTTGATCTTTGGCGCGACATGGGCAGGTGACGGCACCTTTGTCTTGTTCGCAGTGCTGTTTGTCTTCACCGGCGGCCAATTCATCGGCATGGGGCTGCTGGGTGAATACCTCGGTCGCATGTACAGCGACGTTCGGGCCCGCCCGCGTTTCTTTATCGAAAAAATTGTGCGCGCCGAACCACAAGCGCCTGCCGCACACACGCACACCCCGTCTTTTTCTAATACCGCACAGGTTCAATCATGAGTTTGAAAGCCGTTGTTTTTGCCTATCACGATATTGGCTGCACAGGCATCGAAGCCTTGCTCAATGCAGGCTATGAAATTGCTGCGGTGTTTACCCATGCCGACGACCCCAAGGAAAACAACTTCTACGGTTCTGTTGCCCAGCTGTGTGCCCGCAAAGGCATTCCGGTTCATGCCCCGGAAGACGCCAACCACCCGCTGTGGATCGAACGTATTCGCAAGCTGAACGCCGATTACATCTTCTCGTTCTACTACCGCAACCTGTTGGGCGAAGAACTGCTCAACAGCGTCAGCAAAGGCGCGTTCAACCTGCACGGCTCGTTGCTGCCACGCTACCGGGGCCGCGCACCGGCGAACTGGGTGCTGGTCAATGGCGAAACCGAAACCGGCGTCACCCTGCACCGTATGGTCAAGCGCGCCGATGCAGGGGCCATTCTGGCCCAGCAACGCATCAGCATTGAACGCTCGGACACCGCGTTGACCCTGCACGGCAAGCTGCGCGAAACCGCCGCAAAACTGTTGGCTGAAACCCTGCCACTGCTGCCTGAAGGGCAACTCAAAGAAACCCCGCAAGACGAGTCCAAGGCCACCTATTTTGGTCGTCGCACCCCCGCAGACGGTCTGCTGCAATGGGCTCGCCCGGCCGAAGAACTGTTCAATCTGGTTCGCGCCGTGACCCAACCCTACCCTGGCGCGTTCTGCGCGGTGGGTGAGCACAAACTGATTGTCTGGGGCGCCGAAGTGGTCGCGGGCAATGGTGGGCACGCGCCGGGGCACGTTATCAGCTGCGACCCGCTGCGCATTGCCTGCGGTCAGGATTCATTGCTGGTCACGGCCGGTCAGCGCAACGACAACGGCCTGTTCCTCAGCGGCCCGCAATTGGCTCGCGAACTGGGCCTGGTTGAAGGTTCACGTTTGCGTGGCAGTGAATCAGGACGGGCGCCGCGTCGCACTCGCGTGCTGATTCTGGGCGTCAACGGCTTTATCGGTAACCATCTGTCCGAGCGCCTGCTGCAAGACGACCGGTATGAAGTGTACGGTCTGGACATTGGCTCCGACGCCATTGAGCGCCTGCGCAGCCACCCTAACTTCCACTTTGTGGAAGGTGATATCAGCATCCACACCGAGTGGATCGAGTACCACATCAAAAAATGCGACGTGGTCTTGCCGCTGGTGGCCATCGCAACGCCTATCGAGTACACCCGCAACCCGCTGCGCGTGTTTGAACTGGACTTCGAAGAAAACCTCAAGCTGGTGCGCTACTGCGTCAAGTACAACAAGCGCGTGATCTTCCCGTCCACGTCCGAAGTGTATGGCATGTGCCAGGACAAGAACTTCGACGAAGACACTTCCAACCTGATTGTTGGCCCGATCAACAAGCAGCGCTGGATCTACTCCGTGTCCAAGCAACTGCTGGACCGCGTGATCTGGGCTTATGGGCAAAAAGGCCTGAAGTTTACCTTGTTCCGCCCATTCAACTGGATGGGGCCACGCCTTGACCGCCTGGATTCGGCACGGGTGGGCAGCTCGCGCGCCATTACCCAGTTGATTCTGCACCTGGTCGAAGGTACGCCAATTCGTCTGGTCGACGGCGGCGAACAAAAACGCTGCTTCACCGACGTGGCCGACGGTATTGAAGCCCTGGCGCGGATCATCGACAACAAGGGTGGCAAGTGCGACGGCCAGATCATCAACATCGGTAACCCGGACAACGAAGCCAGCATCCGTCAACTGGGCGAAGAGCTGCTGCGTCAGTTCGAGGCTCACCCGCTGCGTGACAACTTCCCGCCGTTTGCCGGCTTCCGTGATGTAGAAAGCCAGTCGTTCTACGGCACTGGCTATCAAGACGTCAGCCACCGCAAGCCAAGCGTCGAAAACGCCCGTCGCCTGATCGACTGGACGCCGACCATCGAGCTCAGCGAGACCATCGCCAAAACCCTGGATTTCTTCCTGCGCGAAGCCATGGTTGAACTCGCGGAAAAACGCTGATGCAGGCTGGACTACGCATTGATGTCGACACCTACCGAGGAACCCGTGAAGGGGTTCCCCGGCTGCTCGACATGCTCGATGAAGCGCAGATCAAAGCCACGTTTTTCTTTAGCGTGGGGCCAGACAATATGGGCCGCCATTTATGGCGGCTGATCAAGCCCCAATTCTTCTGGAAAATGATGCGCTCCAAGGCGGCCAGCCTGTACGGCTGGGATATTTTGCTGGCCGGGACTGCCTGGCCCGGCAAACCGATCGGCAAGGATCTGGGGCACTTGATGCGTCAGACCCTCGACGCCGGCCACGAAGTGGGATTGCATGCCTGGGATCACCACGGCTGGCAAGCCAATGCCGGACGCTGGAGCGAGGCGCAGTTGATTGAGCAGATTCGACGCGGCGTCGACACCCTGAGCGACATCACCGGGCAGGCGGTCGAGTGCTCGGCCGCCGCCGGCTGGCGTGCCGATGAACGCGTAGTCCAGGCCAAGCAAGCCTTTGGTTTTCGTTATAACAGTGATTGCCGCGGGCACAGCCTGTTTCGGCCAAGGTTGGCCGATGGCAGCCTGGGCGCGCCGCAAATCCCTGTCGATTTACCCACGTTCGATGAAGTCGTCGGGCCGCAGATCAGCGCCGCCGACTTCAACGCCTACATTCTTGATCGCTTCAGCCCGCAAAAGCTGAATGCGTACACCATTCACGCTGAAGTAGAAGGGATTCTAATGGCCAACGACTTCCGTCAATTACTGGCGCAGGCCCGTGCCCGCGATATTCACTTTCACCCTTTGCGCGACTTGCTGCCCGCAGCGCTCGACAGCCTGCCCGCCGGGCAATTGAGTCGTGGTGTTCTGGATGGCCGTGAAGGCTGGCTGGGAGTGCAGCAACCATGACGCAGCGCTGGGCAATACCGCTTTTGGTTTTGGCTTTTATTGCGTTCTACCTGCTGCCGCTGGGCACCCACGGTTTATGGATACCGGACGAAACGCGCTATGCACAAATTGGCCAGCAGATCCTGATTGATGGTAATTGGGTCACCCCGCACTTTATGGATCTGCGTTACTTCGAGAAGCCGATTGCCGGCTACTGGATGATCGCTATTGGGCAGGCCATCTTTGGTGAAAACCTGTTTGGCGTGCGCATCGCGTCGGCCATTGCTACCGGTCTCAGCGTCATGCTGGCGTACCTCGTGGCACGCCGTTTGTGGAACGACCCGCGTAAAAGCTTTGCTTGCGCGCTGGTGTACATGACCTTTGGCCTGATTGCCGGGCAAGCCGGGTATTCAAACCTCGATCCGCAGTTCACCTGGTGGGTCAACTTGAGCTTGGCCGCCTTGTGGTTTGCCGTGGACAGCACCTCCACCCGCGGTCGCCTGATCAGCTGGGCAGTGCTGGGCTTTGCCTGCGGCATGGGCTTTATGACCAAAGGTTTTCTGGCCTTTCTGCTGCCAGTGTTGATTGCCCTGCCCTACATGGTCTGGCAAAAACGCTTTGTCGAACTGGTCAAGTACGGCCTGCTTGCCATGCTGGTGGCGGCGATTGTTTCGTTGCCGTGGGTGCTCGCGGTTCACGCTCAGGAGCCTGACTACTGGCGCTTTTTCTTCTGGCACGAGCATATCCGCCGATTTGCCGGTGAAGATGCCCAGCATGGCCGTCCGTGGTGGTTCTATCTGCCGCTGATGGTGGTCTCCAGCTTGCCGTGGGCGGCGCTGTTGCCTGCGACCTTTAAGGATGCATGGCATAACAAGGGTCATCGCGGGGTGATCTTCCTGCTGCTGTGGCTGCTACTGCCGCTAGCCCTGTTCAGCCTGAGCAAAGGTAAATTACCGACCTACATCATGCCGTGCCTGTTACCGCTGGCACTGCTGTTGGGCCATGCCTTGATGCAACGCGTGGAAACGGCCAAACCGCTGTCCTTGCGTCTTAACGGGTTGCTCAATGTGTTGTTGAGCGGCGTCGCATTGCTGGCTCTGGTTTATTTCGAAATCAAAAAGCCCTTCTACGAAGACGAAACAGTGCACCTGAGCCTCTTGGTGATTGTGCTGTTGACCTGGATCGTCACGGGCCTGCTGACGTTCGCCAAACCACTGAAAATGTGGGCGGCGCCTGCCGTGGCCATGGGCGCTCTGGTGTTGCTGCTGCCGGCGGCCATGCCCAGCAGCGTGGTGCACAACAAAATGCCCGACCAGTTCATTCTTGAGCACGTGCAGGCGTTGTCAGGGGCCAAACACCTGCTCAGTAACGATCTGGGCGCCGCCTCTGCCCTGTCATGGCGTCTGCGCCGTCCGGATGTGACGCTCTACAACACTCAAGGTGAAGTCAAATACGGTCTGACCTATGACGACGCCAAAGGCAAAAGCCTGGGCCTGGACGAGATTGAGTCATGGATGGCCAACGCGCGTCGCGAAGGCCCGGTGGGCGTGGTGATGCGTGTCAAGAACAGCGATGAAAGCCATGAAATGGACTTGCTGCCCAAAGATGGCCAGCGCTATGACGAAGGCAACATGGTGATTTTGATTTTCCCGCAGCGTGCACCATGACACTGGCGTTGCTGCTATTAGCTTGCCTGCTGACCTGCGCTGGCCAGATTGCACAAAAGTACGCCGTCGAAAGCTGGCGCGGGGTCGAGTCGGGAGTGGCGCACAAACTGCGCTCTCCCTGGTTGTGGCTGGCGTTGCTGTGCCTCGGCCTGGGCTTGCTGGTATGGCTGCTGGTGTTACAGCGCCTTGAAGTCGGCATCGCCTACCCGATGCTCAGCCTGAACTTTGTATTGATCACCCTGGTGGCACGCTACCTGTTCAAAGAAACCATCGACCTGCGCCATTGGTGTGGTGTGGGTCTGGTGATTGCCGGGGTGATTTTGCTGGGGCAACAGGCATGAGTTCGACAAGAGGTCTGGCCTTTGCCGCTGGCAGTGTCGCATTGGTCAGCAGTGCTCAACTGGGCATGCGCTGGAGCATGACGCGCTTGCCCGAGCCGGCTCAATGGTTGGCGGCAATCAGTCAGGGCGATGTCTCCTTGAGCGCCCTGGCGGTGGTCGTGGCCGCTATCGCGGCTTACGCACTGTCGATGCTGTGCTGGTTGCTGGCCTTGCGCGACCTGCCGCTGGGCCGCGCTTATTCGTTATTAAGCATCAGCTACGCGCTGGTCTATTTGCTGGCCGCCAGCCTGCCGACGTTTCACGAAAGCTTCACGCTTTCAAAAACCCTTGGTGTGACCTTGGTCATTCTAGGGGTGCTTACGATCAACTTTCGACGTACCCCAAGCTCCAGGAACAGCGCATGAAAATCAGTGTATTTGGTAGTGGTTATGTGGGCCTGGTGCAGGCGACCGTTCTGGCTGAAGTCGGCCACGATGTGATTTGCATGGACATTGATCAAAACAAGGTCGAGTTGCTACAGCAAGGTCACGTCAGCATTTTTGAGCCGGGTCTATCCAGCCTGGTGCGTGAGAACCTCGAAAGCAAACGCCTGCGCTTCACCAGCGATGAAAAACTCGCGGTGGAACATGGCCAGGTGCTGTTTATCGCAGTCGGTACGCCGCCGAGCGAAGACGGCTCAGCCGACCTCAGCGCGGTGTACTCGGTGGGTGATGCGGTTGCCCGTCACCGTGAAGAGCCCCTGATTCTGGTGGAGAAATCCACCGTGCCGGTCGGCACCGGTGATGCGCTCACGGCCCATATCAATAAAGCCCTGAGCATCAGTGGTCGTTCGTTGCAATTTGACGTGGTGTCCAACCCCGAATTTCTGAAAGAAGGTTCAGCCGTCACGGACTGCCGCCGTCCTGATCGCATCATCATTGGCTGCGCCCGCGAAGAAGTGCGCGACGTGATGCGCGACTTGTATGCACCGTTCAACCGCAACCATGACCGCATCATCTTCATGGACTTGCGCAGTGCTGAACTGACCAAGTACGCCGCCAACTGCATGCTGGCCACCAAGATCAGTTTCATCAACCAGATCGCCGAACTGGCCGAGCACTTGGGCGCTGACATTGAAGCGGTGCGATTGGGCATTGGTGCGGACACCCGCATTGGTTATCACTTTATCTATCCGGGCTGCGGCTACGGCGGCTCGTGCTTCCCCAAAGACATGCGTGCACTGATTCATAGCGCCCAGCAAGTGAACTGTTCGAGCGATTTGTTGCAAGCGGTCGAAGCGATCAACGAACGGCAAAAACACAAATTGTTTGACCGTATCAACAGCTTCTTCAAAGGTGAACTCAAAGGTAAAACCTTCGCCTTGTGGGGCTTGGCGTTCAAACCCAACACAGACGACATGCGCGACGCTCCGAGCCGCGTCTTGATGCAGGCTTTGTGGGATGCGGGTGCCGACGTCCGCGCATTCGACCCCGAAGCCATGCAGGAAACCCAGCGCCTGTACGGCGACGAGTTGCGCCTCAGTTTGATGGGTACGCCGGAATCGACGCTTAACGGTGCTGATGCACTGATCGTCTGCACGGAGTGGCAACAGTTCAAGGCACCGGACTTTGACCTGATCAAATTGCGGCTCAAGACCCCGGTGATTTTCGACGGGCGCAACCTGTATGACGGCGAACGCGTTGCTCGGGCGGGCTTGCAGTACTTCCCGATGGGCCGTGGCGAATCGTGCAACCTGCCTGTATCACGAGGTTCAACAGCGTTGGCCGCGAGCGTTTTGTAAGCCGGAGAAGCACGCAATGCAGGTCATCACTTCACCTGACGCTCTGCGAAGCGTGCGTCGCCAGTCCCTGCTGTTAGGGGGGCTGGCACTTGTGCTGTTTATCTTGGGCGACCCGCATGAGGCGGCCATCGGCTTTGATTCACGTTTTGTGTTGTTCGCCAAAGAAATGCTGCGTCACGGGCCGGGCTTCTTCCCCACCACCTATGGCCAGCCTTATGCGGACTACAGTGCAACTTCGACGCTATTCACCTGGTTGCTGTCCTTGCCCTTCGGCGAGGTCAGCAGCCTGACCGCGTGGCTGCCTACGGCTATTGCCGGGGCCGTCATCGTGACCTTGATTTATCGCCTGGTCGCGCCACAGTCACGGACGTGGGCGCTGACCAGCGTGGCGATGTTGCTGTTGAGCATGACCTTCATCACTGAAACCCGTGCCGTGTCGCTGGACCAGATGCTCGCGGCGGTCAGCCTGGCCGCGTTTTACCTGGCCTACGCCCACGACCACTTTGGTGCTCCCCGTCGGCATGCTGGTTTACTGGCCTTACTGGTATTGGGGTTTGCCATCCGTGGCCCCATCGGGCTGGTGATTCCCACTGGCATGCTGTGCAGTTACTACCTGCTCGGCGGCCAATGGCGCCGCCTGCTCAGTGTCGGTCTGCAAGCATTGCTGTTGCTGGTGTTGTGTATTGGCGCGCTATTGCTGCTGGCATGGGTCAGTGGTGGCCAAGGGTTCGTCCACGAAGTGATCCGCATGCAAGTCACCGGGCGGCTCGACGGCACTGAAGGCGCGAGCGGTTCGCTCTACTACTTCACCAGTTCCTTGGGCAACTATGCCCTGGCCTATCCACTGGCGGTGCTGGGCTTGATTGCGCTCCTGATGAACAGACGCGCACTGTCCGGGCCCGGCTTGAAATTGGTCATTTACTGCCTAGGTGCAGGTTTGGTGGTGATGATCGGCCTGTCGATACCTCAGGCAAAAAAAGCCCGCTATCTGCTACCCATGTTGCCAATGGCGGCGATCATTGCGGCCTATCCATTCGCAGGTGTACAGGGGCGCGCGTTTGCCGGGTTGCAGGGCCTCATGCAAGGCATTTTTCTGCTCGTGCCGGCGTTGTTGATGGTGGGCCTCATGCTGGCGCGAAAACGCGTCGATCAACCTTTGCCTTCACTGACCCTGCTGTTCGTCATGCTGGGGGTTTTACAGGCCCTTGCGCTTTCACTGCTGTTCAAACCGCAGTGGCGACCTGCCGGGTTGGCGGCCTGTGCCGTCATTGCAATTTGGGCCAGCTTTATTCTGGTGTTCGAACCTGTTGAGCGCGACCTCTACGACACCCGCACCTTCACCGACAATGCCATGCGCATGATTGACCAGACGCCTGCGCCTCTGGTGCTGCATGGCATGGGCAAGGACGCCAAGGCGATCAAGTTTATGGTTAACCTGAACCGGGACCTCATGCCTGTGTTTACACAGTCAGCGGTAGAACTGCAAAACGTAGGCAAACCGGTTTGGGTGGTGATGGATCGCAAGGACTATGTGCAACTACAAGGCACACCAGCAGGCGATTGCGCACCGACGTTGAGCGGTCGCTTCGACAAAAATGACTACGTGTTGCTCTATGTGCCTTAAAAAGTAGTGGTTCACCCTCACAGCCTTGACGCCTGAGCAACGACAGCAGGTACACTCTGCGCCCCTCCTCCTTCACCTAAGGAATACCCATGTCAGGGCTCGAACTGTTTGCCGCCGTACTCGGCGTTGTAGCCGTGTGGTTAACAGTCAAGCAAAACCCCTGGTGCTGGCCTATCGGGCTGGTAATGGTGCTGCTCTACAGCTGGATTTTTTTCGACATCAAGTTGTATTCGAGCATGCTGCTGCAGGTTTTTTTTGCCGTACTGCAAGTCTATGGCTGGTGGCAATGGACAAAGGCAGGTGCGCAGCATCAAGGCCGTGTGGTCTCACGGCTGAGCCATTGGCAAGTCCTGCTGGGGCTGGCGGCAGGCGCGGTGATCAGCCTTGGACTGGGTTCTGCAATGGCCCACTGGACCGATTCTGACTTCCCCTGGCCGGATGCGACGCTCACCGCGTTCAGTCTGGTGGCCCAACTCTGGATGGCGCAAAAGCGCCTGCAGTGCTGGGCACTGTGGTGCGTGCTCGACGTGCTGTACATGGGCTTTTATGCGTACCAGGATCTGTACCTGACGGCCGGCCTCTACGGCTTGTTTACCGCCATAGCGATTGCCGGCTGGCGTGACTGGCAGCGCGATCTGGCGCAACGCACATGAAGGTGGTCGTACTGGCGGGGCCGGAATCGAGCGGTAAAAGTTGGCTGTCAGCGCTGTTGCAACAGCGCTTCGGGGGCATTCTGGTCGGCGAATACGTGCGCTACTTTATCGAACAGAACCCCCGCGACACCTGCCTTGCGGATATTCCTGAAATCGCTCGCGGGCAACTGCAATGGGAAGATGACGCCCGCGCCCAACAACCCGAATTGCTGATTCTGGACACGCACCTGCTGAGCAACATTCTGTGGAGCCAGACCCTGTTTGGCGACTGCCCGGACTGGCTTGAACCTGAACTGCTCAAGCGCCATTACGACCTGCACTTGCTGCTCTCGCCTGAAGGCGTGGAATGGACAGCGGATGGCCAGCGCTGTCAGCCCTCGCTGGCTGAACGACAGAAGTTCTTCAACGACAGCTATCAATGGCTGAGTGAGCACCAACAACCGTTGTCAGTGATCACCGGGGATTGGCAGGCTCGTCAACTCAGCGCCTGCGCTGCAGTTGAGAAATTGCTCAGGGGAAGTCTGCAGAATTCGGAAAAAATCGTACGCTAAGGTTTACCGACATGCGACGACTTACCACTGCTCTGCATGGCAAATTCAGCTATCGCTAAGAAGCGGCTCATTCACTTGATGTAAAACAGGCCTCCCAGAAAAGTGAGCCGCTAAATTATCAAATGCAAGATCCAGCATTGCTTGAACGGTCGCCTCTGTAGTACTCGCCATATGCGGCGTCAGCACCACATTGGGCAGTTCTCTTAATGCCTGCGAAACTCTTGGTTCACTGCAAAATACATCGAGCCCCGCTGCGAGAATCCTGCGGCTGCGCAATGCCTCCACAAGGGCAGGTTCGTCGACAATTGAGCCGCGCGCAATGTTGACCAACACACCGCAAGGGCCTAGTGCTGTCAATACAGCAGCATTGATCATGCCGTGAGTTTCGGAGCCGCCGCTCGCGCACACCATCAAATAATCAACATTCGTTGCCAATGCTTGCACATCGTTGCACCACCGATACGGCACATCGGCCTTTTGCGTGCGCCCCGTATAAGCAACGCTCATACCGAACGCCTGAGCTCGTAACGCCACTGCTCTACCAATACGGCCAAGGCCGATGATGCCAATTCGTGCACCGAACACTCGCGCAGTTATCGGATGACGGCCTATTTCCCACCCACCACTGCGAACAAACCGGTCAGCGGATAGCACTTGGCGTGCGGCACATAACAACAGTGCCATCGCGAAATCCGCGATATCTTCGGTAGATAGACCCGGAGTGTGGGTAACGCAGACACCGTAATCGCGCGCTGCCTCAAGGTCGATGCCATCGTAGCCGACCCCCAGTACCGAGATGACTTCAAGCGCAGGCAGCCGAGCGATTTGCTCGCGCGTCACGCTCGACTCGCCGGTTGCAACCAGGCCACGCACGGCTGGTGCCAGAGCGATGGATTGTTCTTCATCTAGTAGTGACTGCTGGTAACAATCAAAATGCTCTCGCAGGCGTTCCATCAAGCTATGGGGCAATGCTGATAGCAATAATAGAGTTGGCTTCATCACGCGCTCAGCTCCAACCAGAATAAGAAGAACCAGCAGCACGGCGGTCGCCATGCTGCCCTCCAACTGTGATCTGGATTATTCAAGCACAGAGGGATCACGGCGAATTTCGTCGCGGGCCATGGCTTCCCACAAAAAGGGAAACCCATTCACATCGGTGCGCTTGCCAGTGGCGAGCGCAACCTGGTCGGGCAACGGGGAGCCTGCGCCGAGCGCCTCGACATGCCACGCCAGACGGCTACGCCATTCCAGCGTGATCGCACGTAAATGCGCCTGACGGATACCGTTAGCCACTACCAGCACGCCGTGGTTGGCAAGCAAGGCCCATTTATTTGAACCAAGTGCATCCACGACGGCGCGACCCAATTCGCAGTCTTCAACCGTGCCGCGATATTCGTCATAGAGCACAGGGTCCGTGTCAACCAAAGCGGATGTCTGGTCGTAGATAGGCGGAATGCGCCCGGCCGCCGACCACACCGACCCCCAACGGGGATGATTGTGAATCACCACGTGAACATCAGATCGCGCAGCATGCAAATCCATATGCAAGTTGATGGCCGGGGTGATGTTCCACTCACCCTCAATCACCTTGCCCTCATCATCGAGGCGCACGATATCCGAAGCGGTCACCTCTCCCCAGGTCAACTCCCATGGGTTGGCCAAGTAAGTGCCGTCGTCCTGGCGAACTGTGATGTGACCGGCGATGTGGTCGTTATAGCCCTCGCGGAACAACACCCGACACAGTAATGCCACTGTTTGCTGTGGTGTCAGTTCGGGCAGCAGCGCATTGCGCCCCGGTTTGGGTGTGAATCGAGCCAACAAGTCTTGGTTCAGCGTATCTTGCAACATAGATGTTCCCCCTGATCCCCCCACACATGTGGGTGATAAACCAATCAATGAATCACGCGTGGAAGTTCTCGCGAGCGAATACTGAGGCGCGCTGCATGCGGCGCTGGTGAGGTTGATAATCCAATACGGCGTTGTGAAGCACGCTACGGTTATCCCAGATCACCATGTCACCGACAGTCCAGCGGTGGCGAAAGCCAAAATGAACCTGCTGGCAATGGGCGTGCAAGTAGGCGAGAACCGCATCGCTTTCAGGAATGACGAGGCCGTCGATATGGGTGGTATACGTCGGGCTCAAATACAGCGCCTTGCGACCTGAAACCGGGTGTTTAATCACCAGTGGATGCAAGTGCCTACGGTTCATGTTGAGCACTTCAAGATAACGTTCGTGAGTGACAACGTTCTGGCGCAACGCTGCGGTCATTGGCCCGTTCATATCGTGCCAGGCACTCAGGCCGTCGAGGTACTGTTTCATGCGCTCTGACAGTGCGTCGTACGCAGTGGTCATACTGATCCAACAAGTGTCGCCACCCATCGGCGGCAAGATTTGCGCATGCGTCATGGTGACGATTGGCGGGCTGGGTAGAAAGCTCTCGTCGTGGTGCCACATATCGGCACGATCACCCAGCCTGGAGTCGATCACGGTGATTTGTTCAAAGCCTTCGCCCAAGTTGGGGTAGAAGGTGTGCACTTCAGGTTCACCAAAATGCTTAGCAATCGCCAGGTGTTGCTCTGGCCGAAGTGTGGGGACGTGCAGCACAAGGGCTTCATGTTTAACCAGTGCGACCTCAAGCGCCGCTAGCGTCTCTGGCAAAAATACTGAAGCGGGATCCAGATCAAGCACTTCGGCGCCCACGCTTGGACCAAGGGGCCGGACGATGAAAGGTGACGACATGGGCAATCTCCCGGAAGGTTTGGAAAAACCGATCTTATAGAGCGCATCACTGTGCGTTTAGACGTTGTCTGATCGACGAAAATGATCATACTCACGTGGTCAAGGTTCAGATAGTCGCATTCCAGAAGCCCCCAAGAACCTTCATAAGCCATTGATTTAATTTATATATATTCAATATTTGGTGCGGCGATAAACGCATCACTCGGATTCTTATGAACAAGAAAGGCGGCGAAATTAAAATGGGCCAAAAGTCTTCGCCGGAGCAGCTTCCCGCATTACGCAAACGTCCGAGTCAATCACGCTCTCGCGCACTGGTGGACGCTGTGGAACAGGCGTGCCTGCGGATTCTGGATGAAACAGGCGAAGAATCGCTGACCGTCGCCCGCATCGCGGAACTATCAGGGGTCGCCGTCGGCTCGATCTACCAATACTTCCCCAACAAGGACGCAATTGTTGCCTTGTTGTACGAGCGTGTTCTCGACGAGGAATCTGAGGAACTACTGAGGGTGCGTGAAGGGCTGATGGGGATGCCTTTGAAATCAGCGCTGCGGGATATTCTGGCCAACATCATTCGGGTTGAAATGCGGCTGTTCAAACTGAACAAGGCCTTTCACTTGCGTTACCACTCAGCACTTCACCTGGGCAAGTGGCGCGGCCCTTACCAAACCACAGGTGAATTCATCGAAGCGACCTGGCTGCCGCTCTTGCAGATGTACGAGCATGAGATCACCACCGATCACCCGGCCCTGGCGGCTTATTTACTCGGACAGGGGTTGCGCAGTGTGATCCGCTCGGTGATGGAAGATATTCCGGGGCAAATGGAGTCCTCAGCATTACTCGATAGCCTGGTCGCCATGGCTATCGGTTGCTTGCGTCCGTCTCAATGACTCGACACAACGATTAACGTACGAAGATTTCCGGTTTCTCTATTCGCCTCCTCAGGGGCGAATGAACGCCTGTCAGCGAATCTGATGCTTATGCAGCAAGCGATAAAACGTGGGTCGTGACACGCCCAGTACCTTGGCCGCCATGCTCAAGTTGCGGCTGTAGCGATGCAATACATCGCACAAGGCCTGACGCTCGGCCCGGTCTTTGTAATCGGCAAGCGTACCGATTGATTCTGTGGATTGCTGGGTGCAGGCCAACCCCAGATCGGCAGCCTCAATCTGCCGTCCCTGCGCCTGTGCCAGCCCCTGACGCACCCGATTTGCCAATTCTCTGACGTTGCCCGGCCAGTCGTGGATGCCCATTGCCATTAATGCGTCCTTACTGAAGGTACGTGGGCGGCGGCCTACCTCCAGACTGTAAAAACGGGAGAAATGGTTAGCCAGAATCTCCAGATCGCCATGCCGGTCACGCAATGGCGCGACCTTCACCTGCAACACATTGAGCCGATAGTACAAATCGGCCCGAAAACGACCGTTGTTGATTTCAGCTTCCAGGTCTGCAGAGGTCGCTGCCAACACCCGCACATCAATAGGGATCGGATGGTTGCTGCTCACCCGCCAAATCTGTTTTTCAAGCAAAAAGCGCCACAAGCTGGATTGCAGCTCCGGGGTCAACTCATCAATTTCGTCGAGGAACAACGTGCCGCCATTGGCGGCTTCGATCAGCCCGATCTTGCGCGCCAGGCCACTGAACGGCCCTGCGTCATGGCCGAACAGCTGCGTCTCAAGCAGGTGTTGTGGCACCACCGCGCAGTTGATGGCGACAAACGGCTGATCATGGCGTCGGGATTGATGATGCAAGGTCAAGGCCACACGTTTTTTGCCGGTGCCTGTTTCCCCTTCAATCAATACAGGGGACTCAGCGCTGGCGTATTTACCCAGCAGCGTGCGCAAGTCCTGCATCGCGTGGCTTTCACCGAGTAACTGATGGTCGGGGATGTTGACCGGGGGCGCGCTCTGAGTGCGCAGGTGCACCATGCCGCTGGTTCGGCCGAGGGTAACCGCCAACCTCTGCACATCAAAAGGCAAGGTGTGAAAATCATAAAACCATTCACATACGAAGTTGCCTACATTGCTGATTGCCAGATCATCAGGGCTGACCACCGCAATCCATTCGATGCCGCTGAGTCTGATCATTTCTTTGACGGCTTCGGGTCGTATCAGGTGCAGGGGCTCAAGCCGGATTAAACCCACGTCACAAGAATGATCATTTGCGGTGGCCAAGCTGGCAAATTCCATCTCCCAGCCCAGTGATTGCAATTCGGGCATTATGTTGTGACATTCTTTATGAGGATCAATGACTAACAGTCGGCGCGAAGAGGGCGTTGCGAGCATGTCATTTCCTTGGCGCCAAAAAATAAAAGATTATTTAAATCAGCATCTTGCTGACAGCAATCTTAACAGTAGCAAAATATTGACACTTTCTTGGATTAAATATTTATAAGCGTTATAGCGAATTGAAAGGTGCATAAAATCCGAGCCCATGATTCGAGGCCCCATAAAAAATTGATTTAAATCACCCTCAAGCAGAACGCTTTAAAAAAAATCAGAAAGTGTGTGACCTGAGTACGGTCTGGAGTCATCAGTACAAGTAACCAACCGCAAGGAACGCCCAACCTGCGGTTAATCACTTGATGGGCACACTTGAGAGCACACCCTATGAACGCCCCGCTCCGTTTCAACGAAGCACTTTTGATTGCCGGCCACGCCTTTGAACCTTTTCAATGCGTCGCCTGGGCTGCCCAGGATGGCCACGGTGAATTGAGCCTGACGGTCATTGACCGCATCAGTAACCGCATTGGCCGCAAACAAATTCCGCGCAGTGCCTGCGCCGATGCCGCCCAACTGGAAGACTTGTTGACTCAAGCCCGCAACGAGCTGAGCAATGAAGGCTATACCTTGCAACCTTGGGTCATGCCGGCGTGATGCTGTTTTTGTCCTGCTGGCAGCGAGCAAGGTTCGCTTCTAGCAGGACACTGTTTCATCGATGTGCAGGTAATCAATCGCCAGTTCAGTGGCCATCTGCCGCGATTTTCCCAGCCGTATCGGCCCCCGCTCGATATCGATCAAAAGCCCTGGACACTCCAACACCGGCAGTGTCGTCCACGCTTTCAAACGGCCGTCGGTCACCAGCAAAAAGCGCTGCTGTTCTTGCGGTAAATGCTTGCGGCGCAACCTCAACCATCCCGCTACGTCTTCCAGTGCTTGCAACAACGGCGTGCCGCCACCGGCGCCTAGCGTGGTGAGCCAGTCGCCCAGCATTTTCGATGCCTTGGCGCCGCTGACGTGCCATTGCGGGCTGTTGCCACTGGCTTGCAACACCGCCACGCGAACGCGTTGACGATAAGCGTCCTCAAACAACTGCACCAACAAGCCCTTGGCATCGCTCAATGCCTGATGACGACGGGTTGAGGCCGAAGCATCAACCACCACCACCCACAATTCTTGCGCGGCGCTTTTACGGGTTTTGAATGCCAGATCGTCCACCTGACGCGGGCGTCCGCGCAGCAAAGTCTGCACCCAGTCGACGGCGCCTTCGCCAGCACTGCGGCTGGCCCCCAGCTTGCCGTGAGAATGTTGACCCGCCCAGGGTTTGGCATCCGCCCCCACACGGGGGTGAGGACGAATGCCTACGGCTTTTTTGGCCAGCTCGGCACTTCACGTCGCACGCCCATATTTTGCGGTTGCGCGGGCATTTCGCCCCACTGACCTTGCCCCGATGCTGAAGAGGTGCCGGTAGCCGGTGGAGGCGATTGCGGCTGTTCAGCTGGCGCTGCTGGCCTGCTGTTTTCGCGGCGGCGATGACGCAAGGCGAACTCGGCAACCGCCTCAATATCGTCTTCAGTGATTGTCTGTGCCCCCCGCCAGGCTGCATGGGCGCGAGCGGCCCGCAACCAGACCAGATCAGCACGCATGCCGTCTACGCCTGCCGCGAAGCACCGCTCGGTAATCAACGCCAACGATTGCTCATCCAGTTCGATGCCTTGTAAACGTTCACGTGCTTGCTGGCAGCGTTCAGCCAACGCGGCTTGCTCGGGCGCCCACTGTGCGCAAAAGGCGTGCGGGTCGGCATCAAACTGCAAACGACGGCGAATGATAGCGGCACGTTCTGCCGGTGGCGGCTGCCCGATCATGGCGACGTTAAGGCCAAAACGGTCCAACAGCTGTGGGCGCAGCTCGCCTTCTTCAGGGTTCATGGTGCCAATCAAGACAAAGCGCGCCGTATGGCGATGTGAAATGCCATCGCGTTCGACCACGTTTGTACCGCTGGCGGCTACATCCAGCAGCAGATCAACCAAGTGGTCAGCCAGCAAGTTGACTTCATCGACATACAGCACGCCGCCGTCTGCTTTGGCCAGCACGCCAGGTGAGAACTGCGCTTTGCCTTGGCCAAGCGCTGCGTCCAGATCAAGGGTGCCAATCAAGCGCTCTTCGGTTGCGCCCAGCGGCAAGGTGACGAACTGGCCGCTGGCGAGTAAGTCTGCGAGGCCCCTGGCCAGCGTGGACTTGGCCATGCCGCGCGGCCCCTCAATCAGCACACCGCCGATTTTCGGGTCAATCGCGGTCAAGCACAGCGCAAGCTTTAAATCGTCGGCGCCGACTACCGCGGATAACGGGAAATGCGGGATGTCAGTCATTTGGATGTTCCGAAAATGGTTTAAATCGCCTCCCCTCACCCTAGCCCTCTCCCGGAGGGAGAGGGAACCGATGGGGGAATATTGAAGATTTATGCTAGGTCAGTCCCCTCTCCCTCTGGGAGAGGGCTAGGGTGAGGGCCGGCCGTAACCTCAATCTTCCTCTATATCGAGCAAAAGATTCTCAAGCGCCTCTTTATACTCCCCCGGCTCACTCCACAGTCCACGCTGCTGGGCTTCGAGCATTCGTTCAGTCATATCACGCAACGCATGCGGGTTGTGCTGCTGAACAAACTCACGCGTTTGCGGATCGAGCAAATAGGCATCGGCCAGCAACGCGTATTGGTGGTCATCGATCAAATGGGTGGTGGCATCAAAGGCAAACAGGTTGTCCAGCGTCGCCGCCATTTCAAAGGCGCCTTTGTAGCCGTGGCGCTTAACCCCGTCAATCCACTTGGGATTGGCCGCCCTTGAACGAATCACCCGGTTCAATTCTTCTTTCAGCGTACGGATTTTGGGCAAGTCCGGCTGGCTGTGATCGCCGTGATAGCTGGCCGCCTGTTCACCGCTCAAGCTTTCGACCGCTGCCAGCATGCCACCCTGAAACTGGTAGTAATCGTTGGAGTCGAGCAAGTCGTGCTCACGGTTATCCTGATTTTGCACCACGGCCTGCACCTGACTCAGGCGCTGAGCAAACTGGCCACGGGCGGCGGTGCCTTCATCACTGGCGCCATAGGCATACCCGCCCCAGTTCAGATACACCTCGGCAAGATCATCTCGACTCTGCCACAACCGGCCATCAATTGCGTTTTGCACGCCCGCGCCATAGGCACCGGGTTTTGCCCCGAAAATGCGCCATCCCGCCTGACGTGCCGCCAGTTCCGGGCTCAGTCCTTCGCTTTCAAGTTGCGCACGCTCGCTGCGTACTTTCGCCGCCAGCGGGTTCAACTCGTCCGGTTCATCCAGCGCTGCCACCGCTTGCACCGCGGCATCGAACAAACGGATCAGATTGGCAAACGCGTCCCTGAAGAACCCGGACACGCGCAAGGTCACATCCACTCGCGGTCGATCCAGCAAGCTGACCGGCAAGATCTCGAAGTCATCGACCCGTTGACTGCCCGTCGCCCACACCGGGCGTACGCCCATCAAGGCCATCGCCTGAGCGATATCATCGCCGCCGGTGCGCATGGTTGCAGTGCCCCACACCGACAGGCCGAGCTGGCGCAGGTGGTCGCCGTGATCCTGCAAATGGCGTTCGAGAATCAGGTTGGCCGACTGAAAGCCAATCCGCCAGGCCGTGGTCGTGGGCAAATTGCGCACGTCCACAGAAAAGAAGTTACGCCCGGTGGGCAATACGTCGAGCCGACCGCGACTGGGCGCACCGCTAGGGCCCGCAGGCACAAAACGGCCGCTCAAGGCATCCAGCAAACCCTGCATTTCCGCCGGGCCGCAGGCATCCAGACGAGGTGCAACCACCGTCAGCAAAGCGTCAAAAATCGAGCGAACATCCGCCCATTCATCGCTGTCAGGAAGTTGCAGTTCACCCAGCAACGCTTGTTCGATCAACTGCGCGGCGTACAACTCAAGGCGTTCACGGCAGTCCCCGGCGGTGCGCCACAACGAGTCGCAAACGGCTTGCAGCTCGGGTGGTTGTCGCGCTGTCCAGGGTTCGGCCAACGCACAGTCAAGCGGGTCAAAGCCCAGTTCAAAGGCTTTGGCCAGCGCGCGCAATACACTCGACTGCGCTCCCCGGCCATCGCCCCGCGGAATACGCAACAGGGCCAGCAAGGTGTCTATGCGCAAACGCCCGGCAGGTGATTCACCGAAGATATGCAGACCGTCACGGATTTGTGATTCCTTGAGATCACACAAATAGGTGTCCAGCCGAGGCAGCCAGATAGCCGCATCGGCGTCACTGTCGAGTTGTTCGTCAAGTTGCAGTTCGCGGTCGATTCGGGTTTCACGTACCAGATTGAGAATGTCGCGCTGCAATTCACGGGCACGGCGCGGGTCCAGCAGTTGTGCTTCGTAATATTCGTCGGCCAGCAGTTCAAGGTCACGCAAAGGCCCGTAGGTTTCAGCCCGGGTCAGTGGCGGCATCAGGTGATCGATAATCACCGCTTGCGTGCGACGCTTGGCTTGCGCACCTTCGCCGGGGTCGTTGACGATAAACGGATAAACGTTGGGCATCGGCCCAAGGATTGCGTCCGGCCAACAGTGCTCAGACAACCCGACGCCCTTGCCCGGCAACCATTCGAGATTGCCGTGCTTACCCACATGCACCACTGCATGAGCGCCGTAGGTGTGACGCAACCAGAAATAAAACGCCAGATAAGCATGCGGCGGCACCAGATCCGGATCGTGATACACCGCGCTGGCATCGACCTGATACCCCCGTGCCGGTTGAATTCCGACAAAGGTCAGGCCAAAACGCAGACCGGCAATCATCATGCGCCCGTTCCGGAACATCGGATCCTTGTGCGGCTCACCCCAACGCTCGGTCACCGCCTGCCGATTGGCCTCGGGCAAGGCATTAAACATCGCCTGGTACTCATCAAGCCCCAGACTTTGCAGGCACGGACGCAGATCGAGGTTGTCCAGATCGTTGCTTACCCCACCCAGCAACTGCGCTATCAACTCGGTGCCGCTGTCTGGCAACGGGCAATCAAGCGGGTAACCTTCCATTTGCAATGCCCGCAAGATATTCAGTGCTGCGGCTGGCGTGTCCAGACCGACGCCATTGCCAATGCGGCCATCACGGGTCGGGTAATTGGCCAGAATCAGGGCGATGCGCTTGTCTGCATTGGCCACCCGGGCCAGCTCGACCCAGCGCCGCGCCAATTCAGCGACAAAATCCATGCGTTCCGGTTGCGCTCGATAGCACACCACGTCCGACTGACTGCGCTCACTGCGCCAGGCCAAATCCTTGAAGCTGATCGGGCGGCTGATGATCCGCCCGTCCAGCTCAGGCAGCGCAATGTGCATGGCCAAGTCTCGGGGGCCGAGGCCCTGCTCACTGTCACGCCAGCCGGGTTCGTTATCCTGAGCGCAAATGGCTTGAATCACCGGAATATTGCGCCGGAACGGACGCAGGTGCGGCGCCTCCGGGCTGGACTGCGCAAAGCCGGTGGTATTCAGAATGACACCCGCGTCCACCTCATCCAGCAGGTCCTGGACCACGGCCAAACAGCCCGGTTCTTTGAGGCTGGCGACAGCAATTGGCAAGGGATTGAGTCCCGCTGCCTGCAAACGCTGGCAAAACACATCGACAAACGCGGTGTTGGCC
This sequence comes from Pseudomonas sp. TMW22091, assembly GCF_022496705.1. Taxonomy (NCBI): domain Bacteria; kingdom Pseudomonadati; phylum Pseudomonadota; class Gammaproteobacteria; order Pseudomonadales; family Pseudomonadaceae; genus Pseudomonas; species Pseudomonas sp. TMW22091. Next base: position 49,817 of record NZ_SCFI01000015.1, read on the forward strand.
GCTTGCAAGTGAGAGCGATAGAACAACACTGCGGCCACGGGTTGCCCGGCCAGCCAGTCGGCTTGCCAATGGGTGAGCTGCGGGCTGGAATGGGCCGGGTGGTAGATCGCGGTACGCGGCAGGGTCTGTGGTTCGTCCCACGTATAGTCACGCCCCAACCATTGGCTGGCCAGGCAGCGATAGAGTTGCAACGCGTTATGCCGCCCGCCCTGACGCAAAAAATGCCAAAGCCGTTCGCCCTGTTCGGCCGGCACGGTGCTCAGACCGCTGAGTTCCGGGTCGGGACGATCATCGCCCGGTACCAGAATCAACGTAACGCCGCGTTCCGCCAGCTGCACGAGGCGCTCAATGCCATAGCGCCAGTAGCCAATACCACCGTGCAATGACAGCAGTATCACCTTGGCGTGTTGCAGCACCTGATCGACATAAAGGTCGACCGAGGCATGGTTTTGCACCTGCATGGGGTTGGCCAAACGCAGGCTTGGATAATCTTCAGGCAACTGCTGCGCCGCTTCGGCCAGCAGTGCCAGGCTTGAATCGCCACTGCACAGGATCACCAGCTCGGCGGGTGTCTGGCCTAAATCGGCAATGTTATCGTCCGATACAAAGCCACCGGGCTGAGTCCTGAGCAAATGCATGGCTTATACGCTCAACGCTGTACGCAAGGTGGATTCGAGCAATGCGGCGTCAAGGTCTTGACCGATCAATACCAGCTTGGTGTTGCGCGCCTCATCGGCGCCCCAGGCACGGTCGAAGTGTTTGTCAAAACGTGTGCCCACGCCCTGAATCAGCAACCGCATCGGCTTGCCCGGGATCGCGGCGAAACCCTTGACCCGCAGAATGCCGTGCTTAACCACCAGCGCGGTCAAGGCGTCCATCAACAGGCGCTCTTCGGCTTGCGGCAGTTCGATGGAGATGGAATCAAACGCATCGTGGTCGTGATCGTCGTGGTCATCATCGCCATCGTGATGATGGTCATGGTGGCTGTGACGGCCATCAATATGGTCTTCAGAACCCGCGCCCAGCCCCAGCAATACATCCAGTGGCAAGCGACCGCTGCTGGCCTCAATGATTTTAACCGCCGGTGGCAGTTCTTCAGCGACTTCGGCGCGCACCTTGGCCAGGTCTTCAGGGCTGATCAGATCGGCCTTGTTGAGGATCACCAGGTCAGCACTGGCCAGTTGGTCAGCAAACAGTTCGTGCAGAGGCGATTCGTGGTCAAGATTTGGGTCAAGTTTGCGCTGGGCATCGACTTGATCCGGGAAGGCCGCGAATGTACCGGCCGCCACGGCCGGGCTGTCGACCACGGTGATCACGGCATCTACCGTGCAGGCGCTGCGGATTTCCGGCCACTGGAAGGCTTGCACCAAAGGTTTTGGCAGGGCCAGGCCAGAGGTTTCGATCAGGATATGGTCGATATCCCCACGGCGGGCAACCAGCTCGCGCATCACCGGGAAGAACTCTTCCTGCACGGTGCAGCACAAGCAACCGTTGGCCAGTTCATAGACCCGACCGTTGGCCTCTTCTTCGGTACAACCGATGGAGCATTGCTTGAGGATTTCACCGTCGATGCCCAACTCGCCGAATTCATTGACGATCACGGCAATGCGACGGCCTTGAGCGTTGTCCAGCATATGGCGCAGCAAGGTGGTTTTGCCCGAGCCGAGAAAGCCGGTGACGATCGTGACGGGAGTTTTGGCCAGTGTTTTCATCGGATGCCCTTTGGCAAAGCGGCGGGCATACGGGACGACATCGCGGGCCTGGGCACACGGGTTTTCGCCACCGGATCACCCCGCCCGGTTGAAGTAAAAATCTGTCACGAGGCAGGTCTCCTGGCTTACGGCTGGGCGTCAGCCAAAGGCTGAGCCCTACTCTGCGCCTTCCCGCGTATGACGCAGTGGCATTGCACAGTAATCGACCGTTTACAGTTGCGGGGGCAGCCGCGGCATACCGCGTTCCCTTCTTAGCTTCGCAGTGCGAAGAACCTCGAAAGCGCAAGGCTACGCAGTGCCATGTAACAGGTCAATGCCAGTCGGTATCGAGGGGCGCGTTGTGTTCTAATTGCCGCCTTTTTTCGTCCTCTGCGCTTCAAGGATCTGTCCATGCCGTCCACCCCGCAAACCCGCGTCCTGATCATTGGCTACGTGTGGCCCGAACCACGCTCCTCGGCGGCGGGTGGGCACATGATGCAGATTATCGAGAGCTTTTTGCAGGAAGGCTGGCACATCACCTTCAGCAGCCCGGCAGGGATTGGTGAACACAAGGCCGATCTGGCCACACTGGGCATCGATGAAGTGAACATCGAGCTGAATAACAGCAGCTTTGACGCTTTTATCACTGAACTGGCCCCCGACATCGTGCTGTTCGACCGTTTCATGATGGAAGAGCAGTTTGGCTGGAGGGTCGAGAAACACTGCCCGGGTGCATTGCGCGTGCTTGAAACCTCCGACCTGCAAAGCCTGCGTGACGCCCGCCAGCAACAGCTCAAGGCACGGCTCAAGCACAATCCCGAGCAAGATGACTTCAGCAGCCTGTTCGCCCCGGCCCCCCGCGAAACCTATGAGCACATAGCGGATGCGGATCTGGCCCAGCGAGAAGTGGCCGCGATTTACCGCAGCGACCTCAACCTGATGATTTCCGAGTACGAAATCGACTTGCTGGTGGAGCACTTCAACGTCCCCAAAGCATTGTTGCACTGGTGCCCGCTGATGGTCGACCACGTGCCGCAGACCTACGTGCCCTATGAACAGCGTCAGCACTTCCTGAGTATTGGCAACTTCCGCCACGCGCCGAACTGGGACGCGGTGTTATGGATGAAGACCCATATCTGGCCCTTGATTCGCCAGCAACTGCCCACCGCGCAACTGCATGTCTATGGTGCCTACACCCCACCCAAAGCCACCGCCCTGCACAACCCGGCCCAAGGGTTTCACGTGCTCAACTGGGCCGAAGATGCGCTGGCCGTCATGAGTAACGCCCGCGTTTGCATGGCGCCGTTGCGGTTTGGCGCAGGGATCAAAGGCAAAATTGCCGATGCCATGCTCTGCGGCACACCCAATGTGACCACGCCGGTCGGCGCTGAAGGCATGCACGGCGACTTGCCGTGGGCCGGGGCCATTGAACAGAGCGCCAGCGCGATTGCTGCCGCCGCGGTTGACCTCTACCAAAACCCGCAGGCCTGGCAGCAGGCCCAACAACACGGGCAGAAGCTGCTGGCTGAGCGGTACTTGCAGTCGAGCCACGGCCCGGCGCTGGTTGAACGCATCAAAGCCTGCCGCGCCGAGCTTGAACAGCACCGGCGCAACAACTTCACCGGGGCCATGCTGCGACACCACCAGCATAAAAGTACGCAATACATGTCGCAGTGGATCGAAGCCAAAAACCGCCTTCAGGATTGATCCCAGATGTGCAGCAACACTTGAGTGAAGGAAGGCTCAAGCACGCGGTTTCCATTACCGCTGAGATGATTGGAGTCGAAAAACATCGGCTTGCCCAATGGATCAAAGGCCGAACACTGAGTACCCGGGCACAGCAAAGGGAATGGGTCCCAGACTGTCAGGCCCGGATGCTCACGCGTTAACGCCGCCAAAAGCTTCATTTGCGCTTCACGTAAACGTAAAAGAGGTTCACGTCCTACCGTCATGCCTTGAGAGCACACCGGATTCATGCGGTTGAACCAGTCAGAACAGCGATTGGGCGGTGATTTGAACAGGGGTTTTGGCGCATCTATCAGGACATGTACATTGATGGCCTCTAACCTTGCCAAATCGGCTTCAGCAGAAGTTTTTGCGGCGGCAAGCCTCGCAGGGGTTTGCTCCTTCAGCATCTGACTGATGACCGCGGTCTGGCCAAGGGCCCAGTCCCGGTCTTGCAGTTCCGGCATCCGCAGTGACGCCAAAAAAACAATGTCTCCCGGCTTGGCCCGGGCTTCAATATCCTTGAAGTCCGCTTCACGACCGCGGGCACAGTTGGCCGGGTCGGCATCCTGCAGGGTCACCACACCACAGCCGCCCTGCTCGTACACCACCACTTTAATGCCCAGCTTGATGGCGACATTATTGAGCAGAGTGCGATAGGCCGATGCATGGGAATCCCCAATCACAAACAGCTGACGCCCACGCACCCGGGCGTCATTTATTCTGTTAAAGGGCTCTCGCGGGTAATGCTTATAGGCATACCAGGTATAGGTGTCGCGGGTCTGGCTCAAGGACAGCCGCTCTGTGTTATGCGTGACCCAAAACGCGCTGCCGCCGAACAGGACAAGGGTGCACAGGGCAAGCCCGAAAGTCCGCCACGGCGTGCGCAACCAGAGACAGCTGGCAGTGCGCACGGGTAGCTCGATCCAGTGATAAGACACTGCGGCCAGTACAAAAACCACCAACGGATAAAGGAGTTGAACAACAACAAGCTGCGTCCCGGTGGTCCATCTCAATAACACGAGCACGGGCCAGTGCCACAGATAAAGTGAGAAAGACAAGCGTCCCATATACGTCAACCACGGCACTTGCAGCAGGCGCTGCAGGGTCGAGGTGTACTCGGGTGCAGGCAGTGCAAGCCCGGCTATCGTCAACACCGCGCCCAATACCGTGACAATGGCCATCGGGAATGGAAAATGAAGGGGTGTGGCCAATATAAAACCGCTGGCAAGCAAGCCCAGCCCGCACAGCAGCATGGCATTGACGATACCACTGGAGCGCAGCGTGCCGCGCCAGGCTTCAATCCCTTGATAAAGCATGGCCCCGGCGGCCAGCTCCCAAAAACGGCCGGGCAACAGATAAAAGGCTGAATGCGCGTCTGCCGGGGTCTGGATGGCACAGATGATGAGAGAGGCAATGGCCAGAGCCGGTAGAAGAGTCCACACCACAGGCGTCTTATTTCTATAGCGAAGCCACAGGAAAAACAGCACGGGGAACACCACATAGAACTGTTCCTCAACGCCAAGTGACCATGTGTGTGTATAAGGGTTGAGCTCGGTGCCCGGCGAAAAGTAAGCATTGCCATGGCGGGCCAGCACCACGTTGCTGATACCCGCAAAGACAGCGAACCCTGTGTAGTTAATCTGGTCGCTGAGCCAGAACTGCGGCATAAACAGCGCTGACAGCACGAAACTGGTCAACAGCATGACCAGTAACGCAGGCAATATGCGCAGGCAGCGCCTGCGGTAAAAGTCGCGCAGATACTCGCCGAATTTCAAATGCCTGCGCTCTGCAAGCGACTGGCTGATGACATAACCGGAGATGACAAAAAAAAGATCAACGCCGGTAAAGCCGCCCGGCAGGAAATCGAGGAAGCCGGCGTGAAACACGATGACTGCAAGCACCGCGATGGCACGCAGCCCGTCTATTGCCGGCACATAAGTCACAGAGGTACGTTGCATAAGATGTTTTCCGTTTTTCAATGCGGATACGGAAAACGAAAGCTATGCCTTTTTTTGAATCAGCACCGTCATTAGGGTCTGATTAGTTTGTAGGAGATAAGTCAAACTGCTCGCCGGCGCCGCAGTAGGTAGGTATCCATCATCCAGCCTTTGCGCTGACGGCCTTGCTCACGGGCTGTTTTGATCGCTTCACACACGTCCGCCAACTTGCCGGCAATCAGGATTTCATCGTCGGTGCCATTTGATTAAGCACTGCATAGATTCGGTCTTGTCCGTCATCGCGTGTGCGTGATGCCAGATTCCAAAGGCTTTGCCCTAGCTCTGTAACCGTCCAGGCAAACCTTCCTGACACCGTCGCTTGAGTTGATTGTGTCCACCTTTTGTGCGGACGCAATTACCCTTAACGTCAGGATCGCCATGCGTGCCGGTACCGAGAGCAGCGGTCGAGTGATATTGCGCAGCTGCTGCCACATAAGTGGCAACCGGTTTAGTTACGCAATGCGTGATGCTCGGACGGATAGCCCCCTACTTCACCAACGTCAACTCACCATCGCGATAAAGCACCTCACACCCTAACCACGCCACATCTACTTGAGGCAGTATCGCTGAAGGTTTTCGCAACTCGCGCAACAACGTCGAGCCGTGGGACAAGCGCCCGCCCATCCGCGCAATCACCGCCCGCGCCGCTTGGTAGTGTGCATGTTGCCCCGGATCGAGGGTGTCTTCGAGTAAAATGTCGTCGCCCAGAACCCCTTGCACCTGCCCCGGATAGATCATGAAACCGGTGGCTTGTTCGGTGCCTTCGCGACCGTCCTGCCAGAAGCTGCCGTCGCGGCTGCGAATGTCTGGATGAGGCGCAAACCAATGCGCTCGATCCGCCATCGGCATGGCGTGGTGCAGGCGAAAAAAGATCCGCATCAGGTTGTCGCGATACCATTCGCGCACTTGAAGGTAGTAACCACGCAGGCCCGGCAAGCCGGCCGAATGGGCTAAGCGGATAAACCCCGGCCATTGGGGGAAGGCCTGTAATGGCAGATCCGTTGGGGCCGGGCGCGGCTTGGCCGGATCGGTTTCCCAGGGCAGTCGATGCGGGCTGTTATCAAGGTCGTCATAAGCCGTCGGCGGCCGGCCCAGCAGGTCGCCGCCGCTGCTGGCCAGTGAGGTGGCGATGCACAAGTTGCCTTGCACCACGAACACATAAAACCGGGTGAACCAGTCGGCCAGTTGTTGGCCGTCAGCGCCTTGGGCGATCAGCTCGGACAGTTCATCGTCAAAACGGCGCAAGCGCTTTTCTAACGTCAGCAAATGCCCGCGCGCGATACGCTGCATACGCAGGAACAACGGCAGCGAGCGCAGCATTCGCAGCGGTCGCCAAGGTAGATGCGGGGTCGCGCCGCCGACTTCACCGGCGTAGCTGCTGGCAGAGATCCCCCAGTCGGCCAATCGGGCGAGAAACAGATCATTGTTGATGTACGACGCGCCGTCAAACACAGCGGTGAACGGTTCGTTATCCTGCAACACCCGCGAATCCCAACGCGCCATGATCGCCGGAATACTCGCCGCCGCACGTCGCTGGGCGTACTCCACGAAAACGCTCGGTTGTGGTGGCAGGATTTCTGCGATGTTGGCGGCCGTCAGGTGACGACGCCAACCGTAGTCGCTGATCGGCCGGTATTGCAACAGCCACAGCTTCGTACCGTCCCAGGCCCATTCAACGTCGCCAGGCACATAGTGAAAGACCCGCAAAACGTCTTGCAGAAAGCGCCACAACAGGTCAGCGGTCAAGCCGAGTGAAGGCTTGAAGGTGTCGCTGCTCCAGGAGGCGCCGAGGCGGGAAATGATTGCACGCTCGGGACTCACCTGACCATCGGCCAGTGACTCAAGATGCCCTTGCACCCATTCCAGTTCCACCGACAGGTGACGAACGAAAGCGATGCCGGACAGCTGCGGTGTGATGAAACGCTGCACCACCACTTCTTCAACACCCGCGGCGCTCAATTCGGTAATACGAGCCGGCACGTTCGAAGTCGATTCTCGCAGGAACGTAGTGCTCAAACCCGCATTCGCCGCATCGGCCTGATCCTCGCCGTAACTGGAGGAACGCACCGCCCACGTGACGCCCGGTTGGCTGGCGAGGAACGCCGGCAAGCGTGAATCATCGCAGTCATTGAGTGACAGCGCGGGCGGCACCGCTTGCCCGGCCAACTCGGCCAGACGCAACCGACCACCCTTGGTGTGAGCGACGAATCCGCATTCACCCGACTCCAGCCACTCAGCGAACTCGGCCGGCGAATCGATCCATGGGTAATGCCCCCAACCGGTTTTCAGGCTGATAGTCAGATCAGCGCGAGCCAGAATCGCCGACCAAGCGGCAGCCTGCTCGATGCCCAGCACATTGTCCTGATCGCCCCAGACCAACTCGACCGGATCGGTGATCCACTCCAGCAATGGCAACGCGGTGTCCGCCCGCACCAGGTCCCAGTGCGGCACAAATGCGCGGCAGCGTGCATAGCCGGCGCCCATGCGCTGGTACTGCGCGGGCGTCCAGGTCTGGTTGGAAAACTTGTGCGCAAACAGCGCGGACTTGTTCGACAGCAGCCAGTGAATGGTTTTGCGAATGGGCAGCGGCGACATCAATGCCGGCAGCCGTCGTTGCCACAAAAACGCCCCCACCGGCGCCAACAAAACACTGCGGCAAAAGTGACCCGGCTCACGTTGTAGCGCATGCAACACCAGCAACGCATTCACCCCGACCGCCATGATCGCGCTGCCTTTGACGGTCGCCGTCACCAGGGCCTGAGCGTAGGCGGCAAGGTCTTCACACGGGGCTTGAGGATTATTGCCGAAGCCTGGTAGTTCCAGTGGTACCACCTGATAGCGCTGAAAGTGCGGCAACGCGTCATCCCACCAATCGGCGGCACCACCGTTGCCGGCCAGCAGGTACATCAGGGGCTTGCTCATGGGTTGTCCTCAAGCTAGATCGCGCAGGGCAGCGTCGAGGGTCGGGTAACGGAACGTGTAACCCGCCTCGGTCAGACGGCTGGGCACAACGCGCTGACCGTCGAAGAACAACTGCGCCATTTCTCCGGCCAGTGCGCGTACCGGCGTGGCCGGAATGTGGAACCACACCGGGCGCTTCAAGACTTTACCGACACGCTCGGCGAACACCGCCTGACTGACCGCGTCCGGCGCCACCAAGTTGTAGGTGCCGCTCAGGTTGTCGTCGGCGAATGCGCGGGCGATCACTTGAATCACATCATCGCGGTGCACCCAGCTCATGATCTGTTGGCCATCGCCCATCCGCCCGCCAAACCCCAGGCGGAACGGAATCAGCAACGGCAACAACGCGCCGCCGGGGCCGAACACCACCCCCAGACGCAGCACCACCTGACGCACGCCGAATTCGATGGCCGGTTGCGCGGCGGCTTCCCATTTTGCGCACAACTCAGCCATGAATCCGTCACCCTTGCTGGCGCGTTCATCAAGACTTTCGCTAGCATCGCGCACGCCGTAAAAACCAATGGCCGAGGCCTGAACCCACAGCGCCGGTTTACGCCGGACGTTCTTCAGCCAGTTGATCAATGTTTCAGTGGTGTTAACCCGACTGGCGATCAGTTGCGCCTGGCGCTTGGCACTCCAGCGTGGCCCCGCCACCGGCGCACCGGCCAAATTGATCACCACGTCGAAGGTTTCGTTGTAGCCCAGTTTGCTCAGCGAACGCAGGCACCGGGCGCGGCCATCAAACAGGTACGCCGCTTTCAGCGGATCGCGAGCCAGCACGCTGACGGTGTGACCGGCGTCGAGCAATTGATTGACCAGCATTTCACCGATAAACCCGGTGCCACCGGTCACCAGCACGCGCTTATAAGCGCCGCCCGCGAACGGGTTCGACGGCTTGCCTTCGCGCTGCATGCGCAGCGCCGCCAATCCATCGCGAATGCCCGAGGCCGTCACGCCGACAGCGAACAACGTCAGCAACCAGCCGCGCCAGCCGAAATCGATCGCGCTCAGGCCCGTCGGCAGACTCGCCCACTGCGCCAGTTGCACCCCGTACAAGGCAAAAAACGCCCCGCCATTCACCGCCAGCACGGTGTGCATGATCCGCTCGATGGCTGGCAGTTTGCGGCTGCGATCCTCGACCACGAAATCCCACAGAGTCAGGCCGATCTCCAGTGCGAACAGCAACGCAATCACAATCGCCCACGCACCCTGAAACGCCAGATGCGCCATTCCCAGAAACAGAATCCCGTAGAAACACGACCGCAGTGCGTGGATCGACAACTCCAGCCGAGCGCTGTGCCGATAAGGCAACGCGACAGTGAGTTCGTGGTGATAGAGGGTATCCAGCGCCCCGAGAATGGCTTGGGCAATAAGCAGCGCGACCGCCCAATCCAGGAGAGAAAAATCAGACATGGTTGGCGTCACTCGGCGTGTTGTTTGAAGGGGCGGTGCGGCGGTCATGGCGATAGAGCCAGATCAGCGGCGGCAGCAGGGTGAGCAGCGCGAGGCTGTCGAACCACAGGTGTGACCAGACACGAGCCTGGGCGGAGACCCACATGTCTTGCGGCGCCCACAGCACGATGCCGGCGATTAACCAGCCCCAGGCCATGGGACTTCTCAGTCGATGGCCCATGCGCACGAGGGCGAGCATGTAGAGGGAGTAGCTTTGCAGCGTGGCGCCGAATAAGGCGACCCACCAGACTTGTTGGGCGCGGGCGGCGATGGGGACGGCGTCGATTGCCCAGAAGACTTGTTCGATGGTTTGTAGGTAACCGTCGAGTAACCCCGAATGGCCGGCCCAGGTCAGCGCGAGGCTGACTAGTAGATGCACTAGGGCCGCGGCGTACAACCAAAGTACTAGTGCAGAGCGAAGGGCGTTTGATGGGGCTGGCATACCGTTTCCTAAGTGTAAGGGCTTGCGATCGAAAACGGCCGTGCTCGCAATCAACGCGATTTTCGACTCAGATTAACTGCAACTGACGCTACCCGTGATCTCACATTAATCGGGTCGGTTCCAGCTGGGGGCGAAATGGCTCCCTATGCGGTCAGCTCGCTGCAGAAGGACACAAGGACTGCATGATCGGCTATTGATTTTATCCCAAGTGCACTTTTCAAAATGGAGTGGTACGGATAGTGAAGACCACAGTTTATGTAAATTCTCACCTACGAAATAGATAGAGCACACATAAGGTAACCATTAGGCACACCGTCATAAAAAACACCCCATAAAGCGTTAACTTAAGCCCGCCAGGTATACCCCTATAGTCATTAACATCAAGTGTGCCACGTTTTATAAAGACCGGGCTACACACCACAATGACCGAGGCCGCGACGATAAATAAACCCTTCCCAAAGTAGCCGCCCGCATCAAGCTTTAACCGAGATTGTATTGATTCACTGTGCTTGAAGATGCCAGCTATATGATTAATCTGAGTGCTGCCTAGATAAACACACAGAAAACCCCAGGCACACAATACGACAAGGGTTGCGACCACAATCGTTAATCGAATGACACCCATTGTTGACCAGTCCACGAGCAAGAAAGCGGAATAGGTCATCAAAGCCCAAATAAAACCTCCACCCACTCTATTAAGCAGGAGCAACCTTTTTCTAAGATCCTGTGGGAAACGAGCAATATCCTCAGCGCTAACCCCTCCATCGGGAAGATACAAACCAGGCGTTTTAATAACGCCCACTATTGCACCGAGCACAAATAGTCGCCCCCATGGCCCACTATTTTTGAAAGATGCCCTAATCATCACAGCAGGCGAATTTTGAAAATAACCCAACAGTGCATCAAGTTTTGTATAAGCCACATAAAGCGCGATCACAAGGAAAGTCATATAGCCCGTAAAAATCAACAGTCCTGTACACAAAATCAAAATATTCTCAGGGCTTGCACTCATTGCACTAACTCGAAAATCATATCGCCAATTTCCTCACCCGCCTTTCCGCCGACCACTCCTGCACCTAAAGATCCTGCAGCAACTACCACAAGCGCACACACTACACCCCCTACTCCTACAGTCGACGCACCTAATCCAACACAGATAGCACCTGTAGTAGATGCGGTCAGCGCACTCCCCATCGCGAAACCACCCGCAACTCCACCGGCGAAGCCACCTGCCTCGGTGTATTTAACTTTCTTGCATGCCTGAGCTTCACCCGCCGCACACACATCCTGAACCTTCATGACTGATGCGCCTCCACCAATCGCGGTCCCGATCCAGCCACCGTACTTCACATACTTGGCAGCCCGAGACACGCCTTCAATATGCGTTGCATATCCGGGAATTTGATCTGCTCCGCCTGCCAACGTCCAGCGATGAACCAGGCTGCGGCTGGAAATGCCCAGCGCACTTTTGAGATTAGGGTGGTCAGGGAACCCGATACTTTTGCGGGTCAGAGCGGTGAGATTCGTATTGAGCTGTGACAGCAAACGCTTACGTTCGGCAAAGAACTCAGCGGTTCTTAGGCCACCACTCGCTTCAAATGTCCTTACATGCAGCGCTTCAATATCCTTCATTAGCTGTTTCACATCGTCCAGGTTTTTGGCAAACATCGCCTCGCCCATGCCGATGGACGTCGACGCATGAGCAAAAAAGGATTCGAACTCTTCACGGTGCTTCACCATAAAGTCAGCTTCTTCCGGGCTGAGTTCTTTGATAGCGTTATTAGTTTTGGCAGCAGCCTGCATCAAGATGGCTTCTTCTCGGGTGCAGTGCAGGTTATTCGGATCGCTTAATACGATCAGGGTCCCCGCGTTGATGTTGCCAAGGTTCGGATTTAAGGCCTCAAACTTACTCATTACGGTAGGATCTTGGGCCGCGAACAATGCCGCTTTCAATTGTTCGCCCGTGGTGCTTTTCATGACGATATAGAAGCCGGGTTCTTCGGGGTGTGGCCTGGGTTTTTGTCTGAGAACAGGCTCTGTTTTCGGGGGCGTCGGTTTCTCAGGCTCAACAGCAACATGAGAACTTGCTGGCCAGCCCCGACCCGTGATGTGGTAATACTTATTGAAGGTGTCTTCACTCAACGGACTAAAAGGATCATCCGTCACCAACAAGAACGTACCTTCTTCGACGGCCTCTACTATGTCTTGATCGGTGAGCGGCCGGCCGCTTGGCCACGTGGTGTCAATGTCAAATAAGCTCAGCGTGCTGAAAGGTGATCTTAAGGCGCTTTCAACCTTGGACCGGGCAAAAAAAGGAGACTCAATCCGGTGTAAGCCAATACCCAGCCGTTCGCGATCATCTCGACGAATAAGTCGCATGTACATAGCGTACGTTCCTTAACGATAAGTAAGCCGATATCACCAAGACCTTTGCGGATCGGTCCGTTAATGTGCGCGGACTTTATCGGCCAACTTTATTAAGTCGCTATCAGCTATTTCCTATAATCGAGAGGGATGCTTCCTCTTTGTTGGCGGTCGACAGTTTTCAAGGCCGCCTGAGCAGGTAAGTATCCATAATCCAGCCTTTGCGCTGCCGGGCTTGCTCGCGGGCTGTTTTGATCGCTTCACACACGTCCGCCAACTTGCCGGCAATCAGGATTTCATCGTCGGTGCCAATGTAGGCGCCCCAGTAAATATCGACGTCTTCACCGACAAACGCCTGAAACGCACAGTGGGCATCGAGCATCACCACTACATTGTCCAGATCCTCGGCCACCAGGCGCCGCCCCGTGGTGATACGAATCGGCTGGCCAATCTCGTTGAGCGGTACACGATGACGGGCAGCCAGCGCTTGCACGCTGCTGATGCCAGGAATCACTTCATAATCAAAATCGCTGCAGCCATTGGCCCGAACCCGATCCAGTATGCGCAACGTGCTGTCGTATAAGCCCGGCTCGCCCCATAGCAGGAAGGCACCGCACTCCCCTTCTGCCAGTTCTTCATCGATCAGACATGTAAACACTTCTGCCCGTTGTTCGTGCCAGTCTTCGACCCCTTGGGTGTACGACGGCGTGGCACTGTCGCGCTGCGGATCACTGACCTGCACCACGCGGTAGTTCGGCTCCTCGATATAGCGTTGGCAAATCTCCAGCCGCAGCCTGACCAGGTCCTCGGTGGTCTGGCCCTTGTCCAGAATAAAGAACACCGAGGCACGGTTCAGCGCATTGATCGCCTGGACGGTGATGTGCTCCGGGTTGCCTGCGCCGATACCGATTAAAAGCAGTGTTTTCATCCAATCGTGCTCTTTATGTGGAGGAACGTTAACCGGCGCTGGCAGGACGCCGGTGAAGTCGGCATGATCTGGCCCATAACTACTCTAGTAAGCACTTAACCATGACGCGACTCGCCCGAGCGACTGACCCGTCTTATGAACTGATGGACGACCATAACGGCCTGTCGATCATTTACCGCCAGCATGGTTTCCCATGCCCCTTGGTGCGCTGGCATTTTCACAAAGAATACGAACTGCACCTGATCACCGCCAGCAGCGGCAAAGTCTTCGTGGGCGACTATATCGGCAACTTTCATCCCCAGACGCTGTTTCTCACCGGGCCCAATCTGCCCCATAACTGGATCAGCCAGATTGGCGAACATGAAGTGGTGCCGACCCGCGACATGCTGGTCAACTTCACCGATGAGTTGCTGGAAAGCGCCACGCGGGTCTTTGCTGAACTCAAAGGCCTGGCGCCGCTGCTGGAGCGTGCCCAATACGGCATCGAGTTCCGTTGCCGCGACACCGTAGCCCAGGCGACAGAACTGATGCACGCCATCGCCGACTCCAGCGGCGTCACTCGTCTGGGGCACTTTCTGATACTGCTGCAACGGCTGGCCGATTGCGACGATTACCACTTGCTGTCAGGGCTGACTTCCAACCATTTGGCCGACGAGCACACCATCGACCGTACCCACCGCGCCGTGGAGTATATTTTTAACCACTACACCCGCGAACTGCCGCTTGAAGAGGTCGCTGCCTATATGGGCATGAAACCCACCTATTTCTCCCGTGTATTCAAACAAGCCACCGGTCGCTGCTTTATCGAGTTCGTTAATCGGCTGCGCATCAGCAAGTCCTGTGAGCTATTGGCCGACGGCGAGAAGCCGGTGACAGACGTGTGCTTCGAGTCCGGCTTCAACAATATTTCCAATTTCAACCGCCGTTTTCAGCAACTCAAAGGCATGACACCGTCACATTATCGGCGCCTCTCGGAACAGCGCATGACCGAGCAAAACCTGTCGCCATCGGGCGTTCGCCTGCGCAGTGCAAAATAGTATCAATTGAAGTGCTTCCAATGATTTGTCACGACGGTGTTGGCGGGCTGTAATCGGCCCACGTGCCAGCCTCAGGCTGGCAGCTATAAAAACAATAACCGTCCTTCAAATGCCCTCCCCGGCGGATGAAGAGGAGTGCTCAATGAATATTCCTGTCAAAGCGCTGTGTGTAGCGACCTGCATGACTGTCAGCGGCATCAGTCTGGGGGCACAGACCCTGACCATTGCCACCGTCAACAACAGCGACATGATCCGCATGCAAAAGCTGGCTAAAACCTTCGAGAGCGAGCACCCCGACATCAAGCTCAACTGGGTGGTGCTGGAAGAAAATGTCCTGCGCCAACGCCTGACCACCGATATTGCCACGCAAGGCGGTCAGTTCGACGTATTGACCATCGGTATGTACGAAGCCGCACTCTGGGGCGCCAAGGGTTGGCTTGAGCCGATGAACGACCTGCCGGCCAGTTATGCCCTTGATGATGTGTTCCCTGCGGTACGCGAAGGGCTGTCGGTCAACGGCACGCTTTACGCCCTGCCGTTTTACGCTGAAAGCTCGATGACCTACTACCGCACCGACCTGTTCAAGGACGCGGGGCTGAGCATGCCTGAACACCCGACGTGGGAGCAGATCGCTCAGTTCGCCAAAGTGCTGAACAAACCGGAGCAGGAGCAATATGGCCTGTGCCTGCGCGGCAAAGCGGGTTGGGGTGAGAACATTACAGTGATTACCACACTGGCCAACGCATTCGGCGCCCGCTGGTTTAATGAAAAGTGGCAGCCCGAGTTCGATGGCCCGGAGTGGAAGAACGCCCTGAACTTTTATGTGAATACCCTGAAAGAGTCCGGCCCGCCGGGCGCAACCAGCAACGGCTTTAATGAAAACCTGGCGCTTTTCAACAGCGGTAAATGCGCCATCTGGGTCGATGCCAGCGTGGCCGGTTCGTTTGTCACGGACAAAACCCAGAGCAAAGTCGCCGATCATGTCGGTTTTGCTTTCGCCCCCCACCAGGTCACTGACAAAGGCAGTGCCTGGCAGTACTCATGGGCCCTGGCCGTTCCCGCCACATCCAAAGCCAAGGATGCTGCCAAATCGTTCAGTACCTGGGCCACGTCCAAGGAATACGGCGCGCTGGTGGCGGAGAAAGACGGCATTGCCAATGTGCCGCCGGGCACCCGCGCCTCGACGTACAGCGACGCCTATCTGGCCGCCGCTCCCTTCGCCAAGGTCACACTGGAGTCGCTCAAAGCCGCTAACCCTAAAGACCCGACGCTTAAGCCTGTGCCGTACGTGGGCATTCAACTGGTGACCATTCCCGAGTTTCAGGCCATCGGCACGCAGGTTGGCAAGTTGTTCAGCGCAGCGCTGATCGGGCAGACCAGCGTCGATCAGGCACTCGCGGCCGCGCAACAAACCACCGAACGCGAGATGAAACGCGCGGGCTATCCCAAGTAAACACGGCCCGCGCCTGTAGTCGCTGCCGAAGGCTGCGAGGGGTTGCTCTGCAACCCGTTTTCTCGAAGCCCCGACGCAGCTTTTCCCAGCCGTCGGCAGCCACACCAGGACACGCCCCAATTAAGGTGTAATCACCATGACAATATCGAGTGTTAGCGCTGCACTTGAGCCATCGCTGCCCACGCGCAAGCCGCGCCGGTTCGATCCCAGCTGGTTTCTGGTGTCACCGTCGGTGGCCTTGCTGCTGCTATGGATGATCGTGCCGCTAGGCATGACGCTGTACTTTTCCCTGATCCGCTACAACTTGCTCTACCCCGGTGAAAACGAGTTTGTCGGGCTGGAAAACTTCACCTACTTCCTGACCGACACAGGCTTTTTGCCCGGCGCTACCAACACTCTGCTGCTGGTTGGCAGTGTGTTGCTGATCAGCGTGGTACTTGGGGTACTGATCAGTGCCTTGCTCGAAGCGACCGATTTTATGGGCCGCGGGATTGTGCGCGTATTGCTGATCTCGCCGTTCTTCATCATGCCCACGGTGGGCGCACTGGTCTGGAAAAACCTGATCTTTCACCCGGTCTCCGGTGTGCTCGCCGCGGTGTGGAAGCTATTTGGTGCCCAGCCGGTGGACTGGCTGGCGCATTACCCCTTGCTGTCGATCATCATCATTGTGTCGTGGCAATGGTTGCCGTTCGCGATCTTGATTCTGATGACCGCCATGCAGTCCCTCGACCAGGAACAGAAGGAAGCCGCGCGGCTGGACGGCGCCGGCCCCATTGCAATTTTCTGGCACCTGACCCTGCCGCATCTGGCGCGTCCGATTGCCGTGGTGGTGATGATTGAAACCATCTTTCTGCTGTCGGTTTTTGCCGAGATTTTCACCACCACCAACGGTGGCCCCGGCTATGCCTCCACCAACCTGGCGTACCTGATCTACAACCAGGCGCTGGTGCAGTTCGATGTCGGCATGGCCTCGGCCGGCGGCTTGATTGCCGTGGTCATCGCCAATATCGCTGCCATCCTGCTGGTGCGCATGCTGGGCAAAAACCTGACAGACAAGCCGTGAGGGCACAGTGATGACACTTCAACAATCCCGTCGTCTGCAAAGCGTGCTGCTCGGCACGCTGGCCTGGGCCATCGCAATCCTGATCTTCTTTCCGATTTTCTGGATGGTGCTGACCAGTTTCAAAACCGAGATCGATGCGTTTGCCACACCGCCACAGTTCATCTTCACCCCGACGCTGGAAAACTACGTTCACATTGAAGACCGCAGCGGCTATTTCCGCTTTGCTTGGAACTCGGTGGTGATCTCCTTCACCGCGACCGCCCTGTGCATGCTGATTGCCATCCCGGCCGCGTACTCGATGGCGTTCTACGAAACCAAGCGCACCAAGGGCACGTTGCTGTGGATGCTCTCCACCAAAATGTTGCCGCCGGTGGGCGTGCTGATGCCGATCTACCTGCTGGCCAAGAGTTTTGGCCTGCTCGACACCCGCACTGCGCTGATCATCATTTACACCCTGATCAACCTGCCGATTGTGGTGTGGATGATTTACACCTACTTCAAGGACATTCCCAAAGACATCCTTGAAGCTGCCCGGCTGGACGGGGCCACCCTGTGGCAGGAGATGGTTCGCGTGTTGCTGCCCATCAGCAAGGGCGGTTTGGCCTCGACCCTGCTGCTGTCATTGATCCTGTGCTGGAACGAAGCCTTTTGGTCACTGAACCTGACGTCCTCCAACGCCGCGCCGTTGACCGCTCTGATCGCCTCTTACTCAAGCCCTGAAGGTTTGTTCTGGGCCAAATTATCGGCCGTCTCGACGCTGGCCTGTGCGCCGATTTTGATTTTCGGCTGGATCAGTCAAAAGCAACTGGTACGCGGCTTGTCCTTTGGCGCGGTTAAATAAAATATCGAGTGGAGGCCCGTCATGGCCCATCTGAAAATCAACAATCTGCAAAAAGGTTTTGAAGGCTTCCCGATCATCAAAGGCATTGACCTTGAAGTGAACGACCGGGAGTTCGTGGTCTTTGTCGGTCCGTCGGGCTGTGGCAAATCCACCCTGCTGCGCCTGATTGCCGGGCTTGAAGAAGTGACCGCCGGGACCATCGAGCTGGATGGCCGCGACATCACCGAGGTCACTCCGGCCAAGCGCGATCTGGCGATGGTCTTCCAGACTTACGCGCTGTACCCCCACATGACCGTGCGCAAAAACATGTCCTTTGCTCTGGACCTGGCGGGCGTGGCCAAGGCCGAGGTTGAGAAAAAGGTCAATGAAGCCGCCCATATTCTTGAACTGGCGCCGCTGCTGGAACGCAAACCCAAACACCTGTCCGGCGGGCAGCGCCAACGGGTAGCGATTGGCCGGGCGATTGTGCGCAACCCCAAGATATTCCTGTTTGACGAACCGCTGTCCAACCTGGATGCCGCCCTGAGGGTACAAATGCGTCTGGAATTGGCACGCTTGCACCAGGAATTGCAGGCCACGATGATTTACGTGACCCACGATCAGGTCGAAGCCATGACCCTGGCTGACAAGGTGGTGGTACTCAATGCGGGCAAAGTCGAGCAGGTCGGCTCACCGCTGGAGCTGTATCACCAGCCCGCCAACCTGTTTGTGGCAGGTTTTCTGGGCACCCCGAAAATGGGCTTTTTGAAAGGCACCATCAGCCGTATCGATGCCTTGGGTTGCGACGTTCAACTGGACGCCGGCACCCGCATCCAGCTGCCCTTGAGCGGTCCTTCGTTGAGCCTTGGCAGTTCGGTCACGCTGGGTATTCGTCCCGAACACCTGAACCTTGCCAAACCCGGCGAATGCACCCTGACCGTCACCGCCGATGTCAGTGAACGGCTGGGCAGCGACACCTTTTGCCACGTCAACACGGCGTGTGGCGAGCCACTGACCCTGCGTATCCGCGGTGATATGGCCAGCCGCTACGGGGAGCAATTGCAGTTGCATCTGGACAGTGAGCATTGCCACCTCTTCGACGCAGAGGGGCTGGCCATGACCCGTCCACTGCGCGCTGCTGCCTAACGGAATAGCCCCCATGAAACTGAATCGTCGTAACCTCGAACACCTGACTGACCGCGTGGCCAAGCCTGTTTACCTGGCTCAGGCCACCCGGCACGGCATCGCCCATATCGGCGTTGGCGGCTTTCACCGCGCCCATCAGGCGTATTACACCGATCAACTGCTCAATTCTGGCCGCGACCTGGACTGGAGCATCTGTGGCATTGGCTTGCGCGATGAGGACCGTAAAGTCCGTGACGACCTGGCTGGCCAGGATTACCTCTACACCCTGTTTGAACTGGACGACGGCGACGACAGCCAAAGCCGCATCATTGGCTCGATCAGCGACATGTTGCTGGCACAGGACAGCATTGGCGCGGTCATCGACAAATTGGCCAGCCCTGACATTCGCATTGTCTCGTTGACCATCACCGAAGGGGGGTATTGCATCGACGACAGCAACGGCGAGTTTATGGCCTCGTTGCCGCAGATTCAGCATGACCTGGCCCACCCCGATACGCCGACCAGTGTGTTCGGCGTACTCAGCGCCGCCCTCGCCCGGCGACGTGCAGACGGCACCCAGGCATTCACCGTGATGTCGTGCGATAACCTGCCGCACAACGGTGGCGTGGCGCGCAAAGCGCTGCTGGCCTTTGCCGCCCTGCTGGATGTGGAACTGCATGACTGGATTGCCGAGCATGTGAGCTTTCCCAATGCGATGGTTGACCGCATAACGCCCATGACCAGTGATGCCCATCGTCAGCAACTGCACGACCAGTTGGGTATCGACGACGCCTGGCCCGTGGTGTGTGAGCCGTTTGTTCAGTGGGTGCTGGAAGATAATTTCTGCAACGGTCGCCCGGCCTGGGAAACGGTCGGCGTGCAGTTCACCCATGACGTCAGCCCTTATGAAGCGATGAAAATCAAACTGCTAAACGGCAGCCATCTGGCGCTGACATACCTGGGGTTCCTCAAGGGTTATCGCTTCGTTCACGAAACGATGAATGACCCGCTGTTTGTGGCGTATATGCGTGCGTACATGGACAAGGATGTGACGCCGCAACTGGCCGACGTGCCGGGGATTGATCTGACCATCTATAAGGACACGCTGGTCGAGCGTTTTTCCAATCAGGCCATTGCCGACCAATTGGAGCGAGTGTGCTCGGATGGCTCGTCCAAGTTTCCCAAATTCACCGTGCCAACCATTGAGCAGTTGATTAGTGACGGGGGTGAGTTGAGGCGTGCGGCGCTGGTGGTTGCGGCGTGGGCGCTGTACCTCAAAGGGGTTGATGAAACAGGCCAGACATATGCGATACCCGATCCTCGGGCTGAATTTTGCCAAGGGTTGGTGGCGGATGAGGCACTGATGGTGCCGCGACTGTTGGCCGTTGAGGAAATATTTGGCAGTGTGATCGGGCAGTCGCAGGCATTTGCTGCGGCAGTTGAGTGGGGCGTGAAGAGTTTGCGGGAGGTGGGCGTGAGTGGAACGCTTGAGAGGGTGGTGCGGCTGTAAAGCCCCTCACCCTAGCCCTCTCCCAAAGGGAGAGGGGACTTGACCGAGGTGGTTTGCGGTTCAGCGCAATTCTCCTACCACCCCCAATCAGCCCCTCGCCCTCTGGGAGGAAGATATTGAACGAAGTGTTTGCGGTTCAGCGCAATTCTCCTGCCACCCCCCAATCAGCCCCTCGCCCTCTGGGAGGAAGATATTGAACGAGGTGTTTGCGGTTCAGCGCAATTCTCCAACCACCCCCAATCAGCCCCTCGCCCTCTGGGAGGAAGATATTGAACGAGGTGTTTTCGGATTCAGCGCAATTCTCCTACCACCCCCAATCAGTCCCCTCTCCCTCTGGGAGAGGGTTAGGGTGAGGGTGCTTTTGATCTTGATAAGGCCACAGCCATGAACAATTTGTTTCTGGGCATCGATTGCGGAACCCAAGGCACCAAAGCGCTGGTGCTGGACAGCGATACCGGGCAAGTCCTGGGCATAGGCTCAGCCCCGCACACCCTGATTCAAGGCGAACACGGTCGCCGCGAGCAAGACACTGAGCAATGGCTAAACGCCCTCGCACTGGCCACCGATCAAGCGCTTGCCCAGGCCAATATCGATGGCCAGCACATCCGCGGTATCAGCGTCAGTGGCCAACAACACGGGCTGGTCTTGCTGAACGCACAGGGGCAAGTCTTGCGCCCGGCCAAACTCTGGTGCGACACCCAATCGACCCCCGAGAACAACCAGTTGCTGGACTGGCTCGGCGGCGAATCCGGCTGCCTTGAACGTCTGGGGCTGGTTATCGCACCGGGCTACACCGTCTCCAAACTGCTCTGGACACGCGACCATCACCCGCAGATTTTCGCGCAAATCGCTCATGTCCTGCTGCCCCATGACTACCTCAACCATTGGCTGACTGGTCGCAGCTGTAGCGAGTATGGCGACGCCAGCGGCACCGGTTACTTCAATGTAAAAACGCGCCAATGGGACCTTGGCATCCTGCGCCATATTGACCCCGGCGGACGGCTCGAACGCGCCCTCCCCGAACTGATTGAATCCCATCAACCCGTGGGCACCCTGCGCCCGGAGGTGGCCCGCCTATTGGGCTTGAACCCTCAGGCCGTGGTGGCCAGCGGTGGCGGTGACAATATGCTCGGCGCCATCGGCACCGGCAATATCGAGCCCGGCATCATCACCATGAGCCTGGGCTCATCCGGCACGGTGTACGCCTTTGATCAGCAGCCGCCGACCCACCCGGACGCCAGTGTGGCCGGCTTTTGTTCGTCTACAGGTGGCTGGCTGCCGCTGATCTGCACCCTCAACCTGACCACAACCACCAGCGCAGTGCGCGAATTGCTGTCGCTGTCTCTCAACGACTTCAATACCCTGGCCGGTCAGGCGCCCATTGGCGCCGAAGGCGTCAGCATGCTGCCCTTTCTCAATGGCGAGCGTGTACCCGCCCTGCCCGACGCAACGGGCAGCATTCAGGGCCTGACGCTGACCACTATGACCCCGGCCAATATCTGCCGGGCCGCACTGGAAGGCACCACCTATGGCTTACGTTACGGTCTGGATCTACTGCGCGCCAACGGCGTACAAAGCCAGACCATCCGCCTGGTGGGCGGCGGATCAAAAAGTCCGTTGTGGCGTCAGTTGGTTGCCGACATCATGAACACCCCGGTCATCTGTACCGAACAAAGCGAAGCCGCGGCATTGGGGGCGGCGATTCAGGCGGCCTGGTGCGTGTCAGCCGGCAAGCAAACGCTGGCCGATCTCTGCCAGCGCTGCGTGCGCCTTGACCCCACGAGCGAGAGCCGGCCCATTGCCGAAAACGTTCAAGCCTACGAACAACTCTATCTGCGCTACCGTCAACAGGTCGCAGCCTTATCCGAGTGAATGTTATGTATCTGGTATGTGGAGAAGCACTGTTTGATTTTTTCGCTCAGGCCGACAGCCGTGAGCAGGCCAATCGGGTCGATTTCAAGGCAATTGCCGGCGGTTCGCCCTTCAACGTGGCCGTGGGCTTACGCCGTCTGGGGGTTGAGGCCGGGCTGTTTGCCGGGCTGTCCACCGACTATCTGGGCCGTCGTTTAAAGCGCGTCCTGATGGACGAAGGCGTCAGCGATCAATTTTTGCTGGATGTGGACTCCCCCACCACGCTGGCGATGGTGGCCCTGGACGCCAACGGCTCGCCCGCCTATAGCTTTCGAGGCGAAGGGTGCGCCGATCGGCAACTGCACGCTCACCATCTGCCCGAACTCGGCCCGCAAGTGCGCGGTATCCATGTCGGATCCTTTTCGTTGGTGGTGCAACCGATAGCCGACACTTTGCTCGCACTCGTGCAACGCGAAAGCGGGCAACGCTTGATCAGTCTCGACCCCAATGTGCGGCTCAATCCACAACCGGACATCAACCTGTGGCGCGAGCGCATCAACCAGCTCATTCCTTACGCTGATCTGATCAAGGTCAGTGATGAAGACCTCGAGCTGCTGTATCCGGGGCAAGATCCCGAACAGATAGCCCAGTCATGGCTGAAACAGCGTTGCCAACTGGTGTTTTTGACCCGTGGCGCGGACGGTGCCAGCGTATTCAGCCGTACCCATGGCCACCATGCTGTCGCAGCCATCCCGGTCAAGGTCGCTGACACCGTGGGCGCAGGCGATACCTTTCAGGCGGCGATCATTGCCTGGCTTACCGAGCACAACCTGGACTCGGTTGCAGGGTTACAGCAACTGAGCCTGTCGCAACTTCACGACCTGCTCGATTTCGCCAGCCGGGCGGCAGCGCTGACCTGCAGCAAAACTGGCCCGGATTTGCCCTACCGCACAGAACTGTGAGCAAGGCCGCGCGGTTTAAAAGATCGACAGGTTGTAGCTGACGATCAAACGGGTTTCATCCACGTCGCGGGCGAACTTCGAATAGTTGGTGCGATACGTGGCGTTACGCAGGCGAAAGCTCAAGTCCTTGAACGTGCCACCTTGCACGACATACTTGAGCTCGCTGTCGCGCTCCCACTCTTTGCCCTCCCCGTCGCGGCCCTTGACGTTGATATGATCGCCGTTCACATAGCGGGTCATAAAGGTCAGGCCCTTGACGCCCACGGCCTTGAAATCATAGTCATAACGCAGTTGCCAGGAACGTTCCTGAGCGTTGGCGAAGTCGTTGACCTGCAAGTAGTTGACCAGATACGGGTTGCTGCCATCCAGGTACGGCATCGATGTTTCGCCGTTCATGCGCTGCCCGCCCACGCCGAACTTGTGCCCGCCCAGCGAGTAGGTCAGCAGCGCACCCAGCGCGCGGTTGTCGATGGTCGAGGCCTTGGCCGAACCGGCGTTGTCACTCTTGAGCAAGCGCACATCCGCCGCCAGCACGCCGGGGCCTATCGGTTGATTAGCCAAAAGACCGACAAAGTGCTGACGATAAATGTCTTCCAGCTCGCCATATTGGTACTGCGCCGTCAGACGGTCATTCACCTTGTAATCCAGCCCGTACAAGGTGAAATGATCGGCGGTGATATCACAGGCATAGCGCTTGTTTTTGCAGTTCAGACGCAAGTCCTGTGAATCGCTTGAGTCACGCGCGGTATAGCGGTTCAGGCGCGAGGCGGTGAACGTCAGGTCTTTGATTTCCTGCGAGACCAGCATGGCGCCATTGAACATGTTCGGCAGCAAGCGGCCGTCGTTGTACTTGAGCAACGGCAGATCTGGCAGTAACGCGCCGTATTTAAGAACGGTCTCGGAAACGCGCATTTTTGCGGTCAGGCCGAACTTGGCGTACTGATCTTTGGAACGACGCGGGTCATGGCCTGTCGAAGGCATAAGACCGCTGTTGCTGTCGGCCGGGCTGGAGTCCAGTTTGATCCCCAGCATGCCCAGCGCATCAAGGCCAAACCCCACGGTGCCTTCGGTATAACCCGATTGCACATTAAGGATAAAACCTTCTGCGGTCTCTTCGCGTTTGGAGGCGCCTTGGGGGCTGGAGCTGCTGCCATCGCGAAAATCGCGGTTGAAATACACCGTACGGGCTTCCAGCTTGGCGCTGCTGTCTTCAAAAAAACCGCCCGCTTGCGTGTTAGCCGCAAAACCGGCGCACACCGCCAGCGCGCTAACCCGAGCAACCCGGCAGTGAGACAATGAAAAAGGGACAACCATGGACGAGCTCCAACAGCGAATCATTCGCACAACAAAACCAATCGAAGATCTACCGACTGCCTGTGGCAGCACGGTTTACCTCAATCCAGAAAAAACGCGCAATTGTACGAAAGGCTTAGCCGGACACTCATACGACCTTAGTCGAAGGCTCAATCTCAAGGCTTTTCGCCCAAAAGATGGCCTTTTGCCGGTATCCAGCATTAAATACGCACTTTTTTAGATTCAGACTCGGGACTTATCCATGAGCGTTGTATTTTCTGGCAGTCAACGCCGCTCGCTCGCCCTCAGCCCCTTGGGGGATGTTGCAGACTGGCCGCAAAGTTTGCGCACCACTGCGCAAGTGGTACTCAGCTCGCCTGTCCCCATGCTTTTGCTATGGGGCGAACAACTGACGCAGGTGTACAACGACAGCTTTGCAGTACTGGCCGGGCATAAACACCCCACCGCTTTTACCCAGCCGTTCCACCTCTGCTGGCCGGAGTACAGCACGTACAGCCAGCCGATCATTAAAGCGGTGCTGGCGGGTCAAAGCCTGTCATATGTCGACCAGTACTATGTGCTGCCCGATCACCAGCACGCGACCGAACTATGGCTCGACCTGACCTTCAGCCCCGTGCGCGATGAGCAAGGCAAGGTTGCCGGCATATTAATGATTGCGGTGCAAATATCCCGTCGGCGCACGGCACTCAAGCAAACCTCAAAAGCCCTGCGTGAGCTCAATGAAACCCTGGAAGAGCGTGTCGCCGAGCGCACCCAGGCCCTGGCGCAGGCCAATCAGCAATTACAACACGAGATGCTTGAGCGTGAGCGGGTCGAGGACGCGCTGCTGCATGCGCAAAAAATGGAAGCGGTCGGTCAATTGACGGGCGGTATTGCTCACGATTTCAACAACATGCTGACCGGAATCATTGCCAGTCTGGACTTAATGAAACGCTACATCGCAGCAGGCCGCAGTGACGAAATTGACCGTTTTACCGATGCTGCGGTGTCCTCTGCGCAGCGTGCGGCAGCACTGACCCACCGTTTGCTGGTGTTTTCCAGGCGTCAGTCGCTGGACAGAAAGCCGCTGGACCCCAACGTGCTGGTCAACTCCTTGCAGGCATTATTCAACAGTTCCAAAGGCGCGAAGATCCAGCTGGTTATTGAACTGGGCCAAGACATCTGGCCGGTCAATACCGATACAGGGCAACTTGAAAGTGCCCTGCTCAACCTGATAGTCAACGCCCGGGATGCCATGCCCGATGGTGGAACACTGAGCATCAAAACGGCGAACAGTGTGCTTGATGGCCGCACGATCAGCAGCCTTGAAACCGTTAACTCGGGTGATTACGTGATGTTTGAAGTGTCTGACAACGGTACAGGCATGAACCCGCAGATCCTTGCCAAAGCCTTTGATCCCTTCTTCACTACCAAACCGGTAGGCGTCGGCACCGGACTTGGTCTGTCGATGATTTACGGTTTTGCCCAACAGTCAGGCGGGCATGTCAGCCTCAGCAGCGAAGTGGGTGTGGGCACCTGCGTGCGGGTGTACCTGCCGCGCCATGTTGAAGAAACTCAGGCATAATCCGCGGCCGCGCACATTGCCCCACAGTTCCAAGGTCCCACGACATGAAAGCTCAAGCCCGCCATATATTGGTAAAAACTGCCGAAGAAGCCGAAGCATTAAAGCAACGCATTGCCAAGGGCGAAGCGTTCGATGTGTTGGCCAAGAAATTTTCGACCTGCCCGTCGGGCAAACGCGGTGGAGATCTGGGTGAAGTGCGACCGGGGCAGATGGTGGGTGTGATTGACCAGATTATTTTCAAAAAACCGTTGCGAGTGGTGCACGGGCCGGTCAAAAGTAAGTTTGGTTATCACTTGGTGCAAGTGTTTTACCGAGATTAATCAGCGGTCCTGCGGCCCGCATCGCAGCCTTCGTGCCTCGACAGCGGCTACAAGAGCGTAAGCGAGCATTTGATTGTGATCTTGATCTTGCTTGTGATCTTGATCTTGCTTGTGATCTTGATCTTGCTTGTGATCTTGATCTTGATTTGCCGCCCCTTCGGGAGGCCGAGTGGAGGTTTCGCGGAGTGGGTCGACCGGCATGGATGCCGGGAGAGCTGCGATCGGGCCATGGATGGCCCGTCGCAGCGTGCCCACGGAGCGGGACCGGAGTGAGGGACACCTGAGCGAAGCGAGGGCCGTACGCGGGGGCGGAAGCGCTTTGGTTACTTTGCCGCTTTTGCAAAGTGACACGCCGTAAGGGCGTAACCATTACGTCGGCTAGACGCTAATAATGGATATGTACTCGAAGCCTTCAATTGGCCAGCGTACATATCCTTTTGATGTATTAAACCTTTCTACGGGTTCCGCCCTTACGGCGGCTCACTTTTGTCAAACAGCCACAAAAGTAAGCAAAAAGTCCTTGCCCTACCATACGGCCGAGCTCGCCTAGGCTCGCCCGGTGCCTTCACTCCGGCACTGTTATGGGGGCACGCCGCGACGGGCCATCCTTGGCCCGATCGCGGCTGGCTCGGCGTCCTGCCTCGCCACCCCCATAACAGCACCTACGTTCAGCCTCCTGTGATGGGCCTCAGCGTCGTTCCCACTGTTTCGGTGGCGGCAGTGGCATTGTTTTAGAAGCTACAAGCTACAAGCTTGCAGCTCACAGCCTAAATCTCAGAACGTGATCTCTATCGCCTCAACCACCTTGAACTGCTCATCCACCACACAGCCAGTTCGCCATTTATCGAAGGTCAGACAAGGGTGTGAAGTACCAAAACTGATAATGTCCCCTACCCGAAGCTCAGTGCCGGGTGCCACGGTCATAAACGCATGCTGATCCATCACCGCCGTCACCTTGCACGCGCTGACGTCATCACCCACTCCGGGCAAAACACCTTCGCGGTAGCGCTTCAACGGCATCGGCAATCCGGCATCGTAGGCAACGTCACGTTTACCCAGCGCAATAACGGCAAAACCCGGCTCAGGCAACGATTGCACATGGGCCCAGACTTCCAGCGCCGGGCGTAACCCTTCATGCAGATCGCTGCGTCGATCCAGCACACAACATTGTGCTTCTTTATAGATACCGTGATCGTGAACCACATAGCTGCCAGGGCGCAGGACACTCAGAAAACGCCCGCTGGCCGCTTCAGCTTCAAACCCTTCGGCAATCAGGTCATACCAGGCTGAACCCGAGGCCGTGATGATCGGCTTGTCGAGGGCAAACGCGCCTTCACGTTGCAGTTGCAGGGCCAATCGCACCAGGGATGCCGCAAACGCACGAATTCCGTCGACCGCGTGTTCCCCGTGGATAACCCCTTCGTAGCCTTCAATCCCACAGAGGGCGAGCGCCGGTTGTGCCTTGATCGCCTGCGCCAAAGCCAGTACTTCATCTTCAGTGCGGCAACCACAACGGCCACCGACAACACCGTACTCAATCATTACGTTGAGACGTTGGCCGCGCTCAGCAAAAAACGCACCGAGGGCCGCAACGTTGTCCGGGTGGTCGACCATGCAGTAAAACTCGAATGCCGGGTCGTCCTGCAGGTCGGCAATCAACGCCATGTTGGCGCGGCCCACTAGTTGGTTCGCCATCAATACCCGACGCACACCACCGGCATACGCCGTGCAGGTCTGCACCGCCGTGGCCAGGGTCAGACCCCAGGCACCCTGCTCCAATTGGCGGCGAAACAGCGCCGGGGCCATGCTGGTTTTGCCGTGCGGAGCCAGTACGGCACCACTGCGGGTTACAAAATCCTGCATCCAGGCAATGTTGTGCTCCAGCGCATCGCGATGAATCACCAGCGCAGGCAAACTTACGTCGCGTACCAGATCAGCACCCGGCTGGGCAGCACCTTTCAAAATCATCGACACACTCAGGCCCTCGCTTTGGCTTTGTAAGCAATGCAGTCAATTTCGACCCTGCAATCGACCATCATCATGGCCTGCACACAAGCACGCGCCGGGGCATGTTCGCTTTTGAAGTACGAAGCAAATACCTTGTTGAAGCTCCAGAAGTCTCGTGGGTCTTGCAACCACACGCCCGCCCGCACCACATCTTCGAGGCCATAGCCGGCTTCTTCGAGAATGGCGATCAGGTTTTGCATGGTTTTGTGAGTTTGCTCGATGATGCCACCGTTGATGATTTCACCGTTCTCCATCGCCACTTGCCCCGAGACGTGTAACCAGCCATCAGCCTCGACTGCACGGGCGAAAGGTAATGGTTGACCGCCTGCACCGACTGCGCCAGTACCGAAACGTTTGATGCTCATATAGGCAAACTCCACTGCTGATGACAGACGCTTCATGCGTCAGGGACGCCGTAGTGTGCCATAAGGTCGCAGGTCAACCCAGTCGCCACCAACTGGGCAAAAGTTGCTGCACCTTGTACTCGGCAAAACGGTCGTCGATCAAAAACAGCGTGCCTTGATCGCTTTGGGTGCGAATCACCCGCCCTGCGGCTTGCACCACTTTTTGCACGCCCGGGTACAGGTAGGTGTAGTCATAGCCGGCGCCGAACAGCGCTGCCATGCGTTGTTTGATCTGTTCATTGACCGGGTTCAGTTGAGCCAGCCCAAGGGTTGCGACGAATGCGCCAATCAATCGCGCGCCGGGCAGGTCAATGCCTTCACCAAACGCGCCGCCCAATACGGCAAAGCCGATGCCCTGACTGGCGTGGGTGAATTGATCGAGAAACCCCTGGCGCGCCGCCTCATCCATACGCCGTGATTGCACCCACTGCGCAATGTGCGGATAGCGCTCGGCCAGCAGTTGGGCCACTTGCTGCAGGTAATCAAAGCTGCTGAAAAAGGCCAGATAGTTACCGCGTCTCTCCTCAAACTGGCGGGCGATCAACTCCACAATAGGGCCCAGAGAGGCCTGACGATGGCTGAAGCGCGTGGATATTTCGCTGACCACATGAACGGCCAGTTGCCGCTCGTTGAAGGGCGACTCGACATCGATCCACACGGTGTCGGCCGGTAAACCCAGCAAGTTGGCGTAATAGGTTCGCGGGCTCAAGGTGGCCGAAAACAGCACATTGCTTTGCGCACTGCCCAGCCGTGGGCCGATAAAGGCCGCAGGCACAATGTTGCGCAGGTTGAGCTGGGACAGCCGACGTTTGCCGTGCTCATGCAGGCTGACGTCAAACAAAAAATGCCCGTCAAAGAGCTCTGCCACACGGTTGAATTGCAGGGCTTCGAAGTAAAAGCTTTGCAAATCGCCGGCAAGCCCTTGCGGGTGGTCGTTGAGGTAGTCGCCGATGGCAGTGATGCAACCACTCAGGGCATTCAGCCACTTGGCCGGCAAATGTGAATGCACCTGATAAGGCCCGATTTGCTCCTTGTGCAGGGCATTCCACTCCCGGTTAAGGCGCTTGAAGGGCTTGTCCAGCACTGCCGGGGCGTTTTGCCGAACGCGGTTGAGGCTTTGCTGGTCGAGGCTTGCGCTGTACATCTGGCGGGCGCGCTCGACCAGATTGTGCGCTTCGTCCACCAATGTCCCGACCTGCCACTGATTGGCCTGCGCAAGCCCGTACAACAACGCCGTAAAGTCGAAGTAATAGTTGTAGTCGGCAATGATCACATCCGCCCAGCGTGCCATTTCCTGACTCAAGTAATACGGGCAGACCTGGTGCGCCAGGGCGACGTCGCGCAGTGTCTGTTGGTCCAGGGTTGATTGCGCAACCGCCGCCTGTCGCGCTGCAGGCAAGCGGTCATAAAAGCCTTTGGCCAACGGGCAAGCGTCGCCATTGCAGGCGTTGGCGGGGTATTCGCAGGCCTTGTCCCGCGCGACCAGTTCCAGTACTCGCAAGGGTGCATCCAAGGCGCGTGGATAGAGCACCTGCAGCGAGTCGAGGGCCAGCTTTCGCCCCGGTGTCTTGGCGGTCAAGAACAGCACTTTGTCCAACTGCTTGACGGGCATGGCCTTGAGCAGGGGAAACAAGGTGCCAATGGTTTTGCCTATCCCCGTGGGAGCTTGCGCCATAAGGCAGCGGCCGCCACTGGCGGTCTTGTAGACGGCTTCAGCCAGCGCGCGTTGGCCAGTGCGAAACTGGGCATGGGGAAATGCCAGCGTGCGGGCCACATCATCCCGCACCTGCCGATGCTGCGCTTCCTGTTCGGCCCAAGCCCCGAAAAGGGTGCATTGCTGATTGAAAAACGCCTGTAACTGCCCAGCAGTCCAGGTCTCCTGAAGACGTGTTTCCTTTTCGCTGACGATATCGAAATACACCAGCGCGATATTGACCTCGGGTAATTGCAGGCTTTGGCACACCAGCCAGCCATAAACCCGAGCCTGAGCCCAATGCAGTTGACGGTGATTGGCCGGGATGGCGGTAAAATCACCACGATAGGTTTTGACTTCTTCCAGCACATTGCCCAGCGGGTCATAGCCGTCTGCCCTGCCCCGTACCTGCACGCCGGCGTATTCACCTTGCAGGCTCAATTCGGCCTGATAACCGACGCTGCGCCGTGACGCGACCGTGCGATGCCCGGCGATGCCCTGTTGCGCCGTGGGCGATGGGGTAAAGCGCAAATCCAGATCACCGGCCTTGGCCGTGAACTCGCACAAGGCACGCACTGCGATGCGATACGTCATGCGTGCGCCACATCCTGCCACTGCACGTAGCACACGGTCACCGGCATGTTGTGCTGCTCACACAGCGTCAACCACCGCAGCTGGTTATCTTGCAGACGATCACCCGGGCCTTTGACTTCAATCATGCGGTAGGTCTTTTGCGCCGGCCAAAACTGGATAAGGTCGGGCATGCCGGTACGGTTGGCTTTTATGTCCTGCAACAAACGCCTGAACCAGACCTTCAAGTGCGCAGGCGGCAGGCAGTGCAAAGCCTCATCAAGCAAGGATCGACTCAGACAGTTCCAGGCCACAAAAGGCGATTGAACGCCAAATTTGGCCACGTAGGCCGCGTGTATGGTGTCCGTGTAGCGTCCATCGTCAAGCTGTTGCAGGCAGGCATCAAACAGCTCGCTACGACGCAGGTAAAAGTCCTCGTCCAACAAGTCAGCCGGGCCACTCTGGTACGGATGGAAAAAAGCACCTGGCAGCGGCGCGAAGATCGCTGACCAGCACAGCAGGCCGAACAGCGCATTGATCAGCGTGTTTTCGACATAGTGCACCGGCTGTTCAGGCCCGTGCAGATGGGTGGCGACCCTGCACTCCACAGACATTGCAGCCTCGTGCGGCAACACCAGATCAAGGCGCTCATAACTGCGCGGCTTGGCTTTTGCGCGCGCAGCCAGCCCAAGGCTGCGCCGTAAGCGCGGCAGCATGCGCAGCAGCTGTTGATGCTCGGCGTCATTGCCGGGCGCCTGCTCTGCCGCCTCTGCCAGGGCCAAAGCCTCTGACGTCTGGCCCAGCCGCTCCAGCACCCTGATCGTGCGCACCCGCGCCTCCGGATGCTGGCCATGCCGATAGATCTGAAGGGCCTGGTTCAGTTCTCCCGCACGCTCGCAGTGCTGGCCCAGCATGAACAACAAACGCTCACGCCGGCGCTGTAGCCAGGGATTGTTCACGCGGTATTCCAATACGTGAGGCAGTACGTCAATCACCTCGGCACCGGATTCAAATTGCTCACGGCAGCGGTACAGGTGCACATAGCCTTCAATGTCTTCGCGACAAGCCAGCGCCCGTGACTGCGGGCTGAACGCAACCTTCTCGTAGGTAAACAGGCCAAGGTCGGCCAGCACAAGATCGGCCCAACTCTGGCTCAGATTGCCAAAAAACATCAGCCGCAGACGATCACACAATTCACGATGGCTCAGGCTGTAAAGCTGTTCCGCCAGTGCGGGATGCCACTGGCTGAGGCTCTGAACTTGAGGGAATTGAGGCGCAAGGTCTTCCAACCATTGATCTTTTTTGGCCTTGGGCCTGGCGATATGCAAGCTAAAGCGGGCGTGAATCTCGGGCTTGCTCAATACCTCAAACACCTCTGGCAGTGCGAGCGGTGCCTGATCGTTGAGCCAGCCCACACCCAGCAGAGGGGCCGCCGCCTGGCTGATGTCGCCAATCTCAGGGTAGCTGAGCTTGCTGGCCCGAAAATGCTGACCTTTGCGCATGACCATCCGCACCCACAGCGCTTGGGATGCGCTGGGCAACTGGCCAAACTCGGCGATGAACTGCTGCTCTTCAACCGTTAACACATCGTCATAGCGCGCCGAAATCCAGCCGAGCACATGATCAAAGTTTTTCAGGTAATAAAAGGGGTCTTCAAGGGGATTGGAAATCACAGGCTGAACAAACCACTGACTTTAGGTACTGGATATGCGTACAGATAGCAGTTTGCTCACCGCTCTGGCAACCCGAAGGGATGAGCGGTTGCCTTGCGTGGCGCCTGTCAAAGCGGCAGACAGGCACATAGTCATCAGGCGGATACGTCTAAACCAATGCCCACGGCTGTTTGTGCGGATCGCTGGCCCACAGCGACGTCATTAAGGAGTCGTCCTCGCGGAACTGGACGTGTTGCATGCGATACAGCACCTGAATCGAGCTCAGAGGCAAGCCACTGACATGTTCAAGCCAGGTCACGTCAACCGGCGTCGAAAGCGGCTTATCCATCATCATTTGATGGTACTCATTGATGAATGGCAGTTTCTCGGGGTAACAGTTGCGTAGAAACAGCTCAAGGTTCTGACCTTCATTGATAAAGGGCGAGTAGATGAAACAGCCCAGCTGCACGTCGCTGACGCCGTGCAATTCATCCAGGTATCGAGCCGTTATCAGGCGCATTTGGTCTATACGTCTCGGGGTGTTGAACGCGCTCCCCAGGAGCTTGATGAGTTGACCTTTGAGGCGCTCGTTCGGGGGGTATTGAGTCGCTGCCTGCTGCCAGTACAGTTCAACGGCGGCTCTATAGCTCAGGCGTTGTTCACAGGCCGCACGCAACCCCTGAAGGTGCGCAGCCAGCACTATCACCGCCACTTGTGGCTCTTCTATATCCAGGTCTTTGAGGGCAAACGAGCCGTGCAGGTAAGTGAGCAATCTTGAATTGAACATGTCTATGTCGGTGAACAGGCAATCAAAGACATTGAGCACGGCTATTTTTGTATCGTCAGTAAAGGGGTTGCAGGGTTGATCAGTGGGCGGCAGGCACAAGACGTCCTTGTAGTCGTCGTCGAGAAAGGAACACAGCCTGACGGAGGTTTGCAGATCATCGCCATTGACCGGCTGGCCGGCATGCCCCCGCTGGCTGGCGACACGCTGAATCCAGGCCATGTATCTAGCCAGATGCCTGCGCGGGCGCCGATCGATCAAGGCATCTGCCGGTTGCCCCCATTCAAAGGCACTGCTGAAGAGCTTTGCCCGCGCCAGCAAATCAGCATAAAAAAAAGTCCCTCGCGCATCACCCCGGGTCAAATGGCCGGACATCAGCATCATTGTCCTGTTGGTGGCGCAAGGTTTATGAATGCCGCCCAGAGGTTTATCCAGCCTGCGAACCCCCTTGTCATTGACGAACAGCAACTCGACGCGATGGTCGTCATACAGGAACAACTCACTGCATTGAGTCTGTATCCGCTCCAACACCCTGGGCGTGAGGCGAGGCTGGTGCAAAATGGCCACGCGCAATATGAACGTGTCTGGATAGCGCCCCGCAATACTCAACTGAGCGGCACGCAAAAAAGCCAATGTATAGGCGCATTCCCTGCCCCCTTCAAGAACAACCATGACCCGGTACTGGGCGAGTCGCTCCAGGCCACCGGCAGCCACCAGTAATCGCTGAATCAACAGCTGCAAGGCAATGCGCTCGGTACGTTCCAGAAACCCCTGTAACCGATGCAGCACTTGCTGATAAACAAAGCTCATGGCTTGTTCATGAAAATTGTTCATAGGGCATCCCTCCATGTGAGCGCTTTATTATCGGCAGCTGCACCGGGAACGCCCACAATTAACTTGTGGTTTCAATCCGTTACAGATGCACCGCACATCCGCAGAGGAATATCCCTACAAAAAACAAAACCAAATGGATGCAAATTGATTTTTAAATTATCCATACGAATATAAAAGCAGCTAAAGACGGCACTTGGCAGGGGTTTGGTGCGGCCGTGAGTATGCATTTTTCCGAGGGTATATACACAAAAACGCCCTCGAACTCACGGCTCGAAGGCGTTTTTCATGAAAGGTTATGCCGCCTTTCAGTTACTGGGTAATTGCAACGCAACCCGGCCGCGACATGGGCAATCATCCATATAGCGATGGGCGTCTACAAAGGCCTCAAACGGAAAGACTTTTACTTCCAGAGGCAACAGCACCCGGTCAGCCGTCAGCTGGTTGATCTCGCGCAGGGCACGCTGCATGGCTTGCTCATCCTGGGTGATGCCCAGCTCCGGCTTGCCGGTGAAATTACCGATGCAGTGCACAAAGAACTGAATGTTCTTCTGAAACGCTGCACAGGCCGGAAAGGGAGTGTGATTGCCCCCTTGCAGTCCATAGAGCACAAGGCTGCCACGGGGCGCCAGCACATCACCCAGCACTGACATCTGTGGGCCACCAAGGCCATCCATGACCACATCGACACCTTTGTCGTGGGTGATCTTGTTGATCTCCAGCAACAGGTCTTGTTCCTCAGTGACGATCACCTTGTCAGCACCGAGCTTAAGCAGGGACTCGCGCTCATCCGCATTTTTGGTGGCCGCGATGACGTTGACCCCAAGCGCCTTGCCCAACTGCACGAATGAAGGGCCAGAACAGTGGCTGGCATCGGTAATCAGAACCGTTTGCCCAGCCTTTACCCGCGCCAGGTCGACATACGCGAAATAAGCGATTAACAGCGGCGTGTAATGCACGCTGGCTTCAACCGGCGTCAACACATCGGGGTAGCGCGTCAGGGTGGAGCGCGGCATGACGATCAATTCGCCATAGGTCGGGTAATCGTTGGCACTCTGACCGGGAAAACTGGCCACTTTGTCGCCCACGGCAAGATCATCAACCCCTGCCCCGACGGCGGTCACAACACCGGCCATTTCATGGCCGATACCGGCCGGCAAACGTGCCGGGCTCGGGGCCAGGTTTTGCCGCCAAAGCACGTCATACCAGCTGATACCAATCGCTTCGACACGCACCTGCACTTCGCCGGGCGCAGGCGCAGCGACTTCGTGCTCTTCGCACTGGAGCACCTCGGCCGGGCCAAACTTGTGAAAACGGATCGTGCGCGACATTGCAAACCTCGCCTAATTAATCGCTAATACCACGGGACTTTATCCGGGCTTTGTGAGCAAGACTAACAGACAGCATTAATAGTCGACATGCCTGACATTGATCCGCAGGCATTTTCTACATCCGGAAAGCCGGGTTTCCTGCTCAAGATTCGCACGTTTCTCACACTTAAAAACGCGAAATCCTATCTTCAGAGTGACGATCTATCGGTTTTGTCAGTAAGATCCTTACCCTTCTACCGTTGATCCGCCTGCGAAGTCTGCCAGATGAACCGTAACGACTTGCGTCGCGTCGATCTGAATTTGTTGATCGTCTTTGAAACCCTGATGCATGAGCGCAGTGTGACCCGAGCGGCCGAAAAGCTGTTTCTGGGGCAGCCTGCCATCAGCGCGGCGCTCTCACGCCTGCGCGGTTTGTTTGACGACCCACTGTTTGTGCGCACCGGCCGCAGCATGGAGCCTACGGCACGGGCGACCGAGATTTTCGCTTTGCTGTCCCCGGCATTGGACTCGATTTCAACCGCTGTCAGCCGTGCCGCAGAGTTCAACCCGGCCACCAGCACCTCGGTGTTCCGCATTGGTTTGTCCGATGACGTAGAGTTCGCCCTGCTGCCTTTGCTGCTTAAGCGCTTGCGCGCCGAGGCGCCGGGCATCGTGCTGGTCATCCGCCGGGTCAACTACATATTGATGCCGCCGTTGCTGGCCTCTGGCGAAATTTCGGTGGGCGTCAGTTACACCAGCGACCTGCCCGCCAACGCCAAGCGCAAAGTATTAAGGCGCAGCAAGCCCAAACTGCTGCGGGCTGACACCATGCCGGGGCCGATGAGCCTGGACGACTTCTGTGCCCGCCCCCACGCACTGGTCTCCTTTGCGGGTGACTTGAGCGGCTTTATTGATGTTGAGCTGGAGAAACTCGGGCGCAAGCGTCATGTGGTGCTGGCGGTACCGCAATTTAATGGTCTGAGCACCTTGCTGGCCGGCACCGACATCATTGCCACCGTGCCGGACTATACGGCCCAGGCCTTGACCGCCGCGGGTGGCGTGCGGGCCGAAGACCCTCCGATAGAGATGCAAAGCTTTGAATTGCACATGGCCTGGCGCGGCGCCCAGGACAACGACCCGGGTGAACGCTGGCTTCGTTCGCGGATTCAAATGTTTTTTGGGGATCCAGAGAGTCTCTAGGCGTTGTCGGGAAAGCGGTTTATCTAACAATCCGGACTCTCTGCGCGTAGTCAAACCTTCGTTTATTCAACTATGCACAGCACACTCAGGACCAGCGACCTCTCACGACAAGCCCCAGCAATTCTCGATATCCGCTGACACCTACCTTGCGATAGATCCGCTTGATGTAGGTAGCGGCGCTTGAGCGCTGAATGCCCATCAAGGGCGCGATGTCTTCCGCTCCCAGACCACTGAGTAAATACCTGAGCAACTCTCGGTCCCGCCGAGTCAGTTCAGGATAAAGCTGCTCGACCCGCTGGCTCAGTAAGGCCGGCATCTGATTGGCTTCGATATACGCGCGATAGTGCAATCGTGTGACTTGAATCAGCAAGGGTGCCACTGACTCGATAAATTCGATCTCGCGTTGAGTGAAGTTACCGTGCTCACGACCTCGATAGAAGTTGATCGACAGCCAGCCCCCGCCCTCTTCCTGATGATTGAGCAAGGCCATGCGCTGGGAAATTTGCGGCTGTTCATAGCAGACCCGCCGATATTCACGGTGGGTGATGTCCTCGACTGACTGAAGTTGAGCCAGGATTCGCGCGCCTCCATATTTCGCCCGATGACCGAGCATCGCCTGACGGTTGCCGTCCAGGCTGTGAAAACGCTTCACGTAATCGCGGGAAATGCGCGATATCTGGACCAGCCTGGCCTGATCGGAACACGACAATACCTGCGGTTCCTGGCCCTCCGGATAAGCGAAAATCGTACATTGTGCCAACGGCATCTCACCCCGCACCAGAGTCAGTAATTCTGCGGCCAGCCAGGTCCGACAGTCCTCGCCCACTCGAGCCAATAGATGCGCGACTTGCCCCGTCGTCAATGGGCTCTGATGGTAAGCGGTGGTGAGCAGCCAGTGGTTCATTGGGGGTCAGCTCACGTAGGAAGGTTGGGGTTTGTGGGGCAGCGTGCGCACCAGCAAGGCCGCGACTAATAATAGCAGCGCGGCATACAGGCAACCGGCTGTATAGGCATGGGTCAGGTCTTTTAGCCAACCGATCACCAAGGGGTTTAGGGCCGACCCCAGATTACCGACTGCGTTGATCACCGCGATGCCCACTGCCCTGGCTTGAAAACTCAATGACCGATCCGGCAGGGTCCAGAATATCGACATGGCCGTGTAGGAGCCGGTCGCCGCCATGCAAACCCCTGCCAGTTGTACGATTGGTTCGCTCGACAGGGCTGTGCAGAACCATCCTACTGCAGCCAGCAGCATCGGCAGGGCCAGGTGCCAACGCCGCTCTTGGGTCAGGTCCGAGTGTCGGCCCCAGAGGATCATGCCAACAATGGTGCATATTTGCGGAATTGCCGATAACAATCCGATCAGCGTATTGCTCTGACCAGCGCTGAAGCTCTTGACGATCAACGGGGTCCAGACCGCGATCATCGCCAAGGTGTTGACCAGGCAAAAGTACACCAGGCAGAAGAGAATCACTGAGGGCGACAGCAACTCACGACCCCAATGCGCGTGAGGCGAAGGTGCCTGACGGTCGCGCTCCATCAAGTCTGCCAGCTGTAGCTTCTCATTGTTACTCAGCCAGCGTGCCTGAGACGGCTGATCGTCCAGATAACCGTACACTGCCAGACCGAGAAGGACGCAGGGCAACCCTTCCAGCAAAAACAACCACTGCCAGCCTGCCAGGCCCCAGAGGCCATCCAGTCCCAGAATGCTGCCGGACAAGACCGAGCCAAAGCCCGCGGTAAATGGCATGGCGATCATGAACAACGCATTGGCCCGCGCCCGGTATGCCGCAGGAAACCAAAACGTCATATATAACAGCACACCCGGCAGAAACCCGGCCTCGGTGATGCCAACCAATGCACGCAGCCAATACAGGCTGGTTGCGTCATACGCAAACAGGGTTGCGGTCGAGGCCAAACCCCAGGCGATCATCAGGCTACCGATCCAGCGACGGGCACCGAGTTTGGCCAGAACGATGTTGCTGGGGATACCGCATGCGATATAGGCCAGGTAGAAAATCGTGGTTGCCATGCCGAACTGGGTACTGCTCAACCCCAGGTCGCCCATCATCGTTAGCCCGGCAAAACCGATATTGATACGGTCCAGAAACGAAAAAACGAAGCAGATGAAGAGAAACCACAACAGGCGTTTCGAGACTTTGGCAATAACCAGCGGATGAGCGCCGGCCTCCTCGCCAAGGGCCACAGCAGGATGGGATGGCATTGGGTGATCCTATTATTGTAATTATTGGCTGACGCAAAGGTTTTACAGGTCCTGCACGGCGCTCTCGATCAGTGCGTCGAAGCGCTCGATATCGTTCAGCGACTCTGCCGCCAGCAGCGCCAGCTTGACCAGAAACAACTCACTGTTGTGACCCGTACAATCAATCGCCTCGGCGAGCCGATCATAGACGCGCTCCAGATCTGTCACGTTCATTGACTGACTCATGGGTGGTTACTCCCGTTGTGGCCAAGGGCCTGGTTTAGACCATGGCGCAAACGCTCGCCATCCAGATGCAGCCAGCGCGCGCAGACATGCTGATCCGGGCGCGCAAGAT
The DNA here is from genome assembly GCF_022496705.1 of Pseudomonas sp. TMW22091. Lineage (NCBI taxonomy): Bacteria > Pseudomonadati > Pseudomonadota > Gammaproteobacteria > Pseudomonadales > Pseudomonadaceae > Pseudomonas > Pseudomonas sp. TMW22091. The sequence goes on from NZ_SCFI01000015.1 coordinate 89,408, forward strand.
AGGCGGCGCCAGCGTGCTGCACGCCATAACGCGTACTGAACAGATCATCCGTATCAGCCAGGGTCAGGTCGGCATGTTGCACCTGATCGACCCCACTCATGGCGATCGCGATCACTTGTATGGTCAGTCCCTGGTGGCGCAGAGCCTGAACCTGCGCCACAACTTCGGTATCGAGCGCCGCAGCGTCGGTGAAGCAAAGCAAATGAAAGGCGGGCGCCAGCTCGTCGAACAAATAGTGCTGCTCGGCCAAACGCACATTGAGTAACGGTGCACCGTTGCGCGGGCCGCCAACGAATAAACGATTATCGTCGTCCACCGCGTTGAGCTGCGAATCGGCATAGTCGTGAGCTCTTGAGGTTCGCCAGTGGTACAGCGGGCGTACAAATTCCCGGGTCAACGACAGCGACAGCACCGCATCGCGTAACAGTCGATATCCGCGACTGGGCGGCGCCATGAACCTCGTGCTTTTGCCCGCCTCCTCAATGATTTCCCGTGCAGCCTTGACCCGCTCCTCACTGTAGGAGGCCAGCAGCCCGGCACCGGCCAACCCCTTGATGTGCAGTGCCAGTTTCCAGCCCAGGTCGTGGCAATCCTGAAAGCCGGTATTGGCGCCGCGCACACCGAAGATCGGCAACAGGTGCGCCGCGTCTCCAGCAAAAATCACACGCTCATTAATGTAGTGCGCCAGGGTCAGCGCCCGGGCCGAGTACACAGAACTCCAATCCAGCTCCCACTCCGGGTTCTCGACGCCGAGCATCGCCAGTTGCGCATTGATGCGCTCACGCAAGGAGTCGGGGTGCAACGCCTGCTCGGGCGTTTCGTCCACGGGCAACTGGTAATCGATGCGCCAGATATCTCCGGGCTCGCGGTGCATCAACACGGTATTGCCGGGGTTCCATGAGGGATCGAAAAACGCCAGACGTTCAGTCGGCAGGTCGAGCTTGATGCGGATATCGGCAATCACGAAGCGCCCTTCATAGGACGCCCCCTCAAGCTTGAGCCCAAGCATGGAACGCAGTCCGGAGCGAGCGCCATCAGCGGCCACAACCCAATCGGCCTGCAGAGAATAAACATCACCCGGGGTATCGACTTGCAACACAGCATGGTCGAGCCGTTGCTCGATATCGATGACTTTATTGCCCCACCGCAGTTCGATCAGCGGCTGTGCCTGGGCTGCGGCCACCAGATGCTGCTCCAGATATTGCTGTTGCAGGTTGGTCATCGGTGCAAAACGATCATGCTCGTCGACCGGAGCCTCCATGCGAAAAACCCGCTGGCCGCGGTAGTACGAATTTCCGAAGCGCCAAGGCAGCCCCTGCTCGGCCACTGCCTGGGACACCCCCACTTGCTGGAAAATTTCCATGGAACGACGGGTGAAAACAATCGCACGACTCCCTTCACAGACCTGCTGCTGAGCCGCCAGGACAACACTGCCGACACCGTAGCGCGCCAGTTCGAGCGCCAGCGTCAGGCCAATGGGCCCCGCCCCCACAATCACCACGGGTGAGCGAGTGGCGATGCCTGGGGATTGCACGAAAGCAGGGTAAACCTGATAGGGAAAATAGAGGGACTGATGGGGTACGACTTGAGGCTGATGCATGGTCCGGTGGCTCCCGGTTTATTGTTTTATTGTTCTCGGGGACAGATTTTGTCTCAGGCCACTCTAAACCCAAGCGCACAGGGTAACGTCCCCTGAAGGGGACATTCTTCTGGAGCGCGAAATATTCAACTGCTGTCAGAAACCACTAACCCGAGGAGCACGCAAGAACGCTGCGTCTGCTCCACCAAGTGGCTTTTCGAAAAGTTATTGGGATTGCATCAGGCGTCATTAATGCCTTACCACGAAAGCTCTTTGCATGATTGATCGATAAAGATGCATCAGTGCATGAGCCCACGACCCAAACGCGCAGCAACACCCTAACCTGTAGCCGCTGCCGAAGGCTGCGATCGAGCGTGCAGCGGTCGCGAGATGGGACACTTCGGTGTGTCAGGTTTTACGACGGCTACGCCGCCATGCTCGCAGCCACACGTTGACCTGTAGCAGCTGCCGAAGGCTGCGATCGAGCGCGCAGCGGTCGCAAGATAGGACGACTCGGTGTGTCAGGTTTTACGACGGCTACGCCGCCGAACGCAGCCTTCGTTCCTCGTCAGCTGCTACGCGCCATGCTCGCAGCCACACGTTAACCTGTAGCCGCTGCCGAAGGCGGCGATCGAGCGCGAAGCGGTCGCAAGATGGGACACCGCGGGGTGTCAGGTTTTACGACGGCTTCGCCGCCGATCGCAGCCTTCGTTCCTTGTCAGCGGCTACACCTGACCTGTAGCCGCTGCCGAAGGCTGCGATCGAGCGCGCAGCGGTCGCGAGATGGGACACCGCGGGGTGTCAGGTTTTACGACGGCTTCGCCGCCGATCGCAGCCTTCGTTCCTCATCAGCGGCTACACCTGACCTGTAGCCGCTGCCGAAGGCTGCGACCGAGCGCGCAGCGGTCGCAAGATGGGACGACTCGGGGTGTCAGGTTTTACGACGGCTTTGCCGCCGATCGCAGCCTTCGTTCCTCGTCAGCGGCTACAGGGGCTGCGCTGCGTTCTGAGTGGCGTAGTTGCAGTGACTGATGCCATTGGAGACACGCAGTATGTCAGCCATGACGGCCAGGGCGATTTCTGCCGGGGTTTTGCTGCCAAGGCGCAGTCCGATCGGGGCATGGATACGTGCCATTGCCTGAGCATCGAGCCCGCCAATGCGCGCCAGTCGCTCAAATCTTTTTGCACTGGTGCGTTGAGAGCCCATGGCGCCAATGTAAAAAGCGTCGGTTCGCACCGCCTCCATCAGGGTCAAGTCGTCCAGCCGAGGGTCATGGGTAAGCGCTACCACTGCGGTGGTGGCGTGGCAGCCGTTCTCTTCGATATAGACCGATGGCAGGCGCTTGTGTACCTGCACGCCGGGCATGGAAAAGCGGTCGATGACTTCTGGCCTTGGATCACACAGGATGACTTCATAGCCCAAGGCCAAGGCAAAACTGGCACAAAACTCGGCCACCGGAGACAGACCGGCCAGCACCAGCCGACGCACAGCGCCCACCCTGATAGAAACCTCATCGACCTTTAGCGTGACCCTCGGCACGTTTTCATCACTGCGCGCCAGGCATCTGCGCGAACTGCCGAGCTGAACCGTTCGAGTGGCCAGGTACTGCCCGCCCAAGGCGCACTTCATGGCCTGGAGGTGTTCGTACGTATCGTCATCGGGGGGCATGTACTCAATCAATACGTCCAGTACGCCGCCACAGGGCAAGGCCACATTGGGTGCCAGCCCACCCTCGCCGTAACGCACAACATGATTGTGTTCAGCAAAATGACCGTGTGAGAGCCGCGTCATAAAGTCTTCTTCGACGCAGCCGCCCGACAGCGAGCCGCTGTACTCACCTGAAGTCAACGCCACCAGCATGGCGCCCGGGCCGCGCGGTGCAGAGCCGAAGGTAGACACAACCGTGCACAGCCAGATGGATTTACCCTCGGCTAACCAACCCTGAGCGCGTTGCACAACCTGTAGATCAAGCGAGTCCATGCATTAATTTTTCCTTGGTGATGGGCAAGTCACGGATACGTATGCCGGTGGCGTGATACACCGCATTGGCGATGGCCGCGGCCAACCCGGTGATACCAATTTCGCCTATGCCGCGGGCCCCGAACTCACTGAAGTTGAGGTCAGGGTAATCCAGCAGGGTGATATCGATATCGGGTTGGTCGGCATGCACCGGTACCACGTATTCAGCGAAATTATTGTTAGTCGGTAAACCGCTGTTCGGATCGTACTCCCCGGCCTCAAACAGCGCCATGCCGATGCCCATGACAATTGCTCCTTCAACCTGATTGCGTGCAGCCAGCGGGTTGACCACTTGGCCCACGTCAATGGCGCTGACCACGCGAGTCACTCGCAAGCGCGAAATGCCGGGGTCCCAACGCACTTCCACAAAATGTGCGCCAAATGATCTGAAGGAATAGGTGTCAGCTTTGGCAGCACCGCTCTGGAAGGTGCCTTCGGCGTGAGCCACCCGTTGCGAATCGAGGATGTCGCCGAATGAGGCGCGCTGATCGCCACACACTAAATGCCCATCTTCTACGTGAAGGGCTTCGGTTTTTTGACCTTCAAAGGGCGCCCCTTTCAACACGGCGATCTGCCTCAGGTTGTCCAGCGCTTGACGGGTCGCACCGGCGATGGCGGGCATGACACTCGACGTTGCCCACGATCCGCCAGACATGGCGCCGGGCGGGTACGCTGAACTGCCCAACTGCACTTCAATGCGATCCAGCGCCAGCCCGGACAACTGACTCAGGGTCTGAGCCACCACCGTGTAAGTACCGGTGCCTATATCTTGCAGACCGCACTGCGCCAACGCCGTACCGTCCGCACGCAACATCACACGGGCATCGGTGGGCACTTGTGACGCCTCCCAATTACACGCGCTCATGCCGTAGCCAATGATTTCGTCGCCGTCGCGCATTGAGCCGATTTCAGGGTTGCGCTGCTGCCAGCCGATTTTCTGCGCCGCAACGTTCATGGCTTCTTCAAGATTGTTGCTGGACCACGGCAGGCCGACACTTTCATCCTTGGCTGCCCGATTGAGCAGGCGAAAATCCAGGGGGTCGATGCCATTGGCCAAGGCCATTTCATCGATGGCCGACTCCAGGGCAAATAAACCGGGGGCGGCACCGGGAGCACGCATCGAGGTGGGCGTGCCACGGTTTACCGGCACGTTTTTGTGGCTGATCAGCACATTCGGGCAGGCGTACAGACTTTTGGTCACGCTGGCACAGGGTTCGGTGTAGGCATCGGTGGTCGACGTGCTGTTGATGGACTCATGGCGCAGCGATACCAGCTTGCCCTGATCGTCCGTGGCCAGACGCATGCGTTGCGAGGTTTGCGGGCGGTGGCCGCTGGTGGTGAACATCTGCGCTCTGGGCAGCATCAATTGCACAGGTCGCCCGGTGATTTTCGCCGCAACGCAGGCGGCAACGGAATGCGGCCACGGCCATAACTTGCTGCCAAAACCTGAACCGATAAAAGGCGCACGCACCTCAACCTGGTCAGGCGGTAAATCGAAGACATTGGCCAGCACATTACGATGGTTGACCACGCCCTGAGAGCTTTCGTACACAAAGAGGTGTCCATCCTCCCACCATGCAGTGGTCGCGTGCATTTCCATCGGGTTGTGATTTTCAACAGGCGTGGTGTAAGTCACGTCGATTTTTTTAGCGGCCGAGGCAAATGCGGGTTCCGGTTTGCCCCGTGTGTGCCCGCCTGCCCCGCTCTGAGGAGTTTGCGCCTTCAGACCTTCTGTCAGGCTGGTGATTGGCTCGGTAACGTCGTACTCCACCGACACCTGATGCGCGGCAGCCCTGGCCTGTTCAAAGGTTTGGGCAACCACCAGCGCGACAAACTGCCCCGGATAGGACACGCAATCATCTTCGAACGGGGTGCGAAACTCATCAACCTTGCTGGCTTCGAGAATTTTCGCCATGTCCATCGGCGTGGCCGGCGTGCGATGCAGTGTCGGGCAATTGAGATGATGGACGATGCTGACGACACCGGGCATTTTCAACGCCTTTGCATCATCGAGGGTGCGAATCTGACCGCGCGCAATGGTGCTGTAGACACCATAGGCATACAGCATGCCCACCATGGGGTGGTCGGCGGCGTAGCGAGCTTTGCCGCTGACCTTGAGCTGCCCGTCAATCCTGCGTTGAGGAACACCGATAATGGATTCGTTCATACCGACTCCTGCGCCGTCAGGTCGCGAAGGTTGCGCGCAATGACCTGCTGGCCGAGGGGGATTTTGTACGCGTTGTGCTCATAGGCCCGCGCGTCTTTCAGAGCCACCTCGGCCACCTGTGAGATGAGCTGCGCTGAGAGTGTTTGCCCGGTGAGTTGCTGTTCTGCTTCAACGGCTCGCCACGGCTTGGTGGCCACACCGCCAAGGGCAATACGCGCCTCTACTACGGTTGGCCCGTCCATCACCAGAATGATGGCACTTGATGCCAGAGCAAATTGGTATGACGTGCGGTCGCGAAGCTTCAGGTAGCCTGAACGACTTGCAGACAGCGGCGCATCCAGCGTCACATGGGTAATCAGTTCGTGGGGCTCTAGCGCATGCTCGCGCCACGGTGTGTCGCCGGGCAGCAGATGAAAGTCAGCAAAATTGACTTCACGCGACTGCCCCTGCGGGTTTTGCAGGGTGACGTGCGCACCAATGGCCGCGATGGCCACACACATGTCCGAAGGATGGCTGGCAATGCAGTGATCACTGGTACCCAGCACCGCATGCACACTGCGATTGAGGCCCACAAGCGCTGCGCAACCCGAGCCGGGCTGGCGCTTATTGCACGGTGAAACCCCATCGCGGAAATAATTGCAGCGCACCCGTTGCATCACATTGCCGGCAGTGGTGGCTTTATTGCGCAGCTGAGTGGAAGCCCCCGCCATGATGGCTTGAGCGAGCACCGGGTAATGCGTCAATACCTGAGGATGACGCGCCAGCGCGGTATTGCTGACCAACGCCCCGATGCGCAAGCGACCGTCGTCCAGGGTCTCAACCTGCTGCAAGGGCAATCGGTTGATATCGACCAAGTGGTCGGCTTTGACCACATCCAGCTTCATCAGATCCAGAAGCGTGGTGCCACCGGCCAGGTACCGGGACAGCTCCAGGGTGGATGCGGTATTTATTGCATGGGCGCAAGACTGCGCCCGGACGTAATCGAAAGTCTGCATCAGACACCCCCGGCCATTTTGACGCGCGCCGACTGCACGGCCGCGAGGATGTTTTTATACGCACCGCAGCGGCAGATATTGCCACTCATGGCCTCCCTGACACTGGCATCGTCCGCCGCACTGTCCGGGTCATTGAGTAAGGCCACTGCACTCATGATCTGCCCTGTGGTGCAGTAGCCGCATTGGAAGGCATCGTGCTCCCAAAAGGCCTGTTGCACGGGATGCAGCGAATCGCCCTCGGCCAGCCCCTCGATGGTGGTGATGCTATCGCCATCATGTTGAACTGCCAGTGACAGGCACGAGTTGATGGCCACACCATTGACGAGCAACGTACAGGCCCCGCATTGGCCGTGGTCACAGCCCTTTTTGGTGCCGGTCAGTTGCAAGCGATCGCGTACCACATCGAGCAAAATGGCATTGGCGGGCACATCAAGGGGGTACACCTGCCCGTTTATCTGAAGTTTTATGCTGTGATCATTCCCGGCAGGGCTGGGTGTGTCTTCTTTGAGACGCAGGGTTGTTTGGTGTTCTGTCATCAGGGTCACCTTTGGCCAAGGGGGACACGTACAGAGCGGTTACACGTACCCTCCAAAAGGCGACTACGTCAGGTCAAACCACACTTACGTCCGGTGTTGTCGGTGAGGGTCGGTAAGTAATGGAGGTATGCCAGACGCAATTAGTTTCGTGTGCAGTTCATTTAAAATCGCCAAACCCGCACGTGTGCCCCGTGCGGGCCTGTCATTTCGACACCCTGTATTCGGGAGGCTGGCCCATTTCTCCCCGAGTGCGGCTCAGTCTGCGGCCTGCCATACCGCATCACGCACCGCTATTTTTTTGGGCAGCAGCTTGTTTTGATAAAACAGATCCGCCGTTACTTGCTGCGCATTGATGATGCTTTGATCAATCGGTAGCACCGGAGATGGCGGCCGATTGTCGAGGTAGCTGGCAATCACTGCATCGGGCAGCCCCATGTATTTTTGGATCACCTTGAGGCTTTCTTGCCGCTGGCTGCGGGTCAGCGCTTCAGCGTCAGTCAACTCATCCAGCAATGCGTGAACAAAGGCGCCGTTGGCATTGGCATAAGCTCGCCGTGCCGTGTACACGGGGCCTGACAGGCCCAGCCCTTCACCGTTGGCCAGCACACGGGCATTGCCCTGACTTAAGGCCAACGAGGAATAAGGCTCCCATGTGGCCCAGGCATCGACGCTGCCCTGCTCGAAGGCAGCGCGAGCATCCGCAGGCGGCAGGTTCACGGGCTGGATGTCCTGATAGCTCAGCCCGGCCTTGTTCAACGCCCTCAGGATCAGGTTGTGTGAGCTGGACCCGCGCTGAAAGGCCACTTTCTTGCCTTTAAGGTCGGCAACGGTGTTAAGCGGGCTGTCGCCGCGAACCAGTAGCGTTTCCGCTTGTGGTTTTGCCGGTTCGGCGCCGATGTAGACCAGATCGGCCCCCGCTGCCTGGGCGAACAGCGGCGGGATGTCTCCGGTGGATCCTATGTCCAGCGCATTGACGTTAAGCGCTTCGAGCATCTGCGGCCCGGCGGGAAACTCAATCCACTGCACGGCCGTGTGAGGAAAGCGTTTGTCCAGCAGGCCATGCTCTTTGGCGAGCAACAAGGCAATCGAGCCTTTCTGGTAGCCGATTCTCAGGGTTGCCGGGTCTGCGGCCAGCGCGGCGTTTGTCAGGCTGAACAGTGCCAACCCGCTAAATAAAAGGGTGCGAAGTTTCATGATTGTCTCGCTGCTGAAGTCTGGAAGAACACCTGAGATAGCCTTGTTTACTCAGCCTTCGAGGGCTTTTCCCACAGGTTGATCCCGCCCTCTTGGGCAAACCGATCGATTTCGGTCAGCTCCTGCACGCTAAAGTGCAGGTTCTTCAAGGCACCGACGTTCTCTATGATCTGCTCCGGTCGACTGGCACCGATCAACGCTGACGTCACCCGCGGGTCGCGAAGTGTCCAGGCCAATGCCATCTGGGCCAGACTCTGACCGCGCGCCCTGGCAATCTCGTTGAGACCGCGTACCCGGGCGAGGTTGGCTTCGCTCAGATGCGAGGGCAGCAAGGAGTCGCCACCCGCACGGTTGACCCGCGCCTGCGTCGGCACACCGTTGAGGTACTTGTCGGTCAGCAAGCCTTGCGCCAGGGGGGTAAAGGCAATCACACCGCTGCCCAGTGCTTCAGTGGTGTCCAGCAAGTCCTTTTCCACCCAGCGATTGAGCAGGTTGTAGGCCGGTTGGTGGATAAGCAGCGGGATTTTCCAGTCATTGAGCAACGCCGCCATTTCTCGGGTTTTTACCCCTGAGTAGGATGAGATGCCGATGTACAGCGCCTTGCCCTGCTGCACGGCCGTGGCCAGCGCGCTGGCCGTCTCCTCCAGCGGGGTGTCCGGGTCGAAGCGGTGAGAATAAAAAATGTCGACATAGTCCACGCCCAAGCGTTGCAGGCTCTGATCGAGGCTGGCCAGCACGTATTTACGCGAACCACCGCCCTGACCGTATGGGCCGGGCCACATGTCCCATCCGGCTTTGCTGGAGATGATCAACTCATCACGGTACTGCTTGAAATCTTCACGCAGCAAACGGCCGAAGTTGATCTCGGCACTGCCATAGGGCGGGCCGTAGTTGTTGGCCAGGTCAAAGTGGTTGATGCCTTGGTCGAAGGCTGTTCGCAACAGCGCACGCTGGGTGTCGATCGGCGTGCTGTCGCCAAAGTTGTGCCACAGGCCAAGGGAGAGTGCCGGCAACACCAACCCGCTGCGGCCCACGCGGCGATAAGGAATGGCGTCGTAGCGGTTTTCGGCAGCGATATAGGTCATTGAGCGATGTCCTGCTGGTCTGTAGAGGAATGTGGTTGTGGCGTGAAGCTGTTGGCAGGCCGGGTCAGGCCAAGGTTCTCGCGCAACGTACGGCCTTCGTATTCGGTTCTGAACAGGCCCCGGCGTTGCAACTCCGGTATGACTTCATTGGCGAAATCCTCCAGGCCTGCCGGAAGATGCGGCACCAGCACGTTGAATCCATCGGCGGCCCCTTGCTCGAACCACGCCTGCATCTGGTCGGCAATCTGTACCGCTGTACCCACAAGGGTGTAATGCCCGCGCCCTCCGGCAATCTTTCTGCCCAGTTCGGCGAGGCTAAGGTTTTCTTCGCCTGCCAATTCGGTCAGCAACTTCTGACGGCTTTGCTGACCGCTTTCTGTCAGCGGCAAGTCGGGGAGCGGCCCGTCCAGCGGGAACTGCGACAAATCGAAATTGCCCAGCATGCGCCCCAGCAAAGCCACGCCCACTTCAGGCTCGACCAGCCGCTGAAAGGTCTGAAATTTTTCCTGCGCCTGCGCTTCAGTGGCCCCCACCACGACAAAAATACCGGGCATGATTTTCAGGGAGTCCTGGCGGCGGCCGTATTGGCTCAAACGGCCTTTGAGATCAGCGTAAAACGCCTGAGCATTGGCCAATGAGGTTTGTGCGGTGAACACCACCTCTGCCGTTTGTGCGGCCAAATCGCGACCGACCCCGGATGAGCCGGCTTGCACAATCACCGGCTGCCCTTGCGGGGAACGCGCCACATTCAGCGGGCCCTTGACCCGAAAGTGCTCACCCTGGTGGTTGAGCACATGCAGTTTGGCGGGGTCGTAGTAAGCGCCGCTGATCTTGTCGCGGACAAACGCATCATCTTCCCAGCTGTCCCACAGTCCCGTGACGACCTGATGAAACTCGCGGGCGCGGCTGTAGCGTTCAGCGTGACTGATATGTTGCTCGCGGCCAAAGTTTTGCGCCTCAGCGGCGTTATCCGAAGTCACCAGGTTCCACCCTGCCCGGCCGCCGGACAAGTGATCCAGCGACGCGAATTTTCGCGCCACATGGTACGGCTCGTTGTAGCTGGTGGTGGCCGTGGCGATCAACCCAATGCGCTCCGTCACCGCACTCAAGGCTGACAGTAATGTCAGTGGCTCAAAGTAAGCCGAACGGGCCATGCGACTTGCGATGTCATCCCTCGGCGCGGCGATGCTGTCGGCGACGAACAAAGCGTCAAACTTCGCCGCCTCTGCAATCTGTGCCAAGCGTTTGTAATGGCTGAAGTCCAGCCCGGCGTCTGCCGGCGCCTCAGGGTGACGCCATGCGGCGACGTGGTGACCGCCGGCCATGAGAAAGGCGCCCAGTTTGAGCTGTCGAGTCATGTTCAGAAATCCTTGCGCAGTTGCACACCAAAATAGCGTTCGTCGTCCCTTGGAACCGCGCGGTAGATGTAGCTGCCGCCTGTGGCCAGCAAGGGTGAATAGGACTTGTCCGCGAGGTTTTTGCCCAGCAGCGCCACACGCCAGCCGTTGGTGTAATCCGCCAACGCGATGCTGGCATTCCAGATGCCATACGTGCCCTGCTTGGTGTCCGGGTTCTGGCTGATGTCGTACTGCACTTCGCTCTGCCAGCTGTAATCGGTACCCAGTTCTACATCCAGACCGTTATCCAGCGGGATGCTGTAGTCGGCGCGCACATAACTTTTCCAGTCCGGGCTGTAGGGCAGCGGCTTGCCATTGACGTTGCACGATGCGGCCGCGCCTGCTGGGCAGCCAAATTCGTCAATACGTGCATGGGTGTATGCCAGTGCGCCAGAGAGCTTCAATTGCCGAGTCGCCTGCAACGCGTAGTCGAGTTCCACGCCTTCGGTGCTGACACTCCCCGCGTTGATCAGCCGGGTAACGACTTGGCCTGCAACCGTGTCGAAGAAGTTCGCTTGATAATTGTCGTATTCGCTGTGAAATACCGCGACGTTAGCGGTCAGGCGATGGTTCCAGGCCGTGGTTTTAATCCCCAGTTCCCAGTTGTTCGACGTTTCAGGTTTGAGTGCGCCGGTATCACGCGGCTGCATGTTGAAGAACACGTTGTAGGCCGGGCCTTTATAGCCTCGCGAATAGGTCAGATAGGTGGTGACGGTGTCGGTCACGTCGTATTGCAGGCCAAGCCGACCTGACCAGCCGTCTTCATCCACTGACCCGGAGCTGCTGGTGTCCGGCTGGATGCCCGTCACGGCGGTCGCCGACGTGGACACTCGGCGGTGATCGTATTTCAAATCGTCATGGGTCCAGCGCAGGCCGGCAATGCCACGCAAGGTCGGGGTGAAGTTCAGCGTGCTTTCGCCGAAGACCGCGTAGCTGTCACTGGTGGTGCTGTAATCGGCGACGCCGCGGTTGACGCTCGCAGGCGTGGTCAAGGTGCGCTGATAGGTTTCGTCATCCTTGCCGTGCATGTAGAACAGCCCACCCACGTACTCCAGAAAATCCCCCTTGGGTGAAGCCAGCCGCAGCTCTTGCGAATACTGATTGAACGTCAGGTCGCCTTTGTCGGCAGAGCCTGGAAAGTCGGCGGTGATGGTACTCAGGCGATCGCCATCCTGATATTGAGTGTTGTCCCAACCCCGCCACGCGGTGATCGACGTCAGGGTGTAATCACCCAGATTCCAGTCCAGTTGGGCAGACAGGCCTTTATTGATGTCTGCCACACGCGAACGGGTGTCTGTATTGATCTTGCGGTTGTCGCTGGACGCCCATACCGGAGCCAGCGCATTGCCAAAGCCCGGCGTCAGTGACTGGACGACCACGCCATTGGGGGCGTCGTCATGGGACTGCATGTAGTCGGCAATGACTGTGAGCGTGAGGTCATCGTCAGGGGTAAACACCAACTTGCCGCGCGCGCCTTTATGGTTGTAGCCATTCACCTCCTGCCCGTTGTACTGATTATCGACATTGCCGTCATAGGTTCCGAACATGGCGGTGAACGAGCCCGTGAGGGTGTCAGGAATCAAACTTCCGCCCAGACCGAAGCGCGTACGGCTTTCGTTGCCGGTGAAGTTCGATTGATCGATGTAACCGTGGGTTTCAGTGGTGGGTGCACGGCTGACGATGTTCATCACCCCGGCCGAGGCGTTCTTGCCGAACAACGTACCTTGCGGGCCACGCAAGACTTCAATGCGATCGAGGTCCAACAGGTCGAGGGTCGTCTGCCCCGGACGCGCGTAGACCACCCCGTCGATCACCGTCGCCACCGTCGGCTCAACCCCGGGCGAGGTAGAGATCGTGCCCACGCCCCGCACAAACAACGAGGTGTCCTTGTTCGAGGCACCGGTACGAAAATTCAGCGAGGGAACTTGCTGGACGATGCTCGAGACGCTGTTGCGCCCGTCTCGTTCCAGTTGCTCGCCATTGACGACGGTCACGGCCACGGGGATTTTTTGCAGCGGTTCTTCGCGGCGGGTCGCACTGACCGTGACGGATTGAAGGGTCACCGCCTGTTCATTGCTGTCGGCGGCGAACGTCAGGCCGGGCGCCACGCCCAAGCCGGTAAAGAACCACCCCGCAGCGCACAACGTGTGCGCCAGTGTGTGTGTTGCCCCAGGAAAAATACGCATGGTCTACCCGCTCAAAAAGTGCCCTGAACCGCTGCCGTTCTACGACGACAATGGCGGAGATGTGTCTTGGACATTCGCTCGAGCGAGTAGCAGACAAAGCGCGTTGTTAGCGCTAACATCGCCAGTATCAATAACCGTCGTATAGATCGTCAAATACTTAAATATTGCTCTGATATACCCTTTAGTTATTACAAGGAGTGCGCGTTGATCGACCATTCACCCCGTAAACGCCGTGGCGCCGGGCGCGTGACTCTAAGCACTGTCGCGCAACAGGCCGGGGTCTCGGCCATCACCGTTTCGCGTTATTTCAATCAGCCAGACCAGGTCTCCCCGGAGCGACGCGAGCGCATTGCTGCGGTGGTCGCGCAATTGGGCTACGTGCCCAATCTGGTTGCTGGAGGGCTGGCCTCGGCGCGCGGCAAAATCGTTGGCATGGTCATTCCCAACATATCGGGGCCAATTTTCGCCAACACTATTCAGGGTTTCAGCGACACGCTGAGTCGCCACGGCTATCAACTGCTGCTGGCATCCAGTTACTTCAGCGTTGAGCAGGAAGAGAGTGCGGTGCGCGCATTCCTGGGCTGGTCGCCCGCAGCGTTGGTGTTGACCAGCCATTTTCACAGCCCGGGCACCGAAAAAATGATCGCCACAGCGGAGATTCCGGTGATTGAAACCTGGGACTACCAACCCGAACGCGGACCAATTCAGATTGGTTTTTCCCACGTTGACGTGGGCGTTACAGCCGCGCGCTACCTGCATAAAAAAGGCTACCGACGCATTGCCTTTGTACTGAATAGCAGCGCGGGTGATTTCAGCGCACTGGAGCGCCGCGATGGCTACCTCAGCGGCGTTCGCGAATTGGGACTGGAGCCGAGGGTGTATACCCCCCAAGAGGGTATGGCGCCCTTTGAGGCCGGCAAACAGGCCATGCAAGCGCTCATGCTGGCCCCTGCTCCACCGGATGCAATTATCTTTGCCAACGACAACCTGGCGGCGGGCGGATTGCTTGCCGGGCAACGCGCAGGGCTGAAGATTCCCGAAAACTGTGCGGTGCTTGGCTTTGGCGATTATCCGTTTGCCGAAATGCTGCTGCCGAGTTTAAGCACCATCAAACCGCCTGCACTGGAGATCGGTGTGCTGGCGGCCACACGAGTGCTGGAAAGTCTGGGGGTTTTGCCACAGGCGGACGAGGTGCAACGGCTGAATAAGCTGGCGTGCAGGGTGATCGAGCGTGAAAGTACGTGAGCGCGTAAACCCCTGGTGTCTTATTACACCCCGCCTGACTGGCTATCTTTGTTGGCGGGTTACTCTGTCTCAATGAAGTTGGGCGAGCGGGACATTTATAGGCGCAGTGACCCGTCGTGATTAATCAGGTTTGAAAGGAAATTTAGGACGTGCGATTACGATAATCAGGGGGCATCGTCACTCTGACAATGAAGTATCAGGTAACAACCCATCAGCGCTTAAAGCCCTCACCCACTTGATAGGCGCAGTGGGTTAACAACGATGCTATCCAGCACAGTCATACGTGATATGACCATCCGGCCACATGATAACGGCATCCCCATCCTTTAGAATTCGCGTCGCATTTGATGTGCCAACAATACAAGGAATACCATATTCTCTTGATAGGATGCAGGCGTGTGACAACACCCCCCCTTCATTTGTAATGATCCCTTTGCACTGTCTAAACAAAGACACCATATTGGGTTGCGTCATTTCCGTGACCACTATTTTATCCCTGTAATCACGAGAATCTATCCTCACTTTATAATTGATGACACTCACAACACCGTGGACTTTTTTATTGAGAGACGGCCTACCGTAAAGCACGGCATTCGATAACGGTGAGCGCGAATCATCCTGTTTATAGAACGCTTTTCCAAAGCGAATTTCAGGCGTCATGTTTTTATCTTTTTTTCTTTTCATCAACACCCCACGATCTCTTTTACTTTTCTCCTTAAGGGACAACTTGATATCGCTATTTACAAGATCAACCACATCATCCACCAGATAATATTTATACAGATCATACTGAGACACATTGTAATTTTTTGAAATCCACTCCATGAGCAAAAGCATGTGGAAATAAATGCCAGCCCATCCTTTTTTCACCTTCATCCTTTCTACTGAGAGCTTTTTTAAAAGCTTGATATCGCTATCTTCATCCCGTCGGGATTGAAGCGTATTCTCGTCTTTCAGCACACCTGCAGGCGCAGTGCTCTGTATTGTGTACTGCGCCCTAACCCCGTCCAGCATTTCATTTATAGTGATGTAATTAATAGCCAGATAGGGATGTTTTTTTACGTGACGCAGCAAGCTGGAATCACCACTGTCCTTTAAAGATAAAAAGTCATCTTGCTCACGAAACATAAGATCATCATTACCCACAGATAACAACTCTGTCATTTCACGGCGAGAATATTTTAGCGATACCTTTCTCTCAATGATATCCGTCACAATAGGTTCAGAGCGCATGTAATACCTGATGTATTGGCAGTACAGTGATGACAGCGTTCTGAAATAATCAACCACGTTGCTCTTTGCAAAAAATGCGGGATGTTCAATACCCGCAGTGTCGTCAACAGGCTTATATTTTTCGCCCAGGGTTGTCATGGTGTATTGCAGTGCTGAAAGATGATCCTTCAATCCAATGTAGCAATCAAACACGCCATTTGAATCTCTGCTGTAGATAATCTCTCGATGGAGATAGAGTCCACTGTGTCTGTTTGCCTCATCCTCACAGCGTGTTTTAAACGCCTGCTCCATTGCCCAAAGGGGTTCATGGGCGGACCACGCATATTGAAAAGAATCACAGGGAATCACCGTTACAGGTCGGCATTGTAAGATCCAGACCTTTTCGTCATGGTCTATACACCACTCAATATCCACGGGTTCTCGAAAAATCATCTCAAGCTGAATGATAGAGTCAAATAATATTAATGGAATGTCTCCGTCACCTTCATAAGATTTTTTGTTCAAGACTGCTGTTTTGGGGATGAGGCTTCCCGACACGACATCCTCACACCGGCCTGCGGTGTACTCAATATAAATATTATTATCTCCATTCATTGGATTGATTGAAAAAGCCACGCCAGATACCTGTGCATCAATCTGCTTTTGCACAATAACTGGAATGGCTCTACTCATCTTTGAGTGATCCCGGACGGCCCGAAGAGAGGCGCCTATTTCAACAGAAGTAACATCGAGCAGCGTTTTGTAAGTACCTGCAGCAGATTTTTTCTGCCCATCTTCCTTGTCAGAACTCGACCTGACAGAAACCTTGCCATGAGTGATGTATTTTTTATATAAGCTTATCAGCTCTTTATCCGTAAGGTTTTCAGCAACGCTCACGACAAATCCTGGCGGCACAGAAATCCCAGCTGTAGCCACCCTCATTAAATTAAAGGCCTTATTCCCCACTGACTCTTTAGGGGCCGCCTTATATAAATCAAGTGGCATAATAAATCCTTATTGACCGCTTCACATCTCGGACTAAAACAGGCTTCTTAAAAAATATAGCTGAGCGATCACCGCCGCGCTTAATTTTGACGTGCGATGAGGGCATCAGCAAAAGTGCTCAACGCGGACAGATTAATCGTTTGCCGCTCAACACATCAGACTGAAGTCCTTATGCAGACCGGCCACCTTGAACTCTTTACACTTTTAAAATAAAGCCATCGAACTTATATAGCTAAAGCTAATAAGATAAACGGCTATTTTTTTGGTGTTTTATCCAAATCCGGAAGGATGGGTGAGTGTGTCAACACGGTGACTTGCAACGACACAAATTAGTTAACAACTCAACTAATGTGATTTTGGCGGGCCAATGATTGCGCGCGAGAATGACCATTGTGTGTCGCTACCCTAGCGATTTCCCGGGTCTGCCACACGCGCAACAAATAGAGCGTGGAGTTGACGATTTCATAGCGCATTTCGTAATGGCCAACAAACAGTAGGCGCACGTCCCGCGGCTCAAACTCTTCCAGTCGCTCACCGATGCGCGGGTTTGCCAGAAAGCTGACTGGGGCCGCCGTGAGGTGCTGCACCGTGCGCGCAGCAGCCGGTTGACGCACCGTAGAGAGAAAATCGTAAGGCCGGCGAAGATCCTCACGCCCCGCTTTCAAATCCCCGACGGCCCTGCAAGCCGCCTGTGTGAACGAACACCAAACGCTGACCTGTGGTAAAGCGCCCGGCGTCGACCGCTTGTTTGAGGGCCAATAGCGCTTTGCCGGTATACAGCGGCTCCAGCAGCAGCCCGCTGGCGGATTCGCTGTCGTGGATAAACCCGGTCAAGGTGTCATCCACTCGGGCGAAACCACCGCGACTGGCATCAATCAGTTCAAGGTTGCATTCCGAGCGATGTGCCGCTTGCAAGATTGCCTCGATCTGCGGTGCCACCCCATGATCTTCGGGCACGGCCAGCGCCCCGTAAATCCTGCGCTGTGGCGCTTCAGCCAAAAGCAAACCCGCTATTGTGGTGCCGGTTCCAGCCGCCAGCCACCAGCCGTCGTAATCGTCCCAACCCACGTCACCCAACTGCTCACGCACCTGCCCGACCAGCGTCATGCACCCCCGCGCACCGGCCAGCCCGCCGCCCCCTTCCGGGACGGGATGAAACGCTGGATAGCGCGCGAGCCAAGGCTGCCAGAAACCGGCTTCATGGCGCGCCCGATACCCGGCAAACCCCAGCCAGTGCAACTGCATGCCGAAGTCTTCAAGGTCGCGGGTGGTTGGGGTGTGTTGCGCATGCCCCCGTAACAGGCCAACGGTGGGAAAGCCAAAACGCTTACCCGCAGCGGCCAGGGCATGCAAGTGGTTGGAGTGCGCCCCGCCGAGACTGATCAGCCCCTGCGCACCGCCACTGTGGGCGGCCAACAGGTGTTCGGTGAGCTTGAACCACTTGTTGCCACTGATCAGTGAGTCGATCTGATCCAGACGCAGCACCGCCATCTCGACACCGGCCCGTTGCAACCAGTCAAAGTGCAAGCGTTGCAGCGCGGCGCGTGGCTGCCAATCGATCAGGGGCAACATGCAGATCCCATCCATTTGATTAAAAAAAGAGGCGAGTTTACACCTCGGCAGCCTGTCGGCTTTCATCTCAAATGCGACCAATAATCTGACTCACACTCGGGCTTCTTGGTAAGGTGTGCGCCGACTTTCGTAGCCCGCTAACGATCTGCGGGCTGCTGCTTTCTGTTTTCTGACGTGAGACACCCCTGATATGCCCGAGCCGATCCCTCTAAAAGATCACGACTCCGAGAAGCGGCTGGTCAACAAAAGACTGGTCGCCTGCGCCGCGCTGGTGCTGGCCATCAGTTGTGCACTGGTCGGGCGCATGTACTTTCTGCAAGTGACCGAGTTCGCCTACAACTCGACGGTGTCCGAGAACAATCGGGTGCACGTGCTGCCCATCCCTCCGGAGCGCGGTTTTATCTACGACCGCAATGGCGTGTTGCTGGCCGATAATCAGCCCAGCTTCAACATGACCATTACCCGCGAGCGGGCGGGCGATACCGCCAAGGTGCTGGATACGGTGATCAGTATTCTGCACTTGCCCGAAGAAGACCGTGCCGTGTTCGCCAAAGCCATGAAGCAGGCGCGCCATCCATTTGACCCTTCGACCTTGCTGTACGAACTGAGCGAAGAGCAAATTGCCCTGCTGGCCGTCAATCAATACCGCCTGCCGGGCATTGATGTTGACGCCCAATTTGTCCGTCATTACCCGCAAGGTGATCATTTCGCCCACTCAGTGGGTTACGTCGGGCGAATCAATGAAAAAGAAGCCAAACAGCTAGACCCGACGCAATACCGGGGCACCCAGTCGATTGGTAAAACCGGCATCGAGCGTTTCTACGAGCCGCAATTGCACGGTCAGGTTGGTTTTGAAGAGGTCGAGACCAATGCTCAGGGGCGAGTGATGCGCGTGCTTCGCCACACGGACGCCGTGGCCGGTAAAAATATCGTGCTCAGCCTCGACATCAAACTGCAAGAAGCCGCCGAAGAAGCCTTGGGTGATCGTCGTGGTTCCATCATCGCGCTGGACCCCAAAACCGGTGAAGTGTTGGCGATGGTCAGTAAGCCCAGCTTTGACCCCAACCTGTTTGTGACCGGCATCAGCTCCAAGGATTATTCGGGACTGCGCGACTCCATCGATAAACCGCTGTTTAACCGGGCTTTGCGCGGCCTCTATGCACCCGGCTCGACCATCAAGCCCGAAGTGGCAATTGCCGGTCTCGACAGTGGTGTTATTTCCGCCTCGACGCGGGTGTTCGACCCCGGCTACTTCCAGCTACCCAACGTTGACCACAAATACCGCAACTGGAACCACAGCGGCGACGGCTGGGTCGATCTGAACGCCGCCATCATGCGCTCCAATGACACCTACTTTTATGACCTGGCCTCAAAACTGGGCATTGACCGCATGCACGATTACATGTCGATGTTTGGCATCGGGCAAAAAGTCTCGCTGGACATGTTCGAAGAGTCATCAGGCTTGATGCCCTCGCGTGACTGGAAGCGCAGCACTCGCCGTCAGGCCTGGTTCCCCGGTGAAACGGTGATCCTGGGCATTGGCCAGGGCTACATGCAGGTCACGCCGTTGCAGCTGGCACAGGCCACCGCATTGATCGCCAACAAAGGCGTGTGGAATCGCCCGCACCTGGCCCGAACCATTGATGGCACGCCCCCGGTGGACGAACACCCGATCGCCAATATTGTTCTGCACGACCCCAAAGAGTGGGAACAGGTCAACCATGCCATGCAATTGGTTATGCATGACCCGCGCGGCATTGCCAGGGCGTCTGCCTCGGGTGCGCAATACCGCATCGCGGGCAAAAGTGGTACGGCGCAGGTGGTGGCCATCAAACAAGGCGAACGTTACAACCGGCTCAAGACCGCCGAACGCAATCGCGACAACGCCTTGTTTGTCGGCTTTGCACCTGCCGAAGACCCGCAGATTGTGATTTCGGTGATGATCGAAAACGGCGAAGCGGGTGGCCGGGTGGCGGGCCCTGTGGTGCGTAAAGTGATGGATGCCTGGTTGCTCGATAATCAGGGCACGCTCAAACCGCAATACGCCAGCCCGCAGATCAAGCCCCATACCCACCCGGCGGTGTAAACGACAGCCCTCGTGTTTTTGATCGTGATCTGCCGCCCCTTCCGGCAGATCAAAAGCTCGCGGGCGGTCCCCTGTAGCCGCTGACGAGGAACGAAGGCTGCGATCGAGCGCGTAGCGGTCGCCCCACACGTGCAGCCGGTTGTGTCATGAGGGTCCGTCTCCCAACGGTTTGAGCGTTTGTTTAGAACTGACTCACCTCAGGATTCAAATGTTTGAATCCTGCCAGGTGCAGGTTTTCTGATATCAGGTTCATCAAACAGCCATTGAACCTCAAGGATGCCCCGTATGCCCTCCCTCGCGAACCCCGGTTACCAGGAGCGCAACACCAAGGGCATCTTCGCCCTGTTCTGCGTGGGCAGTTACCTGCTGTCTGTTTCCTATGGCACCACGTTTTTACTGGCCATGTCCCTCAGTGCCCACGGCGCCAGCGAAGCAGACGCTGGCAGCATTATGTCGGCCGCCATGTTCAGCACCTTTATTGCCGTGATTTTTTCGGGACACCTGACCGATCTGTTCGGGGCACCCAAAACGATTGCATTCGGGGCAGTTCTGCTGGCTGCCGCGTGTGCCGGCTTCGCCTGCTTCCCGACGTTCGGTCTCAGCGCATTGGGCTTCGGCTTGCTTCTGGGTTTGGGTTGGGGCGTGTTCTATACGTTAGGCCCCATTATTGTCGCGATGATGATTGAACCCGCCCGCCGGGTGAAGTATTTCGCCCTGCTGTCAGGGTGCATGATGTCCGGTATCGGCACAGGCCCTCTGTTGGGGCGGGCCAGCGAAGCATTTGGCTACCCGCTGCAAGCAGCCTTTGTGATGGCGGGCATGGCCAGCGTGATCGGCGGCGTTGCCTTTGTACTGCTAGGGCCGAAAATCAAGCAGCTGCACCTCGTATCGGGAGCGGTCACTGTGTGCCGGATTAGCCCCCAGGCGGGTGCGCTGGTCATGCGTTCCAAAGCCGCTTTTGCAATCGTCATGGTCGGCTTGGGGGGCGCGATTTTCGGCGGGTTGTCGAGCTTTCAAACCTCGTACGCACACCTTAAACAACTGGATTATTCGATTTTCTTTCTAGGCTTTATGGCAGCGGTGATTACCTGCCGTTTGCTGGTCGCCGGGTTTATCGTCAAGCGCGACCCATATCGAATGGCCGGTATTCTGACCTCATTGATCGTGACGTCAGTGCTGATGTTTATGTTTACCGTTGACACTGCCGCCACTTATTTATTCGCCGCCATTGTGCTGGGTGTGGGTTACGGTCTGACGTATTCGGTGATCAATGGTCTGGCCGCCAACGAAGCCCCAGCCGGTTACACCGCGCAATCGCTGGTGCTGTTCAGCCTGGCGTACTTTGTTGGCGTTTTCGGATTTCCGTGGCTGGCAGGGCTCATCATCGTCAGTCAAGGCATGGGGGCGCTGCTGTCGGTCATTTTGCTGATTGCCCTGCTTAACTGGGCAATCGCCTTGGGTCGACTGGTGTGGCGGCGCTTGCCACGATCACAGGCCCGTCGTTTCGACCCCGTTTAACGCCATGAACGAGCTAGCGCTGCATCCCCCAGCGCTTGACCGTGACCCGCTCCAGTGTGTCGAACACCAGGTTCTCCACCAGCAAGCCAATCAGAATCACCACCGCCAACCCGGCAAATACCTTGTCGGTGTACAGCTCGTTACGGTTCTGAAAAATGTACCAACCCAACCCACCCTTGCCGCTGGTGGCGCCAAACACCAATTCAGCTGCGATCAGGGTGCGCCAGGCGAAGGCCCAGCCGATTTTCAACCCCGCGAGAATTGACGGCAGCGCGGCGGGAATCAGAATAAACAACACAAAACGGATACCCTTCAGACCATAATTGCGACCGGCCATGCGCAGGGTTTCCGAGACCCCGAGGAAACCTGCATAGGTGTTGAGGGCCAGCGCCCATAACACCGAATGCACTAACACAAAGATCAGGCTGTTTTGCCCAAGACCAAACCACAACAGCGCCAGTGGCAACAGGGCAATGGCCGGCAGCGGGTTGAACATCGAGGTCAAGGTGCTCAACAGGTCGCGCCCCAATTGGGTCGACACCGCCAACGTGGTCAAGGCAAACGCCAGCACAATGCCGATCAGGTAACCCTTGATCAGCACCACCAACGAAATACCGACTTTGCTCAGCAACTCGCCGCTGATCAGGCCGTCATACAGCGCGCTGGCGGTTTGCACAAAGCTGGGCAGCAGCAGGTCGTTGTTCTGCACCCGTGCAACCACTTCCCAAAGTATCCCCAGCACTATCAATATCAGGCTTTTACGCAACCAGCCCTGTTGCCATAACCTTTGCCCCAAGGGCAGTTCGCGTTCCAGCGGCACTGACACCAAGGGTTCAAGGTGAACTTCGTATTCCGGGCGTACAGATGATGAATGGCTCATCGGGCAATCCTCCAGGGCTCAATAAGCGATACGAATATCGGCAAAATTCAGGGCTTGTTCCGGGTTACCGGTATCCGTCTCATCAAACAGCAGCCGATGAATACGGCGCGCCGTGTGCTGAAATTCCAGACCGCCCAGGCTGTGCAGGTTGTATTGATGACTGTTGATCTCGGCCCGTACCCGGCCCGGATGCGGTGACAACAGCAGGATGCGGTTGCCCACGACCAATGCTTCTTCGATGGAGTGGGTGACGAACAGCAACGTGAAGCGCACCTCCTCCCACAACAGCAGCAACTCTTCCTGCATCTTGCGCCGGGTCAGGGCGTCAAGCGCGGCGAAAGGCTCGTCCATCAACAGGATTTTCGGCTGCATGGCCAGCGCCCGGGCGATAGCCACGCGTGCTTTCATGCCGCCCGACAGTGTGTGCGGATACGCGTCGGCAAAGGCCGCCAGCCCCACTTTGTCCAGATAGTGCAGCGCCCGCTCTTGGGCCTCACGCCGTGGCAGTGTTTTGGACGCTAATAGCGGGAACATGACGTTCTGCTTGACGGTCTTCCAGGGCGGCAATTGATCGAACTCCTGAAACACCACCATCCGGTCTGGCCCCGGTGCTGTCACCGTTTGGCCCTGCAACCTGATCTGCCCTTCGCAGGGAGGGTGAAACCCGGCCACAGCCTTGAGCAAGGTGGACTTGCCGCACCCGGAGGGGCCCAACAGAATAAAACGGTCCGCCGGGTCAATCTCGAAACTGACCTGATGGGTGGCCCGCACCACACGCTGCGGCGTGCGGTATTCGAGGCTGACGTTATCAACCGACAACAAGGCAGGCCCTGTTGCGTTCAAGTGGCTGGCCGTGTGGCCTTGCACAGACGCGTTCATGGTGATCAGCTCCCCTGCAACGGTTTTGCGTCTTGAAAGAAATAATCCTTCCAGGATTCGGGTTTGTTTTTGATCGCGCCGATGCGGTACATGAATTCGGCCAGCGGGTAGGTATTTTTCGGCGTCACGGTGAATTCGTACTGAGGGTTGTCGATGATTTTCAGCAGCTCGGCGCGGTCGATATTGGCTTTGGTCACGCGGATATACGTATCGGCGGCGGCGCCTTTATCGTTTTGGGCAAACTCGGCGGCTTCGGCCAGCGCTTGCGTGAACGCTTTATAGGTTTTGGGGTTGTCGTTGCGAAATTTCTCAGTGGCAAACAGCACCGTCGGTGAATTGGGGCCGAGCAAGTCGTAGCTGTCGAGCACCACATGCACGTTGGGGTTCTTCAGCGCCTGATCCTGAAACGGCGGGTTGGAAAAATGCCCGCTCAACTCAGTGCCGCCGGCGATCAGTGCCGCAGTGGCATCAGGGTGCGGCAGTGCGAGGGTGTACTTGTCCAGTCGATTGAAATCCTTGTCGCCCCATTGCTTGGCGGCTGCGTACTGGAGAAAGCGTGACTGCACCGAAACGCCGACTGCCGGCACGGCGATACGGTCCTTGTCGGTGATGTCGGCAATGGTTTTGACCTGCGGGTTATTGCTCACCAGGTAATACGGAAAATTGCCCAGCGACGCCACTGCCTTGATGTTCTGCCGACCGTGGGTGCGGTCCCAGATCGTCAGCAGCGGACCAACCCCGGCACCGGCAATATCAATCGAGCCGGAGAGCAAGGCATCGTTGATCGCCGCGCCGCCAGACAATTGCGTCCAGTCCACCTTGATGTCGATGCCCTCCTCCTTGCCGTGCTTCTCGATCAGTTGTTGATCGCGCACCACATTGAGCAACAGGTAAACAATGCCGAACTGTTCTGCGATACGAATCTCGCCTTCGGCATGGGCTACGCTCGGCGCAACAAAACTTGCGGCTAGCAAACTGAGGCCAAGACTGGCGGCCAGCGTTTTTAATGACAGGGGCATGAGAAGTTCCTTGAAAGTGTCAAAGCGTGGCGGATCAGTAAGGCGCGTCGCCTTGAATGGTGGTGCGGTAGAGCGTGCGGCGCAGATGGCGGGGGCAACCGGCCGCGAGATGGATCAACGAACGGTTATCCCAAAACACCAGATCATGGGGTTGCCATTGATGCCGATAGATATTTTCCGGGCGCACGCTGTGGGCGTAGAGCTGAGCCAGCAACTCACGGCTTTCGTCGTCGGGCAGGCCGATGATGCGGGTGGTGAAGCCTTCACTGACAAACAATGCTTTGCGGCCGTTTTCCGGGTGGGTACGTACGACCGGGTGCACCACTTCATTGACCTGCGCCAGTTGTTCCGGGGTCAGGGTTGGGCGCCAGTTGCCTTCGAACTTGGTTTCGCTGTAACGGGCGGTATAGGAATGCGCCGCCGAACGGCCTTCGACCGCATGGCGCAGGGCTTGAGGCAGGGTGTCCCAGGCGTGATGCATGTCGGCAAATAACGTATCGCCGCCTTCGGCTGGCAGCTCTTGGGCATGCAGCATGGAGCCAAGGCTTGGCAGCTCTTTATAAGACAAGTCCGAGTGCCAGAACTTACCGGCATCTCCGAGGCCGATGGATTGGCCGTTCTCGATCACATTCGAGACGATGAGAATTTGCGGATGGTCCGCTAGCAAGAACTGTTTGAGCACATGGATTTGCAACACACCGAAACGGCGGCTGAAAGCGATCTGTTGCTCTGGTGTGATGCGCTGATCACGGAACACCACCACATGGTGCTCAAGGTGGGCGCGGTGAATGCGTGCGAAGTCCTCATCGTTGACCGGCAGTGCCAGGTCAAGCCCAATGATTTCGGCACCAACGGCACCGTTGAAGGGGCGGATTTGAAACGCTTGAGGGGCGATGCTCAGAGCAATCGTAGAGCCAGACGGTGCAGACATAAAACACTCCCACGCAGTGCACGCCCAACAGCGCGCTATTCGATAAGAAACTCACGGAGGTCCCGTGTTCGTTCATTTCGTGCGGCGCGTCGATTGGTCGACCTGTACGCAGGTGAGTGACTTTATAGGTATAAGAAAATTAATTTAAATACCGTTAGGGCATAAGGATATGACGGGCTGTGGGTTTTGATTGGCGGACAGTTCTAAAGAGCCTCGTGAATCTGTTACAGCAGCAGGCGTTGCAGAGCATCTAGCCCAGTGACCAAAGCGAATAGGTGAAGGCCCGGGCGGAAGCTTTTAGCTTTTAGCTTTTAGCTTTTAGCTTTTAGCTTCAAAACAATCTCACTGCTGCCACCGAAACAGTGGGAACGACGCTGGGGCCCATCACAGGAGGCTGAACGCAGGTGCTGTTATGGGGGTGGCGAGGCAGGACGCCGAGCCAGCCGCGATCGGGCCAAGGATGGCCCGTCGCGGCGTGCCCCCATAACAGTGCCGGAGTGA
>NZ_SCFI01000016.1:0-89187 GCF_022496705.1 Pseudomonas sp. TMW22091
CTCAAATTGACAGAGTGACCAAGGTTGTAATATCAGGGAAATCGCTTCGCTAACTGTTCGCTATGTCTCCGAACAAAGTGTTCGCGATGTCCCCGGTCCATACACTCCCGGAGGGAGAGGGAGCTGATGTGTGATGAAGTGAAAATCTGCTTTTGCTTTTAGTCCCCTCTCACTCTGGGAGAGGGAGCTGATGTGTGGTGAAGTGAAAATCTGCTTTTGCTTTTAGTCCCCTCTCCCTCTGGGAGAGGGAGCTGATATGTGGTGAAGTGAAAATCTGCTTTTGCTTTTAGTCCCCTCTCCCTCTGGGAGAGGGTTAGGGTGAGGGGCTCTTGACCTTGGCTAAATCCAGCAAGGCCTTGCGCCACGGCGCCTGAGCCGGCAACGCCAAAAAGCTCTCATTGAGCAACGATTCACGCGCCGGGTAACTGAACGGCTCACCATCGAGTTGCAGCACAACGCCGCCAGCACCTTCCAGTACCCCTTGCGCCGCCGCCGTGTCCCATTGCGAAGTCGGCGCCAGACGCGGATAGCAATCGGCCGCCCCTTCAGCCAACAAGCAAAACTTCAACGAACTGCCAACACTGACCAACTTCAACTCGCCCAACTGTTCAGTCAATCCCGCCAACAGGCGCTCTTGCGCAGGGCTGGAATGCCGACGGCTGGCGACCACCGTCAATGCCTCACCCGCAGGCGGCACGTGACGCACGCTAATAGGCGCAATTACATCGCCATCGGCACGCCAGGCCCCCAAACCAGCACCACCGTAGTAACAACGGCCGCTGGTCGGCATGGATACCACGCCAAACACGACGCGCCCGCGCTCAATCAGCGCAACATTCACGGTGAACTCTTCACTACCGTTGATAAATTCCTTAGTGCCGTCCAACGGGTCAACCAACCACCAGCGCGTCCAGCCAGCACGAATGCCTTGCGCAATATTGGCGTCCTCCTCGGACAATACCGGGATGCTCGGGTCCAGGGCCGTCAAGCCGTCCAGCAGCACATGGTGTGCCGCTAGATCAGCCGCGGTAACCGGTGAGTCATCCGCTTTAGCGGTCACTGCAACATCCGCACGCCAGAACGGCAGAATGGCGTCCCCTGCGGCATGGGCCAGTTTGATAACGCCTTCCAGCAACGGGTGCGGCCACTCACTCACGGTTGAAACTCCCCACGCTGGGTCAGCACATCTCGCGCCAAATACAACGCAGCCAATGCACGGCCTTCGCTGAATTGAGGGTTGAGCACCAAGCTCGACAGCTCACGCAGATTCACACGATCAACGCGCATCGGTTCAGGCTCATCGCCTTCCAGATGTTCTTCATAGAGGTCTGTGGCCAATACCACCTGAATTTTTTGACTCATGTAACCGGGAGACAGTGACAGTTCGGTCAAATGCTCCAACTGACGTGCGCCGAAGCCCGCCTCTTCTTTCAACTCTCGTTCGGCAGCGGCCAGAACGTCTTCGCCCGGCTCAATCAGGCCTTTAGGCAAGGAAATTTCGTACTCGTCGGTGCCGCCGCAATACTCTTCAACCAGAATCGCGTGTTCGGCGTCGACCATCGCCACAATCATGACCGCGCCATAACCGTTACCGCGCCCCACTAACCGCTCATACGTGCGTTCAACGCCATTGGAAAAGCGCAGCTGCACTTCTTCGACTCGAAACAATCGGCTACTGGCAACAATTTCGCGGGCAAGTACGGTGGGTTTTTGGCGCATAGCGGCTCCTCAATATGAACGGGTTACTATACCCCGGCTTTTCCGATTGTCTGTGTCGGATGTTTTTCAATTGCGGGAGAAGTTTTACATGACAGCCTTACCTTGGGGCGACATTGATACTGTATTGCTCGATATGGATGGCACGCTGCTCGACCTGCATTACGACAATCATTTTTGGCTGGAACATTTGCCGCAGCGTTATGCCGACCTGCACGGCATTAGCCGGGCGATGGCCGATCTGGAACTGACACCGCTGTTTGAGCGCAATGCCGGCCTGCTGAAGTGGTATTGCCTGGATTTCTGGAGCGCCGAATTGAAACTACCGGTGCGCGAACTCAAGCTCGAAACAGCGCACTTGATTGCATTGCGCCCCGATGCAGACACCTTTCTGGCCGCAGTCAAGCAAGCCGGTAAACGGGTGATCATGATCACCAATGCTCACCGCGATTCACTTTCATTGAAATTGGAGCGCATTGAGCTGGCGCCCTACTTCGAACGCCTGATCAGTTCCCACGATTACGGCTTCCCCAAGGAAAGCCCGGCATTTTGGGATGCTTTGCAGGCCGATATTGGTTTTGATCCGGGCCGCAGCCTGTTTATCGACGACACCTTGCCGATCCTGCGAAGCGCCCGTGCGTATGGCGTGGCTCACTTGCTGGCGGTCAAACAGCCAGACAGCAACAAGGGCCCGAAAGACACCGAGGAATTTGCCGCATTGGAGGATTATCGAGCGTTGCTGAATGGCCTGTAACCATGCCCGTGTAGCCGTTGCCGAAGGCTGCGATGAGCGTCGACAGCTCATTCGCAGCCTGCGGCAGCGACTACAGAGGTTTATTCAGGAATACGCAGGGTCTGGCCCGGATAGATTTTGTTCGGGTCCTTGAGCAGCGGTTTATTGGCTTCGAAGATTTTGTTGTACAGGTTGGCATCACCGTACACGGTTTTGGAAATGGCACTTAGTGTGTCACCCGCTTTGACCACCACAAAACGCGAGGCCACAACCACTGGCCCGGTAACCGTGATCTTGTCTTCAACACTGCTCACGCCCTGAATGTTGCCCGCCGCCAGAATGATTTTTTCTTTCTCTTCTTGCGTGGCCACTTCACCGCTCACCGTCACTTTGTCGCCTTCAACGGTGGCCGTGATATTTGGATTGCCCAACCCAACTTGCTCGACGTGCTTTTTCAGTTCCTCGCCCGCGTGGGCATTGCCCGGTGTCAGTAAGTCGATCACTTTTTCGCCAGCTTCTTTGATAAAGTTAATAATACTCATGAATCACGCTCCTAGGGTTGAGTTATCCAGATACATAAGCGTAGACCAACATTGGCAGAGTACGTTTCATGGCCGGCACGTTAGAATCTGGCGGTGAGTCACGCGTGGAGCGACGATGGACATTAAACAGCTGAAATTCCTGATTGCCCTCGACGAAACTCGGCATTTCGGACAAGCCGCCGCGCGATGTCACATTACCCAACCCACACTGTCCATGCGCCTGCGCAGCCTGGAGCAAGAGCTCGACTTGCAACTGGTCAATCGCGGCCAGCGCTTTGAAAGCTTTACGGCGCCTGGCGAACGCGTCCTCGCCTGGGCCAGAACGGTGCTTGCTGCCTATGACGGGCTCCAGGCCGAAGCGGCCGCCTGTCGCGGTAACCTGATCGGCACGCTGCGCATGGGTGTGGTGCCTTTGTCGAGTTTCGACCCGTTACCTTTATTACATCGCTTGCACCAAGAGCATCCCGAACTGCGCTTTGAGTTGTCGGCGCTCAGTTCTGAACAAATACTTGAGCAACTCGCCAGTAACCGGCTGGACGTGGGCGTTTCTTACCTTGACCGCCTGGATCACGCACGTTTTGATTTTCAGGCCTTCGGCGAAACACGCATGGGACTGCTTTACGACCAGCGGCATTTCAGCTTCGGCGAGCAGCCGTTGAGCTGGGAAGCGCTGATTGAATTGCCGCTGGGCCTGCTCAGCAGTGGCATGCACTTTCGTCAGTCCATTGATCATAACTTTCACAGTCGCGGCCTTACGCCCAAGCCGTTGATCGAAACCGATGCAGTTCATCAATTGCTTCAAGCCGTTCACGGCGGGCTCTGCTGTGCGGTGATGCCCTTGGATGGCGGCCTTGAAGCACTGACCGATGACTTGCGGCTGCACCCCATTGCAGAGGCTAAAACCCTGTCTCAACTGGGCCTGATCATGCGCCGGGAAGCACCGCGCTCCGCCCTTGCGGAAGCCTGCTTTGCGCTCTACCAAAAATCACTCAAGCCCGATTGATCGACGCCATCTATCGCTAGATCAATGCTAGCGATTAGACGCGACCTTGTGCCGCGCCTAGGCTTAGTACTGACCTCTACGTCGGTATTGCCTTATGAACGCCAAGCGCCCGGTGTGCCCGGCGCCCGCCTCAATGTCGGCCGCGCCCGCTGCCAGCCAGACCTATCAGTACACGGCAATGGACCACAGCAGCCGTGGCGAAACGGCTTTGGCCGAAGAAGTCGCGCTGGCGATTGCCTATAACGGCATCAGTCAGGCCGTGATGCTGGTCACCCCCACAGACCTTGAAGACTTTATTGTCGGCTTCAGCCTGGGCAGCGGCATCATTCATGACGCCAGCGAAATCTATGACCTCAAACTGACCGGTAACGGTTCGGCTCAGTATGCTCAGGTCGAAATCGCCAGCCGTGCCTTCTGGAATCTCAAACAGCAACGCCGCCAGCTGGCTGGCACCAGTGGTTGCGGCCTGTGTGGCGTTGAAGCAGTTGAACAAGCGCTGCCGGATCTCAAGGTGCTGGCGGGCGCAGCGTTGCCTCCCGTGCAGTGGCTAGACGGCTTACGCCAGCGTATCAGCGACTTTCAACCTTTGGGCCAGCATTGCGGGGCCGTACATGCCGCGGTGTTTATGGACGGTCAAGGCCAGTTGGTGATGGGTCGCGAAGACATTGGCCGGCATAACGCCCTCGATAAATTGATCGGCGCACTGGTACGCAAGCAGATCGATCTGACCGGTGGTTCAGCCATTGTCACCAGCCGGTGCAGCCTTGAGCTGATCCAAAAAGTACTGCGCGCGGGCATTCAAACCCTTATCAGCCTGTCTTCACCGACCGGGCTGGCGTTGCAATGGGCCCGCCGGCACAACCTCAACCTTATTCATCTGCCACAAAAAAGCGCGCCTCGGGTGTACAGCCCGGCGCAGGAGAATCAACCGTGAGCACGCATCATCAAGCCGATAAAACCCCAACTCCACGCTACAAGCCCTACAAAGGCCCGGCAGGCGGCTGGGGCGCGCTGATCAGTGTGGCGCAGGCATGGTTGACCAGTGATAACGCGCTGAAAAACCTGCGCATGATGCTCAAGACCAACCAGAACGGCGGTTTCGACTGCCCCGGCTGCGCATGGGGCGACTCGCCTGAAAGCGGCCTGGTGAAGTTCTGCGAAAATGGCGCCAAAGCGGTGAACTGGGAAGCGACCAAACGCCGGGTGGATGCCGCGTTCTTCGCCAAATACAGCGTCAGCGCGTTGTTGGAGCAAAGCGACTACTGGCTGGAATATCAAGGCCGCCTGACTGAACCCATGCGCTATGACGCCGACAGCGACCGCTATGTGCCTATTAGTTGGGAAGCCGCATTTGCGTTGATCGCCCGGCACTTGTTGAATCTCTCTAGCCCTGACGAAGCCGAGTTTTACACCTCGGGGCGAGCCAGTAACGAAGCCGCCTATCTGTACCAACTCTTTGTGCGGGCATTGGGCAGCAACAATTTCCCGGACTGCTCAAACATGTGTCATGAGGCCAGCGGCGTGGCCCTGGCCCAAAGCATTGGGGTGGGCAAAGGCACCGTGACCTTTGACGACTTTGAACACGCCGACGCGATTTTCGTGCTGGGGCAGAACCCCGGCACCAACCACCCACGGATGCTGGAGCCTCTGCGCGAAGCCGTGCAGCGCGGCGCTCAGGTGGTGTGCGTAAACCCGCTCAAAGAGCGCGGTCTGGAGCGCTTCCAGCACCCGCAGCACCCTCTCGAAATGCTCACCAACGGCGACCGCCCGACCAACACCGCTTATCTGCGCCCGGCGCTGGGTGGCGACATGGCACTGCTGCGGGGCATGGCCAAGTTTCTGCTGCAGTGGGAGCGCGACGCTCAAGCCGCTGGCGAGCCAGCCGTGTTTGATCACGGGTTTTTGAATGAGCACACCGCCGGTGTTCTGGATTACACCGCCAGCCTTGATGACACACCGTGGGATCACATCGTCGAACAGTCAGGCCTGACACTGGTCGACATCGAGCGTGCCGCACGTATGTACCTCAAAGGTAAAAACGTGATCATGTGCTGGGCGATGGGTATCACCCAACACCGGCATTCGGTGCAAACCATTCAGGAAATTGCCAACCTGATGCTCCTGCGCGGCAATATCGGCCGCCCCGGTGCAGGTCTGTGCCCGGTACGTGGCCACAGTAACGTGCAGGGCGACCGCACAATGGGCATCAACGAACGCCCGCCCGCAGCGTTTCTTGATGCGCTGGAGCGTCGTTTCCAATTCAAGGTACCGCGTGAAAACGGCCACAATGTGGTTGAAGCCATCCACGCCATGCTTGAGGGGCGCGCCAAAGTATTTATTGCCCTGGGCGGCAACTTTGCCCAAGCCACGCCAGACAGCCCACGCACCGCCGAAGCGCTGCGCAATTGCGACCTGACCGTTCAGATCAGCACCAAACTCAACCGCAGCCATTTGATGCACGGCAAAGAAGCCTTGATTCTGCCGTGCCTGGGCCGCACCGATATCGACATCCAGGCCGAAGGTCCGCAAGCCGTAACGGTTGAAGACTCGTTCAGCATGGTGCATGCCTCAAACGGCCAATTGCAGCCCTTGTCGAATCAGATGCGTTCGGAGCCCGCCATTATTGCTGGCATTGCAGCCGCGACCCTGGGCACTTACCCCATTGACTGGAACTGGACGGTGGCTGACTACAGCCGCATTCGCGACCTGATTGCCGACACCATTCCCGGTTTCAAAGATTTCAACGAGCGGATTAAACACCCCGGCGGTTTCTACCTCGGCAACTCAGCAGGCGCCCGGCAGTGGAACACACCCAGCAAACGCGCCAACTTTCGGCCCAATCAATTGCCCCATGATCTGGTCGATGCCCGCGCCCGCGCCAATGGCCGTCTGCCTGATTTGATTCTGCAATCGATGCGCTCGCACGATCAGTACAACACCACCATTTATGGCCTTGATGACCGCTATCGTGGCGTTAAGGGGCAACGTGACGTGCTCTTCGTGAACGAAGCCGACATCATCCGCCTGGGCTTCAAGCCGGGACAAAAAGTCGACATCGTTTC
Source organism: Pseudomonas sp. TMW22091 (assembly GCF_022496705.1). NCBI lineage: Bacteria > Pseudomonadati > Pseudomonadota > Gammaproteobacteria > Pseudomonadales > Pseudomonadaceae > Pseudomonas > Pseudomonas sp. TMW22091. The sequence continues at coordinate 7,057 of NZ_SCFI01000016.1, forward strand.
GATCTGGAATGATGAACGTGAGCGTCGGGTGAAAAACTTCACGTTGCTGGCATTCGATATTCCGGCAGGTCAGGCGGCGGCATACTATCCAGAGGTCAACCCGCTGGTGCCGCTTGAGAGCACGGGGGACGGTAGCCACACGCCGACGTCCAAGTTCGTGGCGATCTATCTGGAGCCCGCGACAGCGTCGAACATGATTGTGGCCAAGGCGGGTTAAACGGCGGGACCTCACCCACAAAAAAGGCCGTTTCCTCACGAAAACGGCCTCATCGAACTAATTAACAGACCGCCAAAAACCCGATAAGTTCCCTATCAAAAACAATAACTTAGAGAATTGTGTACAACTCGTGTTACTGGTCGGATTTCGATTGTAACCAACCCTTTTGAGGCTCAGGATCGCGCCGTCATCCATTTGAGACTCACCTATGAAGCTCACCTCTATTCTCTTGTTGTCCCTTGGCCTGGTCAGTGGCGTTGCCTCGGCCGGTGGCACCACCGAAGCCGGTGTAGGCGGCGCATTAGGCGGAGTTCTTGGCGCCGTAGTTGGACAACAGCTCGGCGGCTCGACCGGCTCTGCCATTGGCGCAGGCGTCGGCGGCGCAGCGGGCAGTGCCGTGGGTGCTGACAAGCGCAGCCGTGGCGAAGCCGCTATTGGTGGCGCGCTCGGGGCCGCAGGCGGCAACGTTCTGGGCCGTAGCGTCGGTGGCAGCACGGGCGCACTGGTCGGTGCAGCAGCGGGCGGAGGTGCCGGCGGTGCGCTGGGCAACTACATGGGTAATAAAAGCGACGCCGATGATCGCCGTTACAACAACCGCGACAACCGCCGCTATTACCGCGACGACCACCGTGGCCGTGGCCATGCGTACGGTCATCGCAAAAAGAACAAACATCGTCATCATTGATACCCAACGACGGGAGCCCACAAGGCTCCCGTTTTTGTTGGCGCTTAAAATTGTTTCAATGCATTACGCCCGCCTGTTTAACCCCTGTCATGCAAGCTGCATGACTCGGCAGAGCCTTTGATTTTTTAACCTGCTGAAAAATAAAGAAAAACCTAAAAACACAGATTGGCACACCCCCTGCAATCTCCTGAGTGAACGTCACAACCAGCCACTTCAGGAGCACAACAAAAATGATCGGGACAACAGAAAACTATCCCGCGGCCCTGCAAGACACCTCAGGACACTCCGGTGTTTCCTGGGCTGCCATCTTTGCCGGTGCCGCTGCCGCTGCCGCACTTTCTTTGCTGCTTTTGATGCTTGGCGCAGGATTGGGCTTTTCCGCCGTATCGCCTTGGGCGAATGAAGGCGTAGGGGCTAAAGGGCTAGGCATTACTGCCATTATCTGGCTCGCTGTGACGCAAATTATCGCTTCGGGCATGGGCGGCTATCTGGCCGGCCGTCTGCGGGTGAAATGGGCCAGCCTGCATGGCGACGAGGTGTACTTTCGCGACACCGCGCACGGCTTTCTGTCGTGGGCAGTAGCTACGCTGGTCACAGCCACATTGGTCGCTGGTTCAGTGAGCAGCGTAATTGGTAGCGGTGTGCAAGCCGGTGCCAGCGTAGCCTCAGGTGCAGCCTCGGCCATGAGCAGTGCAGCCGGTAGCGCCGCAGGCAGCCAAGCGAATAAAGGGGCGGGCAATGGCACTGATTACTTCATCGACACGCTGTTTCGCGATGATCGCGGCACTGCAGTCAGTGAAGACGCTGCCCACGGCATCGTGACCCGCATCTTTGTGCGCAGCCTGGGCAACGATGGCCAACTGAGTAACGAAGACCGTACGTACTTGGCGCAGATCGTCGCCCAACGTACCAACCTGAGCCAGCCAGAAGCTGAGCAACGGGTGGATCAGGTCTACACCAAAGCTCATCAAGCCATCGAAGAAGCCAAAGTAAAAGCCAAGGAAGCCGCAGACACAGCAGCCAAGGTTGCCGCCTGGACCACCCTGTGGATGTTTATCACCCTGTTGATCGGCGCGTTCTTCGCCAGTCTGTGCGCCACCTTCGGTGGTCGCCGCCGCGATGCAGTGACGTACGTAGACCACACCACTACTACCCTTCGTTAATTCTGGAGAATAAAAATGCGCTCACTTCTGCTGTTTTTTCTCGGTATTCCAATCCCGATCATCATCCTGATTGCGCTGTTTGTTCATTGATAACAGTGCAATAAACCAAGAGCGGCCTTCACATTGAAGGCCGTTTTTTTTGCTGACTAAACCGGCAGGCAAGGGCAATCTGGTCCAGCCAATGCATCGGCGGAACAGATTTTGGGGTAATACCTGGCAACGAATCACCACGTGGGTATAAACGCGGTGCATCTAGGCTTTGCAGTTCAGCCCGGACAAGGACCTGTCCGAGCACGTGCTAGCAGGAGCGTTTATGCACACCGCCCCACCCCATGATCAGTGGCTGGAACTCACCCACATTCTCTCTCTGCTGCTCACTCAGGGCCGCGTTCATCCCGCGTGTGCCGAGCAAGCCATGATCCACAGCGGTGAAGCCCCTCACGTGCGCACGCACCCGCTGGTATTTCTGGCCGGCCAGCAGCTCAAGGACCCCAGCCGGCCCGGCAAAACCCTCGATATTGAAACCCTCACCGCCTGGCTCGCCCATCAGTGCCACTTGCCTTATTTGCGCATCGATCCGCTCAAAATTGATGTGACAACGGTCACCGGGCTGATGCCGTTCGCGTTTGCTCAACGGCATCAAATCCTCGTCGTGGCGACAGATGAGCAGACCGTCAGCATTGCCTGCACACAGCCCTGGGTGCGCAATTGGGAGGCAGACCTCAAGCAGGTGCTCAAACGGCCTATCAGGCGAGTCCTGGCCAACCCACAGGAGATTCAGCGGCTGACTGTGGAATTTTACGCCTTGGCAAAATCGGTCACTGGCGCCGCGTTGAATGATCAAAACAACGGCAGCCAGACCGGCCGTGAACAGCTACTCACCCTCGGGTCCCACGATCAAGACGCGGATGCCAATGATGCACACATCGTCAATATCGTGGATTGGCTTTTCCAGTACGCCTTTGAACAACGCGCCAGCGACATTCATATCGAGCCGCGTCGAGAGCAGGGTTGCATGCGCTTCCGGATCGACGGCGCGCTGCATGACGTTTACCCGTTCTCCCCACAGGTCACGATGGCGATAGTTAGCCGCCTCAAAACATTGGGCCGCATGAACGTTGCCGAAAAACGCAGACCGCAAGACGGGCGCCTGAAAACCCGAACCCCGGCCGGTACGGACATTGAATTGCGACTTTCCACGTTGCCCACCGCTTTTGGCGAAAAATTGGTCATGCGTATTTTCGATCCTGACGTGGTGCTCAAAACTTTCGACCAGCTGGGTTTTAGTGCGGATGACCTGCAGCGCTGGGAGCGCATGACCCGTCAAACCAGCGGTATTATTTTGATTACCGGCCCTACCGGCTCAGGCAAAACCAGCACCCTCTACGCGACCCTCAAGCAACTGGCCACGCCGCAGGTCAACCTGTGCACCCTGGAAGACCCAATCGAGATGATTGAGCCGGCCTTTAATCAAATGCAGGTGCAACCCAATATCGACCTGACGTTCGCCAATGGTCTGCGCGCCCTGCTGCGTCAGGACCCGGACATCATCATGCTCGGCGAAATACGCGATCTGGAAACGGCTGAAATGGCGATCCAATCCGCGCTGACCGGCCATTTGGTGCTATCCACCCTGCACACTAACGATGCGCCGAGCGCAATCAACCGCTTACAAGAACTCGGTATTGCGCCTTATCTAATAAAAGCGGCCCTGCTCGGTGTCATGGCTCAACGGCTGGTTAAAACCCTGTGCCCGGAGTGCAAGGTCGAACAGCCCTTGACGCAACATGACTGGCAGAGCTTCGCGGCCAACTGGCACACCTCGGTGCCCGCACACACCTGTCGTGCAAAAGGCTGTCAGGAATGTCGGGGCAGCGGTTACAGCGGGCGAGCCGGGGTTTACGAGATTATGGTGATGAGTGACCGCCTGCGTGCCCTAATTGGCCCGCAAACCGATGTAAGTGCCCTTCGTCGCGAAGCCTGCGCTGAAGGCATGCAACCTTTAAGGCTGGCAGCAGCCAGTAAAGTGGTCGCAGGCCTGACTTCAATGGAAGAAGCATTACGTGTGACGCCCGAGATGGTCTCCCGACGACCCGTTAATATTTAGGGCGATGGCAGGCTTACAGCGGAACTAGACTGACATATGGAGTATCAAACACTCATATAATTTATTCGGAGTCACCGTTATGCGCCTCAAATATGCTGTCGCCGCTATCGCCCTGTTGTCCCTTCCTGTTGGTTCAGCAATGGCCGACACATTTTGGCGTAATGTGTTGTCTTCGGGTGCCACAACAGGGTCCACGTACCTGACCTTCAAAAAAGACCGTAAGGTCATTGCCGCCCAAGATGATGCGGGGAGCTTTGTAGCCAGCAATGGCTCGATTCGTGGCCCGTACCTGGAGTCCGCCATGCAACAAGTGCGCGCGGATAACCCGCAGTTGAATGTGAGCGACATGGAATTGGCCAACGCCATTCTGGCCAAAAACGCTACAGCGGAGTAATCCTCCCGGCTCCCGTAATTACCGGCTCCTGGCCTACGCCGCGGCTGTGTAATTACGGGATGCTGACCTGCCATTCAGCCCTCATACAGAAATTTCACCCGATATGAGTCACGCTCTGGGTATGATCTGAACCTGTGTTCCCATACCTATTCACATCGGACGTCTTGCCGCTATGAGCTCACTGCCTTTCCTGCCGTTTTCCAAACCCACTATTGATGAAGCCACCATTGCTGCCGTGGGCGACGTATTGCGCTCAGGCTGGATCACCAGCGGGCCAAAGGTTCAGGCGTTCGAAGCCCAGCTTTCGGAGTATTTTGGCGGTCGCCCGGTGCGTACCTTCAACTCCGGCACCTGCACGATGGAAATTGCTCTGCGCATCGCGGGCATCGGTGCTGGAGACGAAGTCATCACCACCTCTATTTCATGGGTCGCAACGGCCAATGTGATTCTCGAAGTCGGCGCCACCCCCGTATTTGCCGATATAGACCCGGTGACTCGCAATATTGATCTGACAAAAGTCGAGGCGGCCATCACGCCACGTACCAAGGCAATCATCCCGGTCTATCTGTCGGGCTTGCCAGTGGACATGGAGGCCCTCTACGCACTGGCCAAAAAACACAACCTGCGGGTGGTTGAAGATGCCGCACAAGCCTTGGGCTCAAGCTGGAACGGCCAACGCATCGGCGCACGCGGTGATTTTGTATCCTTCAGTTTTCAGGCCAACAAGAACATCACGTCATCCGAAGGCGGCTGTTTGGTACTGAATAATGAAGAGGAAGCGCGTCTGGCCGAGAAGTACCGCCTGCAAGGCGTTACCCGCAGTGGCTTCGATGGCCTGGACGTGGATGTATTGGGCGGCAAATTCAATATGACGGACATTGCGGCCGCCATTGGTCTGGGCCAGTTTGCCCATATCGAAGCCATTACGGCGCATCGCCGCGAGTTGGCTAAACACTACTTCGACAGCTTCGGCCCTGAGTTTGAGGCGCAGTACGGTGCGCAACTGCCGGTGGCTGACTTCAATAACACCAACTGGCATTTATTCCAGCTCGTGCTGCCTGAACGCAAAGACGGTGAACCTGCCCGCGCTACCTTCATGAAAGAGATGCAGGCGCTGGGTGTCGGCGTGGGTTATCACTACCCGCCGATTCACTTGTTGAGCTTGTATCGCGCGCGAGGGTTTAGCGAAGGCATGCTGCCAATTTCCGAACGGGTCGGGCGCTTGATCGTATCGCTGCCGATGTTTACGGCAATGACCAAAGCCGACGTCGAGCGCTCGGTGGCGGCGGTGAAAGCGGTATTGAAAGACGCGTAAACCACATCCCCCGTAGCAGCTGCCGAAGGCTGCGTCCGGCGACACCGTCGTCGTAAAACCTGTGATCACGGTCTATCAATAAAATCGTGAGCACCGAATTTACGATTGCTGCGCAACCGAACGCCGCCTGCGGCAGCTGCTACAAGAGTGGTTTACTCGCCAATCGCGGCTTTGTAACCGGCAGCGTCCAGCAGTTTGTCCAGTTCAGCGGTATCGCTTGGCTTGAGTTTGAAAATCCAGGACTGGTACGGAGTATTGTTCAGGCTTTCCGGGCTGTCAGCCAGGTCTTCGTTGACCGCAACCACTTCTCCAGACACTGGCGCGTAGATGTCCGAAGCGGCCTTTACCGACTCCACGACACCTGCCGTCTCGCCTGCGGCAAATACTTTACCGATTTCGGCCAACTCAACAAACACCACATCCCCCAAGGCTTCCTGAGCGTGATCGCTAATGCCCACGGTCACCGTGCCGTCAGCTTCCAGGCGGGCCCATTCGTGACTTTCAGCAAAACGCAGCTCGGCAGGGATATTGCTCATATTCAGTGTCCTCAAAAGGAATTGTCGGCGGCTTGCACAGGGTACAAGCCTGCCAGTAAAGGTTAGATCAAGGCTTTGCCCAGACGAACAAAAGTCGGTTTAACCACGCGAACCGGATACCACTTACCCCGAATTTCGACCTCGGCACGGTCTGCCGTAGCCGTCGGAACTCGCGCCAAAGCAATCGACTTGCTTAACGTAGGAGAGAAACTACCACTGGTGATCTCCCCTTCGCCAATACCCGCGATCCGAACAACCTGATGGGCACGCAATACGCCGCGCTCTTCAAGCACCAAACCCACCAGTTTGAGCGGTACGCCGCCGGCTTTTTCAGCCTCCAGCGCAGCGCGCCCAATAAACTGACGTGTGGCCGGTTCCCACGCAATGGTCCAGGCCATATTGGCTGAAAGTGGCGAGACAGACAGGTGAATATCCTGCCCATAGAGGTTCATGCCCGCCTCAAGACGCAGCGTATCGCGGGCACCCAGGCCAATAGGGGATATACCGGCGCCCACCAGATCGTTGAAGAACGCCGGGGCCTGGTCAGCCGGGAGCATAATTTCCAGGCCATCTTCGCCGGTATAGCCGGTACGGGCGATAAACCAGTCACCGCAGCTGTGCCCTTCGAAGGGCTTGAGTTGCTGGATAAGTTGGCCACGGGCCTGATCCACCAGTTCGGCGACTTTGTGCCGAGCGTGTGGGCCTTGTATGGCCAGCAGCGCCAGCTCGGGCCGCTCCAGCAGTTGTACGGCATAACCTTGAGCCTGAGCCGACATCCAGGCCAGATCCTGTTCACGAGTGGCGGCATTGACGACTAGCCGATAACCCGTGGGCATCAGGTAGACAATCATGTCGTCAACCACGCCGCCCTGCTCATTGAGCATGGCGCTATAGAGTGCGCGGCCGGGCGTGTTCAAACGGTCGACATCGTTGGCCAACAAATGCTGGAGCCATTCCTTGGCCTGATCACCGATGACGTCAATCACGGTCATATGCGAAACATCAAAAACCCCACAGTCGCGGCGCACCTCGTGGTGTTCCTCAACTTGCGAGCCGTAATGCAGGGGCATATCCCAACCGCCAAAATCGACCATTTTCGCGCCTAGGGCGAGATGCAGGTCATACAGAGGCGTACGCTGTCCCATGGGTTTCTCCTTCCGGGCGTGGCGAAGGTGCGGACAGGCATGTTAAACATTTCAGATCTCAGGCAGAGACCTTGAACCGTTTAACAGAGAACCCGGCCTGACAGACAAACCGCACCGAATGCGGCGCATTGTAGCCGCATGGGCAAGCACTGGCACCTAACCGTTGCGATGGGCGGAACGGCGAATCAACCCGATGACCGGCAGTAGACCAACCAGCACCAACGTCAGCGCGGGCAAAGAAGCCCGCGCCCATTCGCCTTCACTGGTCATCTCAAAAATACGCACCGCCAGCGTATCCCACCCAAATGGACGCATCAGCAGGGTTGCGGGCATTTCTTTGAGCACATCGACAAACACCAACAATGCGGCGCTCAAGGTGCCGGGCAGTAATAACGGCAGATACACCTTGATAAAAAGTCGTGGGCCACTCACGCCTAAACTCCGGGCGGCCTCAGGCAATGAAGGACGAATGCGCGCCAGACTGCTTTCAAGCGGGCCATAGGCCACAGCGATAAAGCGCACCAGATACGCCAGCAGCAAGGCTGACAGGCTGCCGAGCAAGAGCGGCTTACCCGCCCCACCCAACCAGCCGGACAGTGGAATCACTAGTTCACGATCCAGGTAGCTGAAAGCCAGCATGATGGAGACCGCGAGCACGGAACCCGGCAAGGCATAGCCCAGATTGGCCAGGCTGACCCCGGCCCGAATCGCTGGTGTGGGTGCCTGACGTCGGGCAAACGCCAGCACTAATGCGACGCTGACCGTAATCAACGCGGCCATGGCACCTAAATACAAGGTGTGAAGAATCAGCCCGGTGTAGCGCTCATCCAGATCAAAGCGTCCGCGCTGCCAGAACCACACCACCAGTTGCAGCATGGGAATCACAAACGCACAGGCAAAGACCAACAAGCACCAACCGCTGGCCAACCATGCCTTGGGCCCACGCAAGTGATACAACGCCTTGACCCGTGGCCGCTCGTTGCTGGCCCGGCTGGCACCGCGTGCCCGGCGTTCGCCGTACAGCACCACCATGACCACCAGCAACAACAAACTGGCCAATTGAGCAGCTGTTGAAAGGCTGAAGAACCCGTACCAGGTTTTGTAGATGGCGGTGGTAAAGGTGTCGAAATTAAACACCGACACCGCACCGAAATCAGCAAGGGTTTCCATCAATGCCAGAGCAACGCCCGCCCCAATCGCCGGTCGCGCCATCGGCAAGGCAACTCGCCAGAACGCCTGCCACGGGCTTTGGCCCAGCACGCGAGCGGCTTCCATCAAACCTTTGCCCTGGGCGAGAAATGCCGTACGCGCCAGCAGGTAAACGTAGGGATAAAACACCAGCATCAGCACGATGATCACACCGCCGGTGGATCGCACCCTCGGCAAGCGCAGGCCCATGCCAAACCATTCCCGCAGCAAGGTCTGCACGGGCCCGGCAAAATCCAGCAGGCCGACAAAAACAAACGCCAACACATAGGCCGGGATCGCGAAGGGCAGCATCAGCGCCCAGTCCAGCCAGCGTCTGCCGGGGAACTCACACAAGCTGGTCAACCACGCCAGGCTGACCCCCAGCAGCGTCACGCCAATACCAACCCCGACGATCAATGTCAGGGTGTTGCCCAGCAAGCGTGGCATCTGCGTGTCCCAGAGGTGGCTCCAGATCTGCGAGTCGATACTTTGCCAGGAGAGCAACAGTACGCTCAGCGGTAACAGCACTAGAGCAGCAATGGTAAAAACCAGCGGATACCAGCGACGTTGGGCAGGATGGGCCACAAAAAACTCTCGGAAGGTGGGTAATGCGAGGGAGTGTAGGGCTAATGCTGCCCTCACCCTAGCCCTCTCCCGGAGGGAGAGGGGACTAAATGCAAAAGCAGATTGGCGTGACGCCTGCCATCAGCACCCTCTCCCTCCGGGAGAGGGTTGGGGTGAGGGGCTTTTAATCAATTCCAGCCCGCACGGTCCATCATGCGGATGGCTTCGGCCTGCCGCTTGCCTGCCACTTCAACCGGCAGGGCGTCGGCCTTGAAACTGCCCCAACTGGCCACTTCAGCCGAAGGCGCAACTGCGGGGTTAGCCGGAAACTCCTGATTGGTACCGGCAAAAATCGCCTGCGCTTCTGGCGTAGTCATCCATTCCACGAGCGCCTTGGCAGCTTCAGGATGCGGTGCATATTTGGTCAAACCGATCCCCGACAAGTTGACGTGCACGCCACGATCCGCTTGATTTGGCCAGAACAGCTTCACACCCAGGTCCGGCTTTTGCTTGTGCAGGCGGCCGTAGTAGTAGGTGTTGACGATGCCGACGTCGCATTGCCCGGCGTTGATGGCCTCAAGCACCGCAATGTCATCGGAAAACACGTCAGTGGACAGGTTATTAACCCAGCCTTTGAGAATTTGTTCGGTTTTCTCCGGGCCGTTCACTTCGATCATCGTGGCCGTGAGCGACTGGTTGTAGACCTTTTTAGCCGTGCGCAGACACAAGCGCCCTTCCCACTTCTTGTCGGCGAGGGCTTCGTAGGTCGACAACTCTTCTGGTTTCACCCGGTCGGTGGCGTAGGCGATGGTACGTGCACGCAGGCTAAGGCCTGTCCACTGGTGGGATGAGGAGCGGTACTGAGGAGGGATGTTTTGATCAATCACGTCCGACTTGAGCGGCTGCAGTATGCCCATTTGTTCGGCTTGCCACAGGTTACCGGCGTCTACGGTGAGCAACAGATCGGCGGTGGCGTTTTCGCCCTCGGCCTTAATGCGCTGCATGAGCGGCGCTTCTTTATCAGTGATGAACTTGACCTTGACCCCGGTCTTGGCGGTGTAGGCATCAAATACCGGTTTGATCAGCTCGTCGATACGCGAGGAATACACCACCACTTCATCGGCAGCAGACACACTGCTCGCAAAAACGGTAAGGGCCAGGGCAGTCAGTAGACGCTTGGGTGCCAGCATGGGAGGCGGTCTCTCGTGATGCGAATCGGGTGTAAATGGTAGTGAATCACATTTGCCATCTCAACCGAACTCGCCCTCGAGCCGTTACTAGATGTTACTAAAAAGGCAGGAGCGAAGTAATCGCCCCCCATCACGCCTTGGCCAACGGCGGTAAATCTCCGCTCAAGCCCAGCGCCTGGCGCACGAAAAGGGCTTTTGCTTCAGGCATTTTATCGACCCACTTCAAACCGGTATTACGCACCAGCCGCGCAGTGAGCGAGTCGGACTGGAACAGTCGCTCAAAGCCTTCCATCGCGGCCATCAGCGCCAAATTGTGCGGCATGCGTCGACGTTCATAACGGCTCAGTACCCGTACATCTGCCAGGCGTTCGCCACGGTCCTGCGCATGCAACAGCACATCGGCCAGCACTGCGGCATCCAGAAAACCCAGATTGACTCCCTGCCCGGCCAGCGGGTGAATGGTGTGCGCCGCATCGCCGATCAGTGCGAGGCCTTCAGCCACGTAGCGTTTGGCATGACGTTGACGCAGGGGAACGCATACTCGTGGATCAGCGCTGAGCACGGCGCCCAGTCGGCCTTCAAAAGCCAATTCCAGCGCGCGGCAAAAAGCCTCGTCCTCGAGCCCCATCAACTGTTCGGCCTCTTCAGGCGTGGTCGACCAAACAATCGAACACCAGTCTTGTTCACCTTCGCGCTCCAAAGGCAGGAATGCCAATGGCCCGTTGTCAGTAAAACGCTGCCAGGCGGTTCGCTGGTGAGCCTGCGCGCAACGCACACTGGTCACGATGGCGTGATGCTGGTAATCCCACTCACGGGTCTCACAGCCGGTCAGACGGCGTACTGCGGAGTTGGCGCCATCGGCAGCAATCACCAGCGGAGCACGCAAGGTGCGGCCATCAGCCAGCGTGAGCAGCCAGTCATCACCCGAGCGGCGCATCTGCTCAAGGCGCGCATTGGCCAGCATTTCAATGTCAGCGCCCTGCACACACTCCAGCAACGCGTCCTGCACCACTCGGTTTTCGACAATATGCCCCAGCACCTCGGCATGCACACTGGCTGCCGAGAAGTGGATCTGCCCGGTGCCGCTGCCATCCCACACGTGCATGTGCGAGTACGGACTGACACGCCGCTGAGTAATGCCCTCCCACGCCCCCAGACGCTCAAGGATGCGTTGGCTGGCCGCCGACAATGCGCTCACGCGAGGCTCAAAAGGGGCTTGGGCCGTGAAGGGTTTAACGCTCAACGGGCTGCCATCCAGCAACAGGATGTTCAGTCCGCTATTTTTGAGCGCCAGCGCAAGGGCGCTTCCGACCATTCCGGCCCCAACAATCAGCAAATCTGCGCGCATTTCCATGCTTTAAGCCTGTCTCGTGAGCGGCAATGGCCGCATCTGAAAAAAGGGTTCGACCCGGCACTTGAGCGCCGGTCGTCATCAACTGTCTGCGCGGGTGCCCAGCCCCATGGCCTGACGGGCAAACCAGCGCTTGGCTGGCGGCATCAGGTCGAGGCCCAGCAAGCCGAGGTTGCGGCCCAGGGATACCAGCGTTTGATCGCTGCCAAACAAACGCGTCACCTGGTCCGAGAAACCAATGGTCAGTTGTTGATCAGGCATCTGGTGCTGTTGATAACTCAACAGCGTAGCCAAATCGCCGGGCGTTTTGTCACTCGCCAACAGCACATCCGCCAAAGCCTGAGCATCGCGCAACGAGAGGTTGAAGCCCTGCCCCGCGATTGGATGCAGGCTGTGAGCCGCATTTCCCAGTACCGCAAGGTGCGGCCGTACTTGTTCATCAGCTTCGACCAGTGTCAGCGGGTACAAATGCCGCGCGCCGACTTGCTTAAGCGTGCCCAGACGATAGCCGAACACGCTCTGCAATTCGCGCAAGAAGCTGCGCTCGTCCACATCGGCAAGGCGTTTGGCATCCATTCCCAGACGCGTCCACACCAATGCGCAGCGATTGTCGGGCAAGGGCAGCAAGGCCATCGGCCCTTCGTCGGTGAAGCGTTCAAACGCCATGCCGTCATGGGGCTGGCTGGGAGTGATGTTGGCAATCAACGCACTCTGGTCGTAAGGACGCTTGCGCACATTGATACCCAACTGTTCACGCAAGCCCGAACGCCCGCCATCAGCCAGTACTGCAAGGTCGCAGTCGAGCGAGGTTTCGTCGTTGAGGGTCAACCGGTAGCCCGTCTCCATCGGCTGCATGTGGGTAACTTCGGCCGGACACCGCCAGCTGATCACTTCAGGGTCCAGACCTTTCCACAAACATTGACCCAACCAGGCGTTTTCGACCACGTACCCCAAGGCCGGAACGCCCTCTTCACGAGCGGACAAGCGGGCGGTGGAGAAGCGACCGCGATCAGAAACGTGAATATCCTTGATCGGCTCGGCACGTTCGGCAATCGCCGACCACACGCCCATGCGCTCATAGATAAGACGGGCACCATAACTAAGCGCCGAAGAGCGGGCGTCATAACTCGGCTGGTAAGTGTTGCCGGGCGCAAAGGGTTCGATCAGGACGATTTTCCACCCGCGCGCCTTTGCCCCGGACTGCAACGCCAAGGCCAGGCTGGCTCCGACCAGACCACCACCAATGATTGCCAGACTGACACGGCTCATGCTGCGTTCGTCCGCGCAGAGGCCATCAAGGCTTCGATTTCGGCGACGGTTTTGGGCACGTCGCCCGTCAGAATTTCACAGCCATTTTTAGTGACCACTACGTCATCCTCAATGCGTACACCGATGCCGCGCCATTTTTTTGCGACTTGCATGTTAGAGGGGCTGATGTAGATACCCGGCTCAACCGTCAAGGTCATGCCGGGTTCCAGCACGCGCCATTCACCGCCGACCTTGTATTCGCCAACGTCATGCACATCAAGCCCCAGCCAGTGCCCGGCACGGTGCATGTAAAAGGATTTATAGGCTTCGCTGGCGATCAACTCATCGACATCGCCCTGCAACAAACCGAGTTCAACCAGGCCCGCCGTGATGACCTGCACCGTGGCTTCGTGCGCCTGATTCCAGTGTTTGTTGGGAGCAATCTCGGCAAAAGCCGCTTCTTGCGAGGCCAGCACCAGTTCATAAATGGCTTTCTGTTCCACCGAGAACTGGCCGTTTACAGGGAACGTACGGCTAATATCGCTGGCATAGCAGTCAATCTCACAGCCCGCATCAATCAATACCAGATCGCCGTCCTTGAGCAGGGCGTCATTCTCTTGGTAATGAAGGATGCAGCTGTTATCGCCAGCAGCGACGATAGAGCCATAGGCGGGCATTTTTGCCCCGCTTTTGCGAAATTCGTAATCCAGCTCTGCTTCAAGGCTGTACTCATGCAAACCGGCCCGACTGGCCTGCATTGCACGGATGTGAGCTCGGGCCGAGATCTGCGCCGCATGGCGCATGACCTTGATTTCAGACGCGGATTTATACAGACGCATATCATGCAGCAGGTGATCCAGCGCAACGAATTCCTCTGGTGGCTGGGCCCCCAAATCGGCCTTGGAGCGGATGGTGTTGATCCAGTCCATCAGGTGACGGTCGAAGGGCGGGTTGTTACCCATCGCCGAATACACCCGGTCACGGCCTTCAATCAAGCCCGGCAGGATGTCGTCAATGTCAGTGATGGGGAACGCATCATCTGCGCCGAAGTCACGAATAGCACCTTCTTGCCCGGCGCGCAGGCCGTCCCACAGCTCTCGCTCGGGGTTGCGCTCGCGACAAAACAGCACGTATTGCCCATGGGCACGACCGGGGATCAAAACGATCACGGCCTCAGGCTCGGGAAAACCGCTCAGGTACTGGAAATTGCTGTCCTGACGGTAAAGGTATTCGACATCACGATTGCGAATAGCCACTGGCGCAGCAGGCAATATCGCGATGCTGTTAGGCCCCATCTGCTCCATCAACGCCTTGCGGCGACGTGTGTATTCCGATTTCGGGATATGGATCATGGGCAGACGGGTTCCCTCTTGGCGATCAATCAGTGCAGTGAAGGCTTGGCAGCCGGCGCTTCGGACTTTGTGGTTTCGGTAAACAGCAACAGCGGCGCAACACGCAGGTACTCCATCACTTGCATGTAGTCGGTCTCGGCGTCTTCGGACTCTTCCAGGGCGTCTTGCACCTGAGAAATAGCCGCCAGATCGCGCAGCACTTCGTTGGCTTCATCGCTCATCGCATATTCGCGACGGTTCAGGCCGAAACCGCTGAGGAAACCACGGCACCACTCACCCAGCGCTGCGGCGCGCTCGGGCAGCGGAGCATCGTCGGTCGGCAACAGCAGTACGACGGTCATGTCGTCACTGGTCAGTTCACCTTTGACCATCTCTTGCAAACCGATCAAGGCATTGCGTACGTTGTCCTGCGGCTCACCGGAAAGTAGCTCGGTGGCCTCAGCCAACCAGGCCTCGTGCTCAAAACCGGCGCCAGCACAACTGCGGCCCAGTAAATGGCCGTGCAGTTCAGCAGGCGAGACGGAATGACCGCTGTCAGTGAGCAGGGTTACAAAAGCTTGATACGGGGAATTCTGAATAGGCATGGTCAGCTAGGCGCCAAGCGGCGCTATGTCTAGAATGGAGGCCTTGTATCGTAGCATCGGCAGACGAGCCAGACCATCAAGGCGTCAATACGGTTGGCTTTCACCCTCCATCAGAAAAACACAGTAGGACCTAATGGAAGACACTGACCTGCATGCACTGATGGCTAGACTTGAATTACTGATTGCCCGAGTCGAGCAACTTAACCGCCAAAACGGACTCTTAGTAGCTCAGGAAAAGACTTGGCGCGAGGAACGCGCGCACCTCATTGAAAAAAACGAAATCGCCCGACACAAGGTGGAATCGATGATTTCGCGCCTCAAAGCCCTGGAGCAAGACTCATGAGTTCAAGTAACAGCATCACCGTACAGATTCTCGATAAAGACTATTCGATCATGTGCCCCCAGGAAGAACGCAGCAATCTGGTGAGCGCCGCTCGATATCTGGACGGTAAAATGCGCGAAATTCGCAGCAGCGGCAAAGTGATTGGCGCCGATCGTATTGCCGTGATGGCCGCGCTGAACATCACTCACGATCTGTTGCACAAACAGGAAGTCGCTGAAGTTCAGACCAGCGGTTCCACCCGCGAACAGGTACGCGATCTGCTTGAACGCGTCGATGTGGTGCTCGCCGCTGATCCGAACGAACGTCAAAGCTGATTCAAAAGGTTTCTTTGGGGTATACTCGCGCCACTCCCTGGAGTATTCGCCAGTTAGCGATGTCCCTGAGCCGATTCGCACTACCCTGGAGCTTGCACGTTGGGCCGGTGTGCATGTCCGCTAGACGGAAAGCCTTAAGGTCTACTGCAACTTCCACCTTGAACTTTCGGGTTCAAGGGCCAAGCCGACAGCGGTACGTCGGGGAGCCTGATTTATTAGCGCAATGCCAGCTTCTTGCTGGCATTGGCTTTCACGGGTACACCGTCCGGTGACTCGACCTTGAACTGCACGCCACCATGACCGAACCGGTGACACGCCCACAACTTCGCCGACAATTGCGCAAAGCCCGCCGCGAACTATCGCCCTGCGCGCAACGTCAGGCCGCCCGTGGCCTGTATCGGCAATTGGCGCAACACCCACTGTTTCGCCGCGCCAAACACATTGCCCTGTACTTGCCAACAGACGGTGAAATCGACCCGCGCCTGCTGCTCAAAGAAGCTCAACGACGGGGCAAGATCACCTACCTGCCGGTGCTCAGCGCGTGGCCTAAAACCAAGATGGTGTTTCAGCGTATCGCTCCCGGCGAAAAGCTTATCCCCAACCGTTTTCGCATTCTTGAGCCCCTTATCAATAGCGCACGTCAACGCAAGGTCTGGACACTCGACCTGGTGCTGTTGCCATTGGTTGGGTTTGATGCCACAGGGGGAAGACTGGGCATGGGCGGCGGTTTTTATGACCGCAGCCTGGCGTATCTGGCACGACGTCAATGCTGGCGCAAGCCAACGCTATTGGGGCTGGCCCACGAATGCCAAAAAGTACCGACTCTGGCCCAAGCCAGCTGGGATGTACCCTTGCAGGGCACCGTCTCGGACAGTCGTTGGTACGTCGCCCACTGACAACCAAGGCATCACTGAAATAAGCGATGCCCTAACCAGAAAGTGTTTAGCGTTTAAACGGTGGTATTTGCTGTTGCGCCAACTCAATCGGCGCGTCGGTCGAGTTCGACCAGAGGCTTTGCGCATAACCGGTTGTAACCACGCCCAAACCGAACAAAATAACCAACATCCACAGTAAATCCGGTTTGCGTTTCATTGATTGCCCCCCTTCAGGCACATCAATACGATGAAGCAACGGTTTTTGTTATAGGCCGTGCAGCAGCGTCAAGCTTAAAATCCCGGCATTCTGAGGCAACACGAACAGACACGCAAATACTGACGTCAACCGACTGTCGGTTTACAAACCGCTTGCCAGACAATATGACCACGCCGCATTTAAGGAGTAGGAAAAATGGCCTATTGGTTAATGAAATCCGAGCCTGACGAGTTCTCGATCAAAGATTTACAGAAGCTGGGCGAAGCTCGTTGGGACGGTGTTCGTAACTATCAGGCGCGCAACTTCATCCGCTCCATGGCCGTCGGGGACGAATTCTTTTTCTATCACTCCAGCTGTCCACAACCCGGGATTGCCGGTGTGGGGCGAATCGTTCAGGCGGCTTACCCGGACCCCACTGCGCTTGATCCGCAAAGCCACTACTTCGACCCCAAGGCAACCCCCGAGAAGAACCCGTGGAGCGCCCTGCAAGTGGCCCACGTACACACCTTTGCCAAGGTCATCACGCTCGACTACCTGAAACAACAAACTGCATTGGCCGAGATGCCGCTGGTTCAAAAAGGCAGCCGCCTTTCTGTGATGCCCGTGACACCGGAGCAATGGGCGGTGGTGATGGCTAACGCGTAGCAGCTGCCGAAGGTCGGCAGGCAACATCCTGTTTTAGCGTCTAGGCTCTGGACTTCCTTTGATTGGAATCAAGGTCCATCGGACTTGAAATCGTCAAACTAGAGCGCTCTGTGACACAGGATGTCGGCATGTCCACAAATAACCGTATTTCGCATTACTTTGTTATTCCGTTGGCAATTTTGCTGATCGCAGCAGGCGGGTTCGGTTACTGGAAGTCCCAACATGATCGCCTCCCCGAAGGCATCGCCATGGGCAACGGCCGGCTCGAATCCACCGAAGTGCAAATCGCTGCAAAAATCCCAGGTCGTCTGGCCGAAGTACTGGTTGACGAAGGCGACCACGTCACCAAAGGCCAACTGCTGGCCCGCATGGACACGCGCACGCTGGAAGCCTCCCGCGCGCAGGCCCAGGCCGAAGTACAAAGAGCCCGTGAAACGCTGGCGGCCAACGAAGCCAACGTCAAACTGCGCCAGAGCGAAAAACTGCTCGCCAGCCAGGAACTCAAGCGCATTAGCCAACTGGCCCAGCGCGGGTTTGCCAGCGGCCAACAGCTCGATCAACAACAGGCGAAGTTCAGTACCAGCAACTCCGCCGTCACGGCTGCGCAAGCGCAGGTGGCCGCTGCCAGAGCCGCCATTGTTTCCAGCGAAGCGCAAGTGGCGCAACTGACCAGCGAAATAGAAGACAGCAGCCTGCGCGCGCCTATCAACGGGATCATTCAGTTGCGCCTGGCTGAACCGGGTGAAGTGCTCGGTTCGGGTGGACGGGTCTTTATGATGATTGACCCCAGCGATCAGTACATGAATCTCTACTTACCTGCCGCCGTGGTTGGCAAACTCACCGTCGGTGGCGAAGCCCGTATCGTCCTTGATGCGCTGCCTGATCAGCCGCTGCCGGCCAAAGTCTCATTTGTCGCCGACAAATCGCAGTTCACGCCGAAAGAGGTCGAAACACGCGATGAACGGCAAAAATTGGTGTTCCGCGTCAAACTGCGCCTGACCGATCCTGGCGCCGTACCGCAAGCCAAACCCGGCATGCCGGGGGCAGGCTATGTGCGAACTGCCGACGTAGACTGGCCGGCCAATCTGCAATGACCGCCCCGGCGATCAACGCCAGTGGCATCAGCCACCGGTATGGCAAGCAACAGGCGCTACTGGACGTCACCTTCAGCCTGCCAAAAGGTACGCGCTGCGGATTGATCGGCCCCGATGGCGCCGGTAAATCAAGTCTGCTCGGGCTGATTGCCGGGGTCAAAAAGCTGCAGCAAGGCACGCTGGAGGTGCTCGACGGCCCCATCGATGATCGTAGCCATCGCAACACGCTCTATCCGCTGATCGCCTTTATGCCCCAAGGACTGGGCGGCAACCTGTATCCGGAACTGTCGATCAGCGAAAATATCCGTTTTTTCGGTACGTTGTTCGGCCTGTCAAAAGACGAATGCGAACAGCGAATGGCGCAATTGCTCAAGGCCACCGACCTTGAACGCTTTGCCGAACGCCCGGCGGGCAAGTTATCCGGCGGGATGAAGCAAAAACTCGGCCTGTGTTGCGCCTTGATCCACGAACCCGATCTGCTGATCCTCGACGAACCCACTACAGGCGTAGATCCACTGTCACGCCGCCGTTTCTGGGAGTTGGTCAACGATGTACGCAGCCAGCGACCCCAGTTGACCCTGCTGGTGGCCACGGCCTACATGGAAGAGGCTGAGCAGTTTGAGCACTGCCTGATGCTTGATCGCGGCACCTTGATTGCCACCGGCTTGACCCAGGATTTGGCCGCCGTATCACCCACCGGCAAACTCGATGAAGCCTTCACCCATTTCCAGGGGGACAGCGGTCAAAACAATGAACCGCTGGTGATACCGCCACGCACCCACGACAACAGTGATATCGCGATTGAAGCTCACGACCTGACCCTTAAATTCGGCGATTTCACGGCCGTGAACAACGTCAGCTTTGCCATTGGTCGCGGCGAGATATTCGGTTTTCTCGGCTCCAACGGCTGTGGCAAAACCTCCACCATGAAAGTGCTCACCGGGCTGGTACCTGCCACCGAAGGCAGCGCCGAACTGCTGGGCAACCCGGTTAACGCCAGCGACTTGGCCACACGTAAACGTGTGGGCTTTATGTCGCAGAATTTTTCGCTGTATGGCGAATTGAGCGTGCGCCAAAACCTGGTGTTGCACGCCCAACTGTTTGACATGGATAAAGACGACAGTCGAGCGCGCATCGAAGAGCTGATTGAACGCTTCGACCTCAGCGACGTGGCCGAACAGCAATCCGGCGAACTGCCTCTGGGGCTACGCCAACGTTTGTCACTGGCGGTGGCGGTGCTGCATCGTCCCGAAGTGCTGATCCTTGATGAACCGACTTCCGGTGTCGACCCGGCCGCGCGCGATGATTTCTGGCGCCTGCTCATCGAGTTGTCGCGTGATCAGGGGGTGACAATATTCTTGTCGACTCACTTTATGAACGAGGCCCAGCGCTGTGACCGCATCTCGCTGATGCACGCGGGCAAGGTTCTGGCGTGTGATACGCCGGCCGCGCTACAGCAGCAGTTCAAGGGCGAAACCCTGGAAGCGGCTTTTGTCACCTGCCTTGAGCAAGCGCAAAACGAACAAACACCGACCCCTGCCGAAACCACCGCAAGCCCCGCGGTGAACACACCACCGCCACCGAGTAAAAGTGGTTTTAGCCTCACTCGTTTGTTTGCCGTGGCCAGTCGTGAAACCAAAGAGCTGTTACGCGACAAGGTGCGTATGGCGTTCGCCTTGTTAGGTGCCGTTTTCATGATGGTGATATTTGGCTACGGCATTTCGCTGGATGTGGAAGACCTCGCGTTTGCCGTTTACGACCAGGACCAAAGCCCGCAAAGCCGCGCCTACCTCGAAGCCTTTCGTGGCTCCCGCTATTTTGAAGAGCACGCGCCGATCCACAGCGCCGACGAATTGCACGAACGGCTGCAACGCTCGGAAATCAAAATCGCTTTGGAGATTCCTCCAGGCTTTGGCCGGGACCTCTATGCCGGTCGCCAGCCTACCGTTGCCGCATGGCTCGATGGCGGCATGCCATTTCGTGCGGAGACAAGTCGCAGTTACATTCAGGCCGTGCACCAAGCCAACCTTGAGAAATTGGCCGACTTGAGCAGTCTGGCGCAAAACAAACAGGCGGTGGCAAAGCTCGAAACCCGGTTTCGCTACAACCAGGATGTGATCAGCGTCAATGCCATCGGCCCCGGCGTGATGGCGCTGATTCTCGCCTTTATCCCGGCGATGCTCACGGCACTGGGCATCGTGCGTGAAAAAGAGCTGGGGTCGATCACCAACTTCTACGCCACCCCCCTTACGCGTCTTGAGTTCCTGTTGGGCAAACAAGCGCCCTATCTGGCAGTCAGCCTGGTCAATCTGGCATTGCTGGTGGCAATGAATCGATGGCTGTTTGGCGTTCCGTTCAAAGGCAGCGGCTTCACTCTGGCACTGGGCGGCCTGCTGTATGTGCTGTCGACCACTAGCATGGGGCTGTTGATTTCAGCGTTCACCCGCACTCAAATTGCGGCCATTCTGGGCACCATGATCATTACCAGCCTGCCCACCATTCAGTTTTCCGGATTGCTGGTGCCTCGCTCCTCGCTGGAGGGTGCATCGGCCATGATGGGCATGTTATTTCCGGCAGGGCACTTCCTCGATATCGCGGTGGGCACCTTCACCAAAGCGCTTGATTTACGCCAGCTATGGCCGCAATGCCTGGCGTTGTTCGGCTTTTTTGTCGCCTTTACCGGGCTGAGCCTGATCATGCTCAAGAAGCAGGAGGTTTGATGCACAAGCTCTCTCACATCCTGCGACTTGGCCTTAAAGAGTTCACCAGCCTGCGGCACGACAACGTCCTGCTGCTTTTTTTGCTCTATGCCTTTACCGTGGCGATCTATATGCCGGCATCAAGCTCCATCATCGGCGTGCACAACGCCAGTGTTGGCTTCATTGATGAAGACCACAGCACCCTGTCGCGCAAACTCAGCGAGTCGCTGCTGCCTCCAGAATTCAAGGCACCGCAAGCCTTGCCGTATGACCAGTTTGATCAGGCGATGGATAACGGCCAGTACACGTTTGTGATCAACGTGCCGGCTAACTTCCAGGCTGACTTGCTGGCCGGTCGCGAACCCAGTGTACAAGTTAACGTTGATGCAACTGCCATGAGTCAGGCCTTCATGGGCGCAGGTTACATTGGGCAGATTTTCCAGAGAGCGTTGCTTGATTACGCAGGCCAAGGTAACGCTGCTGCGAACACCCCCGCGCGGATTTCAAGCCGTGCGCTGTTCAACTCCAATCTGGAAGGCGGATGGTTTTTGGCGGTGATCCAGATCGTCAACAACATCACCATTCTGGCAATCGTGTTAACCGGCACCGCGCTGTTGCGCGAGCGTGAACACGGCACCCTCGACCACTTGCTGGTGTTGCCGCTGACGGCACTGGAAATCATGCTGGCGAAAATATGGAGCAATATGCTCGTGGTGGTGGTGTGTACCTGGATATCGCTGGAAGTGATCGTGAAATGGGCGTTGGGCATACCGCTGGCAGGGTCGATGGCTCTGTTTTTGCTGGTCACGGCGCTTTACCTGTTCGCCAGCACGGCGCTGGGGATATTTCTCGCCACACTGGCCCGCTCTACGCCGCAGTTCGGCTTGCTGGCGATTCCGGTGGTCATCCCGATGCTTCTGTTGTCGGGCGGCAGCACCCCGCTGGACAGCATGCCTGAGTGGCTGCAATGGGTGATGCAATGCTCGCCGTCGACCCACTTCGTCAGTTTGAGCACCGCCATATTGTTCCGCGGTGCGGCGGTAGAGGTGGTGTGGCCAGACTTAGTGGCACTGCTCGCCATTGGCCTGGTGTTTTTCGCCATTGCGCTGGGGCGGTTCCGCAAGAGCCTGGCGTCGTAGGCAAGAGGCAGCGGCCGTAAGCAGGGCTCGCAGCCTCGTGCCTGGGCAGCGACTACAGGAAAAACAGGGCGCATGAACCTTGATGCAAAGGTCTCGATTGTTACTGAACAATCAAGTTGTTAAACAGCAAATCGTCCACCATCGGCTTGCCGGTCTCGTCGGTCATGACCTGTTGAATCTGCTTCAACGCCGCTTGGCGCAGGTTTTCCTTGGCCTCAACGCTGCTCAACGTTGTACTGGTCTGCTGGGCAAACAACCCCACCAACTGATTTCGGATCAATGGGTCATTGGCCTTTACCGCTTTAGCCGCCTCATCACCTGTTACTCGCAAGGAAACATCGGCCTTGAACACCTTGAGTTTCGGGCTGCCGTCCAATCCGTAATTACCCACAAAGGGTGGGCTCAAGGTGATGTAGCTGACCTTGGCAGCGCCCTCTTCAGACTCTTCAGCGACTGCCGCCAGTGGCAAACACAGGGCCAGCATCAATACGATCCACGCTTTCACAATTCGCTCCTCTTAGGGTTGGGCAAGCGCTCGGGATACCCCATTCAAAAGCAGCACGGCGACCACCCTTTGAACGCTTCATCGGGTTATCGGCCGTTTTTTTCAGAACAATAGATGGGTCACCAGCGTTCTAGAATGAGGGCTGCTTCAACTCAATAAATGGGTTATCAATGCTAGTGCGCTCAATGGAAAGACAATAAGCCTGCGTTTACGACAAGTCATACACCAGCACTGTCTCCCCACAGTGACGACACTGATACTTGTCCACAACGAAATCTTCATTGGGTCGGCCTTCAATAAACTGCTCCCAATCATCGACACTGCGGCCAAAATCGTCCATCCATGATGCTTTGTTCGAATGGCTGGCATTCGCTAAATCCTGCGCATCAGCCTGACCCAGATAGATGCAGGCATCTTTGCAGTGCACTTCCCAGCTCTGTTGCTGCCAACTGCTAATCCCCGGTGTTTTGTGCTCAATAATGTCTCTGACTGCCGGACTGACATCCTCGTCAATTTCATTAAATACAAGGTCGAATTTTTTGGCAGCCGAACCATCAGCCACACAGGCAGGGCAAATATGGACTTCATCCCCATCGTCGAGATTGGACAATGCTACGTGATGATACGAAGAAACTGCTGAGCAGCAATCGCACAGCATGTCTTCTTGAATGAAAGCATGATGACCATAAGGGTCAAAAAAATACTCAAAGGCAGGTAATTCTTTCATGTACTGATCCTCACTTTTTAAATAGGTGGGCTTTCTGTAAGGGCTTTTACGCTCACCGCGCGCGCCAATAGCGCCTGAACACTCTCTGGCAATTTCTCGACAAATCGGCGGCTGGTGGTTCGCTGACAGGTACGCACGATGCTTCCCGTTGCCTGAGAAAGATCAAACAGTGCGATCGCCAACTCCTCGCTGGAATAACGCTGCGCCACCAATCCGCTAATCAGTTGGTAACGCGTCTTGCTGAATAACCCCAACTGAGCCAAAGGAATATCTACCTTGCGTCGCATGTGGTTCTCAATGTCGGTGTTCAGTTGACGGCACGTTGACGCCTCAAGATCGATGGCGCTCAACGGTTTAATAGTATTGGAGCTGGAATCATCGCTAAACAGCACCGGAGCGATAACCTCGACCTGCTCCGGCCGACCTGCGCCTAATGCCCAAGGGCTAAAGCGCCACTCGCGCACAAGCTTCAAGGTCGCGCCTGCAAACTCCGGATGAGAGCTATAGAGAATGACAGGGTCCGCGACGGTGCCATCGAGATTGACCAACATCTTTACCCGTACGTCACCCACGATGCCCAACCGTACCAACTCTTTCGGGTAGGCGGGTTCCAAGAGGTACACAACGGAAGGCGGAAAACTTTGTGCCCAGGTACTGAACGTCATCAACAAAACTGCCAATCCCATTAAATGCTTCATCACCGTTCTCCAGAACTTGCGGCAAGCCGCGTAGGCATCAGTGCCGTGGGGGCGAATGATATTAATGTGTAGCCAATTCTTTCAGTTCATGGGTTCCGATAGTTCTGTGGGACAACTCCGATTGATTAGCCCGCGTTTTTATTAGGCTACCAGGATTTAAGTACTCCCTGTCACACGAAACACTCTGTTCGCACACGCGATTAACTTATGTTCATCGCAACATTTAAAATACATAACAAGAAACAACATGATAAGAGAATCATGGGAAACATGACGTACCATCTCGAAAAAAATCATGGACGATTTCTAAATGAACAGTGCACACGCCATCAATAAAAAACACTATAAAAAAGCCCTGAATTTCTACACAGCACTGATTGAAAAGATAATGACACCGCACATTACTTCAAAAAAAATAGTGCTGGTCTGTCCACGCTATGGTTCAACCTTGGCCATGATAGAAGTCCTTTCCAGGTATTTTGATTTACGCGGAATAATACTTAAGAACTCGACGAAGAAAAACGATAACACTTTGCAGTTTTTGAGAAGTGCCAACTACCCGGTTCTGGATATATCAAAAACCGACATGGTTACACTTTCGCCGTCCACGATCGAGATACTGGTACAGGCCATTGGACCAAGCTCAAGCTGCGTCGTACTTGACCATGGCGGTTATTTTTCCCTGAACAGACAGGCGTTGAGCATTTTGAAACCGAATTTAATATCCGGAATCGCTGAGTACGCCATTAATGGGGAAAGCCGATACTTCAATGCCTCTACTGGCGACAGACCCTTCATCTCGGTGGGCCGTTCAATGATTAAAAAGAACAGCGATTTAGCCTCCGCAAACAGCATTATGTTGATCGCCGAACTCTACCTGCAAAATCAAGGCATCATGTTATTCGGGAGTGATGTCAGGGTTGGCGTTATTGGTCACGGCACGTTGGGCGGGCGCATACGCAGTCTGCTGCAAGAGCGAGGCGTAAATGATTTCCTTATCCATGATATAGAGCCGAACCGGCTAGGTGACATTCCTTTAAAAAACATTGCACACAGTGCCGCTCATCTTTGCCAACAGTGCGATATTTTATTTTGCGCAACGGGTAATCACGCGTTATCGCGCGATGATTTGAAGTTCATTAAAGATGGCACCATCGCTTTTACAGTAACCTCGCCGGATGACGAACTTGATCTGCACACACTTAAAAAAGAACGTGTCATTACCTTAAATAAAGACCGCAGCCACGCAGACACGGTTGTTTACACCATTGCAGAGACCGGGCATTCATGGGTGCTGCCCTTTGATGGTGAGGCACCCAATACACAAACCAATTTTGGGCTTGCCGATGCGTCCATCCATCAGCCTTGCGCAGCACACATCGTGGCCGCCGTACGCCTGATGCAAGGACAACTCGAACATCGTCTTCAGCACTTGAGCCTGAAGGACGAACAATTGGTTAAACAGCTGTGGGACGAGTACTACCAGCCTTCAAAAACCAGTGAACATGTCCTTACCTGATCATTCAAGACAGGGCCGCACCGCAGCGTTTGAGTCGTGCTTCCAGATTCCGATCGGGCATGGCATGAGTGCGCAGAGCTTTTACAGTCTGCTCAACATAATCGCGAGTGGTACCGAAACGCCCGCTGGCATTGGCTAGAACCTGACGCAGCACGCTATCCGACAGATTGCCTGCATAGCTGGGTAAATGGCGCTCCAGCACAAACCCCAAGGCCTGTACCTCAGTGCCATTGTCCAACCGACAATTAAGCCAGCGAGGTCGATAGGAGGGAACCGGCATTTCCCGCAGCCACAGCGCATGCAACGCAGCTTCCAAGTTGTCTTCTGGCAGCCTGTAAGCAAAGCCACTGCACGAACCACCACGGTCCAGACCAAATACCAGACCCGGCCATTGCGGCGTACCACGATGTTCGTGAGACCACAGATACAAGCCACGGTGGTAGCCATGCACCCGCCCGCGCACGCGCTCGACCGCTGAACATTCGGGGCGCCAGATCAGTGAGCCGTAGGCAAACAACCACACTGGCCCGCCTTTGTGGCGCTCCATGGTGCTGTGCAGGGAATGGTGCAATTGCTCGGGGGTCAATGGTGCCCCGAGGTCGAGTCGCGGCGGATAGTGCGGGTTCAAGCAGGTAGTTTCTATAACAGTCATAACCAGTGATCGCGGCCTTACACGCTTAACATTAAGTAAACAAAATAACGTGTTGATTCTTATAGCACTGAAAAATCAGACGGTGTGGTTTGTCAGATGAACCGTGCAGGCAAGCCAGGCGTTATGCGCTGAACGTAAGGCTTGCCTGCCCTGTTTTCAAGGGCGTGGACAGTAGGCGAACACATCGGCACGCATTTGATGCGGGTCCATACCAGCACTGACCAACGCGTCGAGGGTGCCGTAGATCATGGCCGGAGACCCACTTGCGTAAACATGCACAGCGCTTAAATCACTGATGTCTTCGCACACGGCCTCATGCAGCAAACCACATCGACCCTCCCAGCCACACAGGTCACTGACGACTTTGTGCAGGAACAAATTGGGGGTGTTCTGCCAGGCTTCCCACTCTTGCAGGCCATAAAAGTCCTCGGGACGACGCACGCCCCAGTACAAGTGCACCGGGTACTTGAAGCCTTTCTCTCGGCAGTGCTCGATCAGGCTGTGCATTTGCGCCATTCCGGTTCCGGCGGCGATCAAGACCAAAGGACCGTCTGGCAACTCGGCCAAATGGGTATCGCCATAGGGCAGCTCAAGTCGAACCATCTGGTTGCGCTGCAATTGCTCAATCAAGCTGATCGAGCTGGCCTCACGAGCCAGAACATGCAGCTCCAGCTCACGGCCGGAGTGCGGTGCACTGGCCAGTGAGAAGGCCGATTTTTCACCATTTTCGCGCGTCAGCATTGCGTATTGACCAGCGTGATAACGCGGGAGTTTGCCGGCCGGGGCACGTAAACGCACACGCCAGACATCACCACCCACTTCGACACATTCGACCAATTGACACGCAAGAGTTCGCACCGGTATTTCTCCTAACGCAAGCACGCCATCCCACAGTACTACGCAGTCTTCAAGGGGTGCTGCCAGGCAGGTATACACCTCGCCGTGATCGCGCACTTCCCCCGCCTGCTCAACCTGACCTTCAACCAGCAAGGCTGCACAGACGTGGCAATTACCATTGCGGCAGCTCTGTGGGCATTCATAGCCCAAGCGCTGCGCCGCATCCAGAATTCGCTCGCCAGGCAGGGTTTCTAACACCGCGCCTGAAGGCTGCAAGGTTACACGCATCAATCTATTCCTAATTGATTCCAGATGTCATCGACCCGGCGGGTAACAGCTTCGTCCTTGACGATAACTCGGCCCCATTCACGGGTGGTTTCACCCGGCCATTTGTTAGTGGCGTCCAACCCCATTTTGGAACCCAGACCGGAAACCGGCGAGGCAAAATCGAGGTAGTCGATGGGCGTATTTTCGATCATCACCGTGTCGCGCTTGGGATCCATGCGCGTGGTGATGGCCCAGATCACGTCATTCCAGTCGCGAGCATTGATGTCGTCGTCGGTCACGATCACGAATTTGGTGTACATGAACTGGCGCAAAAACGACCACACACCGAGCATTACCCGCTTGGCGTGCCCCGGATACTGCTTTTTCATGGTCACAATGGCCATGCGGTACGAGCAGCCTTCAGGCGGCAGATAGAAGTCGGTGATTTCCGGGAACTGCTTTTGCAGGATGGGTACAAATACTTCGTTTAATGCCACACCCAAAATCGCCGGTTCGTCAGGCGGACGGCCGGTGTAAGTGCTGTGATAGATCGGTTTGACCCGATGAGTGATGCGCTCAACGGTAAAGACCGGGAAGCTGTCGACCTCGTTGTAATAGCCAGTGTGGTCGCCGTACGGACCTTCAGGGGCCATCTCGCCCGGGTGGATCACACCCTCAAGAATGATCTCGGCAGTGGCTGGCACTTGCAGGTCGTTGCCTCGGCATTTCACCAGTTCGGTCCGATTGCCCCGCAACAAGCCGGCAAAGGCATATTCAGACAAACTATCCGGAACCGGCGTTACTGCGCCCAAAATAGTCGCCGGGTCTGCACCCAAAGCAACAGAAACAGGGAACGGCTGGCCAGGGTGTTTATCGCACCACTCACGGTAGTCCAGCGCGCCGCCGCGATGGCTCAACCAGCGCATGATGACCTTGTTACGGCCAATCACTTGCTGACGATAGATGCCGAGGTTCTGTCGGTCCTTGTTCGGACCTTTGGTCACAGTCAGGCCCCAGGTAATCAATGGCGCCACGTCACCGGGCCAGCAATGCTGAACCGGCAACATGGCGAGGTCGACATCGTCGCCCTCTATCACGACTTCCTGGCACACCGCGTCTTTAACGACTTTCGGGGCCATGGAAATGATCTTGCGGAAGATCGGCAGCTTGGACCACGCGTCTTTCAGACCTTTCGGCGGCTCAGGTTCTTTTAGAAACGCCAGTAACTTGCCGATTTCCCGTAGCTCGCTGACAGACTCCGCCCCCATACCCATCGCCACGCGCTCGGGTGTGCCAAAGAGGTTGCCGAGCACTGGAATGGTGTGGCCGGTCGGGTTCTCGAACAACAACGCCGGGCCTTTGGCGCGCAGCGTGCGGTCGCAGATTTCGGTCATCTCCAGCACTGGAGACACAGGAATCTGGATGCGTTTCAACTCTCCGCGCTGTTCCAGTTGCTGCACGAAGTCCCGAAGATCCTTGAATTTCATTGACGTTGGCACCCTCAAAATAGGCGTACATCCTACCTGCTATACCCGCCGCTGGCAGCTTATCGCTGCTTAACGGACGGTATTGGCATTGCCCAAGTCCGACGAGCCTTTTGCTGACAGCCCCTCGAACAGCGGCTGTAACACAGGAATCATCAATTGAGCCCCTGCTTCAGAGAGGTGATTGTCGTCGGTATATAAGGAGTTACCGCCCTTTTCAGCGCGGCAAAATCCGGCGGCGTCACACAACTGCGGCGTCGGATCCAGCACCTTGACGGCAGGATCTTCTGCCGCGATCTGATCAAACAAGGTGTTGATAAACGCTTTTTGTTTAAGGTGGTCTTGCACCGGCATTCCCACATCGTCGATTGGCTGGTGCAACATCGCCAAACGACTCAAACGGTAAGGCGGATTGAAGGGCTGCAAAGGCGCCTCTTTCATCAGCCACACGCGATAACCGGCCTTGCGTAACTGCCCCACTCTGGCACGCAAGCCTTGGGCGAAGCGCTGCTCGGCAGCGGCGCGGTCATAGCGGCCATTGCTATCGTGCAGGGCATGCTCATGATCACCTTTGGCATCGCCATAGAGGTAGAGGCTCCAGCGCGCCACCAGCATCACATCAGAAATGGTGTCGGTTTGCAGAGCGCGCTCGGCACGGAGGTTGTCATGGGCACAGCGGGCGCCGTACTCCAGCCCCTCAAGGGGCAAGCAACCCGCCGAGCTGGCCAATAGAACATTGACCCCATGCTGTTCAGCGCTGGCTTGCAGTGCCGGAATCAGCGCCGTGCCGTGGCTGTCGCCCCATACCAGCACCTGAGCGGGTGCATCGGCTGCCTTGCCGTAGCGACAAAACGGTGTATCGACCGGCTGCTTGCCATCGGTGATGCACGCCTTCAACTCCGGTCGCCATTCGCTGGCTTTGGCAAAGTGCAAGGCTTGCTCGGACAGGCGCGAGGGCAAACCATCAGTCCAGCGCAGGGCCTGCCCTGCCAAACCCAAGACCAAAATACCAAGACCGGCCGCAGTCAATATCTGGCGACGTTTCGCCAACAGGCGACGCTCCCGGAACGGCGTTTCGACCCAGCGCCATGAGGCATAACCGAGGATCAGTGTCAGTACGATCAACGCGCCCGTTAGCCAAGGGCTGAACTGACCCACACTGATATAACTGGCGAATACAAATACCGGCCAATGCCACAAGTACCAGGAATAGGAAATCAAACCCAGTCCCACCATGGCGGGCATACTCAACACGCGGCCCACCCACGTGGTGTGATGCTCATTGGCCCAAATCAGAGCAATAACGCCCAACACCGGTAGCAAGGCAGCTGCACCGGGGAAAGGCGTGTGTTTGTCGTAACCCAATACGGCGATCAGGATCAAACTGAGGCCCAGCAGACTGATGCACTGTGCCGCTGTGGAAGTGAGACGTTTCTTGTCCGCAGGAGCGACTGCCAGCAGGGCACCGGCCAGCAGCTCCCAGGCACGCATAGGCAATAGAAAGAATGCCTTTTCTGGATGATGCGCAACGGCCCACACACTGAGCCCGAACGACACCAACAAAAGGGTGAGTACTACCAAACGCCAGTGTTTGAAACGGCTGGAGAGTACAGTCAGGACCAGCGGAAAAATAATATAAAACTGTTCTTCAACGGCCAATGACCACGTATGAAGCAACGGTTTTAAATCACTGGCCGCATCAAAGTAGCCGTCCTGACGCATAAACAGGAGGTTGGAAACGAACATCACTTGATAACGGACTGAGCGCCCCAGTTCTTCATAGTCTTTGGGCGCCATCAGGAACCAGCCCACCGCCAGCACGGCAGCCAGCAACACAAACAAGGCGGGAAGAATGCGCCGTGCGCGTCGCGCCCAAAACTCGACAAAACTGAAACGTCCCGCTTCGCGCTGACGCCAGATGATCGAAGTAATCAGGTAGCCGGAGATAACGAAGAACACATCGACGCCTACAAAGCCGCCTGAGAATCCTGGTACACCAAAGTGAAACAACACAACGGCAATCACAGCCACTGCACGCAGACCATCAATGTCTCTGCGATAAACAAGAGAAGTCATAAAGCTTGTAGTCCGTTAGTACATTATTTTTATTGACCCGCGTTGGGCACAAACCTTCCTTTTTTTGATAAAAAAACGGCGCCCTTGTATGGGCGCCGTTTTTATTCGAGAAACCGTATTACTTGCGTTTCATCGACAGGAAAAACTCATCGTTGGTCTTGGTCTGTTTCAGCTTGTCGATCAAGAACTCGATAGCTGCGACTTCGTCCATCGGGTGCAACAGCTTGCGCAGAATCCACATGCGTTGCAGTTCATCATCAGCGGTCAACAACTCTTCGCGGCGTGTGCCGGAGCGGTTGATGTTGATTGCCGGGAAGACGCGTTTTTCAGCGATCTTGCGATCCAGAGGCAGTTCCATGTTGCCAGTGCCTTTGAACTCTTCGTAGATCACTTCATCCATTTTCGAGCCGGTTTCAACCAGCGCGGTAGCGATGATGGTCAGCGAGCCGCCTTCTTCGATGTTTCGCGCCGCACCGAAGAAACGCTTTGGCTTCTCAAGGGCGTGAGCATCGACACCACCTGTCAACACCTTGCCGGAGCTTGGGATGACGGTGTTGTAGGCACGGGCCAGACGGGTAATGGAGTCGAGCAGGATTACCACGTCTTTTTTGTGCTCGACCAGGCGCTTGGCCTTCTCGATCACCATTTCAGCAACCTGCACGTGGCGGGTTGGTGGCTCGTCGAAGGTGGAAGCAACCACTTCACCGCGAACGGTGCGCTGCATTTCGGTAACTTCTTCAGGGCGCTCGTCGATCAACAACACGATCAAGTGCACTTCAGGGTTGTTACGCGAAATGTTCGACGCGATGTTCTGCAGCATGATGGTCTTGCCCGCTTTTGGCGGAGCAACGATCAGACCACGCTGACCTTTACCAATCGGAGCACAGAGATCGATCACGCGGCCGGTCAAATCTTCGGTGGAACCGTTACCGATTTCCATCTTCATGCGTACGGTCGGGAACAGCGGAGTCAAGTTCTCGAAGAGAATCTTGTTTTTCGCGTTCTCTGGACGATCGTAGTTGATCGTGTCGACTTTAAGCAGTGCGAAGTACCGCTCGCCTTCTTTTGGCGGACGGATTTTGCCGACGATAGTGTCGCCAGTGCGCAAGTTGAAGCGACGAATCTGGCTAGGCGAGACGTAAATATCGTCCGGGCCGGCCAGGTACGAAGCGTCAGCGGAACGGAGGAAGCCGAAGCCGTCCTGGAGAATCTCCAGCACGCCATCACCGGAGATTTCCTCGCCGCTTTTCGCGTGCTTTTTGAGCAGGGAGAAAATCACGTCCTGCTTGCGCGAACGGGCCATATTTTCTATGCCCATCTGTTCGGCCAATTCGAGCAGTTCGGTAATCGGCTTTTGCTTGAGTTCAGTCAGGTTCATATAGGAATGACGTAATCATTTATGGGGAGGGAAATTAAGCTTTTGGGCTTAATGAGGCCGCGCCGCAGAGAAGGCGACAGGATCGCGTACTAATTCGATAAGGAGTGCGTCGGCGACGGCTTGCAGGGGGCAGTGGAGAAACCAGTGCGGGGCCGAATGTACCACTTGAGTTTCATAGCGTCTAGTCCTTGAGCCATGAAAAAGCCCCGCATTTAGCGGGGCTTATATCGACGCTTAAATATTTGCGTCGAGGAATGCTGCCAACTGCGACTTCGACAAAGCACCTACTTTGGTGGCTTCAACGTTGCCGTTCTTGAACAACATCAGAGTAGGAATACCCCGTACGCCGTGCTTGGCCGGAGTTTCCTGGTTTTCATCGATGTTCAGTTTGGCAACAGTCAGCTTGCCTTTATAAGTCTCGGCGATCTCGTCCAGAACGGGCGCGATCATTTTGCAAGGGCCGCACCATTCAGCCCAGTAGTCGACCAATACAGCGCCTTCAGCCTTGAGAACATCGGCCTCAAAGCTAGCGTCGGTGACGTGTTTAATAAGATCGCTGCTCATGGAAGTCTCCGTGGTTGTAAGCAAAAACGTAGCACATCATAGCCGTCATCAACGCGTTCAGGAAGCTGAGTGGTGATTGACTCTTACTATAGTGGTGCGCAATCAAACGCATCGATCACGCTTTACAAGGATCATGGCGCGCACAATTAAGGTGCGACTTCACCTTTACCTACGCACCATTGCGGACCTTAACCGGCGCGGGAGCACCCTGAACAGGGGCAAACAATCACTGGAACGCCTCTTGGCATGGCCTGTGCTCTGCTCAATGCAGACCTTCCCCTGCCTGTTTTCGGAGACGTGCCATGACCCAGCGCTACAGCGCCCTGATTTGCGCCTTGTTCGCCAGCCTGATGCTGAGTCAGGCCCCCGCCCACGCCAATGGCCTTGAAGACGTGATGGCACGGGGCACGCTTAAAGTCGCAGTGCCTCAAGACTTCCCACCGTTTGGCTCGGTTGGCCCTGACATGAAGCCTCGCGGGCTGGACATTGACACTGCCAAACTGTTGGCCGACCAGCTCAAGGTCAAACTGGAACTGACCCCCGTTAACAGCACTAACCGCGTGCCTTACCTGACAACCGGCAAAGTCGACGTGGTTATTTCGAGCCTGGGCAAAAACCCGGATCGCGAAAAGGTCATCGACTTTTCCCGTGCTTACGCCCCCTTTTACCTCGCCGTATTCGGCCCACCAGACGCTGACATAAAGACGCTGGACGATTTAAAAGGAAAGACGATCAGCGTGACGCGGGGTGCCATCGAAGATATCGAGTTAACTAACGTGGCCCCGGCAGGTGTCACCATCAAACGCTTTGAAGATAACAACTCAACCATTGCCGCTTATCTGGCCGGTCAAGTTGATCTGATTGCCAGCGGCAACGTGGTGATGGTGGCCATCAGCGAACGCAATCCCAAGCGCATTCCGGCCATGAAACTCAAGCTCAAGGATTCACCTGTCTATGTTGGCGTCAACAAAGACCAGCCAGAACTGCTGGGCAAGGTGAACCAGATTATCAGCGCTGCCAAAGCCGACGGCAGTCTCGAAAAGAACGCGATGCAGTGGCTTAAAGAGCCGCTTCCCGCTGACCTCTGATTGATTTCGACGAGTTTCATCATGGCTTATCATCTCGACTTCATGCCGGTCCTGCAAAACAGCGACCTGTTACTGCGCGGCGCCCTGTTCACGCTCGAGCTGACGGCCATAGGGACAGTGCTGGGCGTTGGTCTCGGCATCGTCGGTGCACTGGCACGGGCGTGGAACATCCGCCCTTTCTCTACGTTGTTCGGGATTTATGTCGAGTTGATCCGCAACACACCGTTTCTGGTGCAGTTGTTCTTTATCTTCTTCGGCCTGCCCGCGTTGGGCCTGCATATCAGTGAGTGGCAGGCCGCCGTGCTGGCGATGGTGATCAACCTCGGCGCTTATTCAACGGAAATTATACGCGCCGGTATTCAAGCCATCCCCAAAGGTCAGCTCGAGGCCGCCTCGGCCTTGGCCATGAGCCGTTTTGAAGCATTTCGCCATGTCGTGCTGCAACCGGCGCTGGCCAAGGTCTGGCCGGCACTGAGCAGCCAGATCATCATCGTCATGCTGGGCTCGGCCGTGTGTTCGCAAATTTCGACTGAAGAGCTGAGCTTTTTTGCCAACTTCATTCAGTCGCGCAATTTTCGGGCCTTTGAAACCTATGCGCTGACCACGCTCGTGTATCTGTTTATGGCCTTGCTGATTCGCCAACTGCTCAACGCTTTTGGCCGCCGCTACCTGACCCGGAGTCGTTGATGGATTTCACGTTCTGGGACATTGTGCGCAACTTGCTGATCGGCCTGCAGTGGACCGTCGGGCTGTCGCTGGCCGCCTTTATTGGCGGCGGCGTGATCGGCTTGCTGGTACTGCTGATGCGCATCTCCAAAAGCCGTTTCGCGCGTGCTCTAGCACGCGGCTATATCGAGCTTTTTCAAGGCACGCCGCTGTTAATGCAATTGTTTTTGATCTTCTTCGGCATCGCCTTGCTGGGTGTCGATATTTCACCGTGGATGGCAGCTGCACTGGCCCTGACGCTTTTTACCAGCGCGTATCTGGCCGAAATCTGGCGCGGTTGTGTTGAATCGGTAGCCCAGGGGCAATGGGAAGCCTCGGCCAGCCTGGCGCTTAGCCCACTGGAGCAATTGCGCTACGTCATTTTGCCGCAAGCCTTGCGCGTAGCCATTGCGCCCACCGTGGGGTTTTCGGTGCAGGTCATCAAAGGCACCGCCGTGACCTCCATCATCGGTTTCACCGAGCTCACCAAGACCGGCAGCATGCTGGCCAACGCAACCTTCGAGCCGTTTATGGTGTATGGGCTGGTTGCGCTCGGTTATTTCCTTCTGTGTTACCCCTTGTCGCTCAGTGCGCGCTATCTGGAAAGGAAACTGCATGCCTCTGCTTAGAGTGACCGCTTTGCATAAATATTACGGGGATCATCATGTCCTCAAAGGCATTGATCTGACCGTGGAACAAGGCCAGGTCGTCGCCATCATCGGGCGCAGCGGTTCGGGTAAAAGTACGCTGCTCAGAACCTTGAATGGCCTGGAGTCCATCAACGACGGTGTCATCGAAGTCGATGACGAATACCTGGATGCCGCCCGCGCCGACTTGCGCAGCCTTCGCCAGAAGGTCGGCATGGTGTTTCAGCAGTTCAATTTATTCCCTCACCTCAGTGTGGGTGAAAACGTCATGCTGGCCCCGCAAGTCGTACAAAAAGTACCCAAGGCCAAAGCGGCTGTATTGGCACGCGAGATGCTGGAGAGGGTCGGGCTTGGCGACAAGTTTGATGCCTTTCCCGAGCGCCTGTCGGGGGGCCAGCAACAGCGAGTGGCGATTGCCCGGGCACTGGCCATGTCCCCCAAAGTGCTGCTGTGTGACGAAATCACCTCAGCGCTGGACCCTGAACTGGTCAATGAGGTGCTCAGTGTCGTGCGCCAGTTGGCCCGCGAAGGCATGACGCTGATCATGGTCACCCACGAAATGCGCTTTGCCCGGGAAGTCGGCGACAAGCTGGTGTTTATGCATCAAGGCAAAGTCCACGAAGTCGGCGACCCGAAGACCTTGTTTGCTAACCCTCAGACCCCGGAACTGGCGAATTTTATCGGTACGGTGAACCTGGTCTGAGACTCGCCCACATCGCGTAGGCATTTTCGTATCCGATAATAAGAAAAACGAATTATCCGGGAACAGCTAATGTCTTTGCTTACGTGTTCCATATCAACGCATCTGACACTACGCGTTGGCGCGAGCCTTTGATCGTGGCACGATGGCGACGTTATCGACCGAGACTTCTCAACTATGCCCCAATCCCAAGCCAAGAGTCCGCCCCTGATCGCCGCCATTGATCTGGGTTCCAACAGTTTTCATATGGTGGTGGCAAAAGCGCAGAACGGTGAAATCCGTATTCTCGAACGTCTGGGTGAAAAGGTTCAGTTAGCTGCGGGCATCGACGAAGAGCGCAAGCTCAACGAAGAATCCATGCAGCGCGGGCTTGATTGCCTGAAGCGTTTTGCCCAACTGATCAACGGCATGCCACTGGGTGCCGTGCGTATCGTGGGCACCAACGCCTTGCGTGAAGCCCGTAACCGTCATGAATTTATCGTGCGCGCCGAAGAAATCCTGGGCCATACCGTTGAAGTTATTTCCGGTCGCGAAGAAGCCCGTCTTATCTATTTGGGCGTGTCGCATACCCTTCCAGACACGCCGGGCAAACGCCTGGTCGCCGATATCGGCGGCGGCAGCACAGAGTTCATTATTGGCCAGCGCTTCGAGCCACTGCTGCGCGAAAGCCTGCAAATGGGCTGCGTGAGTTTTACTCAGCGTTACTTTCGCGACGGCAAGATCACCCCGGCGCGGTACGCTCAGGCCTACACTGCGGCGCGCCTCGAAATCATGAGCATCGAAAACGCGCTGCACCGTTTGGGCTGGGATGAAGCCATCGGTTCTTCGGGCACTGTTCGGGCCATCGGGCTGGCAATCAAGGCGGGTGGGCACGGCAGTGGCGAAGTCAATGCTGAAGGCTTGAACTGGCTAAAACGCAAACTGTTCAAGCTGGGCGAAGTCGACAAAATCGACTTTGAAGGTATCAAACCGGATCGCCGGACTATTTTCCCGGCGGGCCTGGCCATTCTTGAAGCCATTTTCGACTCTCTTGAACTGCAACGCATGGACCACTGCGACGGCGCTCTGCGTGAAGGCGTGCTGTACGACCTGCTGGGTCGCCATCACCACGAAGACGTTCGTGAGCGCACCCTCAGCTCACTGATGGATCGTTATCACGTTGATCGCGAACAGGCGGCGCGGGTGGAAGCCAAAGCCCTGCGGGCTTTCGATCAAGTGGCCAAATCGTGGGACCTCAAGGACGGTGTGTGGCGTGAGCTGCTGAGTTGGGCAGCCAAAGTGCATGAGGTCGGTCTGGACATCGCCCATTACCACTACCACAAGCACGGCGCTTATCTGATCGAGCACTCCGACCTTGCCGGTTTCTCACGCGAAGACCAGCAAATGCTCGCGCTGCTGGTGCGCGGCCATCGACGTAACATTCCAAAAGATAAATTCGCCGAATTTGGCGAAGACGGCATCAAGCTGATTCGCCTGTGCGTGCTGCTGCGCTTTGCGATTCTGTTCTATCACATCCGGGGTAATCAGGAGGCGTCGCAAGTCAAACTGCGCGCCCACGGCGACCACCTTGAAGTGATATTCCCAGAGGGCTGGCTGGCACAAAACCCGCTGACTCAAGCCGACTTCGAGCAAGAAGCACAATGGCTGACCCGAGTCGGGATTGTGCTGACGGTGTCTTGAAAACCTGCGTCCCGTAGCAGCTGCCGAAGGCTGCGTCCGGCGGTGGAACCGCCGTAAAGCCTGATATCGCGGTGTTTCAAATTCACCGGGACTTCAGGGTTTACGAGCGCTTCGCACTCGGACGCAGCCTGCGGCGGCTGCTACGGAGCTGGGCCTTTACACCGACGGGCCGGTGCTGACCGTCAACACCGGCAGGCTCAAACGCTCAAGCAAGGTAGCCTGTGCGCTACGCGGGTTCTGATTGCCGGTCGGTGTGTTACGCACATAACGACCGTCGGACTGCAAAATCCAGCTGTGGGTGTTGTCCGTCAGGTAGCACTCCAGCTCCTTCTTAACCCGCAGGATCAGCTTTTTACCCTCGACCGGGAAGCACGTTTCCACGCGTTTATCGAGGTTGCGTTCCATCCAGTCAGCACTCGACAGGAACATTTGCTCCTCGCCGCCATTGAGGAAGTAGAACACCCGTGTGTGCTCCAGGAAGCGACCAATGATCGAGCGTACGTGGATATTGTGCGAAACGCCTGGAATCCCAGGTCGCAAGCAGCACATTCCACGCACAATCAGGTCAATTCTCACGCCCGACTGACTGGCTTTGTACAGCGCCCGAATGATTTTCGGGTCCGTCAACGAGTTGAACTTGGCAATGATGTGCGCAGGCTTGCCCTCCACCGCGAACTGCGTTTCGCGGGCGATCATGTCGAGCATGCCTTTTTTCAGGGTAAACGGCGCATGCAGCAGCTTTTTCATGCGTAACGTCTTACCCATCCCGAT
This sequence comes from Pseudomonas sp. TMW22091, assembly GCF_022496705.1. Classification (NCBI taxonomy): domain Bacteria; kingdom Pseudomonadati; phylum Pseudomonadota; class Gammaproteobacteria; order Pseudomonadales; family Pseudomonadaceae; genus Pseudomonas; species Pseudomonas sp. TMW22091. The sequence goes on from NZ_SCFI01000016.1 coordinate 45,720, forward strand.
CAATTGGCTGAACAGCTTGCCAACGTCTTCGCACAGCGCATCGTCCGACGTCAGCAGGCTGTAGTCGGTGTAGAGCTTGGCGTTACCGGCGTGGTAGTTGCCCGTGCCCAAGTGCGCATAGCGGACGATTTCGCCCGCCTCACGACGCAAAATCAGCATCATCTTGGCGTGGGTTTTAAAACCGACCACACCATAAATAACCACCGCACCGGCAGCCTGTAGACGGCTAGCCAGTTGCAGATTGGACTCTTCGTCGAAGCGCGCACGCAGCTCAACCACTGCCGTCACTTCTTTGCCGTTGCGCGCAGCATCAACCAGCGCATCAACAATTTCAGAGTTGGCGCCGCTTCGATAGAGCGTCTGGCGCACGGCCAGCACATGCGGATCTTTGGCCGCCTGACGCAACAAATCGACTACCGGGGTAAACGACTCAAATGGGTGGAGCAGCAAAATGTCCTGCTTGCTCACCACACTGAAAATGTTCTCACTGTTCTGCAACAGCTTGGGAATCGCAGGTGTAAATGGCGTGTATTGCAGTTCCGGGTGGCTATCCAGCCCGGTGATGCTGAACAGTCGTGTCAGGTTGACCGGGCCATTGACCGTATACAGCTCGGTTTCGTGCAGGTTGAACTGCTTGAGCAAGTAATCGGACAGATGTTTAGGGCACGTATCCGCCACTTCCAAACGCACGGCATCGCCGTAACGACGAGAGAACAACTCGCCACGCAGGGCGCGGGCCAGGTCCTCTACGTCTTCCGTGTCGACAGACAAGTCTGCGTTTCGGGTCAGTCTGAACTGATAGCAGCCCTTAACCTTCATGCCTTGGAACAGGTCATCGGCATGGGCATGAATCATCGACGACAGGAACACATAGTTGTCCCCCGTACCGCCAACCTCTTCAGGCACCTTGATCACTCGCGGCAACAAACGCGGTGCCGGGATAATAGCCAGGCCCGAATCACGGCCAAAGGCATCAATACCTTCAAGCTCAACAATAAAGTTAAGGCTTTTGTTAACCAGCAGCGGAAACGGGTGCGTCGGATCCAGGCCGATAGGCGTGATGATAGGTGCGATTTCGTCGCGGAAAAATTTGCGAACCCATGCTTTGATCTTGGTATTCCAGTGGCGCCGACGAATAAAGCGCACCTGATGCTTTTCGAGTTCAGGTAACAAAATGTCATTGAGGATCGCGTATTGGCGATCAACGTGACCGTGTACCAACTCACTGATCCGCGCCAGCGCTTGATGCGGCTGCAAGCCATCAGCGCCCGCCTGCTCACGGGCGAAGGTGATCTGTTTCTTCAGGCCTGCGACACGAATCTCAAAAAATTCATCCAGGTTGCTGGAGAAAATCAGCAGAAACTTCAGCCGTTCCAGTAAGGGATAGGACTCATCCAGCGCCTGTTCCAGCACGCGAATATTGAACTGCAATTGAGACAGTTCGCGATGGATATACAGGCTGCTGTCATCCAGGCTCGGAATGGCGATCACTGGGTGCGCCGCCGCAAGTGTTTCCGCCACCGCCGGAGCTTGGGTGTCCTGGGCGGCTGGCGTTTGCGGGGCCGGCTCAACCATAGGCTGGGCCTCGGTAGCAGCGATTTCTGTCAGTCCTTCGGTATTCATTGAATGTTCCTGTAAGAGCGGGTTGACTCTCGTAACAGTTAAGCGGCGCATGCGGTCAAGCTGCCAGAATGCCACCAACGCCGGTGGGTTTAAACCGCTCGAAGGTGCTTTGTGCGAGTCAGAGCCTGTTAGAGGACGATTTGTCGGTTTTGTTCGTGTTAAACACGCCCGCACCTGCGCGCGCCCTTTATACCGACGCACCATGAACACTAGATGACAACGCCTATGATGTAGGTCAAATAGACATCATTTGTAGGAATTGTTAACAACAAGAGACCTTCCGAGACTTTCCTGAACGTGCCTTAAGGCGTAGGCTGCGCGTTCAATTTCGCCAGCTTCCAGACAATGCTCCAACAATTTCTTCAAGAATTTGGCTACTTCGCCCTGTTTCTGGGGACGTTCTTTGAAGGTGAGACCATTCTGGTTCTCGCAGGCTTCTTGGCGTTCCGCGGATACATGGACCTCAAACTGGTCATGATTGTGGCGTTCCTCGGCAGCTATGCCGGCGACCAGCTGTGGTATTTCCTGGGGCGTAAACACGGCCGCAAATTGTTGGCGCGCAAGCCGCGCTGGCAGCTGATGGGCGACAAGGCGCTGGAGCACATCCGCCGGCATCCCGACATCTGGGTACTGAGCTTCCGCTTCGTGTACGGCCTGCGCACGGTCATGCCTGTGGCCATTGGCCTGTCCGGCTATCCGCCGGGTCGCTATTTACTGCTCAACGGTATTGGCGCGGCCATCTGGGCCATCGCGCTGGCGACCGCGGCTTACCACTTCGGAGCAGTGCTTGAGGGCCTGCTGGGCAGCGTTAAAAAGTACGAGCTATGGGTGCTTGGCGCTCTGCTTCTGCTCGGTGTGTGCCTGTGGATACGCCGCCGCATCAAAAATGCCCGTATTGCAAAACAGACGGCTCTGGAAGAAAAAAACAAAGCCGCTGCAACCACTGACACCCCGCCTTCCGAATAGACCTGTCAACTCTCCCGGATGACACCGCCGCCTTGATGATGCAAGCGCTGGCGGTGTACAAAGCCCTATAGCTTCACGCGCCGAATCCGGCGACATTAGGGCCATGTCCAAAGGAGACCTCCCATATGACTCAGAAAAAAGTTGCCGTGATTCTCTCCGGTTGCGGTGTCTACGACGGCGCTGAAATTCATGAGAGCGTTATTACCTTGCTGCGCCTGGATCAACGCGGTGCCAAGGTTCAGTGCTTCGCACCCAACATTGCGCAACATCATGTGATTAACCACCTGACGGGCGAAGAAATGCCGGAGTCGCGCAACGTCCTGGTTGAGTCGGCGCGTATCGCCCGTGGGGATATCAAAGATATTAGCGAGGCCAATGTCGAAGAGTTCGACGCGTTGATCGTTCCGGGCGGCTTTGGTGCAGCCAAAAATCTGTCGAACTTCGCCTTCAAGGGCACCGAATGCGCCGTACAACCTGAGGTGCTGGCACTGGCCGAAGCGTTTGCCGAAGCCGCAAAGCCGATTGGGTTGATGTGCATCTCACCTGCCATTGCCGCCAAAATCTATGGCCCGGGTGTGATTTGCACCATTGGCAAAGACGCCGACACAGCGGCTGCTATCAGCAAAATGGGCGGCGAGCATAAGGAGTGTGACGTGTCTGAAATCGTTGAAGACAGCGCTCGAAAACTCGTCAGCACACCCGCCTACATGCTCGCCAACTCCATTAGCGAAGCGGCTTCAGGCATCAACAAAATGGTCGACCGTGTACTGGAACTGACTCAACAGGAATAATCAGCCCCGCATCAGTCGGGTCAGAATCCGATCAAGTGAATTGGCGAACGCCTGTTTTTCGCGCTCGCCATAAGCCCCCTGCCCGCCGCCCATCTGGCCCTGTTCCCGCAGGTCGGTAAACAGGTTACGCACCGCCAACCGCTCACCCATGTTCTGCGGGTCAAACTCTTTGCCGCGAGGGTCCAGTGCCGCCACGCCTTTCTTTACCAAGCGGTCAGCCAGCGGCACATCGCTACAAATTACCAACTCACCGGGTACGGCATGCTCCACCAGATAGTCATCCGCTGCGTCGGGGCCGCTGGGCACCACGATCAGTTTGACCAGAGCGTACGTGGGCTTGATCTGGCTCTGACCTGCCACCAGCACCACCTCGAAGTGGCGCTTGAGAGCGAACTTGATCACTTGATCCTTCGCAGCCTTTGGGCAAGCGTCTGCGTCGATCCAGACACGCATGGTGGGTACTCCTGATGTGATTAATGGGCCGACAACCGGCGTCCGTAGCAGCTGCCGAAGGCTGCGTCCGGCAGCAAAGCTGTCGTAAAGCCAGGGTCCTCGGTGTGCCGGGAAACCTGGAACTCAGGGTTTACGATCGCTACGCAATCGGACGTCGCCCCCGGCAACTGCTACGAGGCACTCACCCGGCGTCTTTCAGCCAGTTTGCTGCGCCCGAAGAGCACCGCAATCGCCGCCAGCGCCAATACTTGTGCGCCCAGCGAATAGGCGTCCGCATGAATACCCAGCCAATCAAATTCGAAGAACGCCACGGGCCGCGTGCCGAAAATACCGGCTTCTTGCAGGGCCTTCACTCCATGCCCCGCGAACACGACTGACAAGGCGCACAACAATGCCGCATTGATGCCAAAAAACAGCGCCAGCGGCAATTTGGCTGAGCCGCGCAGAATGACCCAGGCCAGACCGACCAACAGCACTAATGCGGTTGCACCACCCGCGAGCACGGCATTGTGCCCGGCCGGGCCGGCTTGCAGCCACAGGGTTTCGTAAAACAGGATGACTTCAAACAGTTCTCGGTAAACCGAGAAGAACGCCAGAATGGCAAAGCCAAATCGACCGCCACCGCTGACCAGGCTGCTTTTGATGTAATCCTGCCACGCCGCGGCATGACGCCGGTCATGCATCCAAACACCCAGCCACAGCACCATGACGCTGGCGAACAAGGCGGTACAACCTTCGAGCAGCTCTCGCTGGGCACCACTGACGTCGATCACATAGGCAGCCAAGGCCCACGTTGCCAAACCCGCCACCAATGCCAACGCCCAACCTGCGTTGACGCTGCGTACCGCAGATTGCTGACCCGTGTTGCGCAAGAATGCAAGAATCGCCGCCAGCACCAGAATCGCTTCCAGCCCTTCGCGCAGCAATATCAATAAACCGGAGATGTAGCTCAATGACCAACTCAGGCCGTCGCTGCCCAACAATCCGGCCGACTCTTTAAGCAAGGCTTTAGCCGCCTCCAGGCGTTGCTCAACCTGTGCAATCGGCAGCCCGTCCTGCAACGATTGCCGATACGCCATCAGCGCTTTTTCCGTATTTTTGCGCACAGTGCTGTCAACGTTGTCCAGAGAGCTTTCAACCAGCTCAAAGCCTTCCAGATACGCGGCTACCGATAGGTCATACGCTTGCTCGTGATCCCCTTCGCGGTAAGCGGCCAAGCTTTTGTCGAGGGTTGCCCCGGTGTAGTCCAGCAACTGCGCCGGACCACGTTTGACCTGCGGTGGCTGGGCCCGTTGGGCGCGGAAGGTTGCCGCCGCTTGCGGGCCTTCGGCTGCCAGCACTTCATTGGGTGTTTGACGGGCAAGGTCGGCAAGGTTGTAGGTTTTATCCGCTTTGGCCGCTGCCGGATCGGCACTCAGCCCTGCGACATAGGTCGCCAGATCCCAGCGCTGGCGCTCGTCCAGTTGGTCGGCAAACGACGGCATGTCGGTGCCTTCAACGCCTAGGGTCAAGGTGTTGAAAATGGCGTAAAGACTCAGACGATCCAGACGCACCGCATCGCGCAGATTGGCGGGTGGCGGTGTCATGCCGACGCTGGCCGGGCCATCGCCCGCACCGGTTTGGCCGTGGCATACCGAGCATTGCTGCGCATATAACGTCGCGCCACGAGCCGGGTCTGGGGTGATAACGGGTGCTTGGCTGACTTCGTAAGCCGCCGCCAGTTTGGCCCCTAGCTGACGCGCGGCGCGGGCCACACTGGTGCCATCGTCATGCCGCTCAATGGCGGCCTGCAATGCATTGACGCCCTGCACCAGCTCGGCATGCTCAGGGCGATCTGGCAAGTCGGCAATCAAGCCCTTGAGCACCGACAAGAATTCCAACTGCTCGCGATACTCGGTCTCGTCGATGACATTGCCATCTTCAACCGTCGGCGGATAGTCAGCCCCAATGTAGTCGATCAGGTGCAGCGCTTGTGAGGCGCCCTCGGGGGAGTTGGCAGATGCGTTAAAGCTGCACAACGCGAGCACTGGCACGATCAGCCAGGTCAAGAAACGCGAGCGGGCGGTCATGAATTGTTCCGGAATGGAAATGAGAAGTAACACATTGTTCACTTCCCATGACCGCGACTCAAGATTTTTAAGTGGTGGCGCGATGCAATGTCGCTAGAAAACCGGCTGCCCCTACGAACAAACCCGCAAAGGTGCGGTTCATTCGCCGTTGCTGTTTGGGGGTACGCAGCAAGCGCAGCACTTTGGAGGCCAGCCCGGTGTAGCCGGCCATGACAATCAGGTCAACGCAGATCATGGTCACGCCCAGGGTCAGGTATTGGCTCACCAACGGCGCGTGCGGATCTACAAATTGAGGCAAGACCGCCAGCATGAAAACCAGGGCCTTGGGGTTGCTGACGTTAACCAGAAACCCGCGAAACATCAGTGCCAGGGGTTTGCCGATGGGGCGTATGGTGGTGTCATCGCTGAGGTCGGCGGGTAGCGCACGCCATTGCTTGACCGCGAGGTAGATGAGGTAGGCAACACCGAACCATTTGATCGCGTAGAACGCGGTGGATGACGCAGCGAGTATGGCCCCGACACCGGCGGCGACAATAGCAATTTGCAGGGCCAGCCCCAATTGCAGGCCCAGCGCGTTCCAGTAGCCCCGCAAGAAGCCGTATTGCAGACCGCAAGACATTGAGGCAATCGCCCCTGCTCCCGGCGACAGGCTGATTACCCAGCAGGCCGCGAAAAAAGCTAACCACGTTTCCAGCGACATATCGCACCCCGGACAATTGTTGTAACAAGTCCACTAAGCTAATGCGCCACTTGGGAAGAATCAACTGGGGTTCGGCGTTAGACGTCGCCTTCGCGCCAGCGGCGTACCGAGCGCTGGAAGAACAAACTGTTGGGAACCTGCACCATGCTGCTACCGCTGCCGGCCTCTACAGGTTCGACCAGAGTGGTATAGAGCAGATTGATGGCCACGACACGGCCTTTGACGCCCGGCTTGTCGAGGGTGTCGAGCAGCTCCACCACATCACCGATCCGGAAGGGCCCGACGGTGAAGATCAGCACAGCGCACAACAGGTTAGAAAGCACGCTCCACATCGCGAAGAAGGCTATCGCGGCCACGGCGACAAAGCCCGAAAGGGCTGTCCACAACACCGTGGCCGAAACACCGAGGCGTTCGAGCACGAAAATCAGTGCGCTGCCCATGATGAGCCAGCGCAACCCACCACGCAGCGGGATCAGCAGTTGCGGCGGCAAAGGGTAACGCTCCCCCATACGGGTCAGGAAACGCGCCACCCCACGCTGCATGAAGTAACCCACCAGCAGGATCAGCAAGATCTGCACGCCAATCCACAGCGGTGCAATCATCTGCCCCGGTACAGACAAGCCAAGGGATTCCATCAGGACAGTGCCTCCAGCTCCGCTTGCAAGGTTTCAAGCAGCTCCAGCGCTTCCATCCAGCGCTCTTCGAGCTGGCCTTCAAGCACTTTGAGCTTGGCCTGTTCGGCCAGCAGCTCACGCAGTTCGTCTTTGCGAGCCGCTTCGTAAACACCGCTGTCGCCCAGACTGGTTTCGATCTTCGCGAGTTTTTCGTTGACCTTACCCAGCTCGCTTTCGAGCTTGTCGGCTTCGCGCTTGTGCGGGGCCAATTGTTGACGCAGCGCTGCCGCTGCCTGACGTTGAGCCTTTTTATCGGTCTTGTCAGGGTTGACCGGCGTATTGCTGGTCGGAGCATTGCGCAAGCGATAGTCGGCCAACCAACGGGCGTAGTCTTCGAGGTCGCCGTCGAATTCCTCAACCTTGCCGTCCGCCACCAACAGAAACTCGTCCGTAGTGCTTTTGAGCAAATGCCTGTCGTGAGAGACCACCAGTACCGCACCGCTGAACTCTTGCAAGGCCATGGTCAGTGCCAGACGCATTTCGAGATCAAGGTGGTTGGTCGGTTCGTCGAGCAGCAGCAGGTTAGGACGGCCCCAAGCAATGAGCGCCAAAGCCAGGCGGGCTTTCTCACCACCGGAGAAATTCAAGACAGGCTCGTCGATGCGTGCACCACGGAAGTCAAAACCACCGAGGAAGTCGCGCAGCGTTTGCTCACGCTCAGTGGGCGCCAGGCGTTGCATGTGCAGCAACGGGCTGGCTTTGGAGTCCAGAGAGTCCAGTTGATGCTGAGCAAAGTAGCCCACCACCAGGTTTTCACCACGGGCCAAACGGCCCGACAGCGGCTCCAACTCGCCAGCAAGGTTTTTGATCAGCGTCGATTTACCGGCACCGTTCGGCCCGAGCAAACCAATGCGCGCACCCGGAACCAGTTGCAGCTTGACCTTCTCAAGGATGGTTTTATCGCCATACCCCAAGCGTGCATCGGACAAGTCGAGCAGCGGGCTGGAGAGCTTCACCGCCTCGCGGAACACGAAGTCGAATGGCGAATCGACATGCGCAGCGCTCAGTTCTTCCATGCGCTCCAGGGCTTTGATCCGGCTTTGAGCCTGACGCGCCTTGGTCGCTTGAGCCTTGAAACGAGCAATGTAGCTTTCCATGTGCGCACGTTGCGCCTGCTGCTTTTCGTAGGCTTGCTGCTGCTGAGCCAGACGCTCGGCACGGGCACGTTCGAAGGCGCTGTAGCCGCCGCGATAGAGCGTAATTTTGCGCTGATCCACGTGGGCGATGTTATCGACCACGGCATCAAGGAAATCCCTGTCGTGGGAGATCAGCAGCAAGGTACCCGGGTAATTTTTAAGGAAGTCTTCAAGCCACAGAATGGCGTCGAGATCCAAGTGGTTGGTCGGTTCATCGAGCAGCAACAGATCCGACGGGCACATCAGCGCTTGCGCCAGGTTCAGGCGCATCCGCCAGCCACCCGAAAAGTCAGCAACCGGACGGTCCATTTGCTCATTGGTGAAGCCCAACCCGGCCAGCATTTTGCGAGCGCGCGCATCGGCGGTGTAACCGTCGGCGCTGTCCAGCTCGGCATGCAGACGCGCCAGCGCGGCGCCGTCCTCTGCGGCTTCGGCTTTGGCCAGATCGGCTTGCACCTGGCGCAAGCGTTGATCGCCATCGAGCACATAGTCGACCGCAATGCGGTCGAGGGTGTCGATTTCTTGCCGCATGTGGGCAATCCGCCAGTCGGCAGGCAGCAGACAATCCCCGGAATCAGGCGTCAACTCACCCAGCAGCAAGGCGAACAAAGTGGATTTACCGGCGCCATTGGCGCCGACCAGACCGGCTTTGTGGCCGGCGTGCAGGGTCAGCTCGGCGTCTTCTAGCAGACGTTGCGGGCCACGCTGTAAAGTCAGGTTCTGAAGTCGGATCATAATGGCGGCGGAGTCTACCAGCTTCCCTCTCAACTGGCGCGAATTGCACTATGCAGAATGACCTGTGGAATTACTGTTTGAACCTTTATGCCCGGCCGGGTGTAGAGCACGCTTGTTTGCGCCTGCAAGACCAAGGCATGGATGTGTGCCTGTTGCTGTGTGCGGCATGGCTGCAACAGCGTGGCATCGCCTGCACTGAGGCCCGGATGGAGCAATTAAAGGATTGCGCCGAACCGTGGCAGCGCGAGGTGGTGCAACCGTTACGGCAATTGCGCACACAGTGGCGCGAAACGTGCGCACAAGATGAGGCGCTGGCAGCGTTGCGCGTGCAGGTCAAAGCATTGGAGTTGGAGGCAGAACGAACGTTGTTGAGTCGCCTGGAGGCGTTGAGCCAGCAATGGCAGCGTGCTCAATCGCAAGACAACTGCGATTGGCCAGCAATGATGGCGGCCAGTATCGACCGCCCGGATTACGGCGCGCTGCAAACACTGCGCGCCGCAATCGACCCCGCTTAGGACGCGCTGGAAGGTGTTGCTGCTGGCGTAGCTGAATTAGCCGGGGATGTTGCAGGAGTGGTGGCTGCTGGCGCTGTAGCAGGTGCTGCAGGCGATTTAGCCGATGCACTTGCAGGCGCTGTAGTCGGCTTGGCCGCCGCGCTGGCAGGTTTGGCTGCCGCGGGTTTTTTAACGGCTGGCTTGGGGGCAGCTTTTACCGCTGGCTTGGCTGCAGGCTTGGCAGCTACCGATGGTTTAGCGGCTGGCTTTGCTGCAACCGCAGGTTTAGCGGCTGGCTTGGCGGCTGGCTTAGCCGCGGCGGTTTTCGGCGCAGGCTTGGCAGTGGCTTTTACTGGCGCCTTAGCAGGTGCTTTGGCTGCTGCGGGTTTGGCAGCAGCCGTTTTAGCAGTACCAGGCTTGGCAGCAGGTTTGGCTGCAGCAGTTTTAGCCGCGGGCTTGGTCGCTGGGGCTTTGGCTGCAACCGGCTTGGCGGCGGGCTTGGCTACACGGGAAGCTGCCGGCTTTTGCGCGGGTGTTTTAGCAGCAGGCTTGGCGGCTGCTTTAGCCGGTGCCTTGGCAGGGGCTTTAGGCGCAGGTTTTTTAGCAGCCGATGCTGGCTTGGCGTCGCGTGTCGACAACGCTTTGCTTACCGCTTCTTTAACGCGGCCCACACCTTGAGCTAACTTCAGGCTTTCTTGAGCATCACGCTTGAGTTGTTGAATGTAATCGCGGGTTTCAGTCTGGCGCTCTTTGAGCGAATCAAGAAGTTGCTCAAGCTCTTTAACCGCAGACTTGGCCTTGGACTGAGCTTTGGACTTGCCTGCACGCGCAGCCTCTTGCAGCTTTTCACGCGACTTGTGCAATTTTTCCTGCGCTTTGCCGCGCTGCTTCTCAAGCTTGGCGAGCAATTTCTCAGCATCAGCCAACGCTTGGGAACAAGCGTTTTCCAAATGCTCAAGCAAGCTGCCTGAGAGCTGTTGGAGCAGGTGCAACGGCGTATTTACTGGCTTCTTTTTGGCCGACATGGTTTACCTCCTGGCTGAAGTGAGTGCGGCTCATACTAGACCTCTGTAGGAACCGCCGCTAGATCATCTTGACACTAACCATAGCTGTGGGTTGCATGCCGTCTAGAAACTTGTGCCGGATCCTTTTTAAATAATCATCGCGCGCAATTCTCAGGGGCCATCAGCGCGTTTGCCAGCCCCGAATAAATACACGTTTCTACGACGGTGCACTGGCATAATCCTGCGCACTTCAGCCCGGAGAGTGTCCATGGCGCGTTACCTTTTATTGACGTTACTGAGCCTCGCACCGTTGGCCCACGCGGCCTCGCCTCCTGGCCCTGACGCCGCCCACGACCTTGCTTACAGCCTGGGCGCCAGCCTCGGTGAGCGCTTGCGTGACGAGGTTCCTGATTTGCAGATCCAGGCATTGGTCGAGGGTCTGCGCACGGCGTATCAAGGCAAACAGCTGGCATTGAGTGATGAGCGCATCGAAGCGATTCTGACTGAGCATCAGGCAAACGCGGAAAACACGAGTACGGCACCACGCAGTGAAATCGCCTTGGCCTCAGAGCGTGATTTTTTAGCGATAGAGAAACGCAAGACGAATGCGCGAGAACTGTCAGAAGGCGTCATTGTGACGGAGTTAAAACCCGGCACGGGCGCCAAGCCGGGTGCGCAGGATTCAGTGTATGTGAACTATGTAGGCCATCTACCAGACGGCACCGTGTTCGATCAAAGCACCCAGCCCCAATGGTTTCGCCTGGACAGCGTTATTGCAGGATGGCGCAGTGCGCTGGTACAGATGCCGGTAGGGGCAAAGTGGCGACTGGTGATTGCATCCAGTCAGGCTTACGGCGCTACGGGAGCCGGGGATTTAATTGCGCCCTATACACCGCTGGTGTTTGAAGTCGAATTGCTCGACAGCAGAAACTGATACCCGGAGAACGAAAAACGGCGCGCCTAGCGCACCGTTTTTTTTACAGCCACAGGACTCAGGCCTGTATTGCTTCAACTTCTTTTTGTTTGTGCGCGTTGTGCAGCACTTCGATCAGGCAGTCTTCGAGTTCAAAACGCTCATCCAGCAAGGCGCCGAGCTTTTTGAAATGGGCGGCAAGTTTGTCGCAAGCAGGGTTGTGGGCGTTACCACAGCGCTCATGGAAGGCTAAGGCCGCCTCTGTGCTGACTGCAATTCGCGGATAAATACTCTGGGCAAACTGCAGTGCCCGAACATCATTGAATGCTTTGGCTTCTTCAGCCAGCTCTGCATAAATTTCAAAATGGCCTGCGGAAACGTAGTCCACCAAAATCACACAAAAATCTTTTTGGGGCTTTCGCTTGGGGTTTGAGCTCTTTTGCTCAAGCTTGACAGCCTCATACGCCTCGATAAGTTGTTCTCGCTCTGCAAGCCAGCGATCAATCAGCTTATGGACGCCATTGAAACGTTCCTGAGCATTCTTGCAACTCTCGAGCATGACGATCTCTCTTCCCTTGTGGGCTTAGGCCGCCTGGCGATGGCCAAGCCTGTCTGAGCCCAAATGTGCAAAGCGCACCTGGTTTGGGCGGCATATTTCCAATAATGCGTTCGGGCCAGATTATGCCCGCACGGCGACGTCTTCAAGGTACGCACGAGAGAAAGTTCATACAAGCGTTTAATCTGGGCTGCTACGCCACGTCACATGCTCGGGTCATCCGCGGTAAGAAAGCGCTCGAATAATTTGATAACCACTCAGCACAGTTAAACCGGCAAATGCCAGCAAGCTCAGTTCAGCCACGCGCAGATCGAATACGCTCCAGTGAGTCTGCACACACGCATCACTGCCCCGGTAGATTGTCGACACAACTTCGGAGAGCGGTAGATTGAGCCATATCGCGCCAAGACCGGGCTGACAAAACATAAGTTGCTCGGGGGCAAGCCCTTGTAGCAGCACCTGCCTCACAGCACTGCCAGCGCCTCCTAGCGCCAACACGGTGGACACAATGGCGTAGGCCTTCATGCCATTACATTGTGGCCTGTGGATAAATGCTGCCAGGTTGACAATGCACAAGCCCAACAAGAAATAGCGCTGGATCTGACATAGCAGGCACGGCTCAAACCCCAGCCCATATTCCAGAAATAAAGAGGCACCCATGACGAGAGCGCCAAGAAGGAAAACAAGCAGAAAAATGAAACGTGAGCAGGCCAAAAACATGGCTTTTCCGTAACAAAATTGGTAGCTGGCTACGGTAGATGAAAGCCATTGGCCCTTTCAAGATGGCTCGCTGGCGAACCGTCTTTAAGGTTGTAGGGAATAACAAACAGATCTTGCAGGCATGATGCTATTAACCTGTAGGAAATAACTTCACGCGTCATTTGGTGCCTGTTTTACACCTGTTGCGGTATCACTTCCTGCACTCAACCTTCGCTCTAAGCTAAGACTCTGTAGGAGACAGTGAACGGGAGAGCGGCTGTAAAAATAGCCTCCGCTCACCGCGTTCATTTATCGCTTGAAGCAATCCTGGCTGGGCTCAATTACCGGAAGCGTTTTAGGCCGGCAGCGGCAGCGCCAGCAAGCGCTCATCCAGCATATTCAAGCCTTCCTGAAACAACTGGTTGCTGCGCCCCGTATCACCCAGCTGGGCCAGTAAGCGCGCCAACTCTGCGCAGGTCTCAGGATTACGCTCAATCTTCAGGCTACTTTCAAAGTAGTCACGCGCCTTGCCCCACAAACTGTTTTGCAAACACAGACGACCCAACGTCAGCAGCAAACTGGCGTCACCGGGATGCGCCTTCAGCCACCCTTCGGCCGTCTGCAACTGTTTCACCGGGTCACTGCCACGAAGCAGGCCATACAGGCGCACAAGGTGGCTGTCATAGTTGCGTTTGAGAGCACCACGCAACACTTCTTCTGCCTCGGCTTGAGCACCCAGCTGACGCAATTGTTCGGCATAAGCCAGCACCAGTGCAGGCTCCTGACGCTGGGCCGATGTCAGTTGTTGCCACGCACGCTGCAAGGCTTGAAGCCCCGCCTCGCCTTCTGTTTCACGCTGCGCAGCCAGGCTCAGGTTTTGACCCCAGGCGCGACGCTCCAGCTCGGCCAGCTCATTTGCGGGCAGCACTTTGTCTTTGCGCAATTCGGGCAACAAGCGGATCAAGGCCGCCCAATCACCGCGCTGCTGGTGCAAACGCTGCAACTGGCGGAGCACTTGCACGTTGTGTGGATGACGCTCGTGCATGGCCTGTAAAGTGACCAGCGCACCTTCTGTGTCGGCACGGTCGACTTGCAACTGGGCATGGCTCAAGGCAATCGCCAGTTCGGCTTGAGGCTGGCGCTCAAGCGCACGTTCCAGCAAGCGGTCGCTTTCTTCATAGCGCCCTAGCTCATTGGCAGCCCTGGCGGCACCAAGGTAGTAAAGCAATGGCTGGCGCTCAGCTTCGGCAGCTCGAGCGAGGTGTTTTTGCGCACTGGCCCAACGGCCCTCGGCGAGGTCCATCTGGCCTTGCTCGATAGCGATTTGCACGCGACGGCTACGGTTACGTCGCGACCAGGGATTGACCAGCCCGGTCGACGTGGTCAGCAGTTCGACCAGCAGCTTGATGCCCCAGACCAGCAGCCAAAGCACCATCACCAGTGCCAAGGTCGCCCACAGGCTGGATTCGTAACGGAAGCTTTTGTAGGCAATCAGCACATAACCCGAGTCTTCGGCGATTGCCAGGCCGATGCACGCCGCCGCTGCGATCAACAAAAACACAATCACATAGAAACGTCTCATGGGCTGGTCTCCTGCGCAGGATTGCCAGCCGCCTTGCCCGGCTCGTCAGCAGAAACGTGGCGACGCTCCAGATAGGCCTGCACGGCGCTCAAGGTGCCGGCGAGGTCGGGGGTTTGTACCGTGACAGGCTGTTTGCTCAGCGCCACCACCTGCTCTAGCAACTTCTTACTTTGCGCGTTATCCGAGTTGAAATTATTTTTAAGCACGTCTTCGGCTTGCGCCAGCGCCTGGGTATAAACCGGCTCCTGAGCATTGAGGGCTGCCCACTGCGCCTGTTCCAGCGCCAGACTCAGGGCAAGACGTACTTGAGTCAGGCTCTGACCGGCCAAGAGTGGTCGTACATTTTTATCCGCGTTGAAGTCGATACGGATGTAATGCGAAATCTCATCCCACCACTGCGCCCAACGACTCGCGCCATCGCCATCAGCTGTCAGGCCTAACAGAGAGTCGCCCGTATCCTTGTAGGACGGTGCCAGCGCATTGAGCTGTGCCACCTGGTCACGCAAGGCGGCCAATTGCAGGAACAGGCCTGTGCGATCGGGTTGTTCTACGCTGCGCAGGGCGGTAAGGGTTTTGGCCAATTGCTCACGGGCAGCGAATGACCCGGGATCATTCTGCTCGCGCAGAATATCGTCAGCGCCCTGCACCAGCGCTTGCGCACTGCTGATGTCTTGCAGGGCTGACAAGCGCAGGCTGGCCAGGCGCAGCAAATGTTCGGCCTCGGCCAAGCGCCAATCCTTGCGGCTTGCACCCAATACGGTTTCAAGACGCTGGTTCAAGCGCTGTTGATCACCTTGCAACTGCACAACCAATTGGCGCTGGTTATCCAGTTCATTGGCAGACGGCAACTGATTGAGGCGCGTCAGCAGTTGTTGCTCTCCCTGCTTGATCGACAGCGTTTGCGCCGCCAGCGCCGGTACTTCGCTTAACTGCTGCTCGGTGGCGACTTGCAGATGACGCACCTGCCACACCCCCCAACCGCCGACGGCAACGCCAGCGGCACCGAGCAACAGCGCCACCACGGCCAGACCATTGCCCCGCCGCTCGGAGCGCGTATCGGGCTTTTGAGCCGGCGCTTGAGGCGCGGGCTGCACGGATTCTTTTGGCAAGACTGTTTCGCTCACGTATCCATCCTTTGCATTAGAAAGCAGGTACGGGATGTTCCCGTAACGCCGCCAGCAAAGCCGTGGCACTGGCACCACGACAATCCACAACGTTTAACGCCCCGGCATCTCGCGCCATTTGCGCAACCCGAGGGCTTGGAACAAACAACGGTAAACTTGCCAGTTGCGGCCAGGCATCGCCTGCCAATTGGCATAAATGTTCGAAACCCTGCCCACTGCTGACCACCAGACCGTTCAGGCGTTCCACTTTCACGCGTTCCACCAGCGCGGCTGGCGGGTAGGAAGGCAGCTCGCGACGGTACAGCTCAAGGTAGTCGAGTTGTGCGCCCAGGTCTCGTAAACGCTCGGCCAGCATCTCTCGCCCACCCTCGCCGCGCAAAATCAGAACCCTTGGGTTATCGCAGGCAACAGCCTGACTGAACGCAGGCAATGCCAACAAGGCCTCACTGTCATCCGCGCTTTGAGGGTAGCTAACATCGAGACCATGGTCGGTGAGAATCTGCGCGGTCGCGGCTCCCACACTGAACCACTTCTGGGCGGGGGGCTGTGGCCAATATTGGCTGACCAGAGCAAGGCCCAGCCGCGCTGCGGGTTTGCTGACGACAATGACCGCGCAATAGCGATCAAGCTGAGCGATCAGCACCCGCTGCGCGTCAGTCAATACCAACGGCTGGATGTTCAGCAGCGGCAAGCTGCTGCTGTAAACACCCACACTGGACAACTCACACGCCAGCGCTGCCGACTCCTCTGCGGGCCGGGTCAGCAACAAGCGCCAACCTGTCACTCGTGACCTGCCTCACCGTAAACAGCTTTCAGGATCGCGCCGGCACCTTGATCCAGCAACGCTTCAGCCACCTCGATCCCAAGTTCTGTTGCAGCACTATGGGGCCCGCGTGCCTGAGCCGTCAGAAGCATGCTGCCATTGGGGTCGCCCACAAGGCCACGCAACCAGATTTGATCGCCTTCGAGCACGGCATAACAGGCAATAGGGACCTGACAGCCGCCATTCAAATGCTTGTTCAATGCGCGCTCGGCCGTCACACGCACCGCGGTGTCGGCATGATGCAAAGGCGCTAGCAAGGCATGAATGTCACTGTCGGCACTGCGGCACTCAATACCCACCGCGCCTTGGCCGCCGGCCGGCAAGCTGTCATCGATACTGATCGCGCAGGTGATGCGGTCTTCAAAGCCGAGGCGAATCAAACCTGCAGCCGCAAGAATGATGGCGTCGTATTCACCCGCGTCCAGTTTGGCCAGACGGGTATTAACGTTGCCACGCAAAAAACGGATATTCAGGTCGGGTCGACGGGTCAACAACTGGGCCTGTCGACGCAGGCTCGATGTGCCGACAACGCTGCCTTCTGGCAAGGCATCAAGCGTGGCGTAGGTCGTGGAGACAAAAGCATCGCGCGGGTCTTCACGTTCGCAGATACAGAACAAGCCCAAGCCTTCAGGGAAGTCCATCGGCACGTCTTTCATGGAGTGCACGGCGATATCTGCTTCGTTTTCGAGCAATGCGGTTTCGAGCTCTTTCACGAACAGACCCTTGCCGCCGATTTTCGACAGCGGAGAGTCCAGCAACTTGTCGCCACGGCTGACCATAGGAACCAGCGTCACCAAAAGACCTGGGTGAGCGTGCTCCAAGCGGGCTTTGACATACTCGGCCTGCCACAGAGCCAGGGCGCTTTTACGGGTAGCGATGCGGATTTCGCGAGAGGACATGGATCAATCCGTACTGAATAGATACGGCTGATAATAACAGCTCAGCCAAAACAGCTTTGACTTGTATCAGAAAGTACGTGGCCTCCCTGGCCCGCTGACCGGCCCTAAAGCTGCTGCATCATTTTGCGAACCCCGGCTACATGACGTCTGCTGACAATCAACGCATCACCATTGAGCCCACGCAGATAGAGCTGGAAATGCCCTAACGGCGTACGTTGAAGGCGCTCGATACGGTTGCGTGCCACCAGCGCATTGCGATGAATACGCACAAAACGTTCGCCGAATTCGTCCTCAAGGGATTTGAGAGGCTCATCAAGCAAGACTTCGCCGCCTTCGTGACGCAACGTCACGTATTTATGATCGGCGATGAAGTAGATCACTTGTTCGATGGGAATCAGCTCGATTCCTTTGCGGGTTCGGGCACTGATATGACTTCGCGGACCGCTGCCCGATTGCGCGGCAGGCCGGGTCAGCGCAGCCAGCTGGCTTCGATTGGGCCGATGCGCCTCTTTCAATGCTGCGCTCAATGCCTCGGCACTGATCGGCTTGAGCACATAGCTGAGCCCGCTCTCCTGCAAAGCTTGCAGCGAGAACTCGTCAGGTGCGACGCAAAAGACAACCGAAGGGGGCAGCTCGCGCTCGCATAATTTGGCAGCAACCTGCAAGCCGTCGAGGCCTGGGAGACCAATGTCGAGTAACACGACATCCGGCTTGAGGCTTTCGATCAGGCTCAATGCCTCTTCGCCATTAGTGGCGGTGGGTTCCAGCAATGTATGGCCACCAAGCGTGCCAACTAATCGGCTCAAATGCTCGCGGGCCAGGGTTTCGTCATCAACGATCAGGACATTCATATAGCGCTGTATTCCTGCGTGAGTCTCGCACAAGGATAGCGTAGACAGGTGAAGTGACGACTGTCACGGCGATCCACGCTAAGACTAGCGCGAAGGCCAAAAAGTGCCGCAACATCGCAGCAAAATTCACCTGTGTCTGTTGCTCGGTTTATTACCGAATCAGTTTAGTCATTGATAAAGACCTGCAAAGACTGATCCATATGACCAACTGTAGACGGTTGCCAAGACGAATGGGGGTAATCCGTCAATTTCGTTGCTGTATTTTTTATAACCCACTTCATACAAAAGGTTACCGACGTACGTCAACGTCAGCGCTGGCAACCCTGTTATGATCTGCAGCAACTTTTTGTGTAACTTTCCTCAGCCGATTACGAGCGAATTCATGAGCACCGACAAGACCAATCAGTCCTGGGGCGGCCGCTTCAGTGAACCCGTCGACGCCTTCGTTGCGCGCTTCACTGCTTCCGTCACTTTTGACCAGCGCCTTTACCGTCACGACATCATGGGCTCCGTGGCTCACGCCACGATGTTGGCCAAAGTCGGCGTGCTAACCGATGCCGAGCGCGACAGCATCATCGAAGGCCTGAAAACCATCCAGAGCGAAATCGAAGCCGGCACGTTTGACTGGCGCATCGACCTGGAAGACGTGCACATGAATATCGAAGCGCGCCTGACCGACCGCATTGGTGTGACCGGTAAAAAACTGCACACCGGTCGCAGCCGTAACGATCAGGTCGCCACCGATATTCGCCTGTGGCTGCGTGACGAAATTGACGTGATCCTGGCTGAAATTACCCGTTTGCAGAAAGGCCTGCTGGAGCAGGCCGAACGCGAAGCCGAGACCATCATGCCCGGCTTTACACACCTGCAAACCGCACAGCCAGTGACATTTGGTCATCACATGCTGGCGTGGTTCGAAATGCTCAGCCGCGATTATGAGCGTCTGGTCGACTGCCGCAAGCGCACCAATCGTATGCCTCTGGGCAGTGCCGCACTGGCAGGCACCACTTACCCGATCGACCGCGAATTCACGGCGCAGCTGCTGGGTTTTGACGCCGTGGGCGGTAACTCGCTGGACAACGTGTCGGACCGCGACTTCGCCATCGAATTCTGCGCCGCAGCCAGCATTGCGATGATGCACTTGTCGCGCTTCTCTGAAGAGCTGGTGTTGTGGACCAGTGCGCAGTTCCAGTTTATCGACCTGCCTGATCGCTTCTGCACCGGCAGCTCGATCATGCCGCAAAAGAAAAACCCGGACGTCCCGGAACTGGTACGCGGTAAAAGCGGCCGTGTATTTGGCGCGCTGATGGGCCTGTTGACCCTGATGAAAGGCCAGCCACTGGCCTACAACAAGGACAATCAGGAAGACAAAGAGCCGTTGTTCGACGCGGCTGACACCCTACGCGATTCGCTGCGTGCCTTTGCCGACATGATCCCGGCGATCAAGCCCAAGCACGCCATGATGCGCGAAGCGGCGTTGCGCGGGTTCTCGACAGCCACCGACCTGGCCGATTATCTGGTGCGTCGAGGCCTGCCGTTCCGTGACTGCCACGAGATTGTTGGCCACGCGGTGAAGTACGGCGTTGAAACGGGCAAGGACCTGGCTGAAATGAGCCTGGAAGAATTGCGCCAGTTCAGCGATCAGATCGAAGACGACGTGTTTGCCGTGCTGACCCTCGAAGGCTCGGTCAACGCCCGTAATCACATTGGCGGCACCGCGCCTGCGCAAGTGAAAGCGGCTGTAGCCCGTGGCAAGGCGTTGCTGGCTAACCGCTAAGCTCGTTTACCGTGCAGCAAAAAAACGGGCACTTTATGTGCCCGTTTTTTTTACCCAGCGCTTAAGCCAAGCTTTATTTCTTGCTACTGATCCAGGCCAGAAACTGCGGCATGACCGCTTCTTTATCCGCAGCGATTTTCTGCACGTGCGGGTTTTGCTCAAGTTGTTCGAGCAACGCCTTGGCCCCCGGCAGATCGGCCAGCAAGTCCAGGCCAAACAATTTATGCCCGACCGCACACGCCAGACTGACGCTGTACAGGAAGTAAATATCTGCCAGGCTCAGCGTCTCACCCGCCACGAAGGGTGAGAATTTTCCGTGGCGACCTAGCGAAGCAATACCTTCAAGCAACTCAGTACGGGCTTTAGTTTTGATTGCCTCAGGGACCGTCATGCCGAAGAACGCCTCCGAGTACAACGCACGGGCAGGCAACTCGATATACAGCTCTATTTCTTTGGCGAGCGCCAGCACTTGAGCGCGCTCGAAAGGATCCGTCGGTAACAGCTTTGGACCCGATTGTGTCTGCTCGATGTACTCAAGGATCACACTGGTTTCGTTGATAAAACCTTGCTCGACACCCAACACAGGAACTTTGCCACGCGGGCTGATGGTCAACGTTTGAGGTGCAGAACCTGGAAAGAAGGGGACTTCTTCGAAAGCAACGCCCTTTTCCAGCAGCGCCAGTTTGACCATGTTGTAGTAATTGCTGACTGCGAATCCATAGAGCTTAAGCATTGCAAAGCCTCCAGGCCGTGTTGGGGTTGGCAGCAGCTGTTATAAAGGTTCGCCGCTAAGCTGGCTAGCAGCATCACTGAGCTGAATGCCGTTAGACTGCCAGCCTTTACTTAAGGAGCCTGCCCATGAGCGAGCCAACCGATATCGACACCGACGAAGAAGAATTCGCCGAAGATACCCTGACTCAAGCGATTGAAAACCAGATTGAAAGCGACAACCCCCCTGCCGCTAAAGCCACGTTCAATAAGCTGACTTTGGTTGGCTACGAGCGCGACGAAATTTTGAGCATGATGGCGCATGTGCTTGCCGTGGAGATTGACGCGCTCCTCGAAGAAGACCGCGCCTTTGATTCGCAATGGTACGAAACAGCCCTTCGCGAGCTGCCGACCCTGCCGCCCGAGAAGAACTGAATCCGGCTTAGCCGTGAATCGCTGGAGCTCGTTGCCAGTCCAGTTCGCTGGCCGGCATCGGGCGTCCAAACCAGTAGCCTTGGCCCAGATCACACGTGAGGTCGTGCAGGAATTGCGCCTGCTCGACTTGCTCGATCCCTTCTGCCTGCACATGCAAGCCCATGCTTTGAGACAGTGCGATGACCGCGCGAACAATCGCCACGTCGTCATTGTCTGCCGGTAGCCCGGCGACAAATCCCTGATCGATCTTGAGCTTCTGCACAGGTAACTGCTTGAGCCGTAGCAAAGACGAAAAACCCGTTCCGAAATCATCAATGGCCAGTCGCAACCCCAAGGTTCGCAGGCGATGCATTTGCTCCAGCGCGGCCTGTGAATCGTCCATCACGGCACTTTCCGTGACTTCCAGTTCCAACAACGCCGGATCCAGCCCTGTATCGGCCAGCACGGTAGATACCAGCGTGAACAATTCAGGACGAGCAAACAAACGGCTGGAGATATTAACGGCCACAAATGACAACTCGACGCCAGCGCATTGCCACTGGCCCATTTGCCAGCAGGCTTGCTCCAACACCCACGCGTCAATTTCGGCAATCAGACCGGTACGTTCGGCGATCGGAATGAATTCGCCCGGCGATATCAAACCTCGCACCGGATGCTGCCAGCGCACCAGCGCCTCAACGCCAATCAGACGGCTGGTCTTGAGGTCGTGCACCGGCTGGTAATACACACGCAGCTCTTGCTGCTCCAGTGCCCGGCGTAAATCGCTGGCCACTTCTACCCGGTATTGTGCGTGAGTGGTCAGCTCTTCGGTGTAGAGGGCATAACCCTCGCGGCCCGTTTTTTTGGCCTTATACAACGCCGAGTCGGCATTGCGCAGTAATTGCTCGGCGTTCAAAGCGTCACGAGGGAATACGCTGATGCCCACGCTGGCGCTGATAAAAAGCTGATGCTTCTCAACCTCAAAGACCCCTTTCATCACCTCCAGCACCTTCTGCGCAGCCAACGCCGCCTCAGCCGTGCGCGAGCAATTGTCGACCAATACGGCAAATTCATCGCCACCCAATCGGGCCACGGTGAAACCTTTACCGAACAGACGCTGCAAACGGTCAGCGACCCTTTTGAGCAGCAAGTCACCGATGTTATGGCCCAGGCTGTCATTGACGATTTTAAAGTGATCAAGATCGATCAGCAGCAGCGCGCACCCCGAGGAGTGCCGTAGCGCCGAGGCTAACGCCTGTTCAGTGCGATCGGTAAACAACAGTCGATTGGGCAAGTCAGTCAGCGCGTCGTGGTGGGCCAACCGAGTCAATTCAGTCTGGGATTTTTTTATGGCCGAAATATCCGTGAACACCGCGACATAGTGAGTTACTAGCCCTTCACCATCAGTAATCGCACGGACGGTTTGCCACTGCGGATACACTTCGCCATCTTTGCGACGGTTCCAGATCTCACCGCTCCAGTCACCGTTTTCTTGTAGTGACTTAAACACCGCCTGATAGAACTCGGGGCCATGACGACCCGACTTGAACATATTGGGGCGGTGGCCCAACACTTCGTCGGCGGTATAGCCGGTGATTTCAACCAGAGCACGGTTCACATGCACAATCGTGCCCCTGCAGTCGGTGACCAACACACCTTCGCGGGTGCAATCGAACACCACGGCCGCTTGGCGCAGGCGCTCCCGATCTTGACGTTGATGCTTCAAGCGGGCGCCCACACCCATAAAACTCAACAGCCGTGCGCGGGCAATAAAAATTAATACGGCACTGCAAAACGCCCAAAAATAACCGTTGATCCGTTGCCACTGGGCCAATTGGCTCCAATCATCGAAATAACTGTTCAATAAATGATCAGATATTTGCAGCCAGAAAACCGATAACAGCCCGTACAACAAAGCCGCACGCAAAGCATCACGATATGAAACCGACATAAGAAAGTTAAAGAACCTACAAAAAAAGAGGAATTATAGTGTAAGAAACATCTGAATACTCTTATCTGAAAGGTCGACTGGTTTTATCTGGCAGCAAGGGGATAATGCGCGTTGCAATTTTTTTATCTTCCCGAGGGCCAAACAGCCTATGTGGTACAACGGTTTTCTTGACTTGTCAGCCTGGCAACTGGTTGCGGTCACCCTGTTGATGACCCACGTGACCATTATTGGGGTCACGGTTTATCTGCACCGCTATTCAGCGCACCGCTCTTTGGAGCTTAACGGTGGCCTGAAACACTTCTTCCGCTTCTGGCTGTGGCTGACCACTGCGCAGAATACCCGCGAGTGGACTGCCATCCACCGTAAGCACCACGCAAAATGCGAAACCGTAGATGACCCGCATAGCCCGGTCATCAAGGGGTTATCGACCGTTTTGCGCAAAGGTGCAGAGCTGTACCGCGAAGAGGCACAAAACGCGGAAACACTGCGTATTTACGGTAAGAACTGCCCTGAAGACTGGATAGAGCGGAATCTGTATTCGCGCTACAAATTGCTGGGCGTGGGCATCATGCTGGCCATCGACCTGCTCTTGTTCGGCGCCATCGGCCTGACCATCTGGGCGATCCAGATGATGTGGATCCCGGTGTGGGCTGCAGGCGTGGTCAATGGTCTGGGCCATGCCGTGGGTTACCGCAACTTTGAGTGCCGCGACGCGGCGACCAATCTGGTGCCGTGGGGCATCATCATTGGCGGTGAAGAGCTGCACAACAACCACCACACCTACCCCAACTCGGCCAAGATGTCGGTCAAGAAATGGGAATTCGACCTGGGCTGGGCGTGGATCAAGGTGTTCAGCTTTTTAGGTCTGGCCAAGGTTCAACGCGTTGCGCCCATTGCTCACCGGGTCGAAGGTAAGGGCAATCTGGACATGGACACCGCCATGGCGATCCTGAACAACCGGTTCCAGATCATGGCGCAGTACCGCAAGTTAGTGATTGCCCCCTTGGTCCAGCAAGAGCTGGCCAAGGTTGATCACTCGGTTCGCCACCAGTTCCGTCGCGCCAAGCGCTTGCTTTCGCGTGAGACCAGCCTGCTTGAAGATCGTCATCACCAGCGTATCGAAAGCCTGCTGGAGCACAGCCAGTCGCTGAAAGTGATTTACGAAAAGCGCCTGGCCCTGCAGCAGATCTGGGTCAAGACCAGCACCAACGGCCACGATATGCTGGCCGCTATCAAAGAGTGGGTACATGAGGCAGAAGCCAGCGGGATTCAGTCGTTGCGCGAGTTTGCCAATCAATTGAAGACGTACTCATTGCGTCCCGCTAAAGCATAGAGGCTACTACCCTCACCCCAACCCTCTCCCAAAGGGAGAGGGGGCTGGTTCAGGGTAACCTTGAAGCCGCGTGCGGTCAGTCCCCTCTTCCTCTGGGAGAGGGCGCTGGTTTTGAGTGATCTTGAAGCCGCGCGCGGTCAGTCCCCCCTCCCTCTGGGAGAGGGCGCTGGTTTGGAGTGATCTTGAAGCCGCGCGCGGTCAGTCCCCTCTCCCTTTGGGAGAGGGCGCTGGTTTGGAGTGATCTTGAAGCCGCGCGCGGTCAGTCCCCTCTCCCTTTGGGAGAGGGTTAGGGTGAGGGGCTCTGCTTTTTTACCAACCGCGCCAACTCTAACGGCCCGACTTTCAACAGTCGGGCCGTTTTGCTTTCAGCAAGTGACTCAATCCCATCGTCTGACGCCAAATTGGCTACTTGAGCAGCCATACTCATGACCAGCGCCTCGCGTGAATACACTCCACCGCCCAGGTGATAGATCGCTGCGATCAATTCCCGCAACTCCAACGGCAAGCGCCAGCGCGTGCGCAATGCGGAACCATAAGCTGCAGCAAATTCGGCCAGAGACGCGTCAATCACCTGAGTGTCCAGCTCGCCACCGGCCAACTGCCATTCCTGTAAACAGCGCAACACCGCCAGATCACCAATACGGTGCAGCAGCCCGGCGTAATAACAACGTGCTTTGTCCAGATTCAGGATGCCTGCCAAGGTGCGGCCATACTCAGCTGTGCGCAGTGACACGGCCCACTGCTGCTGCGCATAGTCAGTCAGGCACGGGTCCGTCAGATAGGCGCTCTGCTTTAGCGCCAGCCCTTGTATAAGGTTCACGCTTTGCGTCGCGCCCAAGCCTTGCAAGGCCTGCCCAAGCGTCTGTGTGGGACTGGTACGGTGCCTGGCGGCGCTATTGACCGCCGCAATCAACACTGCACCGATTTGCGGATCGGTATGGGCGTACTGCTCAAGCAACCCGAGGTCCAGGCCGACAGGCCCCATGCTCTGCTTGACGACCGCGTGGACATCCACCGACAGCGGGGCACCATCGCATGACGTTCGTCGCTGTGCCAAAAACTCCTTGAGCGTCATGCCCGGGGACAGTGCGGGCACATCACACGAGACCGCTTGCCCTGCCCTCAGCAACAAGGTTTGCAGACGAAGCGTCAAACCACTCATGTCCAACGGTTTGGTCAGGTAGGCCGTCGGTGCCAAAGGCAAAGCTTCACGCACACTGGCGCTGTCACTGCGCTCACTCAGCAAAATAAAAGGCTGGAGAGGACTGCGACGCAGTTGGCGAACCCTGCGCAATAAATCCAGCCCGCCAATGCCCGGTAGTTTGCCGTCAGCTATGACCAGGTCGTAGGTTTTTTGCTTCAAGAGCGTCAGTGCTTGCGGACCTTCCTGGCACACGTCCAGCTGCGCATCGCAGCGCACACTCAACACCATCTGTTTAAGCAAATCGCAAGTCCAAGGGTCTGGCTCGGCAATCAGCACGCTCGGCACCGCCAGTGAATCTACAGCTGTCATCGAGTTTGCTCCCGGCGTAATGCCTGCACCTTAGTCAAAGGGAGCGCGCGCTGGTAGAAAAAATACATAAATGAATCGCCCAAACCAAAAAAAACCGCCGAAGCGGTTTTTTTTGTCTATCGAGTCACAATTCAGGCATCAGGACTCACGCCAGCTCAGCGAAGCACTCTTCGATGATTGCCAGGCCTTTATCCAGTTGCTCGTCGGGCGAAGTCAACGGCACCAACACACGCAGGACGTTGCCGTAAGGGCCACACGACAGCAGGATCAAGCCTTTCTCACGCGCTTTAGCGACAACTTGAGCCACTGCAGCGGCGTTTGGCTTATGCGAATCACCGCCTTCAAACAGCTCGACCGCGATCATCGCGCCCAATGCCCGCACGTCACCGATAACCGGGTACTTGGCCTGAATAGCCTTAAGACCCGTGACCAAGCGCTCGCCGACCGCTTTGCAGCGATCCAGCAGGTGCTCTTCTTCAAACACTTCAAGCACGGCCAACGCAGCGGCGCAGGCAATCGGGCTGCCGGCATACGTGCCACCCAGACCGCCCGGAGCGATAGCGTCCATGAGCTCTGTCTTGCCGCACACACCGGCCAGCGGGAAGCCACCCGCGATGGATTTGGCGAAAGTGGTCAGGTCGGCGGTAACGCCCATCTGTTCCATGGCGAAGAAAGTGCCCGTACGGCCAGCACCTGTTTGTACTTCGTCAGCAATCAGCAGGATGCCGTGCTTGTCACACAGTTCGCGCAAGCGGGCCATGAACGCTTTCGGTGCCACGTAGAAACCACCTTCGCCCTGCACAGGCTCGATGATGATGGCGGCGATGTCTTTAGGCTCGGCGTCGTTTTTGAAAATACGCTCGATGCTGGCGATCGAATCGTCAACGCTGATGCCGTGTAGCTCACACGGGTACAACGCGCGGAAGATGCCGCCGGGCATCAGGCCCATGCCAGCCGAGTACGGCACGACTTTGCCAGTCAGGCCCAGGGTCATCATGGTGCGACCGTGGTAAGCGCCGGTAAAGGCAATCACGCCAGCGCGGCCAGTGGCAGCACGGGCGATTTTCACGGCATTTTCTACCGCTTCCGAACCCGTGGTCACCAGCAGCGTTTTCTTGTCGAAATTGCCCGGCACTTTGGCGTTAATTTTTTCGCACAGCTCAACGTACGGTTCGTAAGCCAGAACCTGGAAGCAGGTGTGAGTCAACTTGGTCAGTTGCTCTTGCACGGCCGCGATGATTTTCGGGTGCAAGTGACCGGTGTTCAGTACGGCAATACCGCCCGCAAAGTCGATGAACTCACGACCTTCAACGTCGGTTACCGTGGCGTTCTTTGCCGACTCGGCGAAGATCGGGTGAATTTGGCCAACACCGCGTGGTACAGCAGCTTCACGGCGTTTCATCAGAGATGCGTTGGTCTTGTTGCTCATGATGTCCTCATTCGCCGCGTATCACGCGGCGTGGTTCAAGTCTGACGCGCCTAAGTCACAGCCTTGCCAGCATTCGATGATCGACTGGCATGGCGCACCCGGCCACAAAAGTTAACGATTTGAAGCACAGAGGGGGCATCGCTCTCGTACCCCTTCTGCTGAACCACCCGCCGGATTAGATGCTCAGGCAGAGATATTTGATTTCCAGATAGTCTTCGATGCCGTACTTGGAGCCTTCACGGCCCAGGCCCGACGCCTTGATACCGCCGAAAGGTGCCACTTCGTTGGAGATCAGGCCGGTGTTCACACCCACCATCCCGTATTCAAGGGCTTCGGCTACACGGAACACACGGCTCATGTCGCGTGCATAGAAGTAGGATGCCAGACCGAACTCGGTGTCGTTGGCCATCGCGATCACTTCAGCTTCGTCTGTGAAGCGGAACAGCGGCGCCAGCGGGCCAAAGGTTTCTTCCTTCGCGACGGCGGCGTTTTTCGGCACATTGATCAGAATGGTCGGCTCAAAGAAACTGCCTTCCAGGCTGTTGCCGCCAGTCAGCACGGTTGCACCTTTACTTACGGCGTCAGCGATATGTTCTTTGACTTTGGCCACAGCCTTGTCGTCAATCAGCGGACCGGTCGTGGTGCCTTCTTCAAGACCGTTACCGATCTTCAATTTAGCCACAGCCACTTTCAGCTTCTCGGCGAACGCGTCATATACACCGTCTTGAATGTACAGACGGTTGGCGCATACGCAGGTCTGGCCGTTGTTACGGTATTTGGAAATGATCGCGCCTTCGACGGCCTTATCCAGGTCAGCGTCGTCGAACACGATAAACGGCGCGTTGCCGCCCAACTCCAGCGACACTTTCTTAATGTCTTTGGCGCATTCAGCCATCAACTGGCGACCGATTTCGGTCGAGCCGGTGAAGGACAATTTACGCACGATCGGGTTGCTGGTCAGCTCGCCGCCGATGTCGCCAGCGCTGCCGGTGACAACACTCAATACGCCTTTTGGAATACCGGCACGGTGCGCCAGCTCAACCAGTGCCAGTGCCGAGAACGGGGTTTGCGAAGCCGGCTTGATCACCATGGTGCAGCCTGCCGCCAACGCGGGGCCGGCTTTACGAGTGATCATGGCCGCCGGGAAATTCCACGGTGTGATAGCCGCGGTAACGCCGATTGGTTGCTTGATCACGATCAGGCGCTTGTCCGGCTGATGGCCCGGGATAACATCGCCATAAATGCGCTTGGCTTCTTCGGCGAACCACTCGATAAACGAGGCCGCGTACACGATTTCGCCTTTGGCTTCGGCCAGCGGCTTGCCTTGTTCGAGCGTCATCAGGCGGCCTAGATCGTCCTGGTTCTCGATCAGCAGCTCAAACCAGCGACGCAGCTTGGTCGCACGCTCTTTGGCGGTCAGTGCACGCCAGGCAGGCAGTGCATTGTCTGCGGCTTCAATGGCGCGACGGGTTTCAGCAGCACCCATTTTTGGCACCGTACCGATAATTTCACCGGTCGCCGGATTGTTGACCTTGATCGTCTGACCACCGTCCGCGTCTACCCAGGCACCATCAATGTAGGCTTGCTGGCGGAACAACTGTGCGTCTTTGAGCTGCATGTGGGCTTTCCTTAACAGCACCGCGCGGGCGCGGAGCGAATTATTGAGAGTAGAAAGGCGCCATGGAAGGCTGCCGTCAGGAAGTCATTCACTTACCAAAGTATCTGGAAAACGCACAGGACGTTAGGCGTTCGGCTCAGCACTCAGACAAGATCGTTTGAAATCTCAAACGAATCCTAGGGACAAAGGGGGTAAAGGACAATAGCCTGTTCGAAAAAAAGAACAACCTAGGGCTTTATACCGTTTTGGCTCTTGTCGCCATTAATAGCCTATAACAGGCGAGGAAACACCCGACGAATCAGCGGCATGGACGGGCGGCACGCAGATGAGTATCATGGCGCCCGCGTCGCACCAGTAGCTCAGCTGGATAGAGTACTGCCCTCCGAAGGCAGGGGTCGTGGGTTCGAATCCCGCCTGGTGCACCATCTTCTTTCCCTTGTCCAAGGGACTCGCGTCAAATCACCCTCACCCCGCTCATCGCCGCTTTTGGCAGTGTGTATCTGTGGCCAATCGATAACGACTGCATCGACATCTCTGCGGGCATCTATGCTTGCCGGGACTCTTCGCGTGCCTGTTCAAAGGGATTGGATTATGGAACTGATTCGCCTGTCTTGCCTGCGCCTGATGCGCAGGAGCTTGGTCATCACGGCTGGCCTGCTGTTTATGGGAGGCGCCGCAGCGGCGCGGGCCGACGATGCATGCGCCACGCTGGCGACTTTGGCCCTGCCCGATACCACCATCACCGAAGCCCGGGTTGTACCGGCCGGTGAATACGTCATGCCACAAAATCCGCTCACACGGTTGGCCAGCTATTCAGGGATGAACCTGGCAGGACTTGCGGAGAATGGTCCCAACCCCGCCTTCTGTCGCATTGCGGCCACGCTTAAACCGACCACCGATTCAGATATCAAGATTGAGGTGTGGCTACCGCTCAAAGGCTGGAACGGTAAGTTTCTCGGGGTGGGCAGTTTTGGCTGGGGTGGCGCGATGATGTTCCCGGCGATGCTGACCGGGGTTGAACAAGGTTACGCCACGGCGGCAACGGACACGGGGCACGACTCCAGTACCGAGGAAGGTAAGGGAGGACGCTTTGCACTGGGCCACCCCGAAAAATTGATCGACTATGCGTGGCGTGCCGACCACTTGATGACGATACAGGCCAAGGCGCTGATCAAGGCGTATTACGGTCAATCGCCGAGCCGTTCGTACTGGATCGGTTGTTCACTGGGCGGCCTTGAAGGCCTGATTGAGGCCAAACGTTTTCCCGATGATTACGACGGCGTCGTTGCAGGTGCCCCGCCGAATCCGATCGTCAATTTCAACGCCGCGCAGCTCTGGACCAGTTGGTTGATCAGCCACAACCCTGACGCGCGCATGACCCAAGAGAAATTCGACCTTGTTGCTAAAACCGCACTCCAGCGGTGCGCCACGCCGGTCGGCCGTAAGCAGGGATTTATCGAAGAACCGGATAAATGCGATTTTGCGCCCGAGCAGTTGTTGTGCCAAAGCAACGAAACAGTTGATTGCCTGACCGCTTCCCAGGTAGACCTGATGAAACAGATCTATCAGGGACCAATCAACCCACGCACCCATGAGGTCATCTTTCCCGGCCCGGCCAAGGGCAATGAAAGCCTGCTCGGTGAGTTTGTGGATGGCAAGCCGTTCCCCGTAGCGTTGGACTTGTTCCAGTACGCTGCGTTTCAGGACCCCGACTGGGACTGGACAACTATCGACTGGGACAAGACCGTGAATGAGGCCATCAACCGCCTCGGCTCCCTGATGCATGTGGACGACAATTTAAACCCGTTCTTCAACCGTGGCGGCAAGCTGTTGATGTATGTGGGCTGGAACGACTTTCATAACGGCCAGGAACTGGCCGACTATTACGAGGCGCTGATGCGCAACGCGGGTACAGAGATGCGCGATTCGGCACGTCTGTTTTTGGTGCCGGGGATGGGCCATTGCTACGGCGGCGCAGGGTGCGACACGTTCGATAAATTGAGCTACATAGACAATTGGGTAGAACACGGCGTGGCACCGCAGCGGATCGTGGCGTCGAAAATTGTCGATGGCAAAGTCGTCCGCATACGGCCGCTGTGTGCCTATCCGGCCGTGGCGCGGTATGACGGTAAAGGCGATATCGACAATGCCGCCAGCTATGTCTGTGAGGAAGGGGCTGCGAAAAAAATCTGAAGACGCGGTTTGGCGCCAACCCTGTAACCGGTAGAATGATTTAACGGCGGCTTGGCCGCCGATCGCAGCCTTCGTAACTCGTCAGCGGCACACCTTAAAAATGTGTAACCGCTGGCAAGCCGCGCGAATTACTCCTGAACGCTCATGCCACCAAAACGGTTCATCATGGCGGCGATAAACTCCTCAAGGCTCATTTTCTGACCATTTAAATCCACTTGGCCTGCGGCATAGTTGAGGGAGGCAAGAATGTTGGCCCCTTCCACTTTTGCCAGCCCGCTCTGTACGGCCAGGACACCCGCCGTCTCGCTGTCGAGTTGGGCCATTTCGACAATGGTTTGTGGGTCGGTTTGCCCTTCCAGTTGCGCCTGAACACCCGACAAATCAGCAATCATCGGTTTGGACAATTGCAACTTGGCGTCCAGTGATGTCACCAGTTGCTTAACCAGTTCAATAGGCGGTTGTTCGAACGTGGCCGGCTTGGCCAGGCTCACAGCAACATTGAACTGGCTTTCGCCATTGGCCGTTTTAAAGGTCAGGTTTTCCAACGCCAGTTGAGGCTTGGCATCCAACATTTTTTCGATGTCGGCTTGCATCTGTATTTGTTCAGCCGGGGTTAACTGCGCCACGGGTAATGTGCCATCGGCGTGCGGCTGGAACTTGGTCTGGTAGATCTGCAAAAGCGATTGCATGGCCGGAATATCCACGCTACTGGCCGTCATGACCATTTTCGCGCTGCCGACAGGTTTGCCGTCCAGTGTGATGTCACCGACGTTGTAAGCCAGACGCCCGGACAACAGGCTGCCTTTGGCAGACGCCGAGCCTGCGTATTCAAAGCCTTTGATCTTGGCCACCGATTGGCGTTCACCAAAGGTCAGTTGGCCTTCGCTCAGCTCCAGAATGTTTTGCCCAAGATAGAAGCCATAAGGGCTTTTATTAAGGTCGCTGGCCAGGGTCAGCCCATTGAGCTCCACCAGTACAGGGGGTTTATCTGCTGAAACGGCATGGACTTTGAGATGATCCATGTAGCCTTTAGCTTTAATGTTTTGCCCATCGGCATCGGACTGGGCGTCCATGGTCAAGCCCGAAAAGCTGAGGCTGGTGTTTTCATCCAGAGCCAGCTCAAGGGGCAACATCTCCGTATGGGCGTCAACCGAGCGGTTGTAGCCCAGCGTGACCTGGCCTTGAAGCGGAGACTGATCTTTGGCAGCGTTAAACCATTTTTCAGTGGAGGGTGTTTTTTCCAGCGAATAGTTGCTGGTCGCCATCACTGGCATCCACTTGAACGTCTTGATGCGAGACCACGGCAACGGACCGTGCTCAATGTGGTCGACAAACTGCATGACCAGCGGCTGCGCATCTGCGCCCGCGGATTCGTCCTGGATGTTCACACGGTACTGCGCGGTGCTGCTATATAACCCGCGATCAATGGAAACCAATTCGACAGTGGCGCGGGTCGCGGTGCCTTTGAGCTGCGTGGCAAGCGCTTGATTGCCCTGCTCAATAGAAGTCTTGAGTACGCCCTCAAGCTTGGAGCCTGTGTACCAAGCGCCAGCCGTATTAAGGGCCCCTGCGACGACAACAATTCCTACCAGTACGCCTAATGGTTTATTCATCAATTGACCCGTTCAATGTCCGTTGTGTTGAAAGATATGCGGTCTTGTTGGGCCCCTCATGGGCCAAAAAGTGGCTGCAGGTTAACACTGCAAAGAACGTTTGAACGATGACAGCTGCTTCACCCGGTAGACGCAAGGCAGCCCCCGCCTCATGGAAGTGACGGGGCAAACTCAGAAGGGTGGCGCTTCAGGCGTACACCAGGTCGCTCAAATCACGAGCACAGAAGCCTATTCCTACAGAATTTAGAGAAATGTCTGAACCAGCACACTGAAACAACTCACGGCTTAGCTTGAGTCGCAGTTGACTGTGGGCCCTGCGGCTTTTGCGCTGACTCCCATCCGCCTCCCAGCGCCAGGAACAGATCAATCTGGCTCATGGCGACTTGGGTGTTGGCCGCTGCCAATTGAGCTTTCACGTCGGTGTAGGTGCGGGTGGCTTGCAGGTCGGCGAGAAACGATTCTCGCCCGGCCTGATAGAACTGACGGGTTTGCTCGGCCGCTGTTCTCGCCGACTCATCCGCTTCAGCCAGCGCATCTCGGCGCTGCAGCAAAGCGGTGTACTGGACGAGGCTGGTCTGGGTTTCGCGGATGGCGTTAAGCACCACGCCGTCGAATTTGGCCAGTGCAGCTTGAGTGGCCGCTTCTGCCTCTCGAATCCGCGCCCGCGAGCCGTTGGTCGGGATGGTCCAGCTCAGCAACGGGCCGAATCCCCAGCGATTGGTCGGTGCAGTACCTAGATTGTCGATAATCCCGACGGTGCCTATGCTCGCACCGATGCTGATGTCCGGGTACAAGGCGCCGGTGGCTACGCCAATCTGGGCGGTGGCGGCGGCGAGATGGCGCTCAGCCTGACGCACATCGGGGCGGCGTTTGAGCAG
Source organism: Pseudomonas sp. TMW22091 (assembly GCF_022496705.1). NCBI lineage: Bacteria > Pseudomonadati > Pseudomonadota > Gammaproteobacteria > Pseudomonadales > Pseudomonadaceae > Pseudomonas > Pseudomonas sp. TMW22091. Next base: position 79,239 of record NZ_SCFI01000016.1, read on the forward strand.
CGCCGCGCCATCACCCACGGGCAGTAATTGAGCGATGTGTGGCAGTTCGGCGCATGTGGCCACGCCAGCCGGAAGTTGGTCGAGCGGCTTGGCCAGAAGCATTGATAAGCGGAACAAGCCCGACTGTCGCATGGCTTGATAGCGCGGCAGTTCAGCACGCAGGGATCTGAATTGAGTTTCTGAACGTGTTACTTGAGTTTCGTCTCCACGCCCCGCGTCGCGCAGGCGCTGAGTCAGGGTTGTGCTTTGTGACTGGAGGCGTAATGACTCTTCAGCGATTTCACGTTCTTCGTTGGCCGAACACACTTGTGTATACGCCCGCACAACATCGGCCACCACGGTGATACGTGCCGTGTCCGCTGCCGCCTGAGTGGCATCGGCATTGGCCTGAGCGGCTTCTATACCGCGCTGAAACGTACCCCACAGGTCGAACTGATAGGAGGTGCTGATGCCCAGATCGCCAACGTTGGCCACGGGCACTTTGTCTGCGAGCAAGAACGCTTCACCCGACTCCTGCAAGCGTTGCGCACCCGCCTTCACGGAACCACTCCAGCCGCCCGCCGACTGCGCTTGCTCAACCTGAGCCCGCGCGCGCAACAAGTTGGCTGCGGCTACGCGTAAATCGGTGTTGGAGGCCATGGCCTCGCGCACTAACGCGTTCAGCGTCGGGTCTTGGTAGAGTTTCCACCAGTCGTTCGGAACGGGGGCTGACACTACATTATCGCCCTCGCCCGCCAGCTCGCCCTGCAAGTCCGGGCGCTGCACCGCCGAATCTTTGGGTAGTTGGTAATCCGGCCCGAGTAATTGGCAACCTGACAGCAGTAACCCCAACCCTACGGCCGCCAGGTGTACAGCTTTCATTGCGCAGCCTCCTGCGCAGGCTTGGCGTCGGGAGCGTCATCGATGATCGACACAGTGGCCGTACGCCCGGCGATCATGCGGAAATCTTCAGGCACATCATCAAACGCAATACGCACCGGGATCCGTTGCGCCAGCCGTACCCAACTGAAAGCAGGGTTAACGTTGGGCAGTAGATTTTGGCCGCTAGTACGGTCACGGTCTTCGATGCCCGCCACAATGCTTTCGACATGACCGCGAAGGCGAGCATTGTCGCCCATTACCCGAATATCAACGCGCTGGCCGACATGGATGCCTTCAAGCTTGGTTTCTTCAAAGTAACCATCGATATGAAACGAGCTGCTGTCGACAATCGACAGAACAGGTCGTCCGGCAGTAACGAACTCATTGAGCCGGGGGGCGCGGTCATTGACGTAGCCATCAACCGGACTGCGTACCACTGTGCGCTCAAGGTTGAGTTTGGCACTGTCCACTGCAACCTGAGCCTCGGTCAGAGCCGCCTGTGCACGCATTTCTCGGGACTGGCTCTCTTCAAGACTTTCGCGGGAGACCAGATTGCCCAGGCCTCGATTACGCCGGCTTTCGCGCTGCGCCTGCGCCAGTGTTTCCTTGCGGTCAGCCTCGGTCGCTTCTGCTTGACGCAAGGCCAACTTGAAGCGCTCCTGATCGATGACAAACAATACTTGATCGCGGATCACGGGCTGGTTGTCGCGCACATCCACCTGTTTGATCAGGCCTGACACATCAGGCGCAATTTGCACCACGTCAGCACGGATATGACCATCGCGGGTCCAGGGGGCAAACATGTAATACATTGTCATGCGCCAGACCACGACGCAGGCGAACGCGACCACCAATAAGGTGAGAACGACGCGGCCCAAGGTCAATACAGGTTTTTTCATGTCATTAGGTATCGACTAAACGAATCTACAACGCCGAGCAGCAGAGCGTAGAGACCGACGTTGAATAAAGCCCGGTGCCAGACCAGGCGGTAAAAGTGCACACGCGTGAGTACTGCGTGGATCAGCAAAAACAGTAAATACGTGATGCCCATCAACACCAGAAGCGTCGGCAGGAACACCCCGCTGATATCTACCTCACCGATCATAGCGGCGCTCCATCCAGGCCAGGGTTGTGGGGTTGAGGCAGGTTGTCTTGGTCGACGATGAATTCAACACCCGGCAAGAGCGCCAGACGCAACCCACTCAGCGCATGAAGCAAGTGCACCCGCGCATCACCTTCGTCTTGCAGGTCATGAATATTCAGTGCCCGGCGGGTACGCTCCAGAGTCATTTGCAGGTCAGTGGGCATAGACAAGCGCTCGCCGGCCTTGAGGCAAGCGCTGAAGTATTCGCCGACTTCATGCACCACCTGGCTCAACAAGCGTCGTGGCTCGCCACTGACCCGCGGCGAATAGGCGAGCAAGTCCAGCACATTGAGTGCCACCCTCAGGTCGCGCAGGGCACTGCCCGTGTCTTGGCCGGTCAAGGCCAGTCGCGGCAGGTGCTGCATCAGGCGATCAAGCATTTGCGCGCCCATGTGCCGGTGCTCGGCTAAAGTCGCAGGGCGGGTCAGCGTGACGATATCGCGCCAACTAAAGCGAGTCAGGCGCTTAGCCGCCAGTTCGGCGCCAAACGGGCGAGCAATCAAGGTCCAGATGAAAGCGAACAGCAAACCAATGGGCCCAGCCAGGTTGGCGTTCATAAACACCAGAAAGTCAGCATCGTAAGCGCCCTGGATGCTGATAAACGACGCCGTATTGACAATGGTCAGCAGGGTGCCCAGGTAGAAACGCGGTTGTACGGTCAGTGTGCCGACACAGATGAACGGCACAGCAAATGCCAGCACCAGCATGGGGAAGTCATGCAGGTTGGGCAGGATGACGAACAAATACAGACTGGCGAATACGACTGACAACGAGGTCCAGAAAAAGAACCGGTAAATCTGGGGTGCGGGGTCGTCCATCGCAGCAAAAAAACTACAGGCAACGGCGGCCAGAATGACGGCACTGGCGCCATCGGACCAGCCGAGCAATATCCACAACACCGAGGCGACCACAATCGCGGTCACGGTTGAAAAGGCCGAATAGAGCATCAGGCCACGGTCAAGGAACGGTGTCAGACGGCCCAGCCGCCAATGTCGGTAAACCGCTCGCCAAGGCGCCTGGCTGCCGGTGGCGATCGCATGCTGAAGGCTGCGGCAGTCTTGCCATAAATCGATCCACTCCCCCAGTCGATAGAGCACGTTGGAGAAAACCAGCTGGCGTCGTTCATCCAAGGCTTCAGCGCTGGGCTGCAGCAGCTCCAGTTCATGGCGCAAGGCCTTCCAGGCTTCGACCGGGGCGCCCTCTTGAGTGCTTTCAAGCCAGTCCCGGGTTTTAGCCAACAGTGGCTCAATTCTATCCTGTTGCTCAGGGGTACGACGCTCCAATGCATACAAGGCATCATCCAGTGCGTCGACCACTGGCAATAAATGGATCATGCGTCCGCGCAGTTCTTTGGTGTTGCGCACGGTTTGCGGCAAGGCGCCTTCGTGGGGCAGTTGACCAATCATCAACTCCAGACTGTTGAAGGTTGCCACCATTGAGGAACGTAGACCGCTGGCTCTGGCGGGGTCTACATCACGAGCCAGAAAGTGTTTGCTGTAGTGGGCGGCGTCGTTCAGCCAACGAGTTGCAGCATCGACAAACACAGGCGCCAGACGCCGCGGCCAAAACATGCTGCCGACAACGGCAGCACACACAATACCGAGCATGATCTCTTCGGTTCGCGAAACAGCAATGTCGAATACATTTAGCGGGTTATCCACAATCGGCAAGGCGATCATGGGCATGGTGTAGCCCGCGAGCATAAAAATATAGCTGTTGGCCGTGCGCAGGTGCAGCGACAAGAACAGCAAAATGCCCGTCCAAAGCGCGATCACCAGCACCAGCAAAAAGGGGGTTTGTACAAATAATGGAACAAAAAATACGGCGGCCGCGGCGCCAATCAGCGTCCCCAGCGCCCGGTAGATCGCTTTGGAACTCGTCGGCCCGACAAAGGGGCTGGAGACAATGTAAACCGTCGCCATGGCCCAGTACGGGCGCGGCATTTCCATCCATAAAGCGATATACAGCGCGAGCATTGACGCGGCAAAGGTGCGCGTACCGTAAAACCAGTCACGAGCAGGCGGCAAACTGCTGAAAAAACCGCTCAAGATGATGCTCGATCAGGCAACTGACCTGATGCCTCGAAGGCTTTGATAACTCGTAATGCTGCTTCTTGATCTGCCACAGAAACTCCAGCCAACGCCATGCGTCGCAATTCTACGAGTTGCGCTTCAATCGCCTGTGCCACTGCACGACCGGTGTCGGTCAGGCTCAGGGATTTGGCTCGGCGATCGCTTGCGTCTTCATTGCGCACTACGTAGCCGGCCCTGCACAACTGATCGAGCAGGCGTACCAGTGAAGGGCTTTCCATGCCGGCCGCCTGGGCCACAGTGACTTGGCGCACGCCCTCACCCAAGCGGCCGATGATCAACAGCGGCATCGCACAGGCTTCGGAAATCCCGTAATTAAGCAGCGTGGTCTGGCAGACGCGACGCCAATGACGCGCCGCAACCACCATACCGGAGCTGATATTCATTTGAAGCAGATCAAGAGTGTCAGGCAAGAGGCATCGCATAATGTTAGTTGGCTAACTATTATTATTGGGGTGCCAAATGATAACAGTCAAGTGTTGCTGGTTATTTCTGTTACTCAATTTTGGGTTTTACGTGCAATCGCTCATTTAGCTCATCGACCGGAATCGCCCATTCGGCATCTGCCTTGAGCTGCTCCGTCAAAAATTCCCGTTGACTGTCGTTCCAAAATTTAGCGTCTACCAATTTAACGCCGTCAGGCATCAGATTTGCCTCGATAAACTTCTCGATTTCAGTATCGGATGACGGCAGGCCAAGTTGGTCGAACAGAAGGTTGATGCTAGGGATTGGCTCTTGCATGGGAGGGTCTCCAGTCAGGTGGGGCGCAGTCAGCGCCAGTGCAGGTCAAATATAGTCGAGCCTGCGTATCATCGACTGTTATGTCCTGCGCTTTGTTCCAACGGGCCGGAATCGAACTGAAATCATCAGGCTGCACGCTGCTGCTAATCAGCCAGACGCGCGCTGTTTGCGAGGGTAAATCAGTCAGATGGTCAATGTAGATTCTGGCTGCATCTGCGTTCACCAATGTGCCAAAACCGTAATCGTTTGGCCGCCCTGATGAGCCGTCCGCCATGGGCGGCGTGTACAGCATGGGGGTTGCCCCAGTCTTGTTGTAATAGAGATAACTGAAATACCAGAACAGATCGCTGACTACGATCTTGTCGCCCGGCATGAACTGCTGATTGACGTGACGAACCAAGCGGTCGAAATGATCAGCCTCACTGGAGAAATTACTGTGCAGGCCAGCAAGCTCAGTCCCTACAAAGAGGGTCAGTACAGCGATGGCCAATACCCGGCTGCGCTTGTACACGCGATCAATAACTATCGCGACAATCATCGGTATGCCCAGCGCGGCAAACATCACATAGCGCTCGATAAACAACGGCGAGACAAACGATACGGCGTAAATCGCCAGAATGGGCAGCAGGGTATAGATCACGATCAGGATGATAAATTTGTGCGGTGTCGAATCTCGCATCGCCAACCACACAGCACCCGCCATTAGCGCAAAGGGGGCAAACCAGAACAGGGGCCAAGGCAGATCATCGCCTTCGCTCTGAATTAGCAGCTGCCAGATCATGCCGGGTAAAGAGTGCGAATCGACCTCGGGCTCCCAACCCACATCACCGCCGCTTTTGAGTTCATCCACGTGGTGAAGCAAATCCCACAATCCGGGGAGCCAGGGCAGGAACAACAGCACGATGGCAGTATTGGCGAGCCACCAGGCTGGGTGTTTGATCAAGTAGCCGGTATGGCGGGCACTGAGCGACAGATACAGCCAATGAGCCATTACACAGAAGGCCGTGAAGTAATGGGTATAAAAGCCTGCGGCCATTAACACGCAGTAAATAACCAAGAAACGCTTTTTGTGCGGGGCTTTAATCCAGTACATCAGCGCAATTGTGGCGGCTATCAACCAAAAACCCATGAGTGAGTACATCCTCACCTCTTGGCTATAGCGCACTGCGGTCGGCAACAACGCCAATAGAAATCCTGCCAGTAACGCGACCCGTTGTGGCGCAACCAGCCGCACCAACCACATCCCCAGCAAAACCGTGGCTATGCCGGGTAATACGCTCAAGGTGCGAATCGATGCAAGGCTATCGCCGAACAGCATTATCCAGCCGTGCAACAGCATGAAATAGAGCGGTGGATGCACATCATGTGCCGCGTGCTCCCAAATACCTGTAAGCGGGTAATTGCTCAATATCAGGCTGGAAGCTTCGTCACACCAAATCGCAGAGGTGGTGGAACCATAAAAACGCACAGTGCAGGCCAGTAATAAAATGCCCCACAACATGGGCTGGCGAATCAATGTGCCCAACACACCTGTAGACAAATGAAGGTCGCGAAGCGGTGTGACGAGTACATCGTTACGGCTGAATACGCCCATTCTTCACCTGTTAAATAGAGCTGCCGACTGGATACCTTGCCCGTTCACGATTAAAGGTCGATAGGGCCGGACTAACCCTCCAATCAAAAAAGAGAATGGCCTTATAGGGTCGCTGAACGTGGAGTAACGTTAAACTAATCGTAACAAGGTTTGACAGGGACTGGGTCAGTACCTAACGTGGATTGGATCCAAAAAGCATGTCCCAATTTCGGCATAGGTAGTCTTAACGTGGCCGTCAAAATTTCCCCGCTACATTGCCTCGACGTATCAGGTCCTATACCGGCTCATTTGGCACGATCGAACATTGAGGAGACTTTACGCACCGCCATCCTTGATGGACGACTTCCCTGCGGCACGGCCATTCGGCAAGAGGCGCTTGCAACACTATTTGGCGTCAGTCGGATGCCGGTCAGAGAAGCCTTGCGACAATTGGAGGCTCAAGGCTTGCTTCACGTCGTTCAGTACAAAGGTGCAGTGGTTGCCCCTTTGATTGCAGATGATTCGTTGCAAACCTATGAGCTGCGTTTATTGCTTGAGGCTCAAGCCATTCGATTATCGGTCCCCCTGCTCACCGAGGAAGACCTGGAGGCCGCTGATGGCCATATCGAAGCACTCGAAGTCGAAACAGATTTCGGAAAAATCGGCTTGCTCAATCGACAGTTTCACCAGGCCCTCTACTGCAAAGCTCCCAATAAGAAATTATTGGCTCTCGTTGAAGCCGGTCTTATTGAAGAAGAGCGCTTCCTACGTTTTAACCTTGAACATATGAATCTGGGCAAACTGGCTCAGGACGATCACCGGGCTTTGCTACGGCATGCCCGAGCCAGAAATGTTGAGATGTGTATTGCAGAGTTGGAACAGCACCTGCAACGCGGCGTCAACGCCATTACCCAGTATCTGAAAAGCCAGAAACCAAAACAGCTCTGACGTTGGAAGCGTCAGGGCTGTGGATAAGTATTCAACTACTGTGTGATATCACTCTAGATTTTGAAGCTGTCGACCAATTGTTTAAGCCGGCTTGCTTGCTGTGATAATGCATCGCAGTCCTTCAGAGTCTCAGTGAGGTTGACCACACCTTGCTGGTTGAGCAGATTGATCTGGTTGATATCGACGTTAAGGGTTTCGACAACCGCCGTTTGCTCTTCAGTCGCTGCTGCAACTGATTGGTTCATGCCGTCAATTTCTTCGATGCGCTTGGTAACGCTGATCAACCGTGCACCGGCTTGGTTGGCCACCTCCACGCTTTCCTCACTCGAGGCCTGGCTCGCATTCATGGTACTGACGGCTTCGCGAGAACCCACTTGCAGCGAGGTGATCATTTTATGGATCTCCTCAGCCGACTCCTGAGTGCGGTGAGCCAAATTCCGGACCTCATCCGCAACCACCGCAAACCCACGTCCTGCTTCACCGGCACGCGCGGCTTCAATGGCAGCGTTGAGAGCCAGCAGGTTGGTTTGTTGAGAGATACCCTTAATCACATCCAAAATATGGCCAATATTGTCGGTACTGGCATTCAAGGTTTCGATTTGCGCACACGACTCGCTGATTTTCAGCGACAACTCAGACATGGCCAGAATGGTCTGCTCTACCACTTTGCGACCATCATCTGCCTGCTCGCTTGCACCACTGGCATGTTGCGAAGCATCAGCCGCATTGCGGGCAATTTCCTGAGTAGCAGCACCCAGTTCATTGATGGCAGCAGCAACGCTATTGGTACGTGCACTTTGTTCATCGGAGCCGATGATGGAAGCATTGGACGATGCCATAACGCGCTCGGATAAATCATGAACCTGGCGAGTTGCAGAAGACACTTCTGAAATGGATGCGTGAATACGCTCCACAAACAGGTTAAACGAACCCGCCATTTCGCCGAACTCATCCTTGTGCTCAATCACCAGACGCCGTGTCAGATCTCCTTCCCCGTGTGCGATGTCTTTCATGGCACGGCCCATCGTAACCAGCGGGCGCATCAACACCTTAATCAACAGACTCAAAAGCAGTGCAATGGCAGCTACCGCGATAAACATCGCAATTAATGCTGAAGTACGAAATTCGGATAGCGGTAAGTAGGCTTTATCTTTATCCAGCGATTGGCCGATGTACCAATCGGCGGATGGCAAACCTGTTACCGGCGTGAAGGAAATAATCCGTTCATGACCATTGAGCTTCACTTGCTGAATGCCCTTTTCGATCTTCAGTGAGCCGGACGGATAGATATCCTTCAGATTTTTCATAACCTGATTTTCTTCCGGGCTAACGATGATCTGACCATCACCGCTCACAAGAAATGCGTAGCCCAAGCCGCCTGAATCCACCGAGTTAATAATTTTGACCAGGCTATCCAGGCTCAGATCGCCCCCGACAACACCCAGTAACTGGCCATCTTTGTTGACGGGCATGGCAATGGTCACAATCAAACCGCCTACAGCAGCCATGTAAGGCGCAGTCAGCATAGGTTTACCGTTAGTTACCGCTTGCGTATACCAAGGGCGCTGACGGGGGTCATATCCTTCCGGCATTTTGGCGTCTGGGCGCTGGGTAAACACACCATTGGCTTGACCGACGTAAGTGAATTGAAAGTTCGAGGTCAGCGCAGGCTGGTCGACCAATCCAGCCAGATCTGCTTGGTTACCTTGATGGCCGATATTTTGTGCCAGGTTTTCGAGTAACAAGATCCGCCCAGCCAGCCAGTTCTGAACACTGCTGGCGGTAAGGTTGCCTGCCTGTTGCACAGACTTTTCAATATTCTGATGGATGGTATTACGCTGGAGATAGTCGTTGTACAACGTGAAAAACGCGAACGCCAGAACCACGACTCCTGAAGCGGCCAGAAGGATTTTATGGCTGAACTTTAGATTCATTTCATGGGACTTCTTATGCCGAAAGGGGGGATGCGTGAGGGAGACATCAGATAAGGGCTCTGTACCCGATTCACACATTGCTCAGTTAGGCTGTCGGCACGCAGTGCAGAACAATGAGCGGATTATCTCGGCTATTTGTAACCACCGTTTCGGCACCCTTGCCGAATCGCCTCAATAAACCGCTTACGTTAAACGTAAGGGCTAAGACCTGAGGGTTGGTGTCATTTCAGAAGAGGTGAAGGCTATGACGGAAGTTGGAGATTTTTATCTCGCAAAAACAAAACCCCTGTCTGCGTGAGCAGACAGGGGTTTTGGAATTCAATCTTGACGATGACCTACTCTCACATGGGGAAACCCCACACTACCATCGGCGATGCATCGTTTCACTGCTGAGTTCGGGATGGGATCAGGTGGTTCCAATGCTCTATGGTCGTCAAGAAATTCGGTATCAGATCCGTTATGAAAACGTCTCTGTGAAAACTTGGGACTTCTACAAAAACAAAATCCCCGTCTGCGTGAGCAGACAGGGATTTTGGAATTTAATCTTGACGATGACCTACTCTCACATGGGGAAACCCCACACTACCATCGGCGATGCATCGTTTCACTACTGAGTTCGGGATGGGATCAGGTGGTTCCAATGCTCTATGGTCGTCAA
>NZ_SCFI01000017.1:0-62082 GCF_022496705.1 Pseudomonas sp. TMW22091
GGGGAAGCCATCGTATTGCTCAAATTGACAGAGTGACCAAGGTTGTAATATCAGGGAAATCGCTTCGCTAACTGTTCGCTATGTCTCCGAACAAAGTGTTCGCGATGTCCCCGGTCCATACACTCCCAGAGGGAGAGGGAGCTGATCTGAGGTGTTGCGAACATCTGTTTTTGACTTGTGATGATGTGTGTTTGCTGGAATTTTGATAGCTCGCGCTGATGACCCTCACCCCAACCCTCTCCCAGAGGGAGAGGGGGCTAAAGTCAAAAACAGATAGGCGCAACGCCACCGATCAGTCCCCTCTCCCTCCGGGAGAGGGCTAGGGTGAGGGTGCCGCAGGCTCTTTACAGCGCTTTTTCAAAGATCTTCGAATTACGCTGATAGTTGTACAGCGAAGCCCGCGCCGCAGGCAGGCGCTCTACGCTGCTCGGCTCAAAACCACGTTCGCGAAACCAATGGGCCGTGCGCGTCGTCAGTACGAACAGGGTTTTAAGCCCCTGCGCCCGCGCCCGGTTTTCAATGCGCTCAAGCAATTCATCACCCCGGCGACCATGACGGTATTCCGGGTTCACCGCCAGGCACGCCAACTCCCCCGCATCCGAATCGGCAATCTGATACAGCGCCGCACAGGCGATGATCATGCCTTCACGCTCAACCACGCTGAATTGCTCGATTTCGCGCTCCAATACTTCGCGCGAGCGCCGCACCAGAATGCCCTGCTCTTCCAGCGGGCTGATGAGTTCAAGCAAACCACCCACGTCTTCAATCGCCGCTTCGCGCGTGACTTCAAACTGTTCTTGCGCCACCAGCGTACCGCCGCCGTTACGGGTGAACAGTTCGGTCAGCAGCGCGCCGTCTTCGGCATAGCTGACGATATGGCTGCGCGGCACCCCACCCCGGCACGCTTCAGCCGCCGCATCCAGCAGTTCTGCCTGATAGTCGCTGCCCAGACGCTTCATGTGCGCGGGCACTTGTTGCGGCCGCAGTTCACGCACCAGCCGCCCGTCTTCGTCGAGCAAGCCCGGTTCGGCACCGAACAACAGCAGTTTGTCTGCCCCCAAATCAATCGCCGCACGGGTGGCAACGTCTTCGCAGGCCAGATTGAAAATTTCACCTGTAGGCGAGTAACCCAACGGCGACAACAAGACAATCGAGCGTTCATCCAGCAAACGGTTGATACCCTTGCGGTCGACCCGGCGCACTTCGCCGGTGTGGTGGTAGTCCACGCCGTTGAGCACGCCGATCGGGCGCGCAGTCACCAGGTTGCCGCTGGCCACCCGCAAACGTGAACCCTGCATCGGCGAGGACGCCATGTCCATCGACAGGCGTGCTTCGATCGCAATGCGCAACTGGCCCACAGCGTCGATCACACATTCAAGGGTCGGCGCATCGGTGATCCGCAACCCATCGTGGTAATGCGGCATCAGGCCACGGGCTTGCAGCCGGCTTTCGATTTGCGGGCGCGAACCGTGCACCAGCACCAGCCGCACCCCCAAGCTGTGCAGCAGCACCAAGTCGTGAACAATATTGCCAAAGTTGGGGTGCGCCACACCGTCGCCGGGGAGCATGACGACAAAGGTGCAATCGCGGTGGGCATTGATGTAAGGAGACGCGTGACGCAACCAATTAACGTAATCGTGCATAACCAGAGCCTGTAAAAAATAGAGTCGCCTAAAAAGGGCAAAAACAACACGCGCACAACGGGCTGATGGTTATCGTCGAAACAAAGTTGGCAACACGCGTGCTCTCCTTGTGTGTACGGGGCGGGGCTCGGGCAATTTACCGGGCCGGGGTCAGGCAATAATGTTCAATCAATTGGGTCAGTAGACGCACGGTCGGCTGCAAACGTGACATTTCCAGGTGTTCACCCGGTTGATGCGCGCAGGTGATGTCACCCGGGCCGAGCACGATGGTTTCGCAGCCAAGCTGCTGAAGATAAGGCGCTTCAGTGCCAAACGCTACTGCTTGCGCGACATGGCCGGTCAGGCGCTCGGCCACGCGTACCAGCTCAGCGTCGGCAGCCTGTTCAAAAGGCGCCACGCCAGCGGCAATGGGGGCGAAATCAATGTTCACCTGATGCCGTTCGGCCAAAGGTTCAAGCTTGCTGCGAATGATCGCACGCAGCGCGTTCGGGTCCATCCCCGGCAAAGGTCGCAGGTCGAATTCCAGCGAGCACTGGCCACAAATGCGGTTGGGGTTGTCGCCGCCGTGAATGCAGCCGAAGTTCAAGGTCGGCTGTGGCACGCTGAATTGCGGGTTACGGTACTCGCCCAGCCATTGCTGGCGCAGGGCTTTGAGTTCGCTCATCGCATCGTGCATGGCGTCCAGCGCGCTGTGGCCAAGGCTGGGGTCGGAGGAGTGACCGCTGCGCCCCAGTATGTCGATGCGCTCCATCATCACGCCTTTGTGCATGCGGATTGGCTTGAGCCCCGTGGGTTCGCCAATCACCGCCGCCCGACCCAGCGGCCGACCGGCGTCGGCCAACGCCCGCGCACCGGCCATCGAGGTTTCTTCATCACAGGTGGCCAGAATCAGTAGAGGCTGCTTGAACGGCTGATCAAGCAACGGGCGCACGGCCTCGATGATCAACGCGAAAAAGCCTTTCATGTCACAACTGCCCAGACCGACCCAGCGGTTATCGACTTCAGTCAGCTTGAGCGGATCGGTCTGCCACAGCGCTTCGTCATACGGCACGGTGTCGCTGTGCCCGGCCAGTACCAGCCCGCCGGGGCCGCTGCCGAAGCTTGCCAGCAGGTTGAATTTACCGGGGCTGACCTGCTGGATGTCACAGCTGAAGCCCAAATCACCCAGCCAAGTGGCCAGTAAATCGATCACGGCACGGTTGGACTGATCCAGATGAGGCTGAGTGCAACTGACCGACGGCGTGCCGATCAAGGCAGCGAACTGCTCTTTGAGGGAAGGTAAAGGCATGCGCTGACTTCCTGTTAGCTGGGCGAGGCCCATCATAGAACCATCTGCGCCGCAGAATAAACCCATGCGGGGCATAGCCCCGGCGAGTCCTGTACACTGCACGGCCTTAGCAGCCACTCTTTCCCCGGCTGCACACCGCTTCTGGATTTTCCGGCCATGCACAAAGAAACCGAAATCAAACTGCGCGTAAGCCGCGAAACCCTCGCCGCCTTGCGTGAGCACCCTCTGCTGAAAAAGCGCAACAAAAGTGGCTGGGAAAGCCGTGAGTTGCTCAATCAGTACTTCGACACGCCTGAGCGCGACCTGGCCAAGGCCAAGGTCGCCCTGCGTCTGCGCCGCGATGGCGACGAGGTGATTCAAACCCTCAAAACCCGCGGCCAAAGTGTTGCCGGTCTGTCGCAGCGTAACGAATACGACTGGAAACTGGCGAAAGCCAAGCTCGACACCAAGTTGCTCGACGGCGAATGCTGGCCTGAACAACTGGCCGAGCTGGACAAAAAAACGCTGAAACCGATCTTCACCACCGATTTTGTCCGCGAACGCGCGGAAATCTCGTGGGGCCGAGGCAAAGCCAAGGTTGTGATCGAGGCGGCGCTGGATCTGGGCCACGTGATTGCCGGTAAGCAGAAAGAAGAAATCTGCGAGCTGGAACTCGAACTGCGTGAAGGCGAGCCAGCTGCCCTGCTGGAACTCGCCGCTGAACTGGCCGAGAAGCTGGCCCTGATGCCGTGTGACATCAGCAAGGCCGAGCGTGGCTATCGCCTGTTCGACGCCAACAGCTATTCGGTCAACCTGCCCGCGCCCGAGCTGACCCCTGAAACACCCCTGGACGATGCGTTTGCCGCACTGGCCTGGCACTTGCTGGGCAACAGCCAGCGTCTGGCCGAGCAGTATCGCTTCAATGGCCACTGGCGCTTGCTGCAAGACTGGGTACAGCAACTGATCGACCTGCGCGCACTGGTCAGCAGCCTCGGTCAGGCCGCACCACGTCAATCCACCAGCGCGCTGCGAGCTGCACTGGACGCGTTGCTGGAAGACTGGCGCCCGCTGGTGCAGATAGGTCAGGACGACGAAGACGTGCGTAAAGCCGCGCCTGAGCAGTTTCTGGAAGAGCTGGAAGACCCTCGCTGGGGCCAATTCTCCCTGAACACGTCGCGCTGGTTGATGGAGCGCAGCTGGACCGTTGATCGCGGCACCACTCGCGGCAACCGTCAGGGCGCCGCTCAACTGGCCAGCTGGCTGCCACGTTTGCTGTCGGACGAAGCCATCGCTTTGCGCTTGAATCGCTACCAGCAGCAACCCGAAGACCTGGCCGAGCAACTGCCGCGCATCGAGCGCATTCAGGCATGGTTGCGTCTGGCGCGTAACGTGCTGGAAATTCCGGAGCTGGACCGTTTGTACGGTGAGATGAACAAGTTGCAGGAGTTGGCCAATATGCCCATTTCTGAAGATGCAGAGCACAACGACGAATTGCTCAACGCTCGCAAGCAACAAGCCATCGCCGTGTACCAGAACCGCGCCTGGAAGACCCTGCTGCGCGGTTAAGGGTTAAGCCTGTGCCCCCCCAGCGCTCGCTGAGGGGCACATCGGCCTTACTTCGTACCTTTTGGCATGTCCGCATCGGGCGTGCGCCAGATCAAGCGTGTGGTGTCATAGCCCTGCTGCTGAGCCTTGCTGAGCAGTTCATCGCGGGTTTGCTGGTCAATTTGCGGCTTGCGTGACAATAACCACAGGTATTTGCGGTCTGGGTTACCCACCAGCGCCGTGCTGTAGTTGTCGCCCAAATACAGCACCCAGTAATCGCCCTTGGTTACGCCGGGCAACAAGGTTGACACCCAGTTATCGAACTCGACCCACAACTTGTCGGTTTTACCCGGCACTTGCGGGGTAGCCGTGCCTTTGGCTTCCTGCCACTTACCCTCTGCGGTCAAGCAGCGGTTCAGCACCGCTACGTTGCCATCGGGTTTCAAGCTGTAATGAGCTTCGGACTGGACACAGTCACGCTGGAAGAACATCGGCAATCGGGCTTGCTCATACCACGTGCCCTGATAGCGTTTAAGGTCGACATTATCGACCGTTCTAGGCGCCATCGGGTCATTACTGGAAGTCGAACACCCTGCCAACACCAACGCAGCCCCAAGACTGGCTAATAGACGTTTCATCGCAACGCTCCTGATCAGTCTTACTTCAAACCCTGGCCCGAGAAGATCAACACTTTATCGCCTGCGTATTGCACGCTGATAAAGGCTTTCTGGTCGCCCCATGTGCAGCTCGACATACCCAGCGCACCTGAACACTCAGTGGGCGAACCCAGCAGTTGCTCGACTTGTGCCTTGCTCATGCCTGCCGAGATTTTGGAGTAGTTCTCTTGATTGACCTTGCTGCAGGCCGCCAGCAACACGCAGAAGGACAACAATGCCAAAGAACGCAACTTCATGGAAAAACTCCTGAATAAGAAAGTCGGCATTGCTGCCTGCTGAAAGCTTAGAAGAGATAAACGCGGAGGGGTTCCCGCAGGGAGCAAGGATTTGTTTGGCGGGGGGATGCAGGACATGTAGCCACTGCCGCAGGCTGCGCGAAGGGCCCTAGGCCCTTCAAAAACAGGGCTGCCGCGCAGCCCATCGCAGCCTGCGGCAGCGGCTACAGATAATACTTATGCCTTGTGATACGCGGTGATGCGTGCCACTTCTTCTTTCGAGCCCAGGTACACCGCTACACGCTGGTGCAGACCTTCTGGCTGGATGTCGAGAATACGCTGGTGGCCGTCTGTGGACGCGCCGCCTGCTTGCTCAACCAGGAAAGACATCGGGTTGGCTTCGTACATCAAGCGCAGTTTGCCTGGCTTGGAAGGCTCGCGGCTGTCACGCGGGTACATGAACAGGCCACCGCGGGTCAGGATACGGTGCACGTCGGCCACCATTGCCGCGACCCAGCGCATGTTGAAGTTCTTCTTCAGCGGGCCTTCTTCGCCTGCCAGCAACTCGTCAACATAGCGCTGTACCGGAGCTTCCCAGTGACGCTGGTTAGACATGTTGATGGCGAATTCCTGGGTGCTTTCAGGAATGGTGATGTCTTCGTGAGTCAGTACGAAGCTGCCCATTTCGCGGTCCAGGGTGAAGCCTTTCACGCCGTCGCCCAACGTCAGTACCAGCATGGTCTGAGGGCCGTAGATGGCATAACCGGCAGCAACCTGCTCAGTGCCTGGCTGCAAGAAGGCTTTTTCGTTCAGCGGTTCGTTCTGGCTCAGGTATTCATTCGGGCAACGCAGTACCGAGAAAATGGTGCCAACCGGTGCGTTGATGTCGATGTTGGACGAGCCGTCCAGTGGATCGAAAACCAGCAGGTAGGCGCCTTTCGGGTATTTGCCAGGGATCTGGTAGGCATTGTCCATTTCTTCGGACGCCATGCCGGCCAAGTGGCCGCCCCATTCGTTGGCTTCGAGCAGGATTTCGTTGGAAATCACGTCGAGTTTCTTCTGCACTTCACCTTGCACGTTTTCAGTGCCCATGCTGCCCAGAACACCGCCCAGGGCGCCTTTGGACACAGCGTGGCTGATCTCTTTGCAAGCACGCGCCACCACTTCGATGAGGAAACGCAAATCAGCAGGGGTGTTGTTGCTGCGGGTCTGCTCGATCAGATAGCGACTCAGGGTAACGCGGGACATGTAAGGCTCCGAACTAGGGGGAGGGGGCGAAAACCCGCGCAGTTTAACGCGAGTTGCCAAGCAAATCTTCTAATCAGACTCAGAACTGACCGAACGGGTTCAGTTAAGGGGTGAAATCCCTTCACTATTCCTGTAGCCGCTGCCGCAGGCTGCGATAAGGCCTGAAGGTATTCGCGATTAAAAGCGCGAGCCCTTGGGTCTCGATCGCAGCCTGCGGCAGCGGCTACAAGGGTTATAGGGTTACAACGCTTTCCAGATTTCGGTGGCGTACTCACGAATGGTGCGGTCCGACGAAAACCAGCCCATGCGCGCGGTATTCAGTACCGCCGCCCGCCACCAGGCATCCTTGTCGTGCCACAAGTGCTCGACGCGCATCTGCGCAGACCAATACGAATCGAAGTCAGCGCAGACCAAAAAACGGTCATAGTTGATCAGCGAGTCGATCATGGCGGTGTAACGCGCCGGATCGTCGTGGGAAAACACCCCGCTGCGAATCGCCTGCAAGACATCGTTGAGCCGGTGCGAAGCAGCCACCTCGGGGCCCGCATGAAATTCGCCACTGCGTTGGCGCGCCTCGACCTGCTGCGAGCTGAGGCCGAAAATAAACATGTTTTCAGCCCCTACCCGTTCGCACATTTCCACGTTGGCACCGTCCATCGTGCCAATGGTCAACGCGCCATTGAGCCCGAATTTCATGTTGCTGGTACCCGACGCTTCGAAGCCTGCGGTCGAAATCTGCTCCGATAAGTCAGCTGCCGGAATGATGTTCTCGGCCAGGCTGACGTTGTAGTTGGGGATGAACACGACTTTGAGCAAACCGCGCACGGTCGGGTCGTTATTGACGGTGCGAGCGATGTCGTTGGCCAATTTGATGATGAGCTTGGCCTGGTCGTAGCTGGCCGCGGCCTTGCCCGCGAAGATTTTCACCCGGGGTACCCAATGATTGCCCGGCTCGGCCCGGATCGCCTGATACAGCGCCACGGTGTGCAGCAAATTGAGTAGCTGGCGCTTGTACTCGTGGATGCGCTTGACCTGCACATCGAACATCGCCTCGGGATTGACCACCACCCCCAACCGCTCATAAATCAGTGCTGCCAAGGTGCATTTGTTTTGCAGGCGCTGTTGCGCAAACCTTTTACGGAAGTTGGCGTCCTCGGCGAAGGGTTCCAGTTTGATCAGTTTGTGCTCGGTCTCATCGAGTACATCGGCCCCCAGCGCATCGACCAGCATGGAGGTCAGCGGCGGATTGGCCTGGAACAGCCAGCGGCGGAAAGTCACCCCATTGGTCTTGTTGTTGATGCGGTCCGGGTAAAGTTTGTGCAGCTCGGAAAAGACCGTGCTGCGCATCAGTTGGGTGTGCAGCCCGGACACCCCGTTGACGCTGTGACAGCCCAAAAAGGCGAGATTACCCATGCGCACCCGACGGCCGTGGTCTTCTTCGATCAGCGACACGGCCCGCAGCACGTCAAAGTCATGGACACCTTTTTCGCGCAACGAATCAATGTGATAGCCGTTGATCAGGTAAATGATCTGCATATGCCGTGGCAACAGGCGCTCCATCAACGCGACCGGCCAGGTTTCCAGCGCCTCCGGCAGCAAGGTGTGGTTGGTATAGGACAGGGTATCGACCGTGATTTGCCACGCCACGGCCCACGCCATGGCGTGCTCGTCCACCAGAATGCGCATCAGCTCTGCCACGGCGATTGAGGGGTGGGTATCGTTGAGCTGGATCGAAACGTGGTCGGCCAGGTTCATCAGGTTCTCGTGCGCGTGCAGGTGGCGGCGCAGCAAGTCCTGTAGCGAAGCCGAAACAAAGAAGTACTCCTGACGCAGGCGCAGTTCTTGCCCCGCCTCGTTGCTGTCTGCCGGGTACAACACGCGGGAGATGCTCTCTGCGCGCACCACTTCGGCCACTGCACCTAAATGGTCGCCGGCATTGAACCGCCCCAGATTCAGATCGTGCAGCGCCCTCGCCCGCCACAGGCGCAAGGTGTTGACGCTAGCCCCGCGCCAGCCCACAACCGGGGTGTCGTAGGCGACAGCGCGCACGGTTTCGCCCGGCCACCATATTTGCCGCAATTGGCCTTGCTCATCTTCTTTGGACTCCACTGAGCCGCCAAAGCCTATGGAGTACAGCACTTCGGCACGTTCGAATTCCCAGGGGTTGCCGAAGTCCAGCCAATTCTCGGTTTGCTCCTGTTGCCAGCCATCGACAATGCTTTGACGAAACAACCCGTGCTCATAGCGAATGCCATAACCGTGAGCCGCAACGCCCAGAGTCGACATGCTTTCCATAAAGCAGGCTGCCAGACGTCCGAGACCACCGTTACCCAGCGCCGCATCCGGCTCCAGCAGGCGAATGCGCTCCAGATCGACCCCCAGCTCGCTCATGGCCTCACGCGCCACCTCCAGCAGACCAAGGTTGCTCAGGCTGTCGTAGAGCAAGCGACCGATCAGGAATTCCAGCGACAGGTAATACACGCGCTTCTGGTCTTTTCGATAAATCTGCCGGGTGTTGTCCATCCAGTGCTCGACCATATGGTCGCGCGCCGCCAGTGCGACGGCTTCAAACCAGTCGTGGTCAAACGCGTGTTCTGGATCTTTACCCACCGCGTAGGTCAATTTGGCGAGAACAGCATCTCGAAATGCTGCTACTTGATCGTCACTAACAAGCGGTTCCTGGGGCATCGATACAACCTCAATCGAGATGGAGCGATTTGAAGAACGGGTAGGACTCAGCCTAGACGGTTCGACAAGAACCAAGGGCTTTGATTCGGGCTTTTTTGACGGGTTTCATAAAAATCAGCCGACGCGCGCGTTGATGCCCCAAAACCATGCACGCGCCCGGTGACATGCGTTAAAACATGGCTGTGTGCAAAAAACCGGCAAATGGTTGCTCACTCTTTCGCCAACCCCGGTATGATCGCGCGCCCTGATGCACGCTGGAATATTAAGTCCGATGAAGTCCAACCTGATCGCCGCCGCGGAAATCGACCGTCTCGATACCTGGGCCAAATACTCTGCGCCCATGTGCGGTTCCTGCATTTCCAGCTGCTGCACGCTGCCGGTCGAGGTCAAGATCAAAGACCTGATCCGCATTGGCCTGGTCGATGAGTTCGAGCTCGGCGACCCGCCGAAGAACATCGCCAAGCGCTTGCAGAAAGACGGCATCGTTGAGCGATTCAACCAGAAGTCAGGGATTTTCACCCTGCAGCGCATGAGCAATAACGATTGCCTGTATCTGGATCGCAAATCGCGCATGTGCACCATTTATGAAAAGCGCCCGGACACGTGCCGCAATCACCCGCGAATTGGCCCGCGCCCCGGGTATTGCGCGTATATCCCCAAAGCCGTTGAGCGCAAGAACAGCAGCGTCAAGCTGATGGATTTTTAAGCGCAAAAGCGCCCTCACCCTAGCCCTCTCCCAGAGGGAGAGGGGACTAAAAGCAAGAAACAGATCTGCGCTACACCACCTATCGGCTCCCTCTCCCAGAGGGAGAGGGGACTGAAAGCAAGAAACAGATCTGCGCTACACCACCTATCGGCTCCCTCTCCCAGAGGGTGAGGGGACTGAAAGCAACAAACAGATCTGCGCTACACCACCTATCAGCTCCCTCTCCCTCGGGAGAGGGCTGGGGTGAGGGGCCGCCTTCAACACAAATTACGGCCACAAAAAAACGCCCCCGACCGCAAGGCCGGGGGCGTTTTTTATTGCCGCTAACTAATTAACTTAGTTTTTGGCTTTTTTAGCAGCGCGGGTACGCTCGCCTTCGTCCAGGATCTTCTTACGAAGACGGATGGACTTAGGAGTTACTTCGCACAGCTCGTCGTCCTGGATGAATTCCAGAGCCTGTTCCAGAGTGAAGCGAACAGGTGGAACCAGAGCGATGGTTTCGTCTTTACCCGAAGCACGCATGTTGTCGAGCTTCTTGCCCTTGGTAGGGTTAACGCCCATGTCGGTGTCACGGCTGTTCAGACCAACGATCTGACCGTTGTAGATCTCTTGACCGTGCTCAACGAACAGCTTGCCACGCGCCTGCAGAGTTTCCAGGGAGTAGGTCAGCGCCTTGCCTGTCTCAACCGATACCAGAACACCGTTCTGACGGCCGGACATGTGGCCCGACTTCATGGTGTCGTAGCGATCGAAGATCGAGGTCAGGATGCCAGCACCGTTGGTCAGGGTCAGGAACTGGTTACGGAAACCGATCAGACCACGAGCAGGGATGTTGTATTCCAGACGAACACGGCCTTTGCCATCCGGCACCATGTTGGTCAGGTCGCCTTTACGCAGGCCCATCTCTTCCATCACCTTGCCCTGAGTTTCTTCAGGGGTGTCGATGGTTACGTTTTCAAACGGTTCCTGCTTAACACCGTCTACAACGCGGATGATTACTTCTGGACGACCAACGCCCATTTCGAAGCCTTCGCGACGCATGGTTTCGATCAGTACGGACAAGTGCAGCTCGCCACGACCGGAAACCTTGAACTTGTCAGCGGTGTCGCCTTCTTCAACGCGCAGAGCAACGTTGTACAGCAGCTCTTTGTCCAGACGTTCCTTGATGTTACGGGACGTCACGAACTTGCCTTCTTTACCGCAGAAAGGCGAGTCGTTTACCTGGAAGGTCATGGAAACGGTTGGCTCGTCAACGGTCAACGGCTTCATCGCTTCAACGTTCATCGGATCACACAGGGTGTCGGAGATGAACAGCGAATCCATACCGCTGATGCAAACGATGTCGCCTGCCGAAGCTTCTTCAACGTCTACACGGTGCAGACCGTGGTGACCCATCAGCTTCAGGATACGACCGTTGCGGCGCTTGCCGTCAGCGTCGATGGCAACAACCGGGGTGTTCGGCTTGACGCGACCACGAGCGATACGGCCAACGCCGATAATGCCCAGGAAGCTGTTGTAGTCCAGTGCCGAGATTTGCATCTGGAACGGACCATCACGGTCAACTTTTGGTGCTGGTACGTTGTCGACGATCGACTGGTACAGCGGGGTCATGTCTTCAGCCATGTCGGTGTGGTCAAGACCAGCAATACCGTTCAGGGCAGAGGCGTAAACCACTTTGAAGTCCAGCTGTTCTTCGGTAGCACCCAGGTTGTCGAACAGGTCGAAGATTTGATCCAGAACCCAGTCCGGACGCGCGCCTGGACGGTCAACCTTGTTGATGACCACGATTGGACGCAGGCCGGCTTCGAAAGCCTTCTTGGTCACGAAACGGGTTTGCGGCATAGGGCCGTCTTGAGCGTCAACCAGCAGCAGAACGGAGTCAACCATCGACATTACACGTTCAACTTCGCCGCCGAAGTCGGCGTGGCCCGGGGTGTCCACGATGTTGATGTGGTAGCCGTTCCAGTTGATAGCGGTGTTCTTGGCAAGAATGGTAATGCCGCGCTCTTTTTCCTGGTCGTTGGAGTCCATCACGCGCTCGTCGTTGAGCTCGTTGCGCTCCAGAGTGCCGGATTGACGCAAGAGTTTGTCTACCAGGGTGGTTTTACCGTGGTCAACGTGAGCAATGATGGCGATGTTACGTAGATTTTCGATCACTTGTGTATCTCGATCAGAGGATTCGGTGTGCTGACAGGTCGTGGCAGCGATTAACAGTAGAGTCCGGCAAAGCCGTTACAGCTTGACGGCGGCGTCGGGGGGCCGGTGACGCAGGCCACAGGCATACAGCCCCGGGCTCTTAGCTCGGTCGATAAACGCGCACATTGGCATGTCCCTCACTGAGCAAATGGTGAGCATGCAGGCGACTCATCACGCCTTTGTCGCAATACAACAGGTACTGACGGGTGTCATCCAGTTCCTTGAAGCGGCTGTTCAAAGCATAGAACGGCAACGCTTGTACTTCGATGCCAGCCAGTTCCAGCGGTCGATCTTCCTGATCATCCGGGTGACGGATGTCGATCACGATCTGGCCCGCCAGCACTTCGCTGACTTCTTCGACTTGCAAGTCCTGGCCCAATTCATCGATGACCCGATCAATTGGAACCAGTTTAGCCCGCTCGAGCGCACGCTCAAGCACGGCCATATCAAACTGTTGTTCTTCATACTCCACGCGGTTGCGCTTGGCGTGGGTCTTGGGGTTGACCGAAATCACCCCGCAATATTCAGGCATGTGCTTGGCAAAATCGGCCGTACCGATTGCCTCTGCCTGATCGATGATGTCTTGCTTGTGGCTGACGATCAGTGGGCGCAACACCAGCTTGTCAGTAGCCGAGTCAATCAGCGACAAGTTGGGCAGCGTCTGGCTCGATACCTGAGAAATCGCTTCGCCGGTTACCAGCACTTCGATTTCCAGGCGTTCAGCGATACGGGTGGCAGCGCGCAACATCATACGCTTCAAAATGACGCCCATATGACTGTTATCGACTTTGCCGAGAATTTCGCCCAATACTTCTTCGAACGGAACGCTGACAAACAGCACGCGCTGGGAGCTGCCGTACTTCTTCCATATATAGTGCGCGACTTCCATCACGCCCAGCTCGTGGGCACGCCCGCCAAGGTTGAAGAAGCAGAAGTGGCTCATCAGGCCACGGCGCATGACCTGATAGGCTGCCACGGTCGAATCGAAGCCACCAGACATCAAGACCAGCGTCTGGTCCAGCGAGCCCAGCGGGAAGCCGCCAATGCTGTCGTGCTGGCTGTGAATCACAAACAACCGTTGGTCGCGAATTTCGAAGCGGACTTCGATTTCCGGCTTTTTCAGGTCAATTCCGGCCGCACCACATTCACGTCGCAGCTTGCTGCCGACGTATTTTTCGATTTCCATCGAGGTGAACGGGTGCTTGCCGGCACGCTTGCAGCGCACTGAAAAAATCTTGCCCGCCAAGGCGTCGCCGAAATGCAGTTTGCACTTTTCAACGACGTCATCGAAGTCACCCAACGGGTACTCGTCAACTTGCAGGAAATGCGCGATGCCCGGCATGCAGCTCAGGCGCTCAGTCATCTCCTTCAAGGCTTTGGGGTCTGTTACGCGTGTTTGCAGCTCGATGTTGTCCCACACACCTGTCACCACCACAGCCGGGTCCAGATCGCGGAGCACAGCACGGATGTTTTTGGCCAATTGACGGACGAAACGCATCCGAACCGGACGGCTCTTGATAGTGATTTCGGGGAAGACTTTAACGATTAGTTTCATGAAAACAGCGCGCGAGCAGCCTACCAAAAAAGGGGGGCGCGGATTATAGCGGAAATTGCTCAAGGTTTAACCAGTTATCGTACAAACGGTTTTAGCCGCACCAAAACAGCGCATATGCAGCCTTAATCGCTTCATTTAAGTGCGATTAAGGGCGCTAATCGGTAGTCTACGTCCCTAGTTGCCTGAGATTGGGGCAAGTCGGGGCACTGGCATGCAATTTGCTCCCTTGTGAGGCAGGTTGCCTTGGCAGAGTATTCGCGCCGGCATCAACCACTTATTAAGGGCTAATCCACCACCAGCCCTAAGCCACCCGGAGGACACTATGTCGAAGTCGGTTCAACTCATCAAAGATCATGACGTCAAGTGGATTGATCTGCGCTTCACTGACACCAAAGGCACACAACACCACGTGACCATGCCGGCCCGTGATGCGCTGGATGAAAACTTCTTCACCGACGGCAAAATGTTCGACGGCTCCTCCATTGCTGGCTGGAAAGGCATCGAAGCGTCCGACATGATCCTGCTGCCAGACGACAGCACGGCTGTTCTGGACCCGTTCACCGAACAGCCTACGCTGATCCTGGTGTGCGACATCATCGAACCGTCGACCATGCAAGGCTATGACCGCGACCCACGCGCCATCGCTACCCGTGCCGAGGAATACCTGAAGTCCACCGGTATCGGTGACACTGTATTCGTCGGCCCGGAGCCTGAGTTCTTCATCTTCGACGAAGTGAAATTCAAGTCCGACATTTCCGGTTCCATGTTCAAGATCTATTCCGAACAAGGTTCGTGGATGTCTGATCAGGACGTGGAAGGCGGCAACCGTGGCCACCGTCCAGGTATCAAAGGTGGTTACTTCCCGGTTCCGCCATTCGACCATGACCACGAAATCCGTACCTCCATGTGCAACGCCATGGAAGAAATGGGTCTGGTTATCGAAGTTCACCACCACGAAGTGGCAACCGCTGGCCAGAACGAAATCGGCGTGCAGTTCAACACGCTGGTGAAAAAGGCTGACGAAGTTCAAACCCTGAAGTACTGCGTGCACAACGTGGCAGACGCCTACGGCCGTACCGCTACCTTCATGCCTAAGCCTCTGTACGGCGACAACGGCTCGGGTATGCACGTACACATGTCCATCTCCAAAGATGGCAAGAACACCTTCGCTGGCGAAGGCTATGCAGGCCTGTCCGACACCGCTCTGTACTTCATCGGCGGCATCATCAAGCACGGCAAGGCACTGAACGGCTTCACCAACCCGGCTACCAACTCTTACAAGCGTCTGGTACCAGGTTTCGAAGCACCGGTAATGCTGGCCTACTCGGCTCGTAACCGCTCCGCGTCGATCCGTATTCCTTACGTGTCCAGCCCTAAAGCTCGCCGTATCGAAGCACGCTTCCCGGACCCGGCAGCCAACCCGTACCTGTGCTTCGCAGCATTGATGATGGCTGGTCTGGACGGTATCCAGAACAAGATCCACCCTGGCGACGCCGCTGACAAAAACTTGTACGACCTGCCGCCTGAAGAGGCCAAAGAGATCCCGCAAGTGTGTGGCAGCCTGAAAGAAGCGCTGGAAGAACTGGACAAGGGCCGTGCGTTCCTGACCAAAGGCGGCGTGTTCAGCGACGACTTCATCGACGCTTACATCGCGTTGAAAAGCGAAGAAGAAATCAAAGTACGCACCTTCGTACACCCACTGGAATACGAGCTGTACTACAGCTGCTAATCCAGACACTCCGGGTTCAACCGGCGTGAATTAAAAAAACCTCCTTCGGGAGGTTTTTTTATGTGCGGATTTCCACGCCCACATGAATATTCAAGACATCCAGAACCCACCTTTCAACTTGCACTATATTGGTGCATTAATAGTTGGAAAATTCGATTGGCAGCCCACTTTGGGTCGAAGAGGCGCGAGAAAGAAGTCATTACGCCACCTTTATGGGCTCCACGTCTCAATTTCAGGCGATTAGCGCTTCTTTTAAGAGCCTTGGTTTGGTTTTTGCATTTTCTTTGTCTCAGCGTGTAACCCGCGCAAGCAATCCGGGATTGGCCCATGACCATCAGTGATGCCCTGCACCGACTGTTACTCGACAATCTGACCACCGCCACGCTATTACTCAATGACGCTTTACGCCTTGAGTACATGAACCCTGCAGCCGAGATGCTGCTGGCCATCAGCGGGCAGCGCAGTCATGGACAATTCATCAGTGAATTGTTCACTGAGTCCACCGAAGCGCTGCATTCGCTGCGCCAAGCTGTCGAACAGGCTCATCCATTTACCAAGCGCGAAGCCATGCTGACCTCGCTCACCGGGCAGACGCTGACCGTGGATTACGCGGTCACCCCGATCCTGAGCAACAGCGGCACCATGCTGCTGCTTGAGGTTCACCCGCGAGACCGCCTGCTGCGCATCACCAAAGAAGAAGCGCAACTGTCCAAACAGGAAACCAGCAAGATGCTGGTACGCGGGTTGGCCCATGAAATCAAAAACCCATTGGGCGGCATTCGTGGCGCGGCGCAACTACTGGCCCGCCAGTTGCCCGACGAAAACCTGCGCGACTACACCAACGTGATCATTGAAGAAGCCGACCGCCTGCGCAATCTGGTTGATCGCATGCTTGGCTCGAACAAACTGCCCTCGCTGTCCTTGACCAATGTGCACGAAGTGCTGGAGCGGGTGTGCAACCTGGTTGAAGCGGAAACACAGGGCAGCATTACGCTGGTGCGCGACTACGACCCAAGCCTCCCTGACCTGCTCATCGATCGGGAGCAAATGATTCAAGCGGTACTCAATATTGTGCGCAATGCCATGCAGGCCATCGGCAGCCAGAACGAACTGCGACTGGGCCGTATCAGCTTGCGCACCCGCGCCATGCGTCAGTTCACCATTGGCCATATTCGCCACCGCCTGGTGACAAAAATCGAAATTATCGACAACGGGCCGGGCATTCCGGCCGAGTTGCAAGACACCCTGTTTTTCCCGATGGTCAGCGGCCGCCCGGACGGCACGGGGCTGGGCCTAGCCATCACCCAGAACATCATCAGTCAGCACCAGGGGTTGATCGAGTGTGAGAGCCACCCCGGCCACACACTCTTCTCGATCTTTCTACCACTGGAACAAGGAGCCGCATCGACATGAGCCGAAGTGAAACCGTGTGGATCGTCGACGACGACCGTTCTATCCGCTGGGTACTGGAAAAAGCCTTGCAACAAGAAGGCATGACCACACAAAGCTTCGACAGCGCCGATGGCGTGATGAGTCGCCTCGCTCGCCAGCAGCCCGACGTGATCATTTCAGACATTCGCATGCCGGGTGCAAGCGGTCTGGATTTGCTGGCCAAAATACGCGAGCAGCACCCTCGCCTGCCGGTCATCATCATGACCGCCCATTCCGATCTGGACAGCGCGGTGGCGTCGTATCAGGGTGGCGCGTTTGAGTACCTGCCCAAGCCGTTTGACGTGGATGATGCGGTGTCACTGGTCAAGCGTGCCAACCAGCATGCTCAGGAACAGCAAGGCCTGGCTGTGACGCCAGCGCTGGCCCGCACTCCGGAGATCATCGGCGAAGCCCCGGCGATGCAAGAAGTGTTTCGCGCCATTGGTCGTCTTAGCCACTCCAATATTACGGTGCTGATCAATGGCGAATCGGGCACGGGCAAAGAGTTGGTTGCTCACGCCTTGCATCGCCACAGTCCGCGCGCGGCTTCACCGTTTATAGCGTTGAACATGGCCGCCATCCCCAAAGACTTGATGGAATCCGAACTGTTCGGTCATGAAAAAGGCGCATTTACCGGCGCCGCCAACCTGCGTCGCGGTCGCTTTGAACAGGCTGACGGCGGCACCCTGTTTCTGGATGAAATCGGCGACATGCCGGCCGATACCCAGACCCGTCTGTTACGGGTATTGGCGGACGGTGAGTTCTACCGTGTGGGCGGGCATACGCCGGTCAAAGTCGACGTGCGCATCATTGCTGCCACTCATCAAAATCTAGAAACACTGGTGCAGGCCGGCAAATTTCGCGAAGACTTGTTTCATCGTCTGAACGTGATTCGCATCCATATCCCGCGCCTGTCGGACCGTCGCGAAGACATCCCGACCTTGACCCGGCACTTCCTCAGCAGCGCTGCGCAAGAGTTGTCTGTGGAGCCCAAATTGCTCAAGGCCGAGACCGAGCAATACCTGAAGAACCTGCCGTGGCCTGGCAACGTGCGTCAGCTGGAGAATACCTGCCGCTGGATTACGGTCATGGCGTCGGGCCGTGAAGTGCATATCAGCGACCTGCCGCCTGAGTTGCTGAACCTGCAACAGGACAGCTCGCCGGTGACCAACTGGGAGCAAGCCCTGCGTCAATGGGCCGATCAAGCACTGGGCCGTGGTCAGTCAAATCTGCTGGACAGCGCTGTGCCGACGTTTGAGCGAATCATGATTGAAACCGCGCTCAAACACACCGCAGGTCGCCGCCGTGACGCTGCCGTGTTGCTGGGCTGGGGTCGCAACACCTTGACTCGCAAGATCAAGGAGTTGGGCATGAAGATTGATGGCGAGGAAGATGAGGGTGATGAGGCGTAAGGCAGATCAAGAGCGCCCTCACCCTAACCCTCTCCCAGAGGGAGAGGGGACTTGATCGGTGGCGCTACGCAAATCTGCTTTTGCTTTTAATCCCCTCTCCCTCTGGGAGAGGGCTAGGGTGAGGGGCTTCTGCCTTAAGCCCCCTCTCCCTCTGGGAGAGGGCTGGGGTGAGGGGCTTTGGCTCTACCCGCACCACTCAAAAGCACAGCCGCACCATTATCGTGCACCGCTCTAGATCAAGGCTTTCAGCCAAATTCAACGCGTGCGAAAGACACATCCTAAAAGCCCCGAATTCCGGGGCTTTTGCATTTTATTCACTCAATTACACAAAAAAATCAAAACTGGCACGCGCCCTGCAATACCTATAACAAGCCACACCGTTTTAGGGGACCTTGATACAGGCAGGTCAAGACTCCCCACTTTTACACCGCAGCCTTGATGACTATTGCATCAACGCGCACAACGCTTTCAGGGAACCGGTACAGGCAGGCCGTCATTCCCTCTTTTATTCCTCTCGCAGGTTTACCTGCAACCGCCAGCGCCCATCCTGCGGCGCACCGGCCCAGTCGCCCTGTAAGGCACGGGCCGCCACCAACGTCAGCAACAACCCACCATCAGTCACACGCACTCGCCAGTTCACCGTCTTGCCGTTGAGCATCAACTGGCCGTTCTGCACCCCGCCCTTGGCATCAAACAACACGCCCACGGTGCCATCAACCAGCTCACCATGCAGCTTGGGCTCAGCGCTGAACCACACCACCAGTGCGCCCGGCAGGGCCTCTATTTGCTGCAGTTCAATGGGTTCAGGCGTGGTCAAACGGCCAATCATCAGGCCGACCATAAAACCGACAATCGCCAAAGATCCTAAAACCCGCAACCAGAGTTTAGGTCGCGGGTCTTCTTCAGGCGTAGAATCGCGCCCATCCTCATATTCGGAGCCGTGCATGTTTCACGTCATCCTTTTCCAACCAGAAATTCCGCCGAATACCGGCAACATTATCAGGCTGTGCGCCAACAGTGGCTGCCACCTGCATTTGATCGAGCCTATCGGTTTTGAACTGGACGACAAGCGCTTGCGCCGTGCCGGGCTCGACTACCACGAGTACGCGCCGCTCAAGCGCCATGCGGACCTGGCCAGCTGCCTTGAAAGTCTGGGCCACCCGCGCCTGTTCGCGTTTACCACCAAAGGCTCCAAGCCGTTCCACGACGTTCAGTTCGCCGAGGGCGATGCGTTTATCTTCGGCCCCGAAAGCCGTGGCTTGCCGCCCGAGGTACTCGACGCCCTCGACAGCGAACACCGCTTGCGCCTGCCCATGCGCGAAGGCTGCCGTAGCCTCAACCTGTCCAACACCGTGGCCGTGGCCGTTTACGAAGCGTGGCGGCAGTTGGGGTTCAAGTAGCGCACCGCACTTGTAGCAGCTGCTACGGATACTTCACGCGCCGCATAAAAAAAGCGCCGTTAGGCGCTTTTTTATTCATCGACCGGTTATTGAACCGTCGGCGAACCTTCTTCCTGCATACGCTGCATTTCTTGCGCGTACAAAGCATCGAAGTTCACCGGTGCCAGCATCAATGCCGGGAACGAGCCGCGAACCACCAGGCTGTCCAGGGTTTCGCGCGCATACGGGAACAGGATGTTCGGGCAGAAAGCACCCAGAGTGTGGCTCATCGAACCCGCATCAAGGTTTTTGATCAGGAAGATGCCCGCTTGCTGAACTTCAGCGATAAAGGCCACTTCGTCACCGTTTTTGACGGTAACCGACAACGTCAATACCACTTCGTGGAAGTCGTCTTCCAATGGCTTTTGACGGGTGTTCAGGTCCAGGGCAACGCTTGGCTCCCACGCCTGACGGAAGATTGCCGGGCTTTTCGGCGCTTCGAACGACAAGTCACGTACATAAATACGTTGCAGCGAGAATTGTGGAGCAGTGTCTTCATCGCTAACAGCAGCGGTGTTCTGTTGGTCAGTCATCACAGATCCTTGTTGATCTTGGGCTTAGAGAGAAAGAGCGTCAGACGCCGAGCATCGCATTCAATTTACCTGCGCGCTCCAGAGCAAACAGGTCATCGCAACCCCCCACGTGCAGGTCGCCAATCCAGATTTGAGGGACCGACGTGCGGCCTGCCTTCTGGGCCATTTCGGCGCGGATCTGAGGTTTGCCGTCGACTTTTATTTCTTCGAAGGCAACACCCTTTTGCTCAAGCAAATACTTGGCTCGCGAGCAATAAGGGCAATAGTCGCTGGAGTAAACGATAACCTTGGGCATGCTTACTTCACCACAGGCAGGTTATCGGCGCGCCAGCTGGAAATACCACCGGACAGCTTGGCGGCGTTGTAGCCGGCCTTGAGCAGTTCACGGGCGTGACCGCCAGAGTGCTGACCCGCAGCATCCACCAGAATGATGGTTTTGCCTTTGAATTTGTCCAACTCGGCCATGCGCGCAATCAGCTTGTCTTGCGGAATGTTCAGGGCACCTACAATGTGACCTGCGGCAAAGTCTTTGGCCGGACGAATATCAATCACCACGCCTTCGTCGCGATTGACCAGGCCGGTCAGTTCGCCGGTGCTGATGCTGCGCCCGCCACGGCTCATCTCGTGAGCAATCAACAGCGCCAACAGGATGACAAACGCGCCTACAAGCAGGTAGTGAGCAGTGGCAAATGTAATCAGGTGATCAACCATCAGAAGGTTCCAGGGTCGTAAAATGTGGGCCAGTATACACAGCCACCTTGGTCGGCCAAACCCCGCCCGGCGGTGACGTCACATGAACTTCGCTTTAAACTGCGCGTCCTCTTAGTACCTTCTATTCAACCAGCCACGAGTGGGATCTATGACTACCACGCCTAAACCTTTGGTCCTGATCATCCTGGATGGCTTCGGTCACAGTGAAAGCCACGACCATAACGCCGTGTATTCGGCCAAGAAACCGGTGCTCGATCGTCTCGTTGCAAGCATGCCAAACGGCCTGATTTCGGGTTCGGGCATGGATGTCGGTCTGCCGGACGGGCAAATGGGCAATTCCGAGGTTGGCCACATGAACCTCGGCGCCGGCCGCGTGGTGTATCAGGATTTCACCCGCGTCACCAAGTCCATTGTTGATGGTGACTTCTTCGAGAACCCGACCCTGTGCGCAGCCGTCGATAAAGCCGTAGGTGCAGGCAAGGCCGTGCATATTCTGGGCCTGCTGTCGGACGGCGGCGTTCACAGCCACCAGGACCACTTGATCGCCATGGCGGAACTGGCGTTCAAGCGCGGTGCAGAAAAAATCTACCTGCATGCCTTCCTCGATGGCCGCGACACGCCTCCAAAAAGCGCATCGTCCTCCATTGAGCTGCTGGATGAAGCGTTCAAGGATTTAGGCAAAGGCCGCATCGCCAGTCTGATTGGCCGCTACTTTGCCATGGACCGCGATAATCGCTGGGACCGTGTCGCTCAAGCCTACAACCTGATTGTTGACGGTAACGGCCAGTTCAACGCACCTACCGCCCAAGAAGGCCTGGACGCTGCTTACGCTCGCGGTGAAAGCGACGAATTCGTCAAACCCACCACCCTTGGCGAACCAGTCAAGGTGGAAGACGGCGACGCCGTGGTCTTCATGAACTTCCGCGCCGACCGCGCCCGCGAGCTGACCCGCGCATTCGTTGAAGATGACTTCAATGGGTTCGAACGTGCCCGCCAGCCAAAATTGGCCGAGTTCGTGATGCTGACTCAATATGCAGCCAGCATTCCTGCGCCGAGCGCTTTTGCGCCGGGCAGCCTGGAAAACGTACTGGGCGACTACCTGGCGAAAAACGGCAAAACCCAGCTGCGCATTGCCGAAACGGAAAAATACGCCCACGTCACCTTCTTCTTCTCTGGCGGCCGTGAAGAGCCGTTCCCGGGAGAAGAACGTATTCTGGTGCCATCGCCTAAAGTCGCCACTTACGACTTGCAGCCTGAAATGAGCGCGCCAGAAGTGACCGATAAAATCGTCGATGCGATTGAGCATCAGCGTTATGACGTGATTGTCGTCAACTACGCGAACGGCGACATGGTCGGCCACAGTGGCGTGTTCGACGCCGCGGTAAAAGCCGTTGAATGCCTGGATGCCTGCGTTGGCCGCATCGTCGAGGCGCTGGACAAAGTGGGCGGCGAGGCACTGATCACTGCCGACCACGGCAACGTTGAACAAATGTCCGACAACAGCACCGGTCAGGCCCATACCGCCCACACCTGTGAACCTGTGCCGTTTATTTATGTCGGAAAGCGTGCGTTCAAAGTTCGCGACGGTGGTGTTTTGGCTGACGTTGCACCGACTATGCTCAAGTTGCTGGGGCTGCCACAGCCTCAAGAGATGACCGGCAAGACCATATTAATCGACGCTTAATGCGTGTGTAACGCCCCTAGCAGCTGCCGAAGGCGGCGTCCGGCGACGAAGTCGTCGTAAATTCAGGTGCCGCGACCACTCAGGTGGACCGCGTGCACAGCATTTACGATCGCTGCGCGACCGGACGTAGCCTTGGGCAACTGCTACGGGATTGATCTATTACTATTTAACTTTCATTCATTTCTTATAGGTGACGATGGCGGGCATACTAAGCCGTCCCGTACCTCAGGTGTCGCCCGCCCCATGCTCCGCGCCCTTATAGCCCTTACTCTGACATGCCTGCTCCAACCGGCCTTTGCCGACGAGCGCGCGCAAACCCAACAGCAGCTGGAGGCCACGCGCCAGGATATCGGCGAGCTGAAAAAACTCCTGGGCAAACTCCAGGAAGAAAAATCCGGCGTGCAGAAAGACCTGCGCGGTACCGAAACCGAAATCGGCAAACTGGAGAAGCAGGTTGATGCCCTGCAAAAAGAACTAAAAAAGAGTGAAGGCGAGCTGCTGCGCCTAGATAGCGAGAAAAAAAAACTCCACAGCGCAAAAATTGAACAGCAACGCCTGATCGCCATTCAAGCGCGCGCCGCCTATCAAGGCGGCCATCAGGAATACCTCAAGCTGCTGCTCAATCAGCAAAACCCTGAGAAGTTCGCTCGAACCCTCACCTACTACGACTACTTGAGCCAGGCACGGATGACGCAGCTCAAGGGTTTTAACGAAACATTGCGCCAATTGGCCAATGTCGAAGCCGACATCAATCAACAGCAGGCAGAGTTGCTGGCGCAAAAAAGCAGCCTCGACACCCAGCGCGCCGAGCTCGACAAAGTACGCGCCGAACGCCAGCAAGTACTGGCCAAGCTCAACACTGATGTCAAAAACCGCGATCAAAAGCTGCAAGCCCGCGAGCAGGATCAGGCAGATCTGGCTAAAGTCCTCAAGACCATTGAAGAAACCCTTGCCCGCCAGGCCCGAGAAGCCGAGCAAGCGCGACAAAAAGCGTTGATTGCGCAACAGGAAGCAGAGAAAAAACGCCAGCGCGAGGCTGAGTCGGTCGCCACCGACGCCCCGCGCAAGCCGATCAAATCAACGCCAGGTGCCTTGGTCTCCAGTGCCGGCGTCTCTTACGGCGGACCTTTTTCTCAAGCCCGGGGCAAACTTCCTTGGCCTGTTGATGGTCGACTACTGGCACGCTTCGGTGAAAGCCGTGGCGATGACGTGCGCACCAAGTGGGACGGCGTGATGATCAGCGCCGGGGCAGGCACTCAGGTGCACGCCGTGCATGGAGGTCGCGTGGTGTTTGCCGACTGGCTGCGCGGTGCGGGCCAACTGGTCATTCTGGATCACGGTAATGGTTATTTGAGTTTGTACGGCCACAATCAGACGCTGCTCAAGTCGGCCGGAGACATTGTTAAAGCCGGGGATGTCATTTCCACCGTAGGCAACAGCGGTGGTCAGGCAACACCCGCGTTGTATTTTGCTATTCGTCAGCAGGGTCGCCCCAGCGACCCCGCACAATGGTGCCGTACTCAAGGATGAGTCCATCACCTTTAATACGTAGGAGTTCGTTCAACATGCCGCATCTGACCCGCCTTAACTCGCTGGCCCTGACGATCGCTCTGGTGCTTGGCTCGCCTCTGGCATTTGCTGCCACGCCGCCCGCCGCACCGGCGGCCGCCACCAGCGCCAAGGCACCACTGCCGCTGGAAGAACTGCGCACATTCGCCGAAGTCATGGACCGGATCAAAGCGGCGTACGTGGAACCTGTTGACGACAAAACCCTGCTCGAAAATGCCATCAAAGGCATGCTCAGCAATCTTGATCCGCATTCGGCTTATCTGGGGCCAGAAGACTTCGCCGAGCTGCAGGAAAGCACCAGCGGCGAATTTGGCGGTCTGGGCATCGAAGTCGGCTCTGAAGACGGCAATATCAAAATCGTTTCGCCCATTGATGACACCCCCGCGAGCAAAGCCGGTATTCAGGCGGGCGACTTTATCGTCAAGATCAACGGCCAGCCTACACGCGGCCTGAGCATGACTGAAGCAGTCGACCTGATGCGCGGCAAGATCGGCCAGAAAATCACCCTGACCCTGGTTCGCAATGGTGGCACGCCGTTCGACGTCACCTTGACCCGCGCCAACATCCAGGTCAAAAGCGTGAAAAGCCAGCTGCTCGAAGACGGCTATGGCTATATCCGCATTACCCAGTTTCAGGTCAAAACCGGCGAAGAAGTGGCAGCCGCGCTGTCCAAACTGCGCCGCGAAAACGGCAACAAGCGACTCAAAGGCATCATCCTCGACCTGCGTAACAACCCCGGCGGTGTACTGCAATCGGCCGTTGAAGTGGTGGATCACTTCATCACCAAAGGCCTGATCGTTTACACCAAAGGCCGCATCGCCAACTCCGAACTGCGCTTCTCGGCGACCGGTAAAGACTTGAGTGAGGGCGTACCGCTGGTGGTATTGATCAACGGTGGCAGCGCCTCGGCCTCGGAAATCGTCGCCGGCGCCTTGCAGGATCAAAAACGCGGCGTGGTCATGGGCACCACCAGCTTCGGCAAAGGCTCGGTGCAAACCGTGCTGCCGCTGAACAATGACCGTGCACTGAAAATCACCACTGCGCTGTACTTCACCCCTAACGGGCGTTCGATTCAGGCGCAGGGCATCGTGCCGGACATCGAAGTCAGCCGCGCCAAGATCACCCGCGAGCAAGACACTGAGTACTACAAAGAGGCCGACCTGCAAGGTCACCTCGGCAATGGTAACGGCGGTGCCGACCGCCCGACCGGTTCGAGCCCCAAAGCCAAACCGATGCCTCAGGATGATGACTTCCAGCTGAGCCAGGCGCTGAGCCTGCTCAAGGGCTTGAGCATCACACGCGGCAACTGAGGTGCGTTTTTCGACCGCCCTCGCCCTGCTCTGCTGCCTGACCGGTGCCGCCCATGCGGCGCCCGTCAATCATCCCAGCGCTCACCCCAAGGCTTACCTGAGCCTGATCATTGACGATCTGGGGCAGAACCTGCCCCGTGATCGCCGGGTACTGGCCTTTCCGGGGCCGGTGACGACAGCGGTGATGCCCGACACCCCGCACGCCGCTGAATTTGCCCGTGAAGCGCACAAGGCGGGCAAGATCGTTATCTTGCACATGCCCATGGACCCCGCCACCGGCCCGTTCGCCTGGCACCCGGACTTGCCTGTCACCGAATTGGCAAAGCGTCTGGACGCCGCGTTCAAGGCGGTGCCCTACACCAGCGGCATCAATAACCACGAAGGCAGCCTGATGACTGCTCAGCCTGAAGCAATGGCCTGGTTAATGGGTGAACTGCAACAGCGGCATAAATTCTTTGTCGACAGCCGCACCAGCGCGCGCACCGTCGCGGCGGCCCAGGCGCAGAAAATCGGTTTGGCCAGTGTTTCGCGCGATGTGTTCCTCGACAACGTGCGCACCGAGCAGGCCATTACCAGCCAGCTCGAAACCGCGATAAAACACGCCAAGAAATACGGTTCGGTGGTGATGATCGGCCATCCATATCCGCAAACCCTGGCGGTACTGGAGCGCGAATTGCCCACGCTCAAAGCGCAAGGCATTGACTGGATCGACATCAAACAGATGATCGGCGTGCGCAGCAATCAGGCGATGGCGGCACACGGGAAAGACGGGGTTTATCGGTAAGCGGAATCCGTAGCCGTTGCCGAAGGCTACGAATGTCCGATTACAGGTATTTAGCGCGAATCTTCTCGAT
Organism: Pseudomonas sp. TMW22091; assembly: GCF_022496705.1. Taxonomy (NCBI): domain Bacteria; kingdom Pseudomonadati; phylum Pseudomonadota; class Gammaproteobacteria; order Pseudomonadales; family Pseudomonadaceae; genus Pseudomonas; species Pseudomonas sp. TMW22091. The sequence goes on from NZ_SCFI01000017.1 coordinate 26,413, forward strand.
CAACCCTTCAGCCCGCATTTCATCCATTGCGGCCTGTAATTTGTTCACGACCTCGTCCGGGATCTCTTTGTTCAGCGCCAGATACAGCTCAGCCTGATTGAAGCGCAGTACCGTCTTGAACCCTGATATACCTACCTGCCGCGCTAAAAATCGCCCCGCTGGATCGCCTGTGGCCCAGAGGTCGATCTGCCCGGCCAGCAGCTTGCGGGCGTTATCCTGATCGCGCAGCACGATCACCGGCTTAATCCCCTGCCTCTCCAGAGACATGGCGATCACATCGCCTTTGTAAGCGCCGATGCGGTAGTTCGCCGCCTGATCAAGGGTGGTCAGCGATATCGGGCTATCCGCTCTGGCCAACAATACCCAGTCATCTGGCCCAATGGGGCCGACCCATTTGAACAACGCTTCACGCTCAGGCACACGTGCCGTAACGAAGACGCCGTAGCCGGGGTTGGCGAGGGCAAGGTCATAGATACGCTGCCACGGAAAGCGCAGGGTCATGTTGTAGGGGATGCCAGCACGCTTGAAGGTTTCGCGCAGTACTTCGACGGCGATACCTTCAAGATTTTGATTTTGTGCGAAGTTTTTCCCGTTTTTCGCCATGTTGTACGGCGGGAAATTTTCGGTTAGCAACACCAGAGGGGTACGCGAAACCTCAGCTGCAGATGCGCCCAGCCACAATGTGCAACCGGCCACAACCACTAAAAAACGTTTAAACATGTCAGACAACCTAGATCCATGGCGTGCCCAAGAGTGAACCGGGCTCGCCACAGTGTCCAGTGTTTAGCGCACCACAATCCCGCGCTCAGCCATATAGGCCTTGGCTTGCGGCACGGTGTATTCACCAAAGTGGAAAATACTCGCCGCCAGTACGGCACTGGCGTGGCCTTCAAGAATGCCGTCGGCCAAATGTTGCAAGTTGCCGACGCCCCCCGAGGCGATGACAGGGATGCCCAGCGCATCACTGATCGCACGGGTCACACCCAGGTCAAAGCCGCTTTTCATGCCGTCCTGATCCATGCTGGTCAGCAAGATCTCACCGGCGCCCAGGCCTTCCATCTTCATCGCCCATTCGACAGCGTCGAGGCCGGTGGGCTTGCGCCCGCCGTGGGTGAAGATTTCCCAGCGCGCAGGTTCGCCCGCCAGGGAGACTTTCTTGGCATCAATGGCGACCACGATGCACTGCGAACCAAAGTGCTGCGCCGCTTCGCCCACAAACTCAGGGTTGAACACCGCAGCCGTGTTGATCGAAACCTTGTCGGCACCGGCGTTCAGCAGGTTGCGAATGTCCTGAATGCAACGCACCCCGCCACCCACCGTCAGCGGAATAAACACCTGACTGGCCATGCGCTCGACGGTATGCAACGTCGTATCGCGGCCGTCGACGCTGGCGGTGATGTCGAGAAAGGTAATCTCGTCAGCCCCTTGCTCGTCATAGCGACGGGCAATTTCTACCGGATCACCCGCATCGCGGATGTTCTCAAACTTGACGCCCTTCACGACCCGGCCGTTATCTACGTCCAGGCAAGGGATGATGCGTTTGGCCAGCGCCATGCGGTTCTCCTCAGCCTTTATAGGTGTCGCAGAAGGCTTGCGCCTCAGCCACATCCAGCGTGCCTTCATAGATTGCACGGCCGGTGATGGCGCCGATGATGCCCGGCGCCTTGGCGTCCATCAGGGTTTTGATATCGCCCAGATTGTGGATGCCACCCGACGCAATCACGGGAATGCTTGTTGCCGCCGCCAGGGCTGCGGTGTAGCTGACGTTGCAGCCCTGCATCATGCCGTCTTTGGCGATATCGGTATAAACGATCGCGGACACGCCGTCTGACTCGAACTGTTTGGCCAGATCGATCACGTTCACGGTGCTGATTTCAGCCCAGCCGTCGGTGGCCACAAAACCGTCTTTAGCGTCCAGACCAACGATGATTTTGCCCGGGAATGCGCGACACGCTTCAGCCACGAACGCAGGGTCTTTCACCGCCTTGGTGCCCAAGATCACGTAGCTCACGCCCGCTTTGACGTAATGCTCGATGGTTTCCAGTGAGCGAATGCCGCCACCGATTTGAATAGGCAAATGCGGGTAGCGCTTGGCTATGGCGGTCACCACCTCGCCGTTGACCGGCTGGCCTTCAAAGGCACCGTTCAGGTCAACCAGATGCAGACGGCGGCAACCGCCCTCAACCCATTTGGCGGCCATGCCCACCGGGTCATCGGAGAATACGGTGGAGTCTTCCATGCGGCCCTGGCGCAGACGTACACAGGCACCGTCTTTAAGATCGATAGCGGGAATAATTAGCATGCTTCTTCCTTCGTCAAAAGAGCGGCAAGTGGTGAGCTTCAAGCGGCAAGTTGGAAGCGCGACTGTGATCCGCTTTCTCTGGGCGCTTGAAGCTTAAAGCTTGCAGCTGACTCAATTCTTGCTCGGCGGTGAGCGCGAGAGTGGGCGGCTATTGCTTGCGCAAAGCCATTACCAGCGACCGTCCCAGGCCACGAAGTTTTCCAACAACTTCAAACCGTGGGTATGGCTCTTCTCGGGGTGGAACTGCACGGCAAAACGCGAGCCTTCGGCCAGCGCAGCAGCAAAGTCGACACCATAATGCCCGCCGCCCACGACTTGGCGAGGGTTGCCCGCCGCGATGTAGTAGCTGTGCACGAAATAAAAACGCGCCAGGTCAGGAATACCGTGCCACAGCGGGTGATCGACCTTCTGCTGCACTTCATTCCAGCCCATGTGCGGCACTTTGAGGTGTTCGCCGTCTTCGTGCAGGTCTTTGCCGAAAAACTTTACTTGGCCGGGAAACAGACCGATGCAGTCAACGCCACCGTTCTCTTCGCTGCTGTCGAGCAAGGCTTGCATGCCGACGCAAATGCCGAGAAAAGGACGGTCCTGGCTGACTTCACGCACCAGCGAATCAAAACCCAGGCGACGAATTTCAGCCATGCAGTCGCGAATCGCGCCCACACCGGGGAACACCACGCGGTCGGCCTCGCGAATCACGTTGGCATCGCTGGTGATCAGCACCCGACCGGCGCCCACGTGTTCCAGCGCTTTGGCCACCGAGTGCAGGTTACCCATGCCGTAATCGATTACCGCCACGGTCTCCATCAAAGCACGCCCTTGGTAGACGGCATTTGCCCGGCCATACGCTCATCCAGCGCAACGGCCATGCGCAACGCGCGACCGAATGCCTTGAATACGGTTTCGATCTGGTGGTGAGTGTTGGTGCCACGCAGGTTGTCGATGTGCAGGCTGACATTGGCGTGATTGACGAAGCCCTGGAAGAACTCCTGGAACAGATCAACATCGAAGCCGCCCACGGTGGCGCGGGTGTAAGGCACGTGCATTTGCAGGCCAGGGCGGCCTGAAAAGTCGATGACTACGCGCGACAGCGCTTCGTCCAGCGGGACATAAGCGTGACCGTAACGGGTCATGCCTTTTTTATCGCCGACCGCCTGACTGAAGGCTTTACCCAAGGTAATGCCCACGTCCTCAACGGTATGGTGATCGTCGATATGCAGGTCGCCTTTGCACTCGATGTCCAGGTCGATCAGCCCGTGTCGGGCGATCTGGTCGAGCATGTGCTCAAGAAAAGGTACACCGATATCGAATCGGACCTTACCGGTACCATCCAAGTTGATCGAGGCTTTAATCTGGGTTTCCAGAGTATCGCGCTCGACTGACGCCTTACGTTCGGCCATCACCAGCTCCGCAAAATCATTGGGCGAAAAAAGGTGGTCATTATAGGCACGGGTCAGGCAAACAGAAACATTCGGGTGATAAGACTGACGTAATGCGCCCAAGGCGCACAACTGCGTAGCAGCTGACGAGCTCCGCGAGGCTGCGTTCGATTGCGAAGCGATCGTAAAACATGCGATCACGGTCAATGTGAAACACCGCATTCTCTGGTTTTACGACGGCTGCGCCGCCGGACGCGGCCTGCGGCCGCTGCTACGGGTCAGTTAAACATCAATTAAACAACACAGCCGTCTTCTGCACCGTGACCCACACACCCCACAACAGCGGGATGCCCACGGCCAACCACGCGGCAATCACGAGTGGGCGGCTGCCCGGCGCTGCTTTCCATTCCAGCGACGTCGTGGCGTCAGCGCCTTTGTCGTGACCCAGCGCCTGCTCGGCCGCCAGTTGGGCGTCGGTCATGAAGTACTTGTCGTTCACCGGTCGCACTAGCAAGTTGCACACAAAACCCAGCGCCAGCAAGCCCGCCAGAATGTACAAAGTGATGTCATACGCGGCCGCACGCTCAACCCCGATGCTCAGCTGATATTCACGCAGGTAGTTGACCAATACCGGCCCCAGCACACCCGCCGCCGCCCATGCGGTAAGCAGTCGCCCGTGAATGGCACCGACCATCTGGGTGCCGAACAGGTCGGCCAGATACGCAGGCACGGTGGCGAAACCACCGCCGTACATCGACAAAATGATGCAGAACGCCGCCACGAACAGCGACACGTTGCCCAGATGCCCAAGGTTGGGAATCATCGCGTACAGCGCAAAACCCAAGGCGAAGAACACAAAATAGGTGTTTTTACGCCCCAGGTAATCGGAAAACGACGCCCAGAAAAAGCGCCCGCCGATGTTAAACAGGCTCAGCAATCCAGTGAAGCCCGCTGCAATGGCCGCGATTTGCGCCAGTTGCACCGCATCCAGCTGACTGAAGGTCAGGTCATTGCCCAGCAGCTTGCCCGCAAACACTTCCTGCAACAGCGGCGAAGCCATGCCCAGAATCCCGATGCCGGCTGAGACGTTCAGGCACAGCACCAGCCACACCAAGGCAAATTGAGGTGTCTTCCAGGCCACGCTGACGTGCACATGGCGATGGGTGATCATTGCGTTAGACGCTTTTTTGGCCGGTGCAGTCCAGCCTTCAGGTTTCCAGCCGGTAGGCGGAACGCGGTATGACAGGGCGCCGCCGATCATGAACACGAAATAAATCGCAGCCATCACCACAAAACTCTGCCACACACCCACGCTGTCAGGCGTCGCAAAATGGTTCATCAAAACAGCGGCCAAGGGTGCGCCAACCATGGCACCACCGCCGAACCCCATAATTGCCATGCCCGTGGCCATGCCGCGCTTGTCCGGGAACCACTTGATCAATGTCGACACGGGGGAGATGTAGCCCAACCCCAGCCCGATACCGCCAATCACTCCCGAGCCCACCCACATCAGCCAGATTTGGTGGGTATAAATGCCCAGCGCTGAAATCAGCAACCCCCCACACCAGCACAAGGCCGACACCACACCGGCCTTGCGCGGGCCAGCATGCTCAAGCCACCCGCCCCACACGGCTGCCGAGCAACCCAGGAAGATGAAAAACAAGGTGTAGATCCAGCCAAGCATCGAAATCGGCCAGTCGCACTGCGACGAAAACACCTGTGCGATGAAGCTCATGTCTGGCGCACACGCTACCGGCGCGGTGACACCGATGGCCTTGGACAGTGGCAACCAGAACACCGAAAAGCCGTAGGCCATGCCGATACACAGGTGAATGGCCAGTGCGGCAGGTGGTACCAGCCAACGGTTGAAACCGGGTTTGGCGATGATGCGTTCTTTGGACAGGAACGCCGGCTGTGAGGCAGGACTGCCCGCAGCAATGCTAGTGCTCATTATTATTTCCCCCATGGATGAAGTGTTTCCCGGACACGCTCAACCCTGGCTTTGGTGCCCTGAAGCACACAGTCGTTTTATTGGATCAAGTCGGCGGCGCGACGATACGCCGCAGAGGTCGTGGAAAACAGGTGAAGACTACCATTTGAAAGCAGGAAGTCGTCCACTGCTGTGCGCTGTTTCATCTACAAAGAGCTAAGCCACTATCCGCGCCCAGTCGGTCATCGCGTGGCGCTATACTCTGCGGCTGATTTTTAAACTTCTCCCTCACATAGACTTACAAGGACTCGCCCATGAAAGCGTTCGGCAAAATCCTGGGTCTGGTGCTTCTCGGATTGTTGCTGATCATCGTGGCTTTGGGCTTTGCTCTGAGCCATCTGTTTGATCCCAACGACTACAAAGACGAGATCCGCCAGATAGCTCGCGACAAGGCCCACATCGAGTTGACGCTCAATGGCGACATAGGCTGGAGCCTGTTCCCGTGGCTTGGCCTGGAGCTGCACGACGCCAGCGTGGCAACACTCGCGCAACCCACCCAGCCGTTCGCCGACCTGCAAATGCTGGGGCTTTCGGTGCGCGTACTGCCACTGCTGCGCAAAGAAGTGCAGATGAGCGATGTGCGGGTAGAAGGCTTGAACCTGCGCCTGAACCGCGACAAAGACGGTCATGGCAACTGGCAAGACATCGGCAAACCGGCACCGGTGGCCGCAACCACCCAAACCCCGGCCACCGCCGAGCCGACACCTGCCAGCAAGCCTGACAGCGTCAGCCAGCCACTCAAGCTCGACATTGACAGCCTGACCGTGAACAACGCGCGGGTCGAATACAACGACGAGCAAAACGGTAAGCAGTTCAGTGCAGAAAGTATCCAGCTGAGCACCGGCCCGATTCACGAAGCGACCAGCACCCCGGTCAAGTTGACTGCCTTTCTGGGCACCAATCAGCCCGTCATGCGGGTCAAGACAGAAGTCGACGGCAAATTGCGTTTTGATCGCGTGCTCAAGCGTTATCAGTTCGATGACATGAAAGTCGTGGGTGAAGCCTCGGGCGAGCCGCTGCAAGGCAAGACCATGACGTTTGCTGCTCAAGGGCAAATCCTCGTGGATCTGGCCGCCAACATCGCGGAATGGAGCGGCCTTAAGATTTCCGCCAATCAGATGCGGGCGTTGGGCGAACTCAAGGTCAATGAACTCGACAAAACGCCGCAAATCAGCGGCGGCCTGTCGATTGCCCAGCTTGATCTGGCTAAGTTCCTCGACAGCATCGGCCACCCTCTGCCGAATATGGCGCCGGGCAGCCTGAGTAAAGTCGAAGTGGTCACTCGCCTGTCGGGCACACCGAACAGCATGGCCTTTGACGAACTCAACCTTAAAGTGGACGACAGCACCTTCACCGGTCGTATTGCGGTAGAAGACTTCGTCAAGCAAGCCCTGCGCATCCAGCTCAAAGGCGACACGTTCAACGCTGATCGCTACATGCCCGCCAAGTCCGAGCAAGCCAGCGGCGCCACGGCTGCACGCAAGGCTGAAGTGCAAAGCAGCGAAGCCGGCGCGCTGGCCGCCTCAGGCGACACACCGCTGCCTGACGCCCCCACCAAAAGTGGCTGGAGCACGGCAAAAATCATTCCTGTGACTCGCCTCAAGGCCCTTGATCTGCAGGCTGACATCAGCTTTGGTCAACTGACGCTGACCCAACTGCCCATTCAGAACGCAGTGCTCAAGGCGGTCAGCAAAGACGGCCTGCTGACGCTGCAGAACCTGAGCGGCAACCTGTACAAAGGTAACTTCGCGGCCAATGGCAGCCTCGATGTGCGCCCTATGCTGCCGATGGCCGCCCTGCAAACCCGCATCACCAACGTGCCTGTGGATAAAATCCTGCAGAGCCAGGGTCAAAAACCCCCGGTCACCGGCCTGCTGACCCTTAACAGCAACGTCACGGGCAGCGGCGATAGCCAGAGTGCATTGATTCAGAGCCTCAATGGCACCGCCAGCTTCGTCCTCAACGACGGCGTACTGCTTAATGCCAACATTGAGCAGCAACTGTGCAAAGGCATCTCGGTACTCAACCGTAAACCTTTGACCAGCGCACCGCAGGGCAAAGACACGCCCTTCAAGGAGCTCAAGGGCAGCCTGGTGTTTCGTAATGGCGTAGCCAGCAACCCCGACCTGATCGTGCGCATTCCGGGCATGAGCGTTAAAGGCGATGGCGACATCGACCTGCGCGTGCTGGGCATGGACTATCGCATCGGTATCGTCATCGAAGGTGACACCCGTGCCATGCCAGACCCGGCCTGCCAGGTCGGCAAGAACTTTGTCGGCATCGAGCTGCCATTGCGTTGCCGTGGCCCGCTGGAACTGGGTGCCAAAGCCTGCCGTCTGGACAAGGACGGGCTGGGTAAAGTGGCCGCAAAAATGGCGGGCAACAAAATCAGCGAGAAGCTTGAAGAGAAACTGGGCGACAAAGTCAGCCCCGAACTCAAAAACGCCCTCAAGGGGCTGTTTAACCGATGAAAGACGAGCAATTTTCTGTGGCGGTGCTGGACTGGTATGACCGCCACGGCCGTCACGACCTGCCCTGGCAACAGGGCATCACCCCGTACCGGGTGTGGGTCTCGGAAATCATGTTGCAGCAAACCCAAGTCAGCACCGTGCTCAACTACTTCGACCGGTTTATGGCTTCGCTGCCCACGGTCCAGGCCCTGGCCAGCGCTCCCGAAGACGAAGTGCTGCACCTGTGGACGGGCCTTGGCTACTACACCCGTGCGCGCAACTTGCAGAAAACCGCCAAAATCGTCGTCGATGAATATGGCGGCGAATTTCCGCGAGACGTTGAAAAACTCGTCGAACTGCCCGGCATCGGGTTATCCACAGCCGGTGCGATTGCCAGCCTGAGCATGGGTTTGCGGGCACCGATCCTGGACGGCAACGTCAAGCGCGTACTGGCTCGCTATACCGCGCAAGAGGGCTATCCGGGCGAACCCAAGGTTGCCAAACAGTTGTGGGCAACCGCCGAGCGCTTTACGCCCCATGATCGGGTCAACGCCTACACCCAGGCCATGATGGACATGGGCGCCACGCTCTGCACCCGCAGCAAGCCGAGCTGCCTGTTGTGCCCGCTCGAAAACGGCTGTGAAGCGCACCTGCTTGGTCTTGAGACACGCTACCCGGTGCCCAAGCCACGCAAGACCGTCCCGCAAAAGCGCACGCTGATGCCCATGATGGCCAATGCCGAGGGTGCGATCCTGCTTTACCGTCGTCCCTCTACGGGCCTGTGGGGCGGTTTGTGGAGCTTGCCTGAGCTGGACGACCTGAACGACATCGAGCACTTGGCCTCGCAACACTCACTGGCGCTGGGCACGCAGCATCAACTGCCCGGCCTGATCCATACCTTTAGCCATTTCCAATTAGCCATCGAACCCTGGCTGATTCACGTCAAAGAGTCCGGCCATCACGTGGCCGAGGCTGATTGGCTCTGGTATAACCTCGCCACCCCGCCGCGCCTGGGCCTTGCTGCCCCGGTCAAGAAGCTGCTCAAACGTGCAGCCGAGCTATTGAACGCAGGAGAGTCGTCATGACCCGCACCGTTATGTGCCGCAAGTACAAAGAAGAACTGCCCGCCCTTGAGCGCGCTCCGTTTCCGGGCGCCAAAGGTCAGGACATTTTTGATCACGTTTCGGCAAAAGCTTGGGCTGATTGGCAAAAACACCAAACTTTGCTGATCAACGAGAAGCGTTTGAACATGATGAACGCTGAAGATCGAAAATATTTGCAGGGCGAAATGGATAAGTTCTTCAGCGGCGAAGAATACGCGCAAGCTGAAGGCTACGTTCCGCCAAGCGAGTAAACCCCGGTTTTAAAGGGTTTGGCCCGTAAGCGACGGTATTATTTAAAGATTTTTTAAAAAAGTGTTTGACGGGTTAACGAAAAAAGCTTCTAATGCGCCCCGTTGCCCAGATAGCTCAGTCGGTAGAGCAGGGGATTGAAAATCCCCGTGTCGGCGGTTCGATTCCGTCTCTGGGCACCACATTCAGCATTGATGTGGTGTTCACACCACCTCAACGCAAACAAGAAACCCGCCTAGTGCGGGTTTTTTGTTGGGCGCGATTTAATCGCCCGCCGTTATGGCTTGCCTGAACGAATAGAGTCCCACTCTGCCACATGTGCCGTTTTAGCCTTTTTGTTAAAGAGGCAAAGCTCGGTGCCCTGCTTGCCCTTCATATGTTTCTGCGGATACTCACCTTGCAGCAGAATCGCGGTGTAACCCACACGATCATCAAATTGCGCTGGCGTACCGACGGGCCTGGCATTTTTCAACGTGCTGGCTTTGGTGCAGCTTGTGAGTACGGCCTTGTCATAGGCAGCCCATGCGTCGGGGCTAGAAGCGCTGGCGTGAGTGGCCACAGCCGTCAGGCAAAGGAAGGTCAACGAGGAGAGCTTCATGGTTCGGTGCATCCTTGGGTGTCCGTTCATTGTTGAGATTTGAGTATTGCGAACAGGACAGGTTCAATAACCCCTTAGCCCGTAAAGGACACACGTTCATGGCAACGCCAAAGAAGCAGCAGAAACACGCACAGCGGGCCAAATCCAAGGCCAAACAGAACCGCATGGGCAAGCCGGGTAAAAGCACGTCTGCAACCCTCATCGACCACCCGTTCGATGACGTGAAAATCGACCTCAGCACCTTTGATTTTCAGGACATCAAAGAAAACGGCTTTGAACCGTCCGACTTTGAGGATTTGTTTGAAGCCATGAAAGCCGCCGAAGCCAAGGGGCTGCAAGCGATGTGCAGTGTTTTCCTGCAATACCCGGTGCTGGAACTGGTGATTGCCGAGGAAGAGGAAGACGATGCCACTGACTTCCTGATGGGCTTGTTGATCGCTTTCCGCATGACCGTTCACGGCGATGACGAAGACAGCGCGCTGGCGTGGGTTGAATCTCCGGAGTTTTCCAAAGCCTACGTTGAGGCGTCTCGCTTGCTGGCTGAGCGTGCCGAGCGCAGCGCACACTGACGGCAGGGAGGGGCCTTGGGGGCTTCAAAGAGTGTGAGCAGTCAGCTGCCCTCACCCCAACCCTCTCCCAGAGGGAGAGGGGGCTGATCTGATTGTTTTCGGATTCTATGCAAGGCTTAAGCATCCCCCAATAGTTCCCTCTTCCTCCAAGATTTCCGTGAGGGGATGGCTGCTGATTCTATGCAAGGCCCAAGCATCCCCCAATCAGTTCCCTCTCCCTCTGGGAGAGGGCTAGGGTGAGGGGCTTTTGAAGGCTTGCCATGAGATTGGCCGAGCGCTAAAGTCCGCAGCGTCGCGGTCAATCCCGCGGCCGGGTGTAGGAACCTGTTAAAAAGTTGGCGCGCAGCGCCCAAGACTGAATCTCTGGCGCTTTTTTATGCCTGAGATAACGCTCTATGGCAGCTGTGTGCGGGCAGACTTCGGTCTGGCCGGGTGCCAACTTTCCCGGTATTCCTACCCCGCACATGGCTGCCACCCAATCCTGTAGGAAGGATCGTGTCAGCTCTCACTTTAAGTTGGAGTCAAACATGACGAACGTCACCACCCCCCTCGCCTTCCACCCAACCGGCCACGCTCAGCTCAATCAAATGCTGTTCAGCGTCACGCCCAATATTGCAGCCAGCGACGCCTTAAATAGCGCTTCGGAAATTCTGTCAGCCGCCGCCCACTCATTGGAGGCCGCTGCAACCGGCGCCAGCATCATCGATGCTCATCAGGCCTTTTTGCTGTGTCACGCCCTGCGCGCGGCAAAAGCGACCGTGGATGCGCTCACTCAGTAACACGATCCATGACCCGGCCCGCCGGATGGCAACCGTCGGGCTTATAGACCCGTGTGGTGGAAGCAGGATAGCTCGCCAGCTTTTCAACCGGCCTGCGTGGCCGCACCAGCAATTCGCCCCCGCAGTTAGGGCAAAGCCCACCCAGTGTCTGCTCCGAACAGGACGCACAAAACGTACACTCAAATGAGCAAATACGTGCCAGAGGTGAATCAGGCGGCAATTCGCAATTACAGCACTCGCAATTGGGGCGTAATTCGAGCATGGGCACCTCACCTTGAACGAATAGATTTCCAGCCTACATTTAAGACGGTTCCCACGATTTGCGATTCATCAATAGCAAATTAATCGCACTTTTTTCATGCGGTGGCTTCAAATAGTCACAAGCGCCTATTCCATGCGCACCCAGAGAGCCCTATAACTAGGCATGCCCCATGACAGTCCTCCCCCACCCCCATCATCTGTGCTGAGCGCGCTGCGCGCCGGTACTCAAACCTTGCATGTAGCCCTCGAAAAACGCCTGCCGTTTTTCTCCGAGAGGCTTGATCTCGAGTGCTACAAACAGTTGCTGGCGGCGTATTACGGTTTCTATCAGCCACTGGAGAGCAACCTGCTGGCTTGCACACTTCCTGATGGGTTCGAGCTGTCGACACGGCTCAAAACACCGGCGCTGCGGCAGGATTTGCGCGCCCTGAATGTGCACATCCCGTCATTACCCGTGTGCGACACCCTGCCGCCACTCGACCACCCTGCGAGCGTGCTCGGCGTGTTGTACGTGCTCGAAGGCGCCACACTGGGCGGCAATCTACTGCGTAAACACCTGTTCGAGCAGCTAGGCCTGGATACGGACAACGGTTGCGCATTTCTCTATGTTTATGGGCAAGCCACGGGCATGCAATGGAAGGCGTTTCTCGATTTTCTAGGCAGCGTGCCACTCGATGCTCCATCGCGAGCTCTGGTCGTACACGCGGCCTGTTCTACGTTTAGTTGCTTCGAGCAGTGGCTCGAACGTCAGGAGGTTTTGTTATGACCCCACTCGACCCTCAAGCCTTTGAGGTGTTGCTGGCCAATTGTGCCGATGAGCCGATCCGCTATCCCGGCGCCATACAGCCGCACGGTCTGTTAGTGACGCTGACTGAACCCGACCTGCGAATTCAGCAAATCAGTACCAACGTGTACACCCTGTTCGGATTAACTGCCGAATCGCTGCTGGGCCAGCCGCTGTGCGCCCTCACCGGCGACGAGGCGACACTCGCCGTACGAAAGGCCAGTGAGTATCCGTCGCTGAGCGAAGCACCGCCTCTGGCCTTGAGCCTGCAAGGCGGCGACTACGAAGGCCTGCTGCACCGCGAAGAAGGCGTATTGGTGCTGGAACTGGAGTTGAAACCCGACGCCTCAGCGCTTGAGAGCACCATGAGCAAGGTGCGCAACCTGAGCCGCATGCTGCAACGGCTACAAGCCGCAACGACGCTGCCAGCGCTCTATGAGATCTGCGTACGCGAAATACAGGCCCTCACGGGTTATGACCGCGTGCTGATTTACCGCTTCGAGGAAGAGGGTCATGGGCAGGTGATTGCCGAAGCGTCCTCCCCGTCCATGGAATTGTTCAGCGGGATGTTTTTCCCGGCGTCCGACATTCCCGAGCAAGCCCGCGAGCTATACCGCACCCATTGGCTGCGCATCATCCCCAATGCCGACTACCAACCCGTGGCGTTGCTGCCGCTTCTGCGCCCGGACACCGGCGCCCCGCTGGACCTGAGTGGCGCGGCCCTGCGCAGTGTTTCTCCGATTCACTGTCAGTACATGAAGAACATGGGCGTGCTGTCGTCCATGAGCATCTCCTTGATGGACGGCGACCGGTTGTGGGGCCTGATCAGTTGCGGGCATCGCCAGCCGCTGCATGTACCCCATGAGCTGCGCATGGCCTGCCAGACCATTGGTCAGGTCTTGTCATTGCAAATCAGTGCTCTGCAGACCCTGGAGATCAGCCGTCAGCGCGACGCCAAGATGGACGCCCTGGTGATCTTGAACGATGCCATGGTGAACAGCCCCGAGGCCGTGTTCGATGGTTTGGTGCAAACGCCTGAGACGCTGATGCAACTGACGGGCGCCAGTGGTGTGGCGATTCTTGAAGACAAGGCACTGCATTGTTATGGCTTGTGCCCTTCGCCACAGGCTATCCGAGCATTACATCAATGGTTCAGGGACAGCGGCAAGTCGGTGTTCTCGAGCCACAACCTCAGCGGGGTCTATGCCCCCGCACAAGCGTACAAGGACGTCGCCAGCGGCCTGCTGGCCATGAGCCTGCCCAAACCCGTCGATAACGCTGTGATGTGGTTTCGCAGCGAGGTCAAGGAGAGCATCCAGTGGAGCGGTGACCCTAACAAGCCGCTGAACCTGGAGCCCAGTGCCAACGGCCTGCGCTTAAGCCCGCGCACCTCGTTCGAAATCTGGAAGGTGGAGATGGATGGCATCTCCACCCCTTGGAGCCACGGGGATTTGTTCGCTGCCAATGACCTGCGCCGCTCGGCACTGGAAAATGACCTGTCGCGTCAGGTTGTGCGCGAGCAGGCCGCAGTTCGAGCGCGCGATGAGCTGGTGGCGGTGGTGTCACATGACCTGCGCAACCCCATGACCATCATCTCGATGCTGTGCGGCATGATGCAAAAAGCCTTCAGCAGCAACGGCCCGCACACCTCGCGGCGCATTACTTCAGCCATCGACACCATGCAGCAAGCCAGCAACCGCATGAGTGTGCTGCTGGATGATTTGCTCGACACGTCCAAAATCGAAGCCGGGCGCTACACCATCAGCCCGCAATCGCTGGATGTGAGTCAGATTTTTGAGGAGGCGTTTTCGTTGCTCACGCCGCTGGCGCTGGAGAAGGCTGTGGAGCTGACCTTTCACGCCGAGCCGGATCTGAAAATGCATGCCGACCCTGAGCGCCTGTTTCAAGTGCTGTCCAACCTGATCGGTAATGCGATCAAGTTCACCCCGGCACAAGGCAAAATCGGCGTGGTGGCGATGTCCAACGGCGATGACATTGTTTTCAGCGTACGCGACTCTGGCAAAGGCATTGCGCCTGAGCAACTGCCTCACATCTTCGACCGTTACTGGACGGCCAAAGAAGGCAATGCACTGGGCACAGGGTTAGGCCTGTATATCTCCCAGGGCATTATCAAGGCCCACGGCGGCCAACTGCTGGCCGAAAGCACGCTGGGTGAAGGCAGCGAGTTCCGCTTCACGGTGCCCAAAACGGCCTGACACCCCACTAGCACCCACAAAAAAGCCGCCACCCCGAAGGGTGGCGGCTTTTTGCGTCACTCAACCGTAAACACCGTCCTGGTGCCTAGTTGAGTACCGTTGCCCCCAGTCTCTCAATGCGCCGACGACGTGCCACCAGCAGGCCCGCCGCCACCACCAGAATGCTCAGCAAACCCGTGGCCATGATTTCCACCCGATGGGCTTCCTGAAACAGCATGACGGTCAGAATCGCCACGATAAACACGATCACTGCCCACGTCAGACCCGGGAACAGCCACATCTTGAACGAGATGGTTTCACCCAGCGCCATCCGTTTTTGACGCATGCGCAGTTGCGACACGGCAATCACCAGGTACACCAACAGGGCGATAGCACCGGAGCTGGCCAGCAAGAATTCAAACACGGCAGCCGGGGCCACGTAGTTGGCGAACACCGCCAAAAATGCTGCGCCTGTGGACATCATCACCGCCCAGTATGGCGTGCCGCTGGCGTTGGTACGCTTGGCCGCAGCCGGGGCGTCACCGCGTTTGCTCAGCGAGAAGAGCATGCGTGACGAGGTGTACAGCGCCGAGTTCAGGCAGCTGGTGACTGCGATCAACACCACAATATCAACGATCAATTTGGCATTCGGAATGCCCATGCGATCGAGTACGGTCTGGTAGGAGCCAAATTGAGCAAGGCCCGCATCGTTCCACGGCACCAAGGCCACAACAATGAAGATCGACACCAGATAGAACAAGCCAATCCGCCAGATCACCGAATTGGTAGCCTTGGTGATTTGTTTGCTCGGGTCTTTGGATTCTGCAGCGGCAATGGTGACGATTTCTGTGCCCATAAACGAGAACATGGTCGTCAACATGGCAGCGAGTACAGCACCCAGACCGTTAGGCATAAACCCGATGGTATCGACCAGATGCGACACACCGCTGACCTGGCTGTTCGGCAAGAAGCCGAAAATCGCCATTACGCCCAGGATGATGAAGCCGACAATGGCCAGCACTTTGACCAGCGCAAACCAGAATTCGAATTCGCCGTAGTTTTTGACGCTGAACAGGTTGGTCGCGGTCAGTAACAGGGTGATGACCAAGGTGAACACCCAGACTTCGGTGCCCGGAAACCACGCATGCAAGATGGTCGCGGCCGCGACGGCTTCCAGCGGAATCACCAATACCCAGAACCACCAGTACAACCAACCAATGGTGAAACCGGCCCAATGCCCAATGGCACGGTCCGCGTAGGTGGAGAACGAACCGGTGTCCGGCGAGGCAACGGCCATTTCGGCCAGCATGCGCATTACCAGTACCACCAATGTGCCCGCTGCGGCGTAGGCCAGCAGCACAGCAGGACCCGCTTGTGCAATCGCGTGTCCGGAGCCGACAAACAAGCCGGCACCAATGACCCCGGCAATTGACAGCATGGTCACATGCCGTGGCTTGAGCCCTTGCTCCAGGTCGTTAGAGGTTTGCATATTGCTCATGGGACTACCTTTGCAGTGAAAGCCATTCCGAGCGCCGCGTAGGGTTACCTTCTCGTAAAAAGTAACATACGGGGCGTTTAAAATTATTGACGCAATAAGTGCGCCAAAATGTGACAAGTGCACAGTTTTAGCGGCTTGCAACGACGAGATGGCACATTGCAACCCTTTGGCAGCCATAGATTTTCGCGAATCCGTTACCGTAACACTCAGTTACAGAGTGCCAGACGCACCAAAAATACCCAAAACTGCCCATATCGCCTAAAAGCGGTGCACAACTTGACCCTTTAGTAGGTTCGCGCTTCCAACACCGGGCCAAAGCTGGCAACATCGCGACCTTTTTTACGCGACACCTGTCTGGCCGAACGGCGCACAACAGGGTTGTGTTGTTGTCGACGCGACAGTCAGCTGTAGCGATGCGACACACGACAACCGTGAGGCTTTTATGTGCTGCGAGGACGGCTGGTTGCCTTGGCGGCCCTATGCTAGCTTGGCCTGCGCCATGCTCCACGCACGTCGCCTAACAGCAGGTTCGCACCCGAACACAATGAGGAACGCACATGGCTTTGGCCACGCCCGCGCTTGAAATCCGCAACTTGCACAAACGCTACGGCGAGCTTGAGGTCCTTAAAGGAATCTCGCTGACCGCACGCGACGGCGACGTGATCTCGATCCTGGGTTCTTCCGGTTCAGGCAAGTCCACCCTGTTGCGCTGCATCAACCTGCTGGAAAACCCGCACGAGGGCCAGATTCTGGTCGCAGGCGAAGAGCTCAAACTCAAAAAAGCCAAAAACGGCGAACTGGTCGCGGCCGATGGCAAGCAGATCAATCGCATGCGCAGTGAACTGGGTTTTGTGTTTCAAAACTTTAACCTGTGGCCGCACATGACCATCCTCGACAACATCATCGAGGCGCCACGGCGTGTGTTGGGCCAGAGCAAAGCCGAGGCCATCGAAGTGGCTGAAGCCTTGCTGGCCAAGGTTGGCATTGCTGACAAGCGCCACGCCTACCCGTCCGAGTTGTCCGGTGGCCAGCAACAACGTGCTGCCATTGCCCGCACGCTGGCCATGCAGCCCAAAGTCATTCTGTTCGATGAACCGACATCTGCGCTTGACCCGGAAATGGTCCAGGAAGTACTTAGTGTGATCCGCGCGCTCGCCGAAGAAGGCCGCACTATGCTGTTGGTCACCCATGAGATGGGCTTTGCCCGTCAGGTGTCCACCGAAGTGGTGTTTTTGCACCAGGGCCTGATCGAAGAGCAAGGGTCGCCTGAACAGGTGTTCGACAACCCGGTTTCCGCGCGCTGCAAACAATTCATGTCCAGCAATCGCTAACGGAGCAACACGAATGCAGAACTATAAAAAGTTTCTTCTGGCCGCTGCCGCCACGCTGGTATTCAGCGCCAATGCCTTGGCTGTGGATAAGTACAAAGTGGGTATTGAGGGCGCTTACCCTCCGTTCAACAACAAGAACGCCAGCGGTGAAGTGGTCGGTTTTGACGCGGATATTGCGAAGGCCCTGTGCGCCAAAATGAAAGCCGAGTGTGAAATCGTCACCTCGGACTGGGATGGCATCATCCCGGCGCTGAACGCCAAAAAGTTCGACTTCATCGTGTCTTCGCTGTCGATTACTGACGAGCGCAAGCAAGCGGTGGATTTCACCGACCCTTACTACTCCAACAAGCAACAGTTCATCGCGCCTAAAAAAGTCGATTTCAAGACCGACATTGACTCGCTCAAAGGCAAAACCCTTGGCACTCAGCGCTCGACTCAAGCCGCCACCTGGCTGGAAGACAACCTGGGGTCAGACGCGACGGTCTCTTTGTATGACACTCAGGAAAACGCCTACCTGGACCTGACGTCTGGCCGTGTGGATGCCTTGTTGGCTGACAAATACGCCAACTACGACTGGCTCAAAAGTGAAGCCGGTCAGGCATATGAATTTAAAGGCGAGCCTGTCAACGAAGACGACAAGGTCGGTATCGCGTTGCGCAAAGGCGATAACGAACTGCGTACCAAACTGAACCTTGCGCTCAAAGAAATCAAAGAAGACGGCACCTACAAGAAGATCAATGATAGGTATTTCCCATTCAGCATTGAATGATCTGCCTGACCGGTGCTGCCTCGCGCAGCACCGGTCCCTAGCAAAGCCAACCTAACCTATGACTATCGATTTATACGGATTCGGCCCGGCGCTTGCCGCTGGCGCGCTGATGACCGTCAAACTGGCACTTTCTGCGCTGTGTCTGGGCCTGGTGCTCGGATTGCTCGGTGCCCTGGCCAAAACGTCCCCCTACAAGCCCCTTAAATGGCTGGGTGGCACCTATTCGACCCTGGTACGCGGCGTTCCCGAGCTGCTCTGGGTGCTGCTGATCTACTTTGGCAGCGTCAATGCCGTTCGCGCTATCGGTGAGTTCATCGGCATGCCAGACCTCACCCTGAGCGCTTTCGCCGCGGGCGTGATCGCGTTGGGCCTGTGCTTTGGTGCTTATGCCACCGAAGTATTTCGTGGCGCCATTCTGGCCATCCCCAAAGGCCACCGTGAAGCGGGCATGGCATTGGGCCTGTCCAAGCCGCGTATTTTCACCCGGCTGGTGTTGCCGCAAATGTGGCGCATCGCCCTGCCCGGCCTGGGCAACTTGTTCATGATTCTGATGAAAGACACCGCGCTGGTGTCGGTTATCGGGCTGGAAGAAATCATGCGTCAGGCGCAAAACGCCGTGACCTTCGCCAAACACCCGTTCACCTTCTACATGGTGGCTGCCGTGATGTACCTGGGCCTGACCGTACTGGCCATGGGCACCATGCACGTGCTTGAAAAACGCGCGGCGCGCGGCTTCGTGAGGAGAACGTAATGTTGTTGGAACTCTTCATCAAGTGGCTGCCCAAGCTGATTCAAGGCGCAACCCTGACGCTGGAACTGACGGCAATCTCGGTCATCGCCGGTTTGATCGTCGCCATTCCGCTGGGCATCGCCCGCTCATCCAAGCTGTGGTACGTGCGCTCGTTACCGTATGCGTACATCTTTTTCTTCCGCGGCACGCCGCTGCTGATTCAGTTGTTTCTGGTCTATTACGGCCTCGGGCAGTTTGAAGTGGTGCGTGACAGCGTGTTGTGGCCGTATCTGCGTAGCCCGTTCTGGTGCGCGGTCATTACCATGACCCTGCACACGGCGGCCTATATCGCCGAGATTCTGCGTGGGGCGATTCAGGCCATTCCGCCGGGTGAAATCGAGGCCGCACGTGCGTTGGGCATGTCGCGTTTCAAAACACTGGTGCATATCGTGATGCCCCGAGCTGCACGCATCGGCCTGCCGGCGTACAGCAACGAAGTGATCCTGATGCTCAAGGCCAGCTCGCTGGCCAGCACCGTGACCCTGCTGGAACTGACGGGCATGACCCGCACCATCATTGCCCGCACGTACCAGACGGTGGACATGTTCCTGATTGCCGGCCTGATTTATCTGGTGATGTCATTTGTACTGATTCAGGGCTTCAAGCTGCTGGAGCGCTGGTTGCGCGTCGATGCCTGCCAAGGGCGCTGATCTGCTCGCCCACTTCAAGGCACTGGACACGTACCTGCGTGTTCACCAGTACCTGTGGCGCCCACGGCCATTCACCCAGTTGAATGTGCCGTGGGAAGCGCACCACCCCCACCTCTCTCAGTGGTTGCGACAACGCTCACTGCAAGACGCCGAAGCCTGCCATAACGCCCCTCACGACTTAATCGCGCCTGCATCGTTCTCTGAGTGGGCGGCTACCTCGCTTGCCCTGAGCGCCATGCCTCGGCTGCCTGCACACCCACTAACGCCCGCCGCCGCGCGTTTGCAGGTGGACGTGCCGGGCCGCAAATGGCAGCAAATCGAAGCGTTCGCACAACGTCTGGGTTTCAAAGAAGCACCTGAGCACTGGCTCGACTGGTGCGCAGGCAAAGGCCATCTGGGCCGCCGCTTACTCGGCCCCGGCCAGCAACTGACGTGCCTGGAATACGACCCGGCGCTGATCGAATCCGGGCAGCACCTGAGCCAACGCCATCATTTCCCGGCCCGGCATGTACAACAGGATGTGTTGCTTGCCGACGCCGCATTACAGCTCACGGCACACATGACGCCCGTGGCGCTGCATGCCTGTGGCGATTTACATGTGCGACTGCTGCAACTGGCCAGCGCTGCGGGCTGTGCACAACTTGCCCTCTCGCCCTGCTGCTATAACCGCATTGAGGCGTCGCACTATCAGCCGTTGTCCACGGCGGCCAAAGCGTCAGCGTTGCAGTTGTCGCAAGAAGACTTGAGCTTGCCCATGAGTGAAACCGTAACGGCCGGTAGCCGTGTGCGGCGTCAGCGCGATGAGTCGATGGCGCGGCGCTTGGGGTTTGATCTGTGGCAGCGCCAGCGACGTGGCTGTGATGACTACTTACCCACACCCTCACTGCCCAGCGCCTGGCTAAACAAGCCATTTGCGCAGTATTGCGAGGACTTGGCGGCGCTCAAGCAGTTATCCACAGCAGGCGACGAAGATTGGGTGGCATTGGAAGCTGCAGGCTGGGAGCGACTGGCACAGGTGCGCAATCTTGAGCTGGTGCGCGGGCTGTTCCGTCGGCCGCTGGAGGTATGGCTGGTGCTGGATCGAGCGTTGTACCTGCGTGAAAACGGCTACGACGTGCAGGTCGGCGAGTTTTGCGACAGCCAGCTGACGCCGCGCAATTTGATGGTGCTGGCCCAGCGCTGTGGATAACTTCAGGGCCTGCCCTCACCCGGAGGGAGAGGGTACTGACCGCATGCGCCTTCAATAACAACACCCATCAGCTCCCTCTCCCTTTGGGAGAGGGCTGGGGTGAGGGTGCTACTACGACCCGCGATACGTCGAGAAACCATACGGGCTGAGCAACAACGGAATGTGGTAATGCTGGTCCACATTCTTCACTTCAAAAATCACCGGAATTTCCGGGAAGAAAGTGTCACGCCCAACCTTTTTGAAATACTCGCCCGTTTTGAACACCACACGATACTCGCCTGCCTCCAGCGCTTGCTTGGCCAGAAACAATTCGCCAATGCGCCCTTGTTCGTTGGTCACGCCCTGAGACAACGACTGCCAGTCCTTGCCTACGTGTTTTTCCAGCGTCACGTTCACGCCCGGTGAAGGCAAGCCGTTCTCCAGATTAAGCACGTGCACGCTCAACGGGTTGCCCGCCGCCAATACCAGGCTGGAGAAGGCGCTCAGGCCCAAAGCCGCCACTGTCATTCGCAAAGCATTCATGGTTCGTCCTCAAGTAATGGTTAAAAAACACTCAACTCAGCGTTGAGTTTTCAGGCCAATTTGTTCAGCCGCTTTGTTTGCGCACGCTTCGTCTTGCTCTGCGCCTCCCGCTCCCGCTATCCCAAGGGCGCCCACCAGTTCACTGTCGGCAAACAACGGCACACCGCCGCCCAACAACAGCAACTCGGCAATGGAGTTGAGGTTGGCCGCTTCAGGGTTGGTGCGGGCACGCTCGGCAAACAGCCGCGTCGGGGTTTTGGTCGACAGTGCGGTGTAGGCCTTGCGCTGGCTGGCCAGCAAGTTGTGTGGGCCAACACTTTCCGGGCGCATGGCTGCCAGCACATTGGCGCCGCGGTCCAGCACGGTCAGCGCACCGGTACACTGGGTGAGCGCGGCGTCTGCCAGTTGGCGGGCGGTGGCCAGATCCAGGTCGGCATGGCGCACCAGATTAGGCGCGGCAATCGCACTGCCCGTTACACCCAAGGCAGTCCATATCAATAGGGTTTTCAACATGATGGGCACACTCCTGTTCGAATGCGCCCACCTTAACCAGTGACCTCCGTCAGAACCCCGTCAGTTGCATTACAAGTTTGTAATAGGCAACCCGCGTGAACACGCCTAGCCTGTGCAGACGATTGATCGAGGTGTGCGATGCGTTTGTTAGTGGTTGAAGACGAAGCCAAAACAGCAGATTTCCTGGCCAAAGGCCTGAAGGAGTCAGGTTTTGCGGTGGATGTGGCGCTGAACGGGCTCGACGGCCGTTATTTTATTGAGCAGCAGGAATACGACCTGATCATCCTGGACGTCATGCTGCCGGGTCTTAATGGCTGGCAATTGCTGCAACTGATTCGCCAGCGCGGTGCTACACCCGTACTGTTCCTGACCGCTAAAGACGCCATTGAAGACCGCGTTCGCGGCCTTGAACTGGGTGCCGATGATTATCTGCTCAAGCCTTTCGCCTTTGCCGAATTACTGGCGCGGGTGCGCACGCTGCTGCGACGCGGCCCACTGCGCGAAGCCGAGTCCTACAGCATTGCCGACCTTGAAATTGACGTGCTGCGACGTCGCGTCAGCCGGGGCGGACAACGTATCAGCCTGACCAACAAAGAGTTCGCGCTGTTGCAACTGCTGGCCAGCCGCCAGGGCGAAGTCTTATCGCGCACCTTGATTGCCTCGCAGGTCTGGAACCTCAACTTCGACAGCGACACCAACATGGTCGAAGTGGCTGTGCGCCGTCTGCGCTCCAAAGTCGACGACCCTTACATGCCTAAACTGATTCACACCGTGCGCGGCGTCGGCTATCAGTTGGAAGCCCCCGATGAGTAAATCCATCGCCTGGCGTCTGGCGCTGGCGATTGCATTGACCTGCGCCTTGGTTCTGGGTGCGATCGGAGTGTTTCTGTATCGCTCACTGGCATCGGAGCTGGCCTTTAGGGACGATCAGGCGTTACTCGGCCGCCTTGAACAAGTACGGGCCCTGTTACACGACAGCGACAGCCTGGAGGCCCTGCAAGAGCGCCCACGGCTGTACCAGAACATGCTGGGCAACGTGGACAGCGTGCTGCGGGTGGAACGTGAAGATGGCAGCCCATTGATTGCCATCAACCCGCATCAACAACCCTTGCCCAATGTGCCCGCCATTGCTCAGGCACAGGCGCCCCAACGCAGTGACATTCATACTGTAGAGGCAATGATCGTACTGGCCGGGTTCGCTCAGGGCCCCGCCGGCGAAACCCTTAATGTGCTGGTCGGTAAACGCCTTGATGAACGTGAGCACATGCTCGCCAGCTACCGTCTGCGCTTGTATGGCGCTGTGGGAGTGGGCGCCTTGCTGGCGTTCGGGCTTGGCTTGCTGCTCTTGCGCCGCGGCCTGTTGCCCCTGCGCGAGCTGGCGCAAAGCATGCGCGGCATCGACCCGCGCAGCCTTGATCAGCGCATGCCAACCGATGCGGTGCCGACTGAACTCAAAGAGCCGGTACAGGCGCTGAACGCCATGCTGGCGCGCCTTGAAGACAGCTTTGCGCGGCTATCGCAATTTTCGGCGGATCTGGCCCATGAAATCCGCACGCCCCTGCACAACCTGTTGGGCAGCAACAGCCTGGCCTTGAATCAACCCCGCAGCCCTGCCGACTATCAGGACGTGCTGGCCTCCAATATTGAGGAATACGAGCGTCTTAACCGGATGGCCGAAAACCTGATGTTTCTCGCCCGCGCTGAACACGGCCAGCGCCCCCTGAACCTGCAAACGCTGGATCTGCATGAGGTGGGTAACGAGCTCTGTGATTACTTCGAGGCGCTGGCCGAAGATCGCCAACTGAACATTGAGAATCAGCTCAATGGCTCACTGATGGCCGACCAGCAACTGCTGCAACGGGCGCTGGGCAACTTGCTGGCCAATGCCGTGCGCCATGCCCAAGCGGGTTCAACCCTGCACTTGCAACGCCGTGATGATGAGACGATGTGCTGGGTGGGTGTGCACAACCTCGGCCAACCGATTGCCACGCAGCATCTCGACAAACTGTTCGATCGCTTCTACCGGGTTGACCCGTCACGCGCCCAACCGGGCGACTCGGGCGGGTTGGGGCTGGCGATAGTGCAGTCCATCATGCACCTGCATGGCGGCCAGGTGCAGGTGCGCAGCGATGCTCAAGGCACACTGTTTGAGCTGGGGTTCAGCAAGCTCGAGAATTCGGTTTGAAAGGTCAACGCATCACTGATGGCATGCCCGCTGGCAGTGTTGTCGAAAATAAACCAATACTCGCTGGCTGACCTCGCCCGTGCGTGACGCGCCAAGGCCTGAAGCCGCGCCACGCCATACTCGCTGTGGTAGATGCGCGGCGAGCCATGCAAGCGCCAATATTGCAGCCCTGCCCAGCCCCCCGGCTCAAAGCCAGCGCTCAACACCGCTGGATCGGCAGCGACGCGAGCGATGTGCAGACCTTGCATGCACGCTTCGGCGGCCGCCCACGAATCATGCCTGGGCTCCAGCGCCAATGCCCCTGTGTAGCGAGCCCGCACTGCCTGCAAAAACACCTGTGCAACGTGCGCGTCATAGACTAATGACGGCGGCAACTGCACCAGAACACACCCCAGCCGATCGCCCAGATGGCTGCATTGCGAAAAAAAATCATCCAGCAGACCTTCACAGTCTTTCAGGCGTCGCTCATGGGTGATGCTGCGGGGCAGTTTGACCGAAAAGCGAAAATCCGGCCCTACGCTGTCTGCCCATCGTTTATACGTTTGCGGCCGATGAGGACGGTAAAACGAGCTATTGATTTCCACTGCTGAAAATTGCCCCGCATAGCGCTGCAGATGAGTGCCCTGCTCCGCGAACCGAGGCCAATAGTCTCGCCCGATGCTCCAACCGGCACAGCCAATGAAGACGCCGCTCAAAACAGCACCGGTGCTGCGTCACGCATGAAAATTTCTACGGTCTTAGGCCCGACCCCGTCGAACTCAAGTAAACGGCGCTCGAAGGCCTGTCGATCATAATTGGCGCTATACAGCGAATTGAAACGCCCCCCGTACTCATTAACCAGTTTGAGGGCCAACGCTGACAGGCGGGTGGCCGTGGACTCGTCATAGCGCACGTAATGGGCCTTGCCGAGAATCGCCACCAGTTGGCGATGGGACAGTCGGGCCAGACGGTCTGGCGAGTCGCACCCATGCTCATTCACGAGCAAGTGGTAAGCCTTGGCGGCAATAGGCGCCTGAATCCGCTTGCCCATCAAAAAGCTGGCCACAAACCATTTGAACAAGGCGCACTCATCTTTGGCGTCCAGCGTGATGCCCAAATCATGGGCAGTGATCACTTCAGTCATGGCGCTTGCCCCCTCAAACCCTGTACAGGTATGAAAAAGACAGCCATCAGAAGTTCGATTTTTCGGGCCTGCCGACGAAAGAGTAAAAATAGTCTGTTATCAGGGGTTTACAAGCTCAAACATCCGGGTATACTCGTCGCCCATAACGCCGGTATAGCTCAGTTGGTAGAGCAACTGACTTGTAATCAGTAGGTCCCGAGTTCGACTCTTGGTGCCGGCACCATACAAAGCTTCACAGACAGTTTTCACAGTCTTTGAAGCTCCCGAAAAACCCGCCTTCTGGCGGGTTTTTTCGTTTTGGCCTTTGCCAGAAACAGCTGAACAGGCAATCACCTTAAAGTTTGATCTGCCAAGTCACCCATTGCATGGGACTCTTCGGCTCACTTTCGCCCTCTACCTCTCGTTTAACCTCGTATTGAACTTCATTAATACAGACAGCGAAAAGAAAGCCAAAGAACTCAACGTATGAGCACTTGGGGCCAGACCTAAATCACAGCGCGAAAAAAAGCCCCGACACGTCGGGGCTTTTTTATTCAGATGTCCAGCCTGTCTGTCAGGCCGGTAGCATCAGAAAATGCTGATCGGGTAATCAACATACACGCGCACTTCGTTGCCGCCGACGTTGTAGGCGCTGGCGTTGTTCGAGACACGCAACCACGAACCACGCAGACGCACGCTCAGGTCTTTGACCGGGCCGCTTTGCACAACGTATTTCGCCTGGTTGAAGATTTCACGCTCGGTACCACGACCACGGCCAGTGCCGTCGTCGATGTTGGTGCCGCGTACGTAAGCAATGTTGTAAGTCAGACCCGGAATGCCTACGGAGCCGAAGTCGAAGCCGTAACCCAACTGCCACGAACGCTCGTCTTTGGCGTTGAAGTCAGACCAGTAGGAGTTGGCCAGCAGGATGGTATTGCCGCCATCGCCCACGCCTTCAGCATTGCGGTAGCCGCCGTACGGGTAGCCGATCTCGCCGGTGCTGCTCTGGAACGCCAATGTCACGGTATGCGCGTCAAAGGCGTAGGTGCTCGCCAAGCTCCAGATCTTGTTGTCCTGACCATCAAGCTTCAGCACATCACGGGCATAGTCTTCGTTGAGGTGCGTACGGTAGCCGTTGAAGTCAAACGTCAGGGACTGTTTGTCTGGCAGCGCAAGTACGTAGGTCATGCCCAGGTATTGTTTACGCAGCTCTTCTTTCATTTCGGAGCCGTACAGCGACGCCGTGAAGTTGTCGGTGAACTTGTAGCTACCGCCGAAGACGTCGATGCGCTTCAGGTCACCACTGTCGCGGCCGTCGGCACTTTTACGCGACTCGGCGGTGAAACGACCGACATTCAACTCAAGACCGTCGATCTCTTTGGAGGTCAACAGGGTGCCGGTGTAACTTTCAGGCATCAGACGCGAATTGTCGTACATCAATACCGGCAGCGCCGGCATTTGATCACCGTACTTGAGCACGGTGTTGGAAACGCGCACTTTGACCGCTGCGCCCGCTTTAGCAATATCACGCGCGGCTTTACCGCTGTCGCCTTGCTTAAAGAAGTCGATGCCGCCCGCGCCGCTGTTGCCGCGGCCGCCGTCCAGACGCAGTGCGTAGATACCAAAGGCATCTACACCCACGCCCACGGTGCCTTGAGTAAAGCCCGAGGAGAACGTACCCAGGAAGCCTTGGCCCCATTCGGCTTTATCTTGTTTGTGATGCTTGTAGTCACGGCTGATGTAGGCGTTACGCGCCAGTACATCGAGGTGGCTATCTTCAACAAAACCTTTCGAATCAGCTTGATCGTTAGCCATGGCTTGGGTGGCACTAAGTACGCCCAAAGCGATAAGGCCTATTCGCTTTTTGTACATATTATTTTCCTTATTTCTGAATAGAGCGCGCTGTGGAATTCAAGCTGAAACATTGAGTGGTGGTTGCTTCACATAAACAAAAAAGACCTGCACGAAAACGGCGTGCCGGTCTTTCAGAAAGTTGGTGTATGGCTATGCGCCACAGGCGTTGGCGCGAATCCTATCCGGCGTGATGGCGAGGTGTCAATTTCGTGAAAAAATTGTTAATTGGCAGGAGATTGTTTCACTTTGCTGCAAATGACAGAAAGTGTGGTTGATCATTAGGCGTGGGCATTACCTGTAGTCGCAAAATGGCACACGTCGGCGTGTCAGGTTTTACGACGGCTTTGCCGCCGATCGCAGCCTTCGTTCCTCGGCAGCGGCTACAGCGATCCTTAACCTGTAGCCGCTGCCGAAGGCTGCGATCGAGCGCGAAGCGGTCGCAAAATGGCACACGTCGGTGTGTCAGGTTTTACGACGGCTTTGCCGCCGATCGCAGCCTTCGTTCCTCGTCAGCGGCTACAGCGATCCTTAACCTGTAGCCGCTGCCGAAGGCTGCGATCGAGCGCGAAGCGGTCGCGGCCTTTGTTCCTCGTCAGCGGCTACTCATGTTGTGCCGCCAATTATGCTTTGTGCGGCGCGGGTTGCTGCTGAGTCAGACAGTGGATGTTTCCGCCACCCAACAGCAACTCGCGACCCGGCACCATCACTACTTCGTGTTGCGGGAAGAGTTTTTGCAAAATGACTTTGGCTTGCGCGTCCATCGGGTCGTTAAAGCTGGGGGCGATAATGCCGCCGTTAACAATCAGGAAGTTCACGTAAGAACCGGCCAATCGCTCGGATGGATTGCGATCTTGACTGCCCACCACTTTATCAACGCCATCGCACTCTTCCTGAGTCGCATGAATCGGCCCCGGGATCGGCATTTTGTGCACCACAAACGGACGACCTTTGGCATCGGTGCTGGTCAGCAACACGTTCATCGCCGCGTGGCAGCGCACATAGTTAGGGTCGCGTTCGTCGTCCGTCCAGGCCAATAACACTTCACCCGGCGCTACGTAACAGCAGAAGTTATCCACATGCCCGTCGGTTTCGTCATTGAACAGACCGTCCGGCAACCAGATGATTTTATCCACAGCCAGATTGGAGCGCAGAACGTCCTCAATCTCCTCACGCGACAAGTGCGGGTTACGGTTACGGTTCATCAAGCACTCAGCGGTGGTGATCAGCGTACCTTCGCCATCGACGTGAATGGAGCCGCCTTCCAGCACAAATCCCTCGGTGTAATAACACGGGCAACGTTCAATTTCGAGCACCTTGCTGCCCACTTGCTGGTCGCGGTTCCACGGGAAGTACAAACCGCCCTCCAAGCCACCCCACGCATTGAAGTCCCAGTTCACACCACGCACTTCACCCTGGTCGTTGATGACAAAGGTTGGGCCGCTGTCACGTACCCACGCATCATCGCTGGACATCTCGACGACACGAATATTCGGCATATCCAGTTGCGCCCTGGCGTTTTCGTACTGGCCAGCCGACACGCCGACGGTCACCGGCTCGAAGCGTGCAATGGCCTTGGCAACAGCCACATGCGCGGCTTGGGCAGGCTTGCCGCCCAAACGCCAGTTGTCCGGCCGCTCTGGCCAGATCATCCAGGTTTGAGTCTGCGGCGCCCATTCTGCGGGCATGTAAAAACCGTCAGCGCGGGGTGAACTGTGCAAAGTAGTCATCGAAATCGGGGCTCCTGAAGGCTGCCAAAGGGAAAATTCACAGGCGACATTTCTGAAATATGGACGCGAGCCTGGCATGCATCAACTATAGGCGCCTTTATAGTCGATAAATATCTGCATTAGAACGAGCCAGACACTTATAAAATAAAAATAATCAGAATATTGCCGATATAAATCTATTTTGTTGCGAGCCGGTCACGCGTGGGCAGTCAAAGATGTGGGTGTTCAGACGTCTTGTACTTGCGCCGCATCCGGCCTGCCCACAAGCTATGCGCCTCACGTTTGCAGTCCATCAAGGAATAAGGAATATCCACATGCGTATTTTAGTCACCGGCGGCGCCGGTTTTATTGGTTCGGCGCTGATCCGTCATCTGATCCAGAACACTGCGCACGAAGTGCTCAACCTCGATAAGTTGACTTACGCCGGTAACCTTGAATCGCTGCAAAGCATTGCCACAGACACCCGCTACGAGTTCGTCCAGGCCGATATCGTCGATCAGAACGCCGTCAGCGCCGTGATCGAGCGCTTCCAGCCCGAAGCCATCATGCACTTGGCGGCCGAGTCGCACGTTGACCGCTCTATCGATGGCCCATCGGACTTTATCCAGACCAACATCGTGGGCACCTACAGCCTGCTGGAAGCCACTCGCGCCTATTGGCTGACACTCCCTGAGCCCGCCAAAAGCGCATTCCGTTTCCACCATATTTCAACTGACGAAGTGTATGGCGATCTTCACGGCGTCGACGATCTGTTCACCGAAACGACCCCATACGCACCTAGCTCACCGTATTCGGCCAGCAAAGCCGCCTCCGACCATCTGGTACGCGCCTGGAACCGCACGTACGGCTTGCCGGTTTTGCTGACCAATTGCTCGAACAACTACGGCCCTTTCCACTTCCCGGAAAAGCTTATCCCGTTGGTTATTCTTAACGCTCTGGCGGGCAAACCGCTGCCGGTGTACGGCAACGGTCTGCAAGTGCGTGACTGGCTGTTTGTTGAAGACCACGCCCGTGCGCTGTTGAAAGTTGTGACCGAAGGTGTAGTCGGCGAGACTTACAACATTGGCGGCCACAACGAACAAACCAACATTGACGTGGTACGTGGCATTTGCACGCTGCTTGAAGAGCTGGCGCCAGCACGCCCTGAAGGCGTCGCGCAGTTTGCTGACCTGATTACCTTCGTCAAAGACCGTCCGGGTCATGACCAGCGCTACGCCATCGACGCCAGCAAGATCGAACGCGAGCTGGGTTGGGTGCCCGAAGAGACATTTGAAACCGGCCTGCGCAAAACCGTGCAGTGGTACCTGGACAACCTTGAATGGTGCAAGCACGTTCAAGACGGCAGCTATCAAGGTCAGCGTCTGGGGTTCACCGAGCCCAAGGATCTGCTGGCATGAAGCACGGCCCCACGCCTCTGAAAATCCTTGTCAGCGGCAAAACCGGTCAAGTCGCCATCGAGCTGCAAAAGCAGCTTGCTGGGCTTGGCGAACTGATTGTATTGGGTCGCGATGAGCTTGATCTGAGTCAGCCCGAGCAAATCCGCCAGCAAGTTCAGGCTCACAAACCTGACTTGATCATCAACGCAGCGGCTCATACGGCAGTGGACAAGGCTGAAAGCGAGCGTGACCTGGCCTTTGCAATCAACGCCATTGCGCCCGGCGTCTTCGCCCAAGAAGCGGCGGCACTGGGCATTCCGTTGATTCACTACTCCACGGACTATGTGTTCGATGGCACTAAAACTGCCCCTTACATCGAAGACGACGCACCTAACCCATTGGGCGTTTACGGCCAAAGCAAGCTCGAGGGTGAGCGCGCCATTGCTGCCGCAGGTGCCCAGCATCTGATCTTGCGCACCAGTTGGGTGTACTCCGCCCACGGCAAAAATTTCTTGCTGACCATGCAGCGTTTGCTGCAGGAACGGCCTGAGCTGGGTGTGGTGGCCGACCAGATCGGCGCGCCGACGTGGGCGGGAACCATTGCCCGGAGCACGCGCATGCTGATTGAGCGCTGGCAAACTGGTCACGCCGGTGCATGGGGGGTTTACCACCTCACGGCACAAGGCGAAACCTCTTGGTTCGGCTTCACCCAAGCCATCGCCGAGCCGCTGATCGCAGCCGGTAAACCCTGTGCAGCGCTCAAACCGATACCGGCCAGCGATTATCCGACGCCGGCTGCCCGCCCTCAGAACTCGCGTTTGGACTGCAGCCGACTGGGTCGTGAATGGGGTGTCACTCAGCCCGATTGGCGCGCGGCCTTGGCCGAGTGCGTCGCCGAGCAACGCTAACCTGTGGTGGCTCCAGCAAAGAAACGGCTTGAGCCACTACATGCTTAAACTGGCGTAGGACACTTCTGATTTCTACTGGCGCGCCTTTTTCTACGCAAAAATTCGGATAGGGTCGGTGCTCTTCAGGGCATCGCACTCACCTAGACGGATTTCCCACCATGCGGCGAATAGCGTTCAGCAACAAAAAGGTTCGGGGCGTGACAAGGCGGCTCAAAGCGTTGTCACGCTGGGCCAACAGTTTCAAAGACTACTTCCCCGACGACCTCGCTCAATCTTGTCGCTACCGTAATTTCAAGATTCCCGTGCTGGCCACCCTGGTTGAAGGTAAACAAGCCACAGACGCTATTCGCAGCCAGTGTGCTCAACAGTTAATCAACGCCTGCCAACACTTGATCGACGCCCGCCCCAGCGATGCACCCGATTGCCTGGTGGTTGCCTCGATTGCCCTGCCTGACATGTTCTCCAGCGAGGTCTGCATTTACACCGACCGGGATTATCACCGCGCGCATATGCAACCGTGGCACGATCAAAATGGCCATAGCCAACCGATTACCGATCAAAACCTCGCCGAACAATGGGGCCTGCAGATCCCCGAAGGCATGCAATGCGTTGGGCTCTCACTTGAATTCAAAGCGCTTGACGGGTTGGAGGGCGAGTTTCGTGGGCAACGCTGGTATTTCGGTGAAATCACCCACTCAGTCCCAACCCAGCCTCGGTAGCCACCACAAAGAATTGGGTTCGCATTAAGGCTGGGTATACTGCGCCGTACTCTTGCGGCGCATGTATTTGATGATCACGACTCCCTCAGTTCCCCATAGACCCCGGTGGCGTAGCCTCGCCTTGCTGGTGCTGTGCCTGGCTCCTTTGCTGTGGCCCCTTAAGCACTTGGCCGAGCGCTATTACCGCAGTGAACTGACCGGGCAAAACCGGCAGACCCTCGACCTGTACGTGGCTAACCTGCTGGGGTCGCTGCATCGCTATGAGGTGCTGCCGCAGATTCTCGGTGAGTTGCCTGATCTGCGCGCAGTACTCGCCGACCCCGAAAACCCGCAGGTTCAGGCCAAGGCCAATGAGCTGCTAAAAGACATCAGCGCCCAGACCGGTGCCGTGGTCATGTACCTGATCGACGCTAATGGCGATACATTGGCCGCCTCCAACTGGGATAAAAGCGACAGCTTTATCGGCCGTAATTTCGCTTTTCGTCCCTATTTCAGCGAGGCGATGCAAGGCAAGCTGGGACGATTCTTCGGGCTGGGTACGACGTCGGGCAAGCGCGGCTACTATTTCGCCGCACCGATACTCGACGCCAACAAGAACATCGGGGTGCTGGTGGTCAAGGTCGATCTCGATCACACCGAACAATTGTGGGGCAACACCCCCGAGCAATTGCTGACGACCGACAATAATGGCGTTGTCATCCTGACTTCACGCCCGGAGTGGCGTTTCAGGGCCACCCGTGAGCTCAGCCCTGAAGAGCGTCAGGATATTTTTGCCATCCTGCCCTACCCGACTCGCGACCCGCAGCCGCTCAACCTGAACTGGGATGCCTGGCTGGTGCAAACCCAGGAAATCGACGAGACCGGTTGGCGCGTCAATATCCTTGCCCCGCGCACACTGATCGACCGTCCGGTGCGGACCGTGGTGGCCATTGGCGCGGCCACGTTGTTGGTGATCGTGTTGCTCATCGGCTTGATGATGCAACGCCGACGACATTATCTGGACCGCATCGCTTTCGAAGGCAAGGCTCGTCGCGAACTGGAAATGCGTGTGGCCGAACGTACCAGCGACCTCGAAGGGCTTAATCAGCGGCTGCGTAAAGAGGTGCTGGAGCGCGAGCAGGCGCAACAGGAACTTGTGCGCGCCCAGGACGATCTGGTGCAATCAGGCAAGCTATCAGCCCTGGGCACCATGTCGGCCAGCATCAGCCACGAGCTCAATCAACCACTGGCAGCCATCCGCAGTTACGCTGAAAACGCCGAAGTATTACTCGATCACCAGCGCATCGACGACGCTCGCGGCAACCTCAAACTGATCAACGAATTGACCGGGCGCATGTCATCGATCATTGCCCATCTGCGCGCCTTCGCCCGGCGTGATCGGCATGCGCCCGAAAGTGTTGCCTTGCAACCGGCGCTGGACGATGCGCTGGCATTGCTGGCCAATCGACGACGCAGCATGGAAGTTGAGTTGATTCGCGACCTGCCCGCGGCCACCCTGTGGGTCGAGGCGGGTGAAACGCGTTTGCGCCAAGTCTTGGGCAATTTATTGGCCAATGCACTGGATGCCCTGACAGAAAAAGGCCCGCCGCGCCGTTTGTGGTTGAGTGCCCAAGCCACCGAACAGGGCGTCACCGTCTACATACGCGATAACGGCCCGGGGTTTTGCCTGGAAGCTTTGGGCCGCGCCGGTGAGCCGTTCTACACCACCAAAACCCGAACGCAGGGTTTGGGGTTGGGTCTGGCTATCTGCGACACGCTGATCCGTGCATTTGGTGGTGAACTGCTGTTCGCCAACCACAGGGAAGGTGGCGCTTTAATTACCTTGCGACTGCGCGCTGGAGCGCCAGGCGTGAGTTTGCAAGCCAGTGAGGACTCCAGATCATGAGCCACCCCATTGATCCGCACGTACAGGTCATCCTGATCGATGATGACCCGCATCTGCGTCAGGCCCTGCATCAGACCCTGGACCTGGCCGGGCTTAAGGTCTTGCCCCTGGCGCAAGCCGCTGGCCTTGCCGACCGTGTTGGCCGTGACTGGCCGGGCGTAGTGGTCAGCGATATTCGTATGCCGGGGATGGACGGCCTTGAGTTGCTGGCCCAGCTCCATGCTCAAGACCCTGACCTGCCGGTGCTGCTGATCACTGGCCACGGGGATGTGCCGCTGGCGGTACAAGCCATGCGTTCGGGCGCTTACGACTTTCTCGAAAAACCCTTTGCCAGTGACGCGTTGCTCGACAGCGTTCGCCGCGCGCTGGCCCTGCGTGCGCTGGTGCTGGACAACCGCAGCCTGCGCCTGGCCTTAAGTGATCGCCAGTCACTGAGCACCCGGCTGGTGGGACTTTCACCCGCCATGCTGCGCCTGCGTGAGCAAATTGGCGCGCTGGCGGCGACCAAAGCCGACGTGCTGATATTGGGCGAAACCGGATCAGGCAAGGAAGTTGTCGCCAGGGCGTTGCACGACCTGTCGAGCAGACGCAATGGACCGTTTGTCGCGATCAACGCGGGGGCGCTGGCCGAGTCGGTGGTTGAAAGCGAACTGTTTGGCCATGAGCCGGGCGCCTTCACGGGCGCGCAAAAGCGTCGTATCGGTAAATTCGAGTTTGCCAATGGCGGCACCTTGTTCCTCGATGAAATTGAAAGCATGAGCCTGGATGTTCAGGTCAAGTTGCTGCGCATGCTGCAAGAGCGGGTGGTTGAGCGTGTGGGCGGCAATCAGCTGATTGCGTTGGATATCCGAGTGATTGCTGCCACCAAAGAAGACCTGCGCCTGGCGGCCGATCAGGGGCGGTTCCGTGCCGACTTGTATTACCGTCTCAATGTTGCACCGCTGCGCATTGCGCCCCTGCGTGAGCGGGGTGAAGACACGCTGATGCTGTTCCAGCATTTTGCCGACGAAGCCAGCGTCCGCCATGGCTTGACGCCCAATGTGCTACAACCGGCGCAACGCGCACTGTTGCTGCGCCACAACTGGCCGGGCAATGTGCGTGAACTTCAAAACGTCGCTGAGCGCTTTGCGCTAGGCCTGGAGTTAGCGCTGGATGATGGCGCGCACGATGGCAAACACATCGTTGACGATGAGGTCGGCGGCGGGCTGAGTGATCAGGTTGAGCACTTTGAAAAAAGTTTGATCGCTGCCGAGCTTGAGCGCTCCCACAGCTCCCTGCGAAGCCTGGCTGAAGCCTTGGGCGTGCCGCGCAAAACCTTGCACGACAAACTGCGCAAACATGGCCTGCACTTCGAAAGCGGCAGCCATTCCAACCCAGAAGAGTTCGATTGAGAGGCCCAGGTATGATTCGCGACAGTGGTTATCTGGAGTCTGTCCTCCACCACGACATTCCACTCACTCAAGACATGGGGCTCAAGGTGTTGAGCTGGCAAGGGCACCAGCTGCGCCTGCACTTGCCGCTACCGGCCAATATCAACCATAAAAGCACCATGTTTGGTGGCAGTTTGTATTGCGGTGCGGTGCTTGCGGGGTGGGGCTGGTTGCATTTGAGCCTGCTTGAGGCCGGGATTGAAGACGGGCACATCGTGATTCAGGAAGGTCATATCACTTACCCGCTGCCCGTGACTGAGGACGCCATTGTGCTGTGTGATGCGCCAGACTCTGGGGCGTGGAACAAGTTTTTGGCCATGTACAAGCGCCATGGGCGAGCGCGATTGACGCTGGAGACACGCGTCATTAATGCCGAGGGCGGGGACGATGCGGTGAGGTTTAGCGGGCAGTATGTGTTGCATCGTTGAGACCACTGCCCTCACCCCAACCCTCTCCCTGTATGGACCGGGGACATAGCGAACACAATGTTCGGAGACATCGCGAACACTTTTAATAGGACACATTGACCCTTAGGAGGTGTGATGTGTCCTGGAAAGAGGTGT
>NZ_SCFI01000018.1:0-55015 GCF_022496705.1 Pseudomonas sp. TMW22091
GACGCCTGCTGGTCAAAACCCTGCCCGACGGCAGTGAAATCACCTACACCTACGACAGCCTCGGCCGCCTCACCGAAGTCGACGACGGCAAGTGGCCACTCGCCTACGAATACGACCTGCAAGACCGCCTCATCACCGAGCATCAGGGCTGGGCCACCCTGCGCTACCGCTACGACGCCCTCGGCCAACTCAGCCACTGCACACTGCCCGATGGCAACGGCCTTGACTACCTCTACCACCCCGGCGGCGCGCTCAAAGCCATCAACCTCAACGGCCAGCGCCTCACCGGCCACCGCTTTGAACACGGGCGCGAGATCATGCGCCAACAAGGCTCGGTACTCAGCGAATACCACTACGACGAACAACAGCGCCTCAAGGAACACCGCGTCTACCCTCTCGACCGCAACGGCGAAGTCAGCGGCCAGTACCACTACCGGCGCAGCTACCAATACGACGCCAACAGCAACCTGAGGCTGCTCACCGACAGCCGAAAAGGCCAAAAAAGCTACGCCTACGACCCGCTTGACCGCCTCACCGAAGTGGTCGGCAACGCCAACAACGTCGAACACTTCGCCCACGACCCGGCGGGCAACCTCCTCGCCCAAAGCTACAACGGCCAAGGCCGCAGCTACGGCAAAATCAAAGGCAACCGCCTGCTGATGCAAGGCGACTGCCACTTCGACTACGACGCCTACGGCAACCTCCTGCGCGAACGACGCGGCGCCGGCCAGCGCCTGGTGCGCCACTACCGCTACGACAGCCAGCACCGCCTGATCGGCATCACCCTGCCCGACGGCAGCGACGTCGCCTACCGTTACGATGCCTTCGGCCGACGCATCGCCAAAGACATGGACGGCAAAACCACCCAATTTATCTGGCAAGGCGACCGGCTGATCGCCGAAAACATCTACCAAAAAGGTGTTAAGGGCTGGCCGCTTTACCGCAGCTACGTCTACGAACCCGGCACCTTCAAACCGATGGCCCTGCTAAAAGGCCACGGCACGACCAACGAGGTTTATTACTACCAGCTCGACCACCTGGGCACCCCGCAAGAACTCACCGACGTAAGTGGGAAAATCGTCTGGTCGGCGTATTACCGGGCGTACGGCAACATCATCAAATTCGACATCAACGAAATCAGCAACCCGCTGCGTTTTCAGGGCCAGTATTACGACGAAGAAAGCGGACTACACTACAACCGCCATCGCTACTACAATCCCAACACCGGCCGCTACCTGACCCCCGACCCGATCAAACTGGCGGGTGGACTCAACAGCTACCAGTACGTGCCCAACCCCACGGGGTGGGTGGATCCGTTGGGGTTGATGAGTGTTGAGGGGGATTGTCCGGGTGTAACAGAAACCATAAATGCTGACACATTGGATCAATCTACAATTGATGCAGTTTTATCATTTGAAAAAGGAAGTCGCCCCGAACCTGAACTTTACCTCTCCCAGTCTTACCGGGATGCACATGCTAATATGTTCAAAAATGGAGCTGCACGAATTCAGCCTACGGCCCCAACCGGAGTTATTGGACGGACAGAGACGTGGGTATTACCTAAAAGTGTTGCCGAGTTGGCTATAGATAAGGCGGCAGGTAATATTTCAAAGCTAGAGAACTACTTAGGACTGGACAAGGGATATCTGGGACACCAACCTATGCTCGTATTAATTCCCAAGCCACATAAATATCGAATACCTTCGGGCAATGAGTTTGGCGCAAACACTTTTTGGAGGCCGGGAGGTTTCACCAGTCCTGGTGGACTTCCAGAAGCGGTTATTGATCCAGTGAAAATCAATGAATACACTACAAAGCCAATTATCGACTAGGTTTAATAAAATGGATATAAAAATATACGAACTTGCCGACTTTGAAATATGGAAACGAAATGGCCATTTTTTTGTACGCTACGATGCTGGTGCCCATCAAATAGTGATACGTGAAGATGAAATATCTGAGGGCGATGCTTTGCATGCTCTAAAAGGGCCTCAAGAAGCCAACGACATACTATTAAAACTACAAAGACACTTAATTGAAAGTGGAGTAGACCCCTACACTACAAACCTGCAAGCTACAGATAAATTATAATAGCCAATAAAATTTTCATTAATTCGGCAGGCGAAAACTAACAAATATGAATTTACAAGCGATAGTAATAACAACCAATAACACCTTAATAGATTGTCCTGATGAAAGTGTTCGTACTAATATAAAGTCAAATGTAGATAAAAATAAAAAGGCAAACGCATCTTCAAATTTTAACAATCCGAAAAATGGTTTAACTATCCAAGAGTGCTCTCCACACCCAAGTCCAATTGATCAGTTAGAAGCAGATTACACTTTATTACCGGGTACACAAATTTACCGATTTGGGCAGCCTAAGGAAGCTTCCTTCTCTCTATAGGAACAGCATACTCTTATCAATTTCTAAAACCAAGCACACTCAAAGAGGACTATTATGTATACAATGTAAAAAACCATTGACTTTGAAAGCTGGAAAGATTCTACCCTGACTTGGTTAAACCGGTGGAGGCATTCAATATAGGCTAGATATAATTAATAATATTCGCCGTTCTCCGACAACTCTTACACAAGACAACGAACCATATTTAAAGGAGTTATTTCGTGGAAAACCTCAAGACTACAAGCCTGAGTAAATTGGCCGACGAGTTAAAAACCCTAGAGACTCCTGATAATCACTATTCCATTGGGATCAATAAAAATGAACGGACATGCATACTAAACGATGGCAAAAAATGGCTAGTATATTATTCCGAGAGAGGGCAAATGACAGATCTCAAGGAATTCAAAAAATTCGAAGACGCAAAAATTGAATTTCTGACAAGACTCATTTGAAAAAAACTATGGACTACGAAGTGACGAAGCATTAATTAATGTACGAAAATAGAGACCCACTAACTGATGAATGCACTTGGAAGTGCAGCATCTATTGGGAGATGCCACTAATAAAGCACAATCCTTGACAATTAATTACTGAATAATTTAAACGAAACTTAGAGTGCCGGTGCTGAGTAAGTGGAGCTGGGCACTTGCTAATACCCGCCTTCGGCCGACGCTTCGCCAAAGACATCGACGGCAAAACCACCCTTTTTCTCTGGCAAGGCGACAAGAAAACGACCCTCGTTCAAAGATGCACTCGTCGTAAGTTCAATAACTGCGATTCATCTGGAGCTCACCCCCCCCCCCGCCATTGTGATCGCCCTGATGTACCGCCATGAATGGTTTTACGACGGCTGCGCCGCCGATCGCAGCCTCGCGGAGCTCGTCAGCTGCTACAGGGATTTTGTCCGCCCGTAGCAGTTGACGAGTGGTGCGAGGCTACGTTCGACGATGCAATCGTCGCAGTGCACTCAACCACGACGATGAGGGGGGGCCTGGTCTATCGGGTTGACTGGTTTACGACGGCTGCGCCGCCGATCGCAGCCTTCGGCAGCTGCTACAGGGATTTTGTCCGCCCGTAGCAGTTGACGAGTGGTGCGAGGCTACGTTCGACGATGCAATCGTCGCAGTGCACTCAAGCACGACGATGAGGGGGGCCTGGTCTATCGGGTTGACTGGTTTACGACGGCTGCGCCGCCGATCGCAGCCTTCGGCAGCTGCTACAGGGATTTTGTCGCCCGTAGCAGTTGACGAGTGGTGCGAGGCTACGTTCGACGATGCAATCGTCGCAGTGCACTCAACCACGACGATGAGGGGGGGCCTGGTCTATCGGGTTGACTGGTTTACGACGGCTTCGCCGCCGATCGCAGCCTCGCGGAGCTCGTCAGCTGCTACAGGGATTTTGTCGCCCGTAGCAGTTGACGAGTAGTGCGAGGCTACGTTCGACGATGCAATCGTCGCAGTGCGCTCAAGCACGACAATCCGGGGGGGCTTGATGTATCGGATTGACTGGTTTACGACGGCTTCGCCGCCGATCGCAGCCTCGCGGAGCTCGTCAGCTGCTACGTAGTTCTGCGCAAAGTCTTAAGGTTTCAGGCGCCTCCGTGTGTCACGTTTTACACCTGCATCGCCCGCGGCCGGTCGCTTCTGTTCTCTGCCGCACTGTCCGCCGCTTGTTGCAGTTGAAAGTCGAATTTCATTTCGGCATAGCGCCCTTCTATTCCTCGTGCACCGTCTTCGCGGAAGATGACTTCGCCCACCAAGCCATCACGGGTGGCGTAGGCGAAGTCGTCCCACAGGTATTTCTCGCCCGACAGGTTGATTTGGGTGGTGAGGTGGCGCTGCCCCGGCGCACTGATAAAGAAGTGAACGTGGGCCGGGCGCTGGCCGTGACGGCCGAGTTGGTCCAGGCATTCCTGGGTCGGGCCTTGAGGGTCACAGCCATAGCCGGAGGGCACGATGCTGCGCGCACGGTATCGACCTTGCGCGTCGGTGATGATGCGGCGGCGCAGGTTGTAATCGCTCTGGCTTGGGTCAAAGAAGGAGTAAGTGCCTCGGGTGTTGGCTTGCCACAGGTCGACGGTGGCCCCAGGCAGGGGTTGGCCATGGCTGTCGAACACTTGCCCCTCTAGGAACATGACCGTACCGACGCCGTCTTCGCTGCCGTCGTCCATGCGCGCTTCGCCTGCGCTCAGCGGTGCGCCAGCTACGTACAGCGGGCCTTCGATGGTGCGCGGGGTGCCGCCGGTCAAGCCGATCTGCTGGTCTTTGGCGTCCTGCAAGAGGTCGAGGAAGTGTTCGATGCCCAGCCCCGCCACCAGTAAGCCCGCTTCTGATCGACTGCCCAGACGGTTGAGGTAGTCCACCGTTTTCCAGAACTCGTTTTCACTGATGTCGAGGTCTTCGATGATTTTTGCGGTGTCTTGCAGTACGCGCAACACGATGGTTTTCAGGCGCGTGCTGCCGCTGTCATTGGCAAAGCCGGCGGCTTCTTTGAAGAAGCTCTGGATGGCATCGGTGTGGGAAATTTTCACGGTCATGCTGTTCACCTCATCTTGTTTTTATGCAAGGAACTGTTCGTTTTACCGGTCGTCGCTGTGGACCGAGGATGGGTGACGGCACAGCCCGTTGATCTCGATGTCCATGTAGGGGAATAACGGCAGTTGCATCAGGGTGTCGTGCAGGGCTTCGACGCTGGCGACGTCGAATACGCTGTAGTTGGCGTAATGCCCGGCGATACGCCACAGGTGGCGCCAGGTGCCTTCGCGTTGCAGGCGCTGGGCCAGTTCTTTTTCGTCGGCCTTGAGGGCCGCGGCTTTAGTCGGGTCCATGTCAATCGGCAGGTTGACGGTCATTTTTACGTGGAAGAGCATGCGGGTCTCCTTGAGGGTCAATGGCGAGTGGGATCAGTGGCGGCGATAGTACGTCAGGCGTTCTTCGTCGATGCACAGGCCAAGGCCCGGTGTGCGCGGGATGTGCAGTTCAAAATCACGGTACTGCGGCGCCTCGGTGATGATGTCGGCGGTCAGCAGCAACGGGCCGAACAGCTCGGTGCCCCAGGTCAGTTGCTTAAGGGTTAGAAAGGCATGGGCCGACGCCAAAGTGCCGACCGAACCTTCAAGCATGGTGCCGCCGTACAGGGCAATGCCCGCTGCTTCGGCGATGTGTGCGGTGCGCAGTACGGCACGCGGGCCGCCGTTTTTGGCGATTTTGAGGGCAAATACACTGGCTGCGCCGTCGGCGGCCAAACTGAACGCGTCTTCAACGCTTTCGATGGATTCGTCAGCCATGATCGGCGCCGGGCTGCGTTGGTTAAGGCGCACTTGCCCCGAGCGGTTAACCCGTGAGATCGGTTGCTCAATGAGGTCTATGCCGTTGTCGCCCAAGACCTGACAGCCACGGATGGCTTGGGACTCGTCCCAATACTGGTTGACGTCAACGCGCACGCTGGCACGGTCGCCCAGGGCCTTTTTGATCGCGATCACGTGCTTGAGGTCTTGCTCCAGCGGGTTGGCACCGATTTTCAGTTTGAAGATACGGTGACGGCGCACGTCAAGCATCTGTTCGGCTTCGGCGATGTCGCGGGCGGTGTCGCCGCTGGCCAGGGTCCAGGCCACTTCCAGACTGTCACGCACGCGCCCGCCTAACAGTTCGCTGACTGGCAAGCCGAGTCGTTTGCCCTGGGCGTCGAGCAGTGCGCTTTCGATACCGGATTTGGCGAAGGTATTGCCCTTGGCAATTTTGTCGAGTGTCTGCATGGCCGCGTTGATGTTGTCCGCAGCCAT
This sequence comes from Pseudomonas sp. TMW22091, assembly GCF_022496705.1. Classification (NCBI taxonomy): domain Bacteria; kingdom Pseudomonadati; phylum Pseudomonadota; class Gammaproteobacteria; order Pseudomonadales; family Pseudomonadaceae; genus Pseudomonas; species Pseudomonas sp. TMW22091. The sequence continues at coordinate 6,189 of NZ_SCFI01000018.1, forward strand.
GCCCACCAGCATCGGTGCCAGGTGCGCGTCGATGTTGGCCTTGATGCTTTCCGGGCTTTCATAGCCGTAGGCAAGCCCGCCAATGGTGGTGGCTTCACCGATGCCTTCAATGCCGTCACTGCAGCGCAGGCGCAAAATCACCAAAGTCTGTTTTTGCATGGTGTGCATCGCCAGTTTGTGCGGGCGGATGGTGGGCAAGTCGACGATGATCGTGGTCAGGCTTTCAATCAGGGCGTGGGTCATGGCGTGTTCTCCAGTGATTTTTGTACGGCTCAGCCGAGGTCGCCGCCGCCCACAGGCAGGGTCACGCCGGTGATATAGGAAGCGTCGTCGCTGGCCAGAAACAGGATCGCACCGACTTGTTCGTCCAGAGTGCCGTAGCGTTTCATCAGGCTGCTGTCCAAGGTCTGGTCGACAATTTGCTGATACCAGGTGGCTTCGTCCGTGCTTTGCTCGGCGCCATTGCGCGGGATGCGTCGCGGCGGTGCTTGCGTGCCGCCCGGTGCGGTGGCGTTGACGCGAATCCCGCGCTCGGCGTTCTCGAACGCGAGGCACGCGGTCAGGGCATTCACGCCACCCTTGGCCGCGCCGTACGGTACGCGGTTGACGCTGCGGGTAGCGATTGAAGAAACATTCACTATGGCGCCCTGGCCCTGATCAAGCATGTAGGGCAACGCCGCGTGGCAGCACCACAGGGTCGGGAACAGGGAGCGACGCACTTCAGCTTCGATTTCTTCGACCTGATAATGCTCAAACGGCTTGGCCCAAATTGTGCCGCCGACGTTGTTGATCAGGATGTCGATACGGCCAAAGGTGGACACTGCCGAGGCCATGACGCGGGCGCAGTCAGCGTAAAGCTCCAGGTCTGCTGTCAAGGTCAGCACGCCCGGCCCTTTCAATTCATGCACCAGTTCAGAGCGGTCGACCGCAACCACCTGTGCGCCCTCGCCCAACAGGCGCTCGCAGACACGGCGGCCGATGCCTTGAGCGGCGCCGGTGACCAGCGCGACTTTGTTGTCGAATCGGTTCATTACAACCTCGCTTAATCAGGGATCAGGCCGCGGCAGCCGCGAATTTCTCGTAGTAGAAGTTGGCAGGTGTGATGCCTTGCTCGCGGATGTACTGGCTGACGGCTTCAACCATCGGCGGCGGGCCGCACAGGTAGACGTCGACATCGCCCTCGTTGAGGTGCTGAGGCTCGATATGCTGGGTCACATAGCCCTTGAGCGGATGTTGGCTTTGCGGGTTGGCCACGCAGGCGCTGAAGCTGAAGTTGGCGATACGCGCACTCAGGGCTTGCAGGCGATCGAGTTCGACCAAATCCAGGTCGTTGGTCACGCCGTAGATCAGGTGCACCGGGTGATCGCTGCCTTGTTCGGCGATTTTTTCGAGCATGGCGGTAAACGGAGCCAGGCCGGTGCCGCCCGCCAGCAGCAAGAGCGGGCGCTGTATCGCACGCAAGTAGAAACTGCCCAGCGGCCCGGCAAGGGTCATGCTGTCGCCTGTTTTGGCCAGGCCCGTCAGAAAGCTGCTCATCAACCCGCCCGGTACGTTGCGGATCAAGAAGCTGACTTCGCCCTCTTTTTGCAGGGTGCTGAAGGAGTAAGCGCGGGTCTGCTCGCTACCCGGCACGTGCAGGTTGACGTACTGACCGGGCAAGAACGCCAGACGGCTCAGGGACTCGCCCTTGATTGACAGCGCAATGGTGCTTTCGGAAAGTTGGCGCAAGTCGCTGATGGTGGCTTCGAAGCTGGCCTGTTGGGTTTTGCACAGCGCCGATGAGGCTGGCACATGCAACACGCAATCGCTGGCGGCGCGCATCTGGCAGGTCAGGACGTAGCCCTGCTGCACTTCGTCATCACTGAGGGCGTCTTCTATAAATTCATCGCCCAGGTCATATTGCCCGGCCTCAGCGAAGCATTTGCAGGTGCCGCAAGCACCATCACGGCAGTCTAGCGGGATATTGATGCCTTGGCGGTACGCCGCGTCGGCGACGGTTTCCTGGCCAGTGGCTTCGATAAAACGGGTGACCCCGTCTTCAAAATTGAGTGCGATCTGAAAACTCATGATGTACCTCGCACGCACGGCCAAGCCCGCAGCACCCGCAGGCGCCCAGCGTCACTCGCCGCGCGTTGGTCAGATGTGATAGATGTCGATGACTTGACGCACGTAGTCGTTTTTCAGCACCACTTTCTTGGCCTTGATCAGTGGCTGCGAGCCACGCATGTCGAGGGTGTAGAAGCTGGTGCCGAAGTAGCTGTCAGTGGTCTTGTAGCGAAAGCTCAGGGTGTGCCAATTGAAACGCACATGGCACAGCCCTTCGGTCTGCTCGACGATCTCGATGTTGCTTAAATTATGCGAGGTGCGAGTGTCGGGCATCGTGGCGCTGGAGCGCTCGGTCTTGATACGGAACACGCGGTCTTCAAGGCCGCCCCGGTTGCCGTACCAGATCAGCGAGATTTCACTTTGCGGGTCTTCGGTCAGGGTGTCGTTGTCATCCCAGGCGGGCATCCAGAAGCTGGCGTCGGCGCTGTACAGTTCCAGCCATTGATCCCATTGCCCGTCATCCAGATGGCGCGCTTCGCGGTACAGAAAGTCCCGCACGATGCTGTAAGTGTCGGTCATTACACGGCCTCCACAGGGATCAGGGTCGGCTCGGCAGCGACGGCTTTGAGCATGGTCTCCTGCCAATACTTGTGTTGCAGCACAAACAGCCCTTCGTCTTCAGTGCGAACGCCGGAGAGCAGCGGTTTCAGGTCGATTTCTTCAGCGGCCGCATCGGCGCCTTCGATCCAGTGTTCTGCGCCGCGTGACATGTCGTTCCAGCCACGGCCAGCGCCATAACCGGTCTGGCACGAGCGGAACTCTTCGAGATCGTCCGGGGTGGCCATGCCGCTGACGTTGAAGAAGTCTTCGTATTGGCGAATGCGCTTGGTCCGCGCTTCACTGCTCTCGCCTTTGGGGGCAATGCAGTAAATGGTGATTTCGGTTTTGTTAACCGAGATCGGCCGGGCGATGCGTATCTGCGAGCTGAACTGGTCCATCAGGTAGACGTTGGGGTACAGGCACAGGTTGCGTGAGTTCTCGATCATCCAGTCGGCGCGGGCCTTGCCGAAGTCGCGCGCCAGTTCATCACGGCGCTCGTAGGCCGGGCGGTCTTGCGGGTTGGCCCAGCGCGTCCAGAGCAGCAGGTGACCATTGTCAAACGAGTAGAAACCACCGCCACTTTTTGCCCAGCTACCAGCGCTCATGGTTTTGATTTCTTCGCCGGCTTCGCGCAGGGTGCGCTGGTTTTGCGTGGCGGCGTAATTCCAGTGCACGGAACTGACGTGATAGCCATCGGCACCGTTTTCGGCGGTAAGTTTCCAGTTGCCTTCGTAGACATACGAGCTTGAACCGCGCAGCACTTCCAGCCCTTCAGGGGATTGGTCAACGATCATGTCGATGATCTTGGCCGACTCGCCCAGGTGTTCAGCCAGCGAGCTGACGTCGGGGTTGAGGCTACCGAACAAAAAGCCGCGATAGGACTCGAAGCGCGCCACTTTAGTCAGGTCGTGGGAGCCTTCACAGTTGAAACCTTCGGGGTAGCCGGCCTCGCTCGGGTCTTTGACCTTGAGCAGTTTGCCGCTGTTGTTGAAGGTCCAGCCGTGGAACGGGCAGGTATAGCTTGCGCGGTTGCCGGTCTTGTGGCGGCAGATCATGGCGCCGCGGTGGCTACAGGCGTTGAGAAACGCGTTGAGTTCACCGGCCTTGTTGCGCGCGATAAAGATGGGCTGACGGCCCATGGTGGTGGTCAAAAAATCATTGACGTTGGGGAGCTGACTCTCGTGTGCGAGATAGATCCAGTTACCCTCGAAAATATGGGTCATTTCGAGTTCAAAAAGACGCGGATCGGTGAACATCTCCCGCTTGCAGCGGTGGACGCCCTTCTCCTTGTCTTCCTCAAGCATGGCATTCAAGTAGTCGATTCCCAGGGACATGGCCAGGGCCTCCGTTGTTATTATTCAGGCAACGTCAGCGTAAGGAATGAACAGGGAAGCAACTATCCGTTTACTGCGGATCGCTATCCGATTACTGCGGGGGCTAATCAACTGCGAGAATCTCGTAGCAGCTGACGAGTAATGCGAGGCTGCGATCGGCGGCGTAGCCGTCGTATTCTGGGGCTCTCGGTGTTTCAGTTAAAACTAACCTCCCCGGTTTACGACGACTACGTCGCCGGACGTAGCCTTCGGCAACTGCTACGGGTTATTTCGCAAGGTTTTTAACCGCTGTGCCAGCGCTTTGGCCTGTGACGCAACATCGGTCACGGCGGTGCTTTCCCACCACTGGCCGCGTAACGGTGGGCCCATGGCAAACAGTCGCTGGGCTGGCACGCCCTCGGCGTTCAGTACCGCGCCATCGGGGTTCGCAGCAATCCCTAACCCCAGGTTCCCGGGCTGGATCAGCCCGCGTTGTAACAATTGCCGGGGCAACGGCTTGTCCACCCGGCGCCAGTCGTACTCGATGCCGGTGGAGTTGATCAACCCGTCGCCCTGCACCCACAGGGTTTGCGCCTCGCCACGGGGACGCAGACGAATACGCGGCTGGGCGCCGCTGCTGTCGACGGCTTGCAAGGACGCCGCACGAATGGTCAGCCGCCCTTCCTTGAGCAGTCGCTGCAGTAGCGCATCCCCTTGAGGCGGTGAACGGTGATGATGGCTCTCCCACCAGGGCCGCACATGGCGCACGAACTGACGGCGCTGTGTGTCACTGGCCTGACTCCAGAGCCTGGCGATATGTACGCGTACGGTGTCCAGTGGTGCCTGCCAATCAACGCCCTGCGCTTGCGCCAAACCACATTGGCGGCGCAATTCACGTAGCAAGTGCAAGGGGCTGCGTAGCTGCGGGGCCAAGGTCAGAAAGTCCTCCCATGCTGGAGGCTGACGGCGCACGTGAGGCAACAGGCCGTGGCGGGAATACACGTCAATCGGGCCGCGATGACCGGCCTGATTCAGCGATTCCAGTGCATCGACCATGGTCAGCCCGGAACCGATGATCAGCACCCGGGCGTCGACCGGCAGCGCCCGCAGCGCCTCGACATTCCACGGGTCAAGGGCCGCCGCATTCAGCCCACTGGACTGCCGCTGCGCGGTACGCGCTGCTGCAAACATGCCCGTGGCCAACACCACTGATGCCGCTCGCCATTCGCTGCCCGCCTTGAGCGTCACATCAACGCCCTGCTCATGGGTGTGCAGGTCAATCACTTCATCGCGCACATGGGTCAACGTTGACCCTGCGCTTTCGCCGATTACCCGTGCCTCGGCCAGTCGTTGCTGGGCATACAGCCCAAACAATCCACGGGGCGCAAACAGTTCGGCGACCGGCACCGACTGTTTAGCTGACTCGGGCCAACCACCGGCAGCAATGTGTGCCTGTAGCCAGCGGGTCAGATCATCCGCGTCATCCGGTTCGATGCTCATGCGTGCAGCATTGCCGTTCAGGGTATGCCCCAGCTCAGTGGCACTGTACGCCTCGCCGCGTCCCAACTCGGCTCTTGGCTCAACCACAACGATGCGCCGGGCACCCGGCAGGCGCAGCAGTTGCATGGCCAACAGGGTGCCGCTCAGCCCCCCGCCAATGATCAAAATATCGGCCTCGCGGGCTACCGCTGGGGACTGTCCGGTGTGTGGCTCGCTCATGGTTGCTCACTCATTTTTGAAATTATGTCGCGCACGGCGCAGTTTCTGGGACGCCAGCCTGCGATGATTTCCTCCGCGCTGTCCAGTCTCTGGCACGTTGCAGATTGCTTAAGCTAGTTCCAAAACAGTATTTCCCCTTTTATTTAAAGCACTTAGATTCGTCTGCACCGGATCACCGGACTGCCTTCCTCTCTTTTAACAAGGTCCAGCCCATGTCCGTTCGCTCATTGTTTATTGCCCTTTCAATCACCGGTTTCAGTCTTGCCGCTCAGGCGTCTGATCTGACCATCGGCTATATCACGGGCATCGACCCGACCAAGCTGGCTCAAGCAGAAGGTCGATACGAAGAAGCGATAGGCGAGAAGATTGACTGGCGCCGCTTTGATTCCGGCCCAGCGGTTGTCGCAGCGCTGGCCTCCGGCGATCTGCAAATCGGTAATCTGGGTTCTAGCCCTCTGGCTGCTGCCACGTCGCGCAACGTGCCCTTGGTAACCTTTATCGTCACGGCACAAATCAAGGGTTCCGAAGCGCTGGTGGTGCGCAACGGCAGCGGCATCGACACACCTGAAGACCTGATTGGCAAAACCATTGCCACGCCATTTGTGTCGACCTCGCACTACAGCTTGCTGGGTGCCTTGAAGCATTGGAACCTCACCCCGCAACAGGTCAAGGTGGTTAACCTCAGCCCCGCGCAAATCACTGCGGCCTGGAAGCGTGGCGATATTGACGGGGCGTTTACCTGGTCACCGGCGTTGGGCGAAATCCGTAAAACCGGCACAGTCCTCACTGACGCAGGCCAGGTCAGTGAATGGGGCGCACCAACTTTTGAAGTCTGGGTCGCGCGCAAAGACTTTGCCGAGCAATACCCAGAGGCTCTCAAGGCTTTTACCCGGGTCAGTCTTGAGGCCATCGCCGATTACAACGCCCATCAGGCCGATTGGACCGCCGACTCGGTGCAGGTGAAAAAGATCGCCGCTCTCACGGGCGCCAATGCCGCCGATATTCCTGAGTTGCTGCAGGGCGCACACTTTCCTTCTGCTGCCGAACAAAAAACACCGGCACTGTTAGGCGGTGGCACTGCGAAAGATATCGCTCAAACGGCTTTATTTTTAAAAGACCAAGGCAAAATCGAAAGCGTTTTGCCCGATTACTCAGGCTATGTCAGCGACCGTTATTTACCTGAATAAGCCCCCTTGGACCGGTGGCACAACAAATGCTTCTTTACGGCCCATCGCGCGGGTGCTGGCCACTCCAACCCTGCGCGAACCCGACGCCAGAAGCGTCCAGGACCGTAAAGAGGACTGTAAGGATGGCTACACCGGTTACAGCGGCATCGTGCAAAGACCCCATCGTTAAAACGGTGGGCTTTCTGGTGATACCAAACTTCACCACTATTGGCTTTGCCTCGGCCATCGAGACCCTGCGTATGGCCAATATGGCGGCGCGCCGGGAGATGTTTCGTACCGTCATCATCGGCCCGGACCTCAATCCGGTCACCGCCAGTAATGGCATGCGCATCCTGCCCGATTACGCGGTGGGTGATGCACCAAAACTGGACATTTTATTGATCGTGGGTTCAAACCCGATCGTTTCACACCTCAGCAGCCGCCCTACCCTTAACTGGTTACGCAAACTCGCCCACGAACAGGTCGCACTGGGCGGCATTTGCACCGGCAGTTATTGGCTGGCCCGCGCCGGGCTGCTCAAGGGCTATCGCTGCACCATTCACTGGGAAGATATTGAAACCCTCAAAGACCACTTCCCCGGGATCATTATTTCCAACCAGTTGTTTGAACTGGACCGCGACCGTTACACCTGTTCAGGCGGGGTCGCGTCGATGGACATGACCTTGCAATTGATCGCCCGTGAACCCGGCGGCCGGGAGATTGCCGCGCATGCTGCCGAGCTGCTGCTGTGTGATCGCCCGCGCAGTGCTCAGGAGCAACAGCGCGTGCCCTTGCGCCAGAAGCTCGGCACGTCACAACCCAAGCTCAGTCAGGTGGTGGCCATTATGGAGGCCAACCTTGAAGAACCGGTCAGTCTGGAAGATCTGGCGCGCTTGAACGAGGTGTCGGTGCGTCAGCTTGAGCGTCTGTTTCACAAGCACCTGCAGCGTACGCCGAGCCAGTATTACCTGGAACTGCGTCTGGCCCGTGCCCGCAGTCTGTTGCTGCGCAGCGAATCTCAAGTGCGTGACATCGCCCTCGCCTGCGGTTTTGTGTCGGCGGCGCATTTTTCCAAATGCTACAGCCGGTTGTTCGGGGTTTCGCCGATTGGTGAGCGTAAACAGGTGGCGTTGCATTGAGGCAATGCAGGTGTGGAGCAGTTGTTGTCGCTGACGAGGAATGAAGGCTGCGATCGGCGGCAAGGCCGTCGTAAAACCTGACACACCGAGGTGTCCCATTGTGCGACCGCTTAGCGCTCGATCGCAGCCTTCGGCAGCGGCTACAGCCACTCAGTCAATCCTGTAAGGCTTTATGCGCGGTTTCGCGACTGGCCAGCATGGCGACCAACGCGACGGCTGCGGCGGCCAGCAAATACCAGGCCGGGGCCATTTTATTGCCGGTCATATGGATCAACCAGGTAGCTATAAACGGCGCGGTGCCGCCAAAAACAGCATTGGCAACGTTGAAGCTGAAGGCAAAGCCGCTGAACCGCACGCGCGTGGGGAATATCTCGGCCAGAAAACACGGCAAGGTGCCGTCGTTCATCGCCAGAATCGCGCCAAAGGCAATCTGGATCATCAAGATGACAACCAGCGACGGGTTGCCGAGCATGCCGAACAGCGGGAAGGTCAGCAGCAAAAACAGCACAGAAGCCGTCACTAGCATGGTCTTGCGACCATAGCGGTCGGACAGCTTGCCCATCATAAAGATCAGACCGATGTAGGTCGCCAATGACACAGTGGAGGCGATAAACGAATCACCCTCACTCATGCCCATTTCGGTCGACAGGTAGGTGGGCATGTAGCTGAGCAGCAGGTAAAAGGCCACTGCATTCAAGCAAGTGACGCCAATGCCGATGGTAACGGCGCGCCGATGCACGGTGAGCAACTCACGAACCGGGGCGTGGGTGGCGCACTCCTTGGCTTCCAGACGTTTTTCCATCTCAAGGAACTTAGGGGAGTCCTGCAAGCTCATGCGGATGTATCGCCCCACCAGGCCGAAGGGCGCAGCCAGCAGAAACGGCAGGCGCCAGCCCCAGTCGTGAAGGTTTTCGCTGGTCATCAAGGCGTGCATGCAGGCCACAAACAGCGCGCCAAACAGCAACCCGGCTGCCGTGCTCGCGGGCACGATACTGGTGTAAAAACCGCGTTTACCATCAGGCGCGTATTCGGCCAGAAACGCCGAAGCGCCAGCGTATTCACCCGAGGCCGAGAAGCCTTGCACCATTCGGATCAACAGCAAAAGCGCCGGAGCCCACAGACCAATCAGGTTGTAACCCGGCAGGATACCGATGCAAAAGGTCGAGACGGTCATGATCAGGATCGACCAGGACAAGGCGCTGCGCCGCCCGTATTTGTCGCCAAAATGGCCCCAGATCAATCCACCCATCGGGCGCACGATAAACGACAGGGCAAACACGGCGAATGTGGCCATCAAGCCTGTGGCAGCATCCGTTTGCGGGAAGAAGGTCAATGCAATCACGGTAGCCAGATAACCGTAAGCGGCGTAATCGAACCACTCGACAAAGTTACCCATAAAGCTGGCGGTGGCTGCGCGGCGCAAGGCTTTGCGTTCACTCAGGCGTTCGCTCTGTTGTTCTATCGTCAGGGGCAAGGCCAGGCTGGGAATACTCATTGAGCACCTCCACAGGGGCGAGTGGAGGATGGAAAAAAGCCAAGCAACGTCAGGACATGGGACATGACAAATACCCTCATTGTGTTCTTTTTGGCAGGGGTAAAGGGTCAAAAACGCTGCGCTCTCTGGGGGCGCATGCGTGGGTCTTGGACGGCAGAAGGCGGCAGGCGCGGTCAACGCGCCAGCACCTTGCGCTGAAGTTATCGCTTGATGATGTTGTGCTGCGGACCATACGGGAAATGTGTGATGTTTTCACCGCCCTGTTCATTGACGATCAGGATGTCGTGCTCGCGATAACCGCCCGCCCCTGGCCGTCCTTCGGGGATCATGATCATCGGCTCGATGGACACCACCATCCCTGGCTCCAGCACGGTGTCAATGTCTTCACGCAGCTCCAGCCCGGCTTCGCGGCCGTAGTAATGGCTCAAGGTGCCAAATGAATGGCCGTAGCCAAAAGTGCGGTATTGCAGCAGATCGTGTTCAAGGAAGATTTCGTTGAGTTGCAAGGCAATGTCTGAACAACGCATGCCGGGTTTGATCAGTTTGAGCCCGGCCTCATGCACCTTGACGTTGACTTCCCAAAGGCGCAGGTGCTCGTCGCTACAGTGATCCAGAAACAGGGTGCGCTCCAGCGCTGTGTAGTACCCGGCAATCATCGGGAAACAGTTGAGGCTCAGGATGTCGCCCTTGTTGACCTTGCGGGTGGTCACCGGGTTGTGGGCACCGTCGGTGTTGATACCGGACTGGAACCAGGTCCAGGTGTCCATCAGCTCAGAGTTCGGGAAGGTACGGGCAATCTCGCGCACCATGGCTTGAGTGGCGTGCAGTGCCACTTCGTATTCCGGCACCTGATCGCGCAGGGCTTCAACGATGGCTGCACCGCCGATGTCGGCTATGCGTGCACCATGGCGAATAATCGCGTGCTCTTCGGCGGATTTGATCATGCGCATGCGCATGCACGGCGCACCAATATCCACCAGTTCAGCCTGCGGGTAACGGCTGGCGAGCTTGTCACGGTTGAGCAGGTTGATGTGGTCGTATTCGATCCCGATGCGCCCCGCCTTGGGCAACGCCTGCTGGATGCCGACAAAGAAGTTATCACGCTGCCAGTCGGTGTAGACAATGTTGTCGGTGCCCATGGTGCGACGCCAAGGCTGGCCACCGTCGATATTGGCGGTGATGGTAACGGCGCTGTCCTGCGTGACCACCAGCGCGTAATTACGGCCAAATGAGCAGTACAGGAAATCGCTGTAATAGTTGAGGTTGTGGTACGAGGTGAACACGGCGGCATCAATGTCGTTCTGCGCCATGTACGCACGCAGTTTGGCCTGGCGGTTGGCATATTCCTGGGCCGAGAACGTCGGAGTGACTTTTTCGCCGTTCTTGATCTGTATGGTTTTCGGCATCTGCATGTCATTTACCCTGGTCGATGATCGAACTTCAAAAGCCGCTGTTTGGGCGGGCCGTTGAGGATCATTCGACCAGATGCAAGGATGCCGTTTTTGTGTGAATCCGACCTGTAGTTGATCAGAACCGCTGCATCAATGCGGCGCTTGTTCCTCCCTGACGTCCGGAATGGTCAAAATCCGTTTTAACAGCTCTACCGTTTCAAGGCGGCTGGTCTTTTTGAACTCAACCGTCACGGTTTCGGTACCCATGTCAGGGCCTTGCTCAACAATCACCTGCTTGAGCCGGTTTGCTTCTTCACCGAGTAAATCCGTAAGGCTCTGACGGTTCAATACGCCAATCGGCGCAACCAGTTTGATGACATGCACTTTGATCCAGTCGCGGTAGCGATGCTCAATCGGCGCGATAGCAATCAAAATGATCAGTATCAACACCGTCGCCGATACCCCCAGCCCATACAAACCGCCCCCGATGGTCATGCCGATAGCGGCCACGGCCCACAGGCTTGCCGCCGTGGTCAGGCCCTTGATCACCTCACCGCGCATCATGATCGAACCCGCGCCGAGAAAACCAATACCGGTGACAATCTGTGCAGCGATCCGTGACGGGTCAAGCCGTGTGCCCGCCTGGGTCAATGCCTGTTCAAACCCAAAGGCCGAGACGATCATGAACAGGCACGCGCCGGTCGCGACCAGCATGTGCGTGCGCAAGCCTGCGGTCCAAAACAAGTGTTCGCGTTGCAGACCAATCATGCTGCCCAGTACAGCCGCCAGTAGCAGACGCGCCAACATTTCCCACTCTGAAATCATTTTCATCCCTCGACTTTGACGGCCTGCACATGCAGGCGGTGCCGATAGCATAGTCAAGGTTGCGCAGAATGAAGTGCAGGCGCAGCGACTTTGATTCACTGCGCTGCACACTGTCTGGCGGGTCAGCTTTTGACCGTCCGCCAGCGCTTGAACAGGCTACCAAACCCGCCCCTGGCCGTTTGCAACAGCGCCCCGCGTACTTCTGTCAACGCAGACACCACGCCTTTGGCAGCACCCACCCACGCCCTTGCCCTGCCACTTTGCGCTTCAACAGGCTGCCCCGTGACCCACTGCGCAACCGCCTCGATGCCGACCCCAGCCCAATAAGTCCAGGTCTGATTAAACATCCGGCTCAGCCCCCCATGAACCGTATTCATCGCCCCTGGCACCTGCAACGTGCTGACGTGGCGGTCAAAGCGCGCCGTCGCATGCCCCGCACGAATGGCCGTCCCTGCCGCCCCATCGTATGCCTCGATCAACGGCCCGACATTAGGGATCAGTGGCCCCGGCACATACTGACCAAACACGGCATTCGGCACTGTGGCCAAGCTATAGGCGCCTGCGGCCGCCAAGGTTCGCGGGATTCTGGCACGCACCGGGGTCTGCCCCCACGACACGCTTTCGCCGAGCCCGCTCACCATCTGCTGCAAGACTTCCCGGGTAAAGGCTCGCACATGCCCGGCCAGCCTGAGCCGGGCCACCGGGTCCCACGCGTCTTCAGCGCCAGCACCTTCACTGGCACCGCGCGCCTCGAATCCACGATTAGCCGCTGTGGCAGCAAAAAAGCCGATCAGAGGGCTCCAACGAGTCACATGGCCAAACAGCCCGGTGCTCATGTGCATGACGCTTAAAGCATCCAGCGCCGCAACAGTACTGCGTAAAGCAGAGTTCAAACCCTGTGACGGTTGACGGCCTTCAAACAGGGCGATGTCCACACCTGCCCCGACGGCATTGCTGATAAAAGTGGCAAGGCCATCACGGATTGCAGCCGCACTCGACGCCTGCACCCTTGGCCTGACCCGATTGGCCATGTCTGTGACCACGCGGTGCAAAATGGCCAGTCGACCCGGTCGATCCATACTGTCGATGCTTTGCAACCCTTGGTTTTCAACCCTGCTGATCGGGTTGGCCCGGGTCATGGCATACAAATTAAGACCGTCTATATCATCAGCCGGGTCAGCACTGATCCAGCGGGCCAGCCAAGGTGCGTAATAACGGTAGCCATAGTAGTAAAGGCCGCTGGCATCGCGTTCCTTGCCCGAATAACGGACGAATTTGTAGCTGGCTTCGAGTGCATTCTTGCCTGCCCACCACGCCGTTGCACCATAGGGGTAGTAGCTTTCCTGACTCAGTAATCGGGCTTTTTGATCCAGCTCCAGCGTGCTGCTGCCCAAATGATCCGAGAGGCTGAAGCGCAGGTGTTCGTTGTCGATGCCCTCGGGCCGACCCTGTTCCCATTGCAAAAGCGCCGCACTGTTGAGTTCCCCTTCGATCCTCAATAGGTTCAACGCTTCACCCGTCGCGCTGTTGCGTCGAATTTCCAGCCCCGGCAAGTAATACACTTCGCGAAGGCGGCGCTGATGTGGGCCGTTGGCGCTGGTGATTTTCAGCGCTCGTGCCCCAGCGCTGTCGTACACATAGACTTCGTCGTCATCCGTGCCGGCTTCACGCGTGACCTGAGTCACGCGTTGCAGTTGGTTGCGCAGGTTCCAGGTCAGCGTCTGCCCGGGTTCCAGCATGTGCAGATTTCCGTTTGGGTCGAACCCGCTGCCTAACCCCGGCTGGGCCTGACCCGCAATGAGCTCAAGACTGTGATTGCTCTGACCTGACACGTTGAAGTGTCGCGTATAGCCTGAGCCACGGCTCGTCCTGTGTTGCAGTCGGGTCAAGTTGCCACCTGCATCGTAGGCATAGGACTGGCGATACTGACGGGGGCGCTGGCCGTCAGCTGCACCGAAACGGACAAGGCCGCTCTGGGGCGCACCGCTGGCATTGGCGGCGTTTTCTCGCCCGCTGGCCTGAATCAACTGATAGAGGGTGTCGTAGCTAAACGTGCTGAGCGCTTGCACGCGCGTGTTATCGGTCCACTGCACCGGTTGCGCCGCATCACCAATGCTCAGCACATTGCCGACGTGGTCATAACGATAAGAAAGGTCTTGCAAGGCTTCAGCAGGTTGACCGCCACGGTAGCTCTTGAGTTGCAGCAGGCGCTCATCCCTGAGGTCGTAGGTCAGTGCTGTCAGCACCTGATTGCCAGCCCGCTCTGTCTCAATGTTGCCGCTTGCGTTGTAGGTTCGGTGCTGCACAACGGTATGTTGCGTGCCGTTATTGAGGACCACCCCTCGTGATGTCAGCAAACCGTCCACGGCATAGTGCGAACGTTGACGGTTGTGTTTGGCGTCGATCTGTTCCAGCAACTGGCCCAGCGCATCGTAGCGCCACTGACTGCGCCACACAGCGGGATCAAGCGCCAGGTCACGCTGATCCGGCGCCAAGGGCCAGTCCGCAGAGGCAGAGACCTCATGGACAAACCGGCGCGATTCACTCGTCACACGCCCCTGCAAGTCAAAATCCTCTGACCACAGGGTGCCTGCCGGGTCATCGTGACGCAGCAACCGGGCACAACGGTTATGCCGTGCATTTTCGGGGGTGTTGTCGGCATAGCTCAGACGCTCGACACACCGGGGTTTGTCGTCACCGGCGGCCTGTTCAAACAGCGCGCTTAAGCGCAGGAGCTGATCGTACTGGTAAGTGTGCCGGGTGCCACGGGCATCCCAGCTGTAGCGCAACTCGGCACCGGCGCCGCAGAAGAGAATGCGCGTGCCTCTGTCTACATTGTCGGTATGCAGCAAACGCCCCGACAGCGTGTAGCGATTACGTTGATTGGCGGCGCTGGCCCGCAGCTCCGTGAGCCGTGGGTCCCACTGTTCGCTAAGCAAGCCTGTGGCACTGTAAACCTGACGGTGGATGCGCGCCTGCGGTTCATCGCCGGCTATGCGGCGGTGATAGGCCACCGCGCGAATGGTCAATCCGCGCGGGTCGTAAGACGTCAGAGACGGAGTATGGCGATGCAAGGGTTGGGGCATAAGTCAGCTTCCTGAGCTGCACAATGATTAAAAAGTGTAGTGATCAGGAAACCGACTTTTGACGCGTGTCCGGACACGTTTTGTATCCAGATAAGTTCAGTTACAAACTTTGAAGACGTTTCAGAAGCCTGCGGGTACTGCGGGCTGACAGCGCTTGGCCTGGTAACGTGCATTGATCGCCATCAGGCAACGTTCCGCCTCGAGGACCATTTCATCAATCAGTTGCTGGCAGCTCTTCAACTCCCCGATCGCGGACGCCACTTGCCCACAGGGCAAAATGCCTTCATCAGGGACGCCATCCACCATCGAACGTTGCAGCAACACCGGCTGGTTAGCCGCCATCACTGTTTGCGACAAAGCGCCGGGGTCTTCTTTCACTGATTGGGCAAACACCCCGAGCATGTGCCCCAGGCTCATACCCGTTTGCTGTTTCCAATGCCAGGCGCTGCCCAAGGCAATGCGCAGCCGGCCAAACGCTCCGGCTTTTTCCAGACGGTCAATAAAGGCGTTTTCAATCATGCGATGACGCATGCCGTCGACCGCCAAGGTCACGCGAATTTTTTGCGGGTCGGCGACTTTCACATAACGCTCGAGCGTCGCCGCAGGCGTGGGCGATTCTTTAGTCATCAAAAACCGCGTGCCCATCGCCACACCCGCAGCGCCGGTGGCCAGTGCACCGGCCAGGCCGCGCCCGGTGGAGTAGCCGCCTGCGGCAATCACCGGCACCTGCACCGCATCCAGTACCTGAGGCAGTAAAATCGTGCTCGGCACCCCGCCCGTGTGCCCGCCGCCCTCGCCGCCCTGCACGGTAATCATGTCCGCGCCCAATTCAACCGCCTTGATTGCATGCTTGACCGCGCCCACCGTTGGGATACACAGCACCCCGGCTTTTTTAAAGCGCTCAATGGTCTGACGATCCGGGCCGCGGCCATAGCTCACGGCGCGCAATCGGTATTCGATGGCCAGATCCACACATTGCGCGGCGTTTTCCTGGAACATATGGAAATTAAGGCCGAAATTACTGCTGCCCAAGGCCTCGATCACGCGCTGGATTTCGGCTTCCAGTTGCTTTGCATTGATCGTCGCGCCGGCCAAAAAGCCAAAGGCGCCGGCCTTGCTGCTGGCGATCACCAAATTGGCATCCGACACCCAGCCCATCGCGGTTTGTACGATGGGGTAACGACAGCCCAGGGCATCGGTTAACGCGGTGTGCAAATATTCGCTCATCGACGTTCTCCCGCAGCGGTCTTGTTCGCCTCAATCATCGCCTTGGCGTCATAGCCGCCGAGCTTGTCACCGGAAAGCAGCTCGTTATGGCTATGGGCAAAATGATGCCAGGCAAATACAGCATCCATCGCGGTGCGTTTGCCCTGCAAATCTTCAACGTGATTGATCGCCTGTTTGGTCAGGGCCAGGCCCATGCGCGGCTGCTTGGCAATGGCCGCCGCCAGTGCATAGGTGCCGGCATGCAGCTCATCACGACTGAACAGGCGGTTAACCATGCCCATTTGATAAGCACGCTCGGCACTCATGCGGTCGCCTGTGAACAGGAATTCCTTGGCGATCCTGGGGTTGAGCTCATACGGGTGAGCAAAATACTCCACCCCCGGTATGCCCATGCGCACCACCGGGTCCTGAAAAAAGGCATCGTCACTGGCCACGATCAAATCGCAGACCCAGGCCAGCATCAGCCCCCCTGCAATACAGGCCCCCTGCACCATGGCGATCGTCGGCTTGGGTAATTCGCGCCAGCGTC
The DNA here is from genome assembly GCF_022496705.1 of Pseudomonas sp. TMW22091. Taxonomy (NCBI): domain Bacteria; kingdom Pseudomonadati; phylum Pseudomonadota; class Gammaproteobacteria; order Pseudomonadales; family Pseudomonadaceae; genus Pseudomonas; species Pseudomonas sp. TMW22091. The sequence goes on from NZ_SCFI01000018.1 coordinate 22,725, forward strand.
GGCACATCCCCAAATAGACTTCCTGCTCACGGGCATAGAGGTATTCACCCCCGGGTTTGTTCGTGTGGTCCCACCACAAACTGGCCCGGTCAAACGATTTATTGATGTCGCGCCCGGGTGTGCCGATGTCATGCCCGGCCGAAAAGTGTTTGCCATTGCCGCACAACACAATGACTTTGACCGCGTCGTCATTGACGGCGCGGCGAAAGGCATCGTCCAGCGCATAGGTCATCTGCGAGTTCTGAGCGTTATTGACCGTGGGCCGGTTCAGGGTCAGCGTGGCGATGCCGTCCGCTACTGCATACAGCACCGGCTCTTCGGTTTCATACACAGCACCATCAACGCGCTGCACAAAATCGCTGTCGCTACTCATAAGAGGAGTTCCTTGGCTTCAGGCCTGACGAATGCCGGGCGGGTTGCCCTTGAGCGCGGCGGCGCGGTAATCATGGGGATCGAGCCGACGGATCAGGGCCAACTGCTCCGGGGTCGGTGCCACGGTTTGTTTGAGGTCTGGTGCCTTGAGCAAGGGGAAGCCGGTTTTCTCCTGTACCTCTTCAAAGCTCACACCAGGGTGCAGCGAACGCACTTGCACCGCCCGGTCCGGGCCGCCGAAGTCCATCACACACAGATCGGTGACGATCAGGCGAATGTCCATCAGGTCGCGGCGCATGCCGTCATCCCAACGCTCTGTCTTGAAGCCCACGCCCGAGACCATGTCCACTTCACCGGCGACAAACGCCCGGGTGTTGTGGTTGGGTATGAAGAACGAGTTGATATGGTTGATGCTGTTGCCCGGCAAGCCGCGCACCCCGAGCATCGCGACCTTAGGCTTTTGATAATCGCCGATGCATGAAAGGTTGGTCTGCCCCCAGCGGTCAACCTGAGTCGGGCCGATCATCGCGTGACGGCGTCCGCCCCATACGCATTCAAATACTCGCTCGAATGACAGGTAACCCGAATAGCGTGGCTGATAATCCCCACGCGGCCCCAACGGAATGGGTTCTTCGACCAAAAACGCTTCGCTGTCGGTCATCAACAGTTCAGGGCTATGGCTCAATTTGGCCAGGCTCGCACCCAGGCGCGGGATCACGCCCAGACCCGAGGCAATCACTTCACCGTTATCGCGCCAGGCCTCGCAGGCGGCCACGATCAGCAGTTCGGCCAGGGAAAAATCACAGGTTGCAGTCATCGTCATACTCCTCAAAACACCGGCAGCGGCAGCGCGCTCAGCCGGTCGGCACCGCCATTGCTGGCCTGATAGGCACTTTCGCCCGGCGTTACAAACTCGGCGACATACCCTTCCCAGCCGCCCTCTTCTGCGGCACTGGCGCTGTAGCGCTTGAGGTGACTCATGTCCCAGCCGTAATCAGACGGGCATGAGGTGGGATGGGCGCCAAACGGCGCATGCACCACGCCGCTGACCAGATAGCGTTCGAAGGTGTTGAAACGCGCTTGGGTGGCGTCAAGGCTCAAGCGTTCTTCAATACGCTCGCAAGAGACAAAACACTGTTTGGCGGCACGCGCATAAAGATGATCGAAGTACGGATCAGGGCCGGTCACCAGCGTGTTGCCCAGCCGGTCGGCAACGTTGACGTGCAAGAAGGCGATATCCAGGTTTAGCGCAGGCATGGCCAGCAGCACTTCGCCGTCGTCATAGGGTGATTGCACGAGCTTGATTTCAGGGTTGAGTCGCGTCACATCAGTGGCCAAGCCGCAGCGGGTGGGTAAAAACGGCAACCGCATGCCTGCTGCGCGCAGGCCCCATTGCAACATCCCCTCGTCCAGCTCCATCAGCTCCAGCTCACCCGCCTCGCGGGCCTTGCGGAAATACGCTTCCAGCGGAATGGCATCGAGCGTGGCAAAACCGAACACCAGTTTCTTGACCTTGCCGGCGGCGCAAAGCATGCCGACTTCGGGGCCTCCATAGGCCACCACGGTGAGGTCCTTGACGTCCGAGCGGAGGATTTCGCGGACAATCGCCATCGGCTTGCGCCGTGGCCCCCAGCCGCCAAAACCGATGGTCATGCCGTCACGCAATTGGCCGACCGCATCGGCCGCTGTCATTTGCTTGTTCATGGCTATTCCTTACTTTTGCTGGCCGACGGAGAAATCGTGGCCCCACAGGCTGACGCGGGTGAATTCAAAGGCGCTGTGTTCTTGCCAATCGACCAACAGGCCGCCATAGCCGTATTCCAGATCAAAGCCCGAAGGTGTTTTCATATAGAACGAGGTCATGCGGTCGTTCAGGTGCTGGCCCAGCGTGGCCGACTGCGGCACGTTGTGAGCGATGCTGCGGTCATACGCGCGCCCGACTTCGGTCATCGACTCCACTTCGACCATCACATGCACGCAACCGGACGGCACGGGGTATTCGGCCAATGCCAGGCTGTGGTGACGGCTGTTTTTGCAATGCAGAAAATGGATGCGGATCGGCGGCGCAGACGGATCGGGGCGGAAATTGAAAATGTCCGACAACTCAAAGCCGAGCACCTCTTTGGCAAAGGCCAGCGTGGCATCGAAGTTGGGGGCCGGTAACACGGTATGGCCCAGCCCCATGTCGCCGGTGATAAAGCCCGGCACCCCTTGGGGCGAGATAAAAGGCTGGCAATCAGAGCGATGGCCCCAGCTCAACTCATGGTGGTTGCCCGAGGGATCGGTGACGTGCAACAAGGCCTGGACGCCGCGCTGATCACACTGTTCGGCAGTGCCGAGACGCCAGCTGACATCGGCTTGGTCGAGGGTTTCAATCGCAGCATTGAAGGCCCGTTCGCTGGCCAATTCCCAGCCTGAAGCGAGGTAGCGGGACTCACTGCCGGGCACTACCAGCATGCGAAAGGGGCGTTCGTCCATTTTGACGTACATGCCGCCTGCGGGGGCTTCGCTGACCATCATCCCGAGTACGTCTTGGGCATAGCGCTGCCACTGCACCGGGTCGGTGGATTCTGCAACGAAGTAGCTCAAACCACGAATGTCGATCATGCGCCTGCTCCTCAATGCCTGTATTTATTGGCTTGGGGCAGTATGGGAAGGTTGTGGGTGGGGCTCATCGTCCGTTGAGACTAACGCAAGTGAGCAGCGTGCAGGTCATGCAGGGAGTCGTAGTTTTTACAGTGGTTACGGCGTGTAGGACTGCCTGGCTTGTTGCTTGTTGCTTCTAAACCAATGCCCCTGCCGCCACCGAAACAGTGGGAGCGACACTGAGGCCCATAACAGTGCCGGAGAGAAGGCACCGGGCGAGCCTAGGCGAGCTCGGCCGTATGGTAGGGCACAGACCTTTTGGGTACTTTTGGGATGGTCCGACACTCGGCGTTTGCCAAAAGTACCTCGCCGTAAGGGCGAAACCTTTCTTCCAGTTAAAAGCATCCAATGGATATGTACTCGTAGCTTTTAATTGGCCTAGGTACATATCCATTAGGTGTATTAAGACGTTCTACGGGTTACGCCCTTACGGCGTGTCACTTTGCAAAAGCGGCAAAGTAACCAAAACGCTTCCGCCCCCGCGTACGGCCCTCGCTTCGCTCAGGTGTCCCTCTCTCCGGTTCCGCTCCGTGGGCACGCTGCGACGGGCCATCCATGGCCCGATCGCAGCTCTCCCGGCATCCATGCCGGTCGACCCACTCCGCGAAACCTCCTTTCGGCCTCCCGAAGGGGCGGCAAATCAAAAGCCAGATCAAAAGCCAGATCAAAAGCCAGATCAAAAGCTCGCTTACGCTCTTGTAGCCGCTGTCGAGGAACGAAGGCTGCGATCGGTGGCGCTAACTTCATAGATCCATCGCCAATCACTCGATTAATCCAAAGAGTTCGGTACAGCAACGCCTTCAATCGCAGCCTTGGTACCTTGTCAGCCACTGCGATTGTTGGCGTTGCCTGTGCCCCGGTATTACATGTACAAAATCACCAGTTCGTTGATCACTGACGGACGTTCGCTGCCCAATACATGGGTGTTGAGTTCAAGGGTCAATTGCGTTCCGCTTTTAACCTGCTCGACACGCTTGACCCGCGCTCGTGAGTGGATGGTCGCACCCGCTGGCACCGGCGCCGGGAAGCGTAAACGGTCCGAACCGTAGTTGACCATGTTGCTGAACCCGGTGATTTCATAGCCCAGATTCAATTGCATGCGCGATTGCAGAATCTGCACCAGCGCACCGTGGGCAATGGTGCCGCCAAACGGGCTTTGCTTGCGCGCTCGCTCAGGGTCGGTGTGTATCCAGTAATCATCACCCGACAACTGCGCAAACGCATCGATCAATTCTTGATCGACTACCACTTGATTGCTCCATCCGCTGAACGTGTCGCTGACTAACGCTTGCAAGGCCGCAGTGTCGCTGAGGGCGATCTGGCGCACGGTACTCTTTTCACTCACAACAGGCTCAGGCTGGCTGCGCGCGCCTTGCAAGGCAATCGGGTCTTTGTCCAGCCCGGTGAAGCGCAACAGCCGTGTACCTTTGGCATCCACCTCGGCAAACACTGGCTGCAACGCCATGCCGATTTTCACTTCGGTTTCGTCAAGGCCCACCAGGTTGCTGTTGATCCGTACACCTTGCTCCAACTCGATCACCGCCAGTATTTGCGGCATTTCGTCGGCAAAGTCCGGCAGTGTGGCAATGCGCGTCACGGTGTAGCTGTACAGCGTGGCGGCACCGTTCACTTCACGCCAGGTCAGTGCATGGGCCAGACAAGACGGGCAATGCCGACGCGGGTAGAACACCCAGTGGTTGCAGTGATCGCATTGTTGAATCAGTAAGCGTTCGGCCTTCAAGCCTTCCCAGAATGGTGCAGAAATCTCGGTCGGGATCGGCATGGGTTTGTTGTTTGACATTGGATTTATGCTCCCTGAAGGATCAAAGCGCCCTGCTCACTCATCACCCCACCGGTGCCTGAGACGTATACCGTGTCGCAACGTGAAAGCTGACGCTCACCCGCTTCACCGGCAATCTGTGTAAAGGCCTCGATGACTTGCGACATGCCCCCCGCCGAGCCCGCCTGACCGAAGCTGAGCTGGCCACCGTGTGTGTTCATGGGGAAATCACCGCGCCAGGTCAGGTCGTGCTCGCGGACAAAACTCATGCCTTCGCCTTTGGCACAGAAACCCGCGTCTTCCAGGGTCAGCAAGGCCGTGATGGTGTAGCAATCGTAGATTTGCGCGGCATCGACGTCTTTAGGCTTGAGCCCGGCCATGTCGAATGCCCGACGCGAAGCCGGCCCTATCGGGGTTTTCACCATGTCTTCGGCGTAAGACGGTGACTTAAAGGCCAGATGCTCGCCAAAGCCGGTGATGTACGACGGACGTTTACGCGCCCGCGCAGCCACTTCTTTGGACGCGATGATCAATGCCGCGCCACCGGCCACCGGCATGACGATTTCCAGTACATGCAGCGGGTCAGCCACTTTTTTACTGGCCAGTACCTGTTCGATGGTCAACGGCTGACCGTAAAACATGGCTTGCGGGTTGTATTGCGCGTTAGTGCGTTGGTCAACGGCAATTTTGGCCAGCGCACGCGGGTCGTAGCCATATTGAGCGGCATAACGCTGGGCAATCATGGCGTAACCCGTGTTCTGGCCCATGTGGCCGTAGGGCAGATCGAACTCGGCCTCAGGGGCACCGAAAGCCGTGCTGTGCCCGCCAAAGCGCATGGCGCGGGCCATCCAGCTCGGGTCTTCATCCGGCCCCAGCGGCGCCATGCGCGCGGGCAGCACGCAGAGCACGGCCTGACACAGGCCCAGTTCGATGGCTGCGGCAGCACGCCAGACCATGCCCACAGAGGTGCAACCACCGAGGTCGACGACTTCGGCAAAGTTAAGGCGCAAGCCCAGGTACTCAGCGGCCATGGCGGGCACAAAGACTGAGGCTTCGTGAAAATGCGGGCCGTTGATAACCAGTCCGTCGAGATCCGAGGCATTCAACCCGGCATCGCGCAAGGCCTGTGCAGCCAGGTCGGCAACTTGTTCGAGATGGAACATGCGCGGGGCCGTAGCGTATTTTTCCGGTTTGTATTGAGCGCTGCCGACAATGGCCGCGTGACCTTTAAGACCCATAGGTTTATCTCTCTTCTAGTCAATTCATAACGCTGCAGTCGGTCGATCAGGGAAGCGGTCATGCTCGTAGCAGCTGACGAGTCGTGCGAGGCTGCGTTCGACGATGCAATCGTCGCAAATGGTTTCACGACGGCTTTGCCGCCGAACGCAGCCTCGCAAAGCTCGTCAGCTGCTACAGGTTATGCAAACCCCGCGTCAGAACGTGTATTTCATCGAGAACGTGGCGTAGTCACGGTCTGCCAACGGGCGATAAATCGGATCCGGCGAGCCCAGGTACGCGATGTACTTAAACGACATTTCCAGGTTGCTCAGGTATTTGAACGTGGTCCCCGCACTGAGCCGACGATCACCGGCCACCCCGGCAATCGTGCCGGACATCGGTGCCGCACCGCTGAAGACGTTGGAGAAGGTGAATGGCACTTCAAGATCCCAGCCCTGAAACACCCCCGGATAACTGAAGGAAGCACCCACGGTGTAAGCACTGGAAGAGCGGGTTTTCCACGCTGACGAGGTTTTATAGGTGTAGTCATTCGACGGCTGGATCGCGCCTGCATACGGCGGGGCAATCGGCAGCCCCAGCAGATTTGGCGCGCCCGACACGTCATCCACATCGTCCACGCGCACGGTGACGATTTCACCGGTCAGCGTGGTCTGGCTGGCCCACGGGCGATCACCCAGAATACGCATGCCCGAGAATTGCAGCTGCTGGCCTTTGCCGCGAGTGGGCACAGGGCCCAGTCCGGTATTGACCATCACCGGTGCACCATCACGGTATGACCACTCCGCACCCAACTGGTATTCGCCAATCTTGGTGGTGGCGCTGAGTCCCGTCAGCTTGATGTCCTCGAAGTACTTCACCTTATAGCCGTTGGTGGTGTACGCGTACTGGCCATTGCCCAAGGCCAGCGGCTGATAGCCCACCAGGGCGGTGGCCGGGTTTTTGTCGTGGTAGACCACATGGAACAGCGACAGCTCGATGTCGCTGATCGGCCGGAAGCGGATTTGTGCGCCCCACTGCCCGCTGTCACGGGGTTCATCGGTGCCGGTGTAATTGATGCGTGAACCGTTGGCCCCGAGAATAAACTCACGGCCCGGCCCAATCACATCAGAGGTTGACAGGTAGCTGCCCACAGGCGGCAGTTCGGTGCCCTTCCACTCATACTGCACATAGCCGCCCAAGGTGAACTGCGGGTTGATGCGGTAGGACGCCGAGAACTGGCCCACCGGCAGCAACACTTCCTTGACCTCAACCCCCGGCTGCGCCGCTTTCACCGCATCGGACGGGTTCTGTACGCCATTCACGCCAGGGTAATACAGACTCTCGCCCCAGGATTCGATGTGTCGACCGGCCTTGACGTCGAGCATGGTGTCGTTGTCAAAGCGCCAGCCGCCAAACACATAGGCATCGAGCAAGCGCGTGCGGCCGCCACTGAAGTAGCGGGTTTGGCTGGTGAATTCATCGTTATCGCCGGTTTTGTTGACCGTGCTGGGTGAGTCGTTGTCGTTTTTGCGGTGGTAGACATCGTCGTAGAAGGTACTGGCGCGGACCACGGCGCCGTAGTTGTCTTTACGCAAAATCATCTCGCCCAGGGCGCCTACCCGGTTAGTGGTCAGGCTGTGCTGATCGAAGTTGCGGTTCGGATCATCGACGTTGATACCCATCAGGCGATTGCTCGGATCCCCCAGACGCATGCCGATACCATAGCTGGTGGTGACAGACCAATCGATGGTTGTCCCATCCTCGAACTCAATAGTTTCCCCCGCCCACGCCGGGCTGGATACCAGCGCCACGGCAACTGCCAGGCCGGTGAACTGGAAGCTTTTATTGTTGTTTTTATTGATCACACTGGCTCTCCTGATTAGCGACCCGATGGCCGCCTCGATGGGTTCAAGCGTCATTGCATTGCACGGCGCATAGCCCCGGCTCAAAACATCTGAAGCGGGTCGAACTTCACGACTCCTGTCGCGCACCGCCGATAGCGGTGCAACCCTCCTTGTTCCTCACGGACGAGCGCCCCCTCGGCCATCAGGTAATTGGCGTGAGCCAAGGTCTCGCCCACCGCCATCAACTCGTCAAAACGACCTGACAGCTTTTTAAACAGCACCGCCATCATCTCCAGCCCGGTCAATGGCTGCTCACAAGCGTCCAGTAACTGCTGCAAATGATTGAGATGGTGGTCGCGCAGTTGATCCAGGCGCAGGTGTAGATTGAAAAAAGGCCGCTCGTGCGCCGGTAACACCAGCACGCTGTCGGGGATCACCCGCAGGCGCTCGATAGAGTCCAGCCAGTCCCGCAGCGGATTGGCTTCTGGCTCAGGCACATACACAGAAATGGTTGAAGTGATACGTGGCAACACTTGGTCGCCCGAGATCAGCAGGCCGTCATCGGCGGCATACAGGCAGGCATGCTCGGGCGAATGGCCGTTGCCCATCACCACCTGCCAGCGGCGCCCGCCAATGGTCAACTCACTGCCGTGGCTGATGCGGGTGAAACTGGCGGTCAATTGCGGCCTGAAATGCTCACCCTGAATCAGCGGCAACAATGCGGCGGCGCGCTCAGCCGTGAACCCCGCTTTTTGATAGAAGTCGAGAAACGCCCACTCAGGCTCGCGGGATTTAGGCGGGCCGTGGTGCAAGGCATCGAACTCACCCAAGGTCATCAGCACCGGGCAACGGAACCGCTCGGCCAACCAGCCAACCACCCCCGTGTGGTCACTGTGAAAATGCGTACAAATCACTGCCTTGAGTGGCAGACCGCCCAGCACGTCGACAAATACCTGCTCCCAGACTGCGCGGCACTGATCGCTATTGAGGCCGGTATCGACCGCGACCCAACCGTCGCCGTGGCGTAGCAAATACAGGTTGATATGGTCCAGGCCAAACGGCAGTGGCATGCGCAGCCACAACACCCCCTCTGCTACCTCCTGCACCTGGCCATTGGCAGGCGGTTGCGGCCACGGATAGCGCAGACCGTCACGCCATTCATGGCCGTGTACGTCGAGGTTACTCATGGCCACTGCCTGCAAAGGGCGCCAAACCGGCGCGCGCCAACACGTCCAGCGAGTACGGCTGATAAGTACGGGTACTTTCATCGCGCACGAACAAAGGGTCGGCAAACAAATCAGGGGCGTAGCCCTGACGTTGCAAATCAACCTTACGCAGCTTGAAGGTGCTGGTCAGGTCTGCCGCCGCACAAACCCGTACAAACATTGGCGCGGCATAACGCGGCAAACGGGCTTCGGTCAATTCATAAAACGCCTGCGGGTCAAACACCTGTCCGGGCTGCATGAGGATCGCTGCCATGCCCGCCCGACCTTCGTGATCCGGTACTTGCACACCATACACATTGATCAGTTCGAGGCCCGGTAAATCACCCAACGTGTCTGCCACTTCAAGGGTCGAAACGTTTTCGCTTTTCCAGCGGTAGGTGTCGCCGATACGGTCGACAAAATAGCAATAGCCATCATCGTCGTAACGCAGCAGATCGCCCGAACTCCAGTACGCATCGCCTTCCTGAAACACGTTGCGGCGGATCTTGCTTTCGGTGGCGTCCTCGCTGGTATATCCCTCGAAGCGCCCGCCGCCAATGTGTGGATGATTGATGATAAAGCCCATCGCCTCGCCCACTTCGCCGGGTTTGCAGAGCTGGTAAAAACCCTGTTCGTCCCGTGGATGGCTGTCGCTTTCAACGTCATAGCGCACCAGGCGCAGGTTGGTGCGGTTCCAGTCCGGCACACGGCCACACGAACCGATGTAGTTGTCGACATTGATCACGTTGGCGTTGGCCTCGGTCGCTCCCCAGCCCTCAAACACCTGAATCGGGCCGAAGCGCTCCAGCCAGCGTTGCCAGGATTCGGGTGTCAGCCCGGCGCCAAGCATCAAGCGCAAACTGTGCTCGCGTTCACCATCATGGGCGGGCTGGTTCAGCAGGTAGCGGCAGATTTCGCCGATGTACTGAAACACCGTGATCTGATGGCGGCGCACGTCCAGCCAGAATTCACGCACGCTGAACTTGCGCCGTACCACGATGCTAGCGCCGCAACGCAATGCAGTGGACGTCACCGATGTCGCCGCAGCGCCGTGGTAAAGCGGCAAGCAGCAATAAAACACGTCATCACTGGTTGCGCCCATGGTGACTTCCATCACGTCCCCGGACGACATCCAGCGCATATGGCTGTAGCGCGCCGCTTTGGGCAAACCGGTGGTGCCGGAAGTGAAAATCAGCAAGGTCGTGCTTTCAGCGGTAATACCGGCACGAATGTCTTTCGGGAACGGCATAACAGGCGCGGCGGCTATCTGCGCAGCCAGACTGACGTCTACCCGAGACGGCATCAGGCTTTCATAGGGGTTTTGCGCATCTTCAATGAGCCACAGCGGTACTTCAGGCAAGCCTTCGGTGCCCAATATATTGCTCAGGCACTCCTCGCCCACCACCAGCGCCTTGGCCGACGTTGTGAGCAAGGCATGAGCCAACGGTTTACCGCTGACTTGGGTATTGATAAACGCCACCACCACGCCCAGTTTGACCAGACCAAACCAGCAGAAGAAAAACTGCGGGCGGTTCTCCATGGCAATCGCGCACACATCACCGGGGCGCAAGCCTTTGGCATAAAACACATGGGCCATGCGATGGGCCTGTGCATCGACCTGTGCGTAGGTGAATCTCTGATCGCCGTAAATCAGGAATGTACGTTCAGCAAACTGCTGCGCCTGTTCTTCCAGGCGATCCGCCAGGGTGTAGCGGTCAGCCGGTTTAATCCGGGCGCTGGCAGCCGAGCGCAGATCGAGTAACGCTTGGGTCTGTTCGCGCGGCACGGGTTGTTGTTTGTACTGTGCCAAAGAGGCAATACGGGACATGTCATTCATGACGCCACCGCTTCGGCCAGTGGGTAATCGCTGTAGCCTTCGGGGCCGGACGAGTACAGGGTCTTGCGATCGAAACGGGCCAGGGGCAAGCCGTGGCGCAAGCGCTCGACCAGATCCGGGTTGGCGATGAAGTGCCGCGCAAACGACACCGCCTCGCCCTGCCCGGCCTGCAACGCTGCTTGTGCAGAAGCGCCATCAAAACCATCGTTCAAAATCAACCCGGCGCTGCAATTGCGCTGGGCCAAGGCGAAGGCATCCAGTTCGCTCAATGGCGAGCGCATGATATGCACGTACGCCAGATTCAGCGGCTCGGCCGCCCGGCACAGGGCTTCGGCCGTGGCCAGTGGGTCGCTGTCTTCGATGTCATTGAAAGGGTTACCGGGACACAGCCGCAGGCCCACACGGCCTGAACCTATGGCCGAGGCCATTGCGGTCAGCACCTCAGTAGGGAAACGCATGCGGTTCTGCACGCTGCCACCGTAGCGGTCATCGCGAAGGTTGCTGCCCGAAGCCATGAACTGCATAGGCAAATAACCGCTGGTGCAGTGCAGTTCAACCCCGTCAAAACCCGCCGCGCGGGCGTTCAAGGCGGCCTGGCGATAGTCGCCGACCACCGCCTCAATATCCTCTATCGACAACGCTTGCGGCTCGTCGGTGTCGACCATTCCTGCGCGGTCGGTAAACAGCTGCGTGCGTGCCCGTATGGCCGAAGGGGCCACCGTTGCCGCGCCTGCGGGCTTGTTCAGCGCGCTCGCCGCCCGGCCCACGTGCATCAATTGCAACACGATCAACCCACCCTCAGCATGCACGGCGTCGGTCACCGCCTTCCAGGCGGCTATCTGTTCGGCGTTGTAAATGCCCGGGGTGCGGCAATAGCCCAGACCGCTGGCGGAAGGCGCAGTGCCTTCGGCAACGATCAGGCCGGCCGATGCCCGCTGGCGGTAGTACTCGATCATTTCAGCGGTCGGTACACCCCGATCGTCGGCGCGGCTGCGGGTCATGGGCGCCATGACAATGCGGTTGGCAAGCTCAAGCTCACCCAACCGCACAGGTTCAAACAAAATGCTCATAGTGGCTCCTTAGCGCACGCGGATCTTCGGCGCGCCAGCCCCACGGCGCAGGGTGGCAAGAAAGTGTTCGACCGGAGCCGCCGTCGCCACCTGCGGCAACTGATCCTTGTCCGGGCGGTTGGCCCAGAACTCGTGCCATGACGGGAACAGATCGTGAAAGGTGCCTGCGTAGGGTTCGCGCCCCGGCCAGCGCATTTTCTGCGTGCCAATCGGCGGCTTGTTGAGATCGCTGGCGTACCAGTAGCACGGCAGGCGACGACGGAAATACCAGCGCCCCTGCATGCGCTCATAGTCATCCCAATAGAGCATTTGCATGGTCACCCACTCGGGGCCGGTCTCGTGCTCGTTCTTGGAATACACCACACCCACGGCATGATCGGGGTCGGTGAACTCGATGAGGTGCTGGCCCAGGTGATGGGAGGTGCCGTGAAACTGGTCACGCAACGTGCTGTCGACCCAGGCTTTAAGGTGCGCCCGCCCGGTTTTTTCACGCCCGACCCGAATGTCTTCGGCAAACAGATTGACGTGGGCATCGAGGTCACGCATGTCCAGCGACAATGAATATTTGCCGGCCAGCTGGCGAATTTCTTCAATCGACTCCAGCCGGTCAAGACGGGCGAGCAAGGCGTTCTGTTCCATATGCGGTGTCCTTAAAGCGGTCTTTAAATGCCCGAACTGATTACTCGAGTACGGTGTACAACTCGCTGCTACGGCCGCCATCGACCGGCAGACTGGCCCCGGTGATGTACGAAGCTTCATCGCTGGCCAGAAACAGAATGGCGTTAGCCACTTCCACCGGTTGGCCAACACGTTTGAGCGGGATCAGTTTTTCGGTATTCAGACGGGTTTTGTCATCGGTCAACATGCCTGCGGTGGCCGGGGTCTCGACCACGCCGGGAATCACCACATTGCAGCGAATGTTGTGGCTCGCGCCTTCACTGGCGGCGGCTCGACTGAAGTTAATCACGGCCGCTTTGGCGGCTGAGTAACCGGCCATCCACGGCGTGCCGAACAGGCCGCAGATCGACGCGATATTGATGATCGAGCCACTGCCCTGGGCGCGCATCAGCGTCATTGCCGTGCGTGTGCCCCAGAACGTGCCATCCACGGTGGTGGCGAAGTTGGAGTGCCAGTCAGCCGTCGAGGTGCTGTCAATTGCGCCCCAGCTGTAAGCCATCGCATTATTGACCAAAATATCCAGACGGCCATTGCGCTCTGCCGCTGCCGTGATGGCTGCTACATAAGCGGCCTCATTACTGACATCGGCCACGGCGCATTCAGCACGGCCACCGGCATCACGAATCTGTGCCGCTACGGCTTCCAGTGGCTCGATGCGTCGACCGCAGAGCACGACCAGCGCGCCCTCCTCGGCAAAGCGCAAGGCTGTGGCCGCGCCGATGCCTGAGCCGGCCCCGGTGATAAACGCTACTTTGCTGTTTAAACGAGTTCCCATGACGCTCTCCCCACCCATCTGCTGCGCTTAGATAAAGGCCATGCCGCCATTGACCGCGAGGTTTTGCCCGGTGATAAAACTGGCATCGTCACTGGCCAAAAAGGCCGCAACGCGAGCGATTTCATCGGTTTCACCCATGCGGCCCAACGGAATGGCCTTGAGCATGCTTTGCATCCAGTCTTCGGGGATGTCGGCCATCATTGGCGTGTTGGTCGGACCAGGCACAATGGTGTTAACGCGAATGCCATTGCTGGCCAGTTCACGGGCCATGCTGCGGGTAAGCCCCATGACCCCGGCCTTGGCGGCGCAGTAATGGCTTGGGCCTTCACCGGTGACGGCAGAAGTACTGGAGATATTGATAATGACGCCGGGCGTGGCGGCCTTGAGCATCAGCTTGACTGCTTCGCGGCTACAGAAAAAAGTGCCGGTCAGGTTGACGCCGATGACGCGCTGCCAGTGCTCGTCGGGGGTCTCGGCGAAGGCATCGATGGAGCCGATACCTGCATTGTTGACAACCACATCAAGGCTGCCAAAACACTCATGGGTGGCGGCCATTGCGGCCGCGACCGAAGCGCTGTCGGCCACGTTGCAGCTCACGGCCAGCGCGTTGTCGCCCAGCCCTTCGATGGTTTGGCGAGCGGCTTCAAGATTGATATCTGCCGCCACTACCTGTGCGCCCTGCTCGGCGAAATGACGCACAATCGCACGCCCCATGCCTTGCCCGGCCCCTGTCACGAACGCCACTTTATTCAGCAACTTCATAGAAATCTCCCGCTAGCCAGAGTGCGCCCCGCTCTTAAGGTGTGAGCGGTGTATGGGAGCAATCATTGACTGCGAGAAAAAGCTGAACATCGTCCGATAAGACTAAGCACAGGATTGCCTAGGCATATGTGTGCGGCTGAAGTTGAAATGCCAGATTGAAATTCGCGGACGCGCTTGCTCGGCTATCAGCTGATGAGGAACCTGGGCTGCGAGGGGCGACGTGGCCGTCGCTACACCCTTGAACGGGGTTTAGACCCCGCTCATCAACCCATGCACAGTGGGCCGCGAAATATTCGCCTGACAGCGAACCACCTGCGCCACGCGGGAATAATCACTGGCCTGCTCGCCCTTGAGGCTGAATACACGCGCGGTAAAGTCATGGGCCCAGCGCTTTTCTTCCTGACTTTCGTGGCGCCCTAGCTGGCCCATCAACTGGGATTGACGCGCGTTAAGCTGCTCGAGCACGTCCTTGATTTTTGACAACCCTTTATCAACGGTTTCGAGCAGCTCGCGCATGGGCCGACGCTCAGCGGCGACGGGCACCACCAAAGGTGTGCCCAGAAGGTTGTGTTCCTGGACGTCAACACGGGTAAACCCGGTCTTGGCGAAGAGTTTGTCTTCGCCCTGAATGGACAGCTGGCCCCTGAGTCGCTGCCACTGACTGTCCGCCGCCGAAAAACGCAGTGCCTCCTGATCAATGACTTCAACATGCAAACCCGCCTGAGCCAGGCTGGCGTTGAAGCGTTGCAGCAACTGGCGCTCACTCATGCCGTCATCCAGTACCACAGCAACGGGGCCCGGCAGATGCCGACCCGCATTGAACAACAACGCCTCACTGCCAGAGGCGAGTACGCTGTGCAGTGATTCAAGCCCCTTGATGCTGAAACGACTGCGCAACGGCGCTTGCAGGCTGAGGTTTAACTCGGCATCCAGACTGGCCGACGATAAGCGGCTGCGCTGATCAAGCAAGTCATTGAGGCGAGCAACCGAACGGCCAATCACGTCAATATCAGGGGCTACATGTTTGGACGAGGCGGCCAAACTACGCCCCACGTCGCGTTTCAGCCCGGTCATGTGTTCGGCCACTTCGCTCAGGTAAAGCTGAGCGGATTGCAGGGCCGAGGACTGGCGGTTCAATTGCAGGCTCAGGTCAGCCATTTTGCCCGGCTGACGGGGCGCAGCACCTTGCGTGACCGCTTGCCTAATGCGTGGCGCTGCAGTGTCACGCAATTGGGCCTGCGCTCGCATGCCCAGGTCATACGCAGCAAGGGTCGAACGCTCGTTGACAACTTTCATGACTGACCTTCCCGCTTACATCAGGTCAAACAGAGAAATGGTTGCCATGCGGCTATACACTTTCTGGCTGGCCTGCATCGACAGCTCATAAGCCTGCACCGCCAGGAAGGCGCCGCCCATGTCGAGCTGGGACAGGTCGCCCTGCACTTTCTGATTGGCCAGGGACACGTCGGCATTGCTTTCGGCAAGCAGGGTCAGCGTGTTTTGGCGACCGCCCATGTCGGTTATCGCACCCATCATGTGGCCGTGGGTCACATCCAGTTGCTCCAGGGTGTCCTTGAGTTGCTGGCGGGTGGTCGGGTCGTCGGGCGCGTTTTTCAGGCTGTCGACCAGGCTGTGCAAGTCATTGAGGAAGTCCGCATCAGCCCCGAGCATCTGCTGGGCCGTGACGTTATCACCGATCAGCACGCCATTGCCGACTACGGCCTGACGCTCTTCATCGTTGCCCGTCATGCTGTAGGTGCCTGTGGCCGGGTCAAAGGTGACAGCGGGCACATCGTTGCGCGTGCCAGAAAACACATAGTTCCCGGCTTCGTCCTTGGCGTTGAAGTAACTGACCAGACTGTCTTCAAGACTGGACAGCTGGGTGGCGATGGCAGACAGATCCTCCGGGCTATTGCTGTCGTTACCCGCCCACAGCAGCAGGTCGCGAATGCTGCCCATGGCATCCGACCCTGACTGCACATAGGTCTCTTGCAATTTAAGGTTGTCCGAGACTTTGCCAATGTTTTCGTTGTACTGGCCCAGGCTCGATTGCTCACGCTGGATGCGCAGCAGACGGGCACTGGCAATCGGATCGTCAGAGGGCTTCTGGATGCGCAAGCCACTGCCGATCTGGGCTTGCAACTGGGCAATGGCCTGACTGTTGCGGTTCATGTTGTTGTGCATCATCGCACTGGTTTGCGCGTTGCTGATTCGCATAGGGGTACGCCTTGTGGCCGGGTTTAAACGGAAGCCAGGATGGTGTCGAATAACTCATTGGCCGTTTGCACGACTTTCATGTTGGCCTGCAACGCTTTGTTGTATTCCATGATCATTTGCGCTTCTTCGGTGTCACTGACGGCACTGACCGCATCGCGCTGACTTTGGGCTTCTACCGCAACCGCGGTGGCGGATGTGAGGTCAGCCTGGTTTTGCCGGCTGGCACTGGCCACGTCCCCGAGCATCCCGCTGTAAGCTTCGCTGAGGGTCACTTCACTGCCGCCGATGGTGACTTTCTTGTTTTTCAACTCGATCAGGGCAAGCAGCACCTGGTTGTTGCCGTTGTCACCGGGCACCCCGGAAAACGCCAATTCTTCGGGCGTCACGTCATTCATTTGCAGCAGGTTGCTGCTGCCCGCGTTGAACGTCAGCAGCGGTTTACCGGGATTGCCGTTGAGGTCGTAGCCGGTGGCCAGCGTGTCATTGACCATCCGGGTCAGTTCTTCGGCCATTTGCACAAGGCTTTCGCGGGCAGGCAGCAAGTTGTTGTGTTCAACGTCATACAGCCCGCCAAACGAGCCGCCCAGGCTCTCCTGCCTGAGCGGGAACGTGTTGCCGGCAAACGTCAGCGAGACTTCCTGTTCGCCCGCCGCGTTGGTGGTGACGGACAACTGCCCAGCCGTGCTGCCCGATACCAATGGCTGACCATTATTGAGGGAAATGGTCAGTGAGCCATCACGGGCTTCATTGACGCGCACATCGGTGAATTTACTCAGTTCGCCTACCAGCAAGTCGCGGTGATCGCGCAACGCCGAACTGTCACCGCCGGTGGACTCGGCTTCGACGATTTTTTTGTTGAGCAAGGCCAGGTTGTCGGCCAGTCCATTGATCTCGGTGCCCATGGCCGTGCGCTGTGCATGCAGTGCATCGAGCTGGCTGTTGATGCTGCTGTTGAGGCCATTGAAACGCTGGCTCAGGTTGCGCATTTCATTCAATACCTGCTGACGCTGCGGTATGTCGCCGGGGCTGTCGCTGGCGGCGCTCAGGGCTGCATAAAAGTTATCCAGACCGGTGCTGATGTTTGACCCCTCGCCCCCCATGACACCTTCCAGCGAGCTGAGATAGTCTTGCCCGGCCTGGTAATACTGCATGTCGGTGGTCGCCCGCCACAGTTGCTGGGTTTTGAAGTCGTCGCTCATGCGCCGCACGTTGGTGACGGCCACCCCGCCGCCGACCTGCTGATTGCTGGTGCCGGCCAGCGAGCCCATCTGCGCTGTCAACCGGCTGTAGCCGGGGGTGAACATGTTGGCTACGTTCTGCGCCGAGGTGTTGAGCGCAATTTGCGCGGCATTCATTCCGGAGTAACCAATCTGGCTCATCAAACTCACGATTCAATCTCCTTGCGCACCAGACGCATGTTCGGGGCAAACGCCGCAGAACTGAATGCACCCGCAGTGCTGATAATGGAAGTAGCGACTTGGTCTTCTAAAGCGACTGAATCGGGCATGCGCTTAAGGCCGATTCTGCTAATGGCTGAATCAGTGGAGGTTGACGGCCTAACAGCCTCCGCCAGCGGCACCGCCGGACGCTCAAGATCCGCCAGAATCGAACGGGTGTAGTTACGCGTTTCTGCGAACGGAATGCGCTCCACCCATTGGCTGACGCTGATTTGACCCTGTCGCGGGTCGCCGTTGACCTTCAGCCACTCATCCACGCGCCCCGGCCCTGCGTTATAGGCGGCTACGGCCAGCACGGTAGCGCCCTCGTAGCGTTTGAGCAGCTTGTCCAGATAGGCGACGCCCAGGCGCTTGTTGTAGGCGCCATCGGTGATCAGGCGCTGCTCGTTGAATTCCACCTTCAGTTCCTGGGCCATTTCCCGGGCGGTGTCCGGCATCAACTGCATCAACCCGCGCGCACCTTTGGACGATATGACGGCCACCTGCCCGGATGACTCGTGGGCGATCACGCGCTCAACCAGTGCCATGAGCGTGGTTGCCCCACGGGTCACGGTGTCTACGCCGCGCTGCCAGGTCTTCACAATCGGGGTAAACAGGCTGTCGGCCATCTGGGGCGCGGCAGGCGTCGGTGGCATGTCCCGATGCCCGGCGTGCACAGGGTCCGCCACCACGGCCTCACCCCGCGACAACTGCTTGACCAGCAGGTCAGCGATGCCCGTTTGCCGATGCGTCGCCAGGGTTTGGGCCAGCGCCTCATCATGCATCTCGCGCAGGGTATCGCCTTGGCGGCTACGCATTGAGCTGCCGTCCGACAACACATCACCCGCCTTGCGCATTTGCTTGAGGATCTGCTGCAAAAACATCGCTTCGAACTGCTCGGCAGCGGCTTCGAGACGAGCCTGACGCGCGACGGCAATGTCCTGAGTTGGCTTGGGCGCGGTCTGACGCTGTGGTGAGAATGGGAGAATGCTCATGGTCTATCGCCCTTAAATCACGATCAGTTCGGCATTCAGGGCACCGGCGGTTTCCAGTGCCTGAAGAATGCTCATCACATCATCCGGAGTGGCACCCAGGCTGTTGACGGTCTTGATGATGCTCTGTAAATCGGCACCGTCCGGCCAGGCGAACATCGGGTTGCGCTGTTGATTGACGGAGACATCCGAACGCGGCACCACCGCCGTTTGACCGCCCGACAATGCGCCGGGCTGACTGACTTGCGGGGTTTCGCTGATCGTCACGGCCAGGTTGCCATGGCTCACGGCGGCGGCTTTGACACGTACGCCCTGACCAACCACCACGGTGCCGGTACGGCTGTTGAACACCACCTTGGGGCGCGTTCGGCCTTCTTGCACATCAATGGATTCAAGCAGGGCCATGTAGCTGATGCGCTGGTTGCTCGGCAACGGCGCACGCACCGACACTTGCGTCCCGCTCAAGGCGGTGGCGGTGCCGGGGCCGAACTGCTGGTTGACGGCTTGAGCCACGTGGCTGGCCGTTTGAAAACTGGGTTGGCGCAGGTTAAGCATGACCTCGCTGCGCTCACTGAAGTCACTGGCAATCATGCGTTCGATGGTGGCGCCGTTGGCGATCAAACCGGTGTTGGCACTATTGATCGCAACGCTGGAACCACTGCGCCCTTCTGCCTTGACCCCGCCCACGACCAACGCGCCCTGAGCCAGTGCATAGACTTCACCGTCCACACCCAGCAACGGCGTCATGAGCAACTGCCCACCGCGCAGGCTTTTCGCGTCGCCCAGCGAAGACACGGTGACATCCACCGTTTGCCCGGGGCTGTAAGACGGCGGGATCGACGCCGTCACTGTGACCGCCGCGACGTTTTTAAGCTTGGGGTCAACATTGGGCGGCAAGTTAATGCCGAACTGTTTGATCAAGTTGGCCACGGACTGATTGGTGAACTTGACCTGGCTTTTATCGCCACTGCCATCCAGGCCCACGACCAGGCCGTAACCGATCACCTGATTGGCGCGAACCCCCTCAACATCAACAAGGTCCATCAAGGGTGTAGCCAACGCCGGCATGTGCGACAAGAGGCTATAGAACGTCAACAGGGTTAGCAGCGCGCATCGCATAAATAAGCTTTCCACTCACAGGGGGAAAATGGGGTGGGTGAAAAAACGGGTTAACCAACCCGCCGAATTACTGTCATTGAGTACACCCCGCCCTGCATAGGAAATCCGGGCATTGGCCACGCTCTGCGACGACACCTGGTTGTAACGGTTGATGTCATCGAGACGTACCAGCCCGGCCAGACGAATGAACTCGTCGCCCTGGTTCAAGCGTAATGATTTCTCACCTTTGACCAACAACGTGCCGTTGGGCAGCACTTTGTGTACCGTCACGGCAATCGAGCCGCGCAGGGTGTTTTGCTGCGAACTCTTGGCCGATCCATTGAAGTCGCGCTCGGCATCCACCTGAGTTTCCAGACCGGAATAGGCTTTACCCAGCACGGTGGGGGTATCAATGCCGATGCTTGAGGATTTGCCAAAACTGGTGCCTGCGCTTTTGCTCGACTGAGTCGACTCATCAAGGACGATGGTCAGAATGTCCCCGACCCTTAACGCGCGTTTGTCCTGATACAACGAGCCTGCGTAACCGGGGCGATAAAGCCCGCCACCCTTGGCAGGCGGTACGCTGTAATCCAGAGGCAAAGGCTCATAAGCGCTGGAGTCTTCGTCGGGCAACAGCTCCGACAGGCTTTGGCAACCGGCAAGGGCCACCCCCAGCGCACACAGGATGAAATTACGCATTGAACTGCTCAGACCGTCTGATTAAGGAACTGCAACATGCCGGATGAGGCATCCAGCACCTTGGCGTTGGCTTCATAAGCACGCTGAATGGCCATCATCGAAACCATGGCCTCTACCACTTCAACATTTGACCCTTCCAGCTGGCCTTGCTTGATGACGCCCAGGCCATCCTCACCGGCGATGCCCTCGACCGGCTCACCGCTGGCAACCGTTTCCTGATACAGGTTGCCGCCCAACGCCTGCAACCCGGACGGGTTGGCAAAATTGACCAGCATGATCTGGCCAATTTCCACCGGGCCGGCACCGCCCGGCAGTTCGGCGGTGACAATGCCGTCGGTGCCCACCTTGAAGTTTTTATGGCCCACCGGCAGCTCGATGGCCGGAGACAAAGGCAGGCCTTGGGTGTTCACCAGCATGCCTTCGGCATTGAGCTGTAACTGACCACTTTCGGTGTAGTAAATATCGCCATTGGCGGACTCAACCTGAAAGAACCCAGGCCCGCTGATGGCCAGATCCATGGGTTGCCCCGTGGTTTGCGTGCTGCCTTCGGTGAAGACTTTTTGCGTGCCCACCACCCGCACACCGCTGCCCAACTGGATACCCGACGGCACCGTATTGACGGCATCGGCCTGGGCGCCGGGCGGCACTTCAATGGTGTAGAACAAGTCTTCAAACACCACGCGATCGCTTTTGAAACCGGTGGTATTAACGTTTGCCAGGTTATTGGCGACGGTGGACATGGCCTTGTCCTGGGCGGCAAGCCCGGTTTTGCTGATCCAGAGTGCAGAGCTCATGGGGTATGTCCTGTAAGTATCAAACGCGAATCATGCTATTACCCGCCGACGACAAGTCTTCGGCGGCTTTCATCATCTTGACCTGGGTTTCGAACAGCCGGCTCAGGCTTATGGTGCCCACCAACTGGTCAATCGCCGAGACGTTGCTGGCCTCCAGGAAGCCTGCGGCCAGCACGACGTTGTCATCTGCCGCCGCCGGAGCGCCGTCTAGTGTCACCAGCAAACCGGCACTGTTTTTTTGCAATTGGCCGGCCGTCAGGTCGACACGTTTGATCTGATCCACTTCAACCATCAGTGGCTCGCCACGGGGCAATACCGAAATTCGGCCATCGGCAGCAATGTGCACCGTGTCGAACTCGGGCAACTGAATCGGACCACCCTCGCCCAGCACCGCGCGGCCGTTGATGGTCAATTGCATGTCGGCATCAACCTGCAAACTGCCATGGCGGGTATAGGCTTCGCCCTCGTCGCCCTGAACGGCGATCAAACCTGCACCCTTGATGGCGAAATCCAGATCACGGCCTGTGGCCATTAGCGCACCGGGCGCCATGTTCACGCCGTTGCCTTGAACCTTGGTCAGATGCCGGCTTTCATAGCCGTACCCTTGAACCGGCACACTCACGGCCTGTTCAAGGTCGGCACGAAAACCCGGTGTGTTGACATTGGCCAGATTGTTGGAGCGCACACTCAGCGCCGTCATCGTTCGACTGGCGGCGGTCATTGCCGTATAGCCCAAGCGGTCCATGGGTCAGCCTCAGATAGCGTTGAACAGCACTTGCGTCAGTTCCTTGTCAGTGGACAGCACTTTGCTGTTCGCCTGATAGTTGCGCTGACCTTCCATAAGCCCGACCAATTGCTGGGTCATGTCGACGTTGGAGCTTTCCAGCGCACCGGCTGTCAACTCGCCAAACAATCCCGTGCCCGGAGGACCGATCAGCGGGTTGCCCGACTCGCCCGTGGCACTCCAGCGAGTCGCATCTTCGTTTTTCAGGCCGTTGGGGTTGGCAAAGTTGGCCAATACCACTTGCCCTTGCAGCAGTCGCTCGCCATTGCTGTAGGTGGCGTAAACCATGCCGTCTTTTTCAACGGTCACACCGGTGTTTTCACCTGCGGCATAACCGCTTGGGTCATTGGTCGTCACCACAAAGTCCGACGCGCTCTGGGTGCTGCGGGTGTAGTTGATGTCAATGCTCATGGCCTCGACACCGGCCAGGGGAAACGAAATATTCACCGGGCCCAACGGCGTGACTAAACCACCGCGCTCATCGAAAACCATCGGTTCAGGGCCACCTACGATGGTTTTATCCACGGCGTAATGGACTTCCCAGGTGTTGTCCCCGGTTTTGACGAAGTATTGGGTCAATGAATGTTGTTTGCCCTGGGAGTCATACACCGCGGTGGTCTGGCTGTCGGTATAGGAGTCAAGGTTGTCCGGATCGAACGGCGTGACCGTGACCGGGTCCTTGCCTGCATCCAGGTTGGTGACAAACTCAATGCCGTCGGTGGCTTTGGCAGGCAAGTTGCCGGTCTGCAAACGCAAATCGCCCACCGTACCGACCTGCAAGTTGCCCGCCGCATCAACGGTGTAACCTTGCAAATACTGACCGCTGGCATCCACCAGGTAGTTATCACTGTCTTTGCCAAATGCGCCGGCCCGGGTGTAGCTGATATCGCCGCTGGCACTGCGGGTGACAAACAGTCCGCCACCCGAAATGGCCAGGTTGAGGCTGTCGCCCGTGCCTACGTGCGCGCCGCCCAGGCTCATGCTCTGGGTATGGCCCAAGACACTGACCCCCATAGCCTGAGTGCCCGAGTACAAACTGCCGAACTCGGTACGCGACGATTTGAAACCGGTGGTGCCCACGTTGGCGATATTGTGGCTGATGGTGTTGAGCTGTTCGGTCACAGCATTCAAGCCGGTAAGTGCAATGTTAAAACTCATGGCGCGGGCCTTGTATCGATTGGCTGAGGGAGCGTTGCCCCGGGTTTTGCCCGGGCAGCATCAGGTTGCTGAGCATTGAAGCTTCACTGAATTCAGTAATTTCATAGAACGGCACGTCACCCACACCGGCGATATTCAACACCGGCCCGTCAGTGCTCAGGCGCACGCTGTTGACCTTGCCCTTTGCCTCCACAACAAAGCTCTCGTCCGTGTTGGATTTGACTTCAATTTCATACTTGCCGGGCTTGAGCCCCAGTGCTACAGGGTCGATTTCGAACTCCACCCGCCCCGGTGCACTGGCTGGCAATGGAATTTCAGTCTCGACACCGTTTTCATCGGTGAGGGTCACCACCAACTCGTTGGCGTTGTGTTCCAGTTCAATCTGGGCCTCGACCTTCTGGTCGGTGAGATCCAGTTCTTCCACCCGAACCTTGACCATCTGCCCCACCAGGCTGGCAGCGCTGAGGTATTGCAGGTTCTCCAGCAACACCATGTTGTTTTGCGTCAATGCCGACATTTTTTCCAGGCTCTGAACCTGAGACATGGCCGCGAACTGGCTGAGGAATTCACTGCTGTCCACCGGCTTGGTCGGGTCCTGATTGCGGATCTGCGCCACCATCAATTGAATGAAGGTGTTCTGTATTTCATCGGAGTCAGAGTTGCCGTTGACCTGATCACCGGGTGGCGGCGTATTGCGCGTGTCGTTCTGGATCTGGCTCATCAGGCTTCTCCCAGTTTGAGCAGCCCTTGCTGCATGCTCTTGATCCGGTTGAGTACTTCGACCCCCGTTTCAAAACTGCGGGTGGCCGACATCATGTCGGTCATTTCTTCGATTTCGTTCACGTCGGGGTAGAACACATGACCGCTGCGGTCTGCCAGAGGATGGGCAGGTTCATAACGCTTCTGCGGCTCGCGGCCCGAGGCCACTACATCCAGTACCTGAACATGCGCCCCGCCCATGCCGACACCGCGCGTCAACTGGTCGTTGCCATACAGGGCGGCAAATACCGGTTTGCGCGACTGGTAAACATCCTGGGCATTGCCCGCTGCAGAGTCGGCATTGGCGAGGTTGCTGGCGACCGTATTCAGTCGCACGGTCTGGGCATTCATCGCAGAGCCGGCAATTTTGTAAATAGCGTCAAAAGCCATAATGATCAGCGTCCTTCGATGGCCTGTTTAAGGCCTCGAAATTTCATGGAAAGAAACGTCAGGCTGGTTTGGAAATCAGCTGCACTTTTGGCAAAGGCTGCCTGTTCCACACTCAACTCCACCGTGTTGCCGTCCTGAGAGGGCTGGGCAGGCACGCGGTACTTCAGTTGAGCGCCGAACCCTTCAGCCAGCGAGGGTGACGATCCGCGCTGGCGCATCTCGGCGGCAAAGTCCAGATCCCGCGCCTGAAACCCGGGCGTGTCTTCATTGGCCAGGTTTGCAGCCAGAATCTCGCTACGTTGCATATGCAAACCCAGTGCGCGCATGTGCACCCCCATCGCGTCTTCTATCCGTATACTCATTACCCGACACCTTTCATCAATGTTCAGCTCGCAAGCATGAATTGCAGGAACTGTGCCTAGTCGCAGAACCCATTCCAGACCATTGATTTAAAAGACTTTTTATGAAATCACGAGACCGATCTGACGCCGTATCACTTCCGCCTTTTCGACGCCTCGCTCAACGATGCGGAACTGTAATTTCCGCCTTCGCGGTGGCCAGCCTGATTGGCCTGTTGCCGGTGCCCCGAGCAATGAGTGCGGATGACACCTACAGGGCGCAAATTGACGATGGCGTGCGTCGATACTTCACCCAGCGACTCAGCGAAAGAGCCGCCGATCAAGGCTGGCAAGGGCTTCGATTCACGCAAAAAGTGTTTGCGCTGCCCACCGACTTACCGGGCCTGAAGTGCCCGCAACCGTTGCAGGTCGAGGCTGAACAACAGCCTTCATCGGTGCTGGGTCGCAAGCGCGTCCGTCTGACGTGCGCCGGGCAACCTGCCTCATCCATCACCGTCACAGCCCAGGCAACGGTATTCATCAGGGCCGTAGTGGCGACTCAAGTGCTTGAACGTGAAGAGCCCATCTCCGAGGCGATGCTGACAGTGCGCGAAGTCTCGCTGGGCAAGCAGGATCAGGCGTATTTCAACCGGATCGATCAGGTCGAGGGTTTGAGTGCCAAGCGTCGAATTCGCGCCGATCAGGCTTTGACTCAGGAGATGTTGACCTCCCCCTGGTTGGTGCGTCGTGGTCAGCGGGTGACCATGCAGGCCCGTCATGGCGCCATCCAGGCGAACACAGAAGGCGAAGCACTGACTGATGGCCGCAAAGGCGACGTGATTCGGGTCAAAAATGTAACCAGCGGCAAGATCATTGAAGCTCAAGTGACAGGCGTCGGAGTGGTGAGCAGCACCTATTAATCCGCGCTGGTCGCAAGATGGGACGACTCGGTGTGTCAGGTTTTACGACGGCTACACACCATGCTCGTAGCCACACGTTAACCTGTAGCCGCTGCCGAAGCCTGCGTTCGAGCGCGAAGCGGTCGCAAAATGGCACACCTCGGTGTGTCAGGGTTTACGACGGCTACGCCGCCGAACGCAGCCTTCGTTCCTCGTCAGCGGCTTCGCTCCTGCTCCCAGCGCACGTTTACCTGTAGCAGCTGCCGAAGGCTGCGATCGAGCGCGCAGCGGTCGCAAGATGGGACGACGCGGTGTGTCAGGGTTTACGACGGCTACGCGCCATGCTCGTAGCCACACGTTAACCTGTAGCCGCTGCCGAAGGCTGCGATCGAGCGCGGAGCGGTCGCAAAATGGGACGACTCGGAGTGTCAGGTTTTACGACGGCTACGCCGCCGAACGCAGCCTTCGTTCCTCGTCAGCGGCTACGCTCCTGCCTGCAGCCACACGTTAACCTGTAGCCGCTGCCGAAGGCTGCGATCGAGCGCAAAGCGGTCGCAAGATGGGACGACGCGGTGTGTCAGGGTTTACGACGGCTACGCGCCATGCTCGTAGCCACACGTTAACCTGTAGCCGCTGCCGAAGGCTGCGATCGAGCGCGCAGCGGTCGCAAAATGGGACAACGCGGTGTGTCAGGTTTTACGACGGCTACGCCGCCGAACGCAGCCTTCGTTCCTCGTCAGCTGCTACGCGCCATGCTCGCAGCCACACGTTTACCTGTAGCAGCTGCCGAAGGCTGCGATCGAGCGCGAAGCGGTCGCAAAATGGGGTGCCTAGGGGTGTCAGGTTTTACGACGGCTGCGCCGCCGAACGCAGCCTTCGTTCCTCGTCAGCGGCTACGCGCCATGCCCGCAGCCACACGTTGATCTGTAGCCGCTGCCGAAGGCTGCGATCGAGCGCGAAGCGGTCGCAAGCTGGGACGACACGGAGTGTCAGGGTTTACGACGGCTACGCCGCCGAACGCAGCCTTCGTTCCTCGTCAGCTGCTACGCACCTGCGAGCAACAACACGTTGATCTGTAGCAGCTGCCGAAGGCTGCGATCGGGCGCGAAGCGGTCGCAAGATGGGACGACTCGGGGTGTCAGGTTTTACGACGGCTTCGCCGCCGATCGCAGCCTTCGTTCCTCGTCAGCGGCTACGCGCCATGCTCGCAGCGACACGTTGATCTGTAGCCGCTGCCGAAGGCTGCGATCGAGCGCGCAGCGGTCGCAAGATGGGACACCGCGGTGTGTCAGGTTTTACGACGGCTACACGCCTTGCTCACAGCCACACGTTAACCTGTAGCCGCTGCCGAAGGCTGCGATCGAGCGCGCAGCGGTCGCAAGATGGGACACCGCGGTGTGTCAGGTTTTACGACGGCTGCGCCGCCGATCGCAGCCTTCGTTCCTCGTCAGCGGCTACGCGCCATGCTCGCAGCCACACGTTGATCTGTAGCAGCTGCCGAAGGCTGCGATCGGGCGCGAAGCGGTCGCAAGATGGGACGACTCGGGGTGTCAGGTTTTACGACGGCTGCGCCGCCGATCGCAGCCTTCGTTCCTCGTCAGCTGCTACGCGCCATGCTCGCAGCGACACGTTTACCTGTAGCAGCTGCCGAAGGCTGCGATCGAGCGCGAAGCGGTCGCAAGATGGGACGCCTCGGTGTGTCAGGGTTTACGACGGCTTCGCCGCCGATCGCAGCCTTCGTTCCTCGTCAGCGGCTACGCTCCTGCCCGCAGCCACACGTAAACCTGTAGCCGCTGCCGAAGGCTGCGATCGAGCGCGCAGCGGTCGCAAAATGGGACACCGCGGTGTGTCAGGTTTTACGACGGGTACGCGCCATGCCCGCAGCCACACGTTAACCTGTAGCCGCTGCCGAAGGCTGCGATCGGGCGCGAAGCGGTCGCAAAATGGCACGCTTCGGTGTGTCAGGTTTTACGACGGCTACGCGCCATGCCCGCAGCCACACGCTAACCTGTAGCCGCTGCCGAAGGCTGCGATCGAGCGCGCAGCGGGCGCAAAATGGGACACCGCGGTGTGTCAGGTTTTACGACGGCTACGCCGCCGAACGCAGCCTTCTTTCCTCGTCAGCGGCTACAAGGGCTATACCCGCCAGGCTCTGCGCCATTGCTCTCGGCCGATTTCATCAAGCATCCAATCCATGCGCACCCGGTCGCGCAAGGCATCCCCTGCCCGCTCAGTCGCATCAAGGTCGTGTACATGCATGCGAATGGCGTCCACCCAGTCGCGAAAGCGGTTTCTGACCCGCGTTACCGGCAAATCCCCGCGATACGTCACACTGTCACTGCACACCACCGCATAGCCGCACATCCCGTATTCCAACAGCCGCAGATTGCTTTTACAGGTGTTGAACAGATTATCTTCCAGCGGGGCCACGGCCAAGTCCAGATTAAGCCGGGCCAGCGCCGCCGGGTACAGGTCAATCCGTACGCCAGGGTGAAACTCCCTCACATAAGGGCGCAGCTTGTCAGGACACATCCCCATAAACACCCAGTCCACCTCATCTGCCAGTGCCTTGATCACGTCGACGATCATTTCCAGGTCGCCGGTATGCCCCGCACCGCCTGCCCAGCCGACCCTCGGCTTGTTTGAGGTTCTTCGCGCACTGACAGGCAACTCACCCCACCAGCCCATGTCCAGGCGATTGTTAACCACCACAATATCGTGATGAAAACCGCTCAACGCTTCAGCCAGCGCCTCAGTGGATACGACGAAACGATCCACATAAGACAACCCACGCCGCAGTGAACGCATCACGTCCTTGGGCATTTGCGCCTTGTGCACACTTTTGACAGGCAGATTGGGTAAATAGTCGTCCAGTTCATACACCTTGAAAGCTCGGCTGAATGCACTGATCTGCCGTGCGGCTGCCAGATCGGCCTCCCTGAGAGGACGCTGCATGACTAGCGTGTCCGGCGCATAACGTTCAAGGTGCAACACACTCGGCACGCCATACGTCAAGGCACCCTCAACCACCCCTTCACGCTTGAGGGCATTCAAGGGCTGAATGACCCGATAGTGACCGCACCCGTGCACATCACACGGCTGCGCGAGAATCACCGGCATCGGCCTCCAGGCCAAAGGTCGCCACGACAACTGGGCATCGGCCAGCTTGAAACCGCCGGCATCGTTCAATGACAAGTTCTGGTTATAGGCAGGATCGCTGGCCAACAATACGGCCCAGCGCTGTTGAAAGACTTCGCGCACAGACTCCGGGATTGCAGGCTGGGCAAAATCGTTGATGACCGCCGCATGTGGTGTCCATACGGTCAAGTAACCCGACTGCCCTACCCGCAAGCACAGATCCACATCGGCGCCACCCTGTGCAAAGGCCAGCACGTCCAGCCCGCCTACGCCGTCAAACACCGCCTTGCGAATCAATAAGCAGACATCCGAGACCGCGCTGTAGTTTTGGTCCACCCACAAACGGTTCATGTATCCCGGCGAGTTCATGGGTTGCCCGACAAAGGCATGGCCGGCGTGACCTTCAAGGCCAAGAATAATCCCGCCGTGAGTGATTTGGCGTGACGTCGATATCGCCTTGGCACCGACAATACCTACCTCAGGGCGTTGTCCATGATTGAGCAGTTCATCAAGCCATTGCCTTTGCATCAGCACTGTATCTGCCCGTAGCAACAGCAAGTATTCGCCCCGGGCGTGCCCGGCGGCCAGGTTGATGGCCGCTGCATGTGTCAGTGGCCGTGGCGCAGCAATCACCTGCAAACGATCGCCCATCAACGCTTTGATGCCCGGCATCCATTGCGTTGCATCCGGGTGAGCGCAGGCATTGTCGACCAGCACCACGTCGTAATTCGGGTATCGGGTGTACTCCAGCAGGCTGATCAAGCATCGCTGAATGGCCTGCAGATCCGTTGCCAGCACCAGCACGATCGATACCCGGGGTTGTTGCGGGTGACCATAGTTGATTTTGAAATGCCCTTGCCGAGGGGTGGTCAACTCTGCCTGCTCATAACCGCGTGCATGCAAGTGGGTCATCAATGCTGCAGCCAGATGCGGACCATCGGACAGACAAGGGCTCTGGTTGATGACCAATGGCTCGCTTACATGACCGAACCCGACCAAACCACGCTGATCAATCATGCGCAGAATCAGTTCAAACTCGAGTGCGCCTGCGTACTCCGGATTAAAGCCACCCGCAATCCGCACCGCCTCACAACGCAATAGCCAATTACGCGCCAGAATGCCCGGGAGACTGAGCAGGTAGTCCAGATTGAAGTCAGGGCGCAATGCTGCACTCAACGCACCTTCAGCTTCCTGCACCCACGCATCACCATAAATGGCCCGGCAATCCGGATCCTCCAGCAGTTCCAGACCGCATATCAGCAGGCCGCAGGGTGTCAGGAGGTCACCTGCGTCCACCAGCATCAGCCAAGCGCATTGAGTCTGCTCGACGAGCGCATTGATTTGGGCAATAAAATCAGGCAACTGACGCTCGAAATACTCAACGTCCGCGTGCACCGGCTCCCGGCACATCCGCGGGCTTATCACATACCCCTGAGCCGCCCCATAGCGGGTACGCAGGCATGCCAGACTGTTGAGCGTCGCCTCTACCGCTTGCGCATCGCCTGCGCGATCAAACACAACTACGGCAATGCCCGGCCCGCCCTTGTAATGCGCCAATCGCTCTTCGATAAGCCGCGCCTGCAAAGGGCTTGGCACCCGTGCGGCTCTCCAGTCACGCTGCTGCGCCTGACTGATCACGCCCCCACGGACCTCCATCAGTCGTTGATAAATGTCCACCGATTCCACGTTGTCAGCGCACCCCAGCTCGGCCACCCGCACCCGCCGTGTACCGGCGGCTTCCTGGTACCAGCCTAACGCCCGAATCTGCTCGCGGAAGGTGTCATGCCCCTGATTACCAATGCCCGGCAAGTCGCGGCCTTGCTGACTGAATTGTTCGCTTGAAACCCGAAACATGCACAGCGGTTTGGCCAACAAGGCAAGATTGCCCATTTGCAAAAGCTTGACGTAAAGACTCAAGTCCCCCACCCACTCAATCCCGTGACCATTGAGCGACATCAACTGATCACCGAACGCCACCAGATCTTCCCGACGGCATAACACACAGCTGGGTTCGCCAATAAAGTTCAGGGTGTGATCGACCAACCATGAGACCAGCTCTTTACCGTCAAGCTGCACATCCATCGGGAACAGCGGTGTCGTGGCCAGAATGTCGGGGATGGGCTGCCCGTCACTGTCGATACGGGTACGCCGCGACGAGGCCATTGAAATGCCTGGGTTGGCCCCCATGACCGCGACCAACTGCTCAACGCAATCGGGATGCAACACATCATCGTCGTGAAGAAACTTGACGTAATGACCGCGTGCCAACCGAATGCATTCGACAGTGTTATGCAATTCAAACAAAGCGTTCTGGTTACGTTGGTAGCGAATAGGAATAGCCGTTGTTTTCGCTACCCGCTCCACGACACTGGCTATCAACGGGCTTGCGCTGTCGTCGCAAACGATTATTTCCAGGGGTTCATACGTTTGCTGGCAGGCACTGAGCAATGCGGTTTCAAACCAGGTCGGTTTATAGGCGGGAATCACAACACTGACGAGTGGACGGCAAGGCATCAGTTCGTTCCTTTTTTGATAAACACAACGTTGGCTGGATTGCCAACCATGGTTGCGCCTGCTGGCACATCGCGCAGTACTACGGCGCCCATGCCAATCACAGCGCCATCGCCGACGCTGATGTTTCGTGCCAGCAGTGCGCCGGAATGGATCACCACGCCATGCCCGATGGTGACGTAGCCGGCAATCACACAGCGAGGGCTGATGTGGACGTAATCGCCGATCGTCACGTCGTGGCCGACCAGGGTTTGCTGCTCAATAAAGCCATGCTCACCCACACGGCAATCCACCCCGAAGCTGACGTCATAACCAAAGAAGGTCGCGCCGTGGCTGGTGCCTAAATCCAGCTGGCAGCGCGTGCGTATGGAGATGAACTGTGCCCCTTTGGCTAACAGGGGCTCGACTTGCATGCGGCGGCTGGCAGGGTTGCCTACCGCGCTGATGAACACATGCTGTGGTTGAGGACAGAATGTGTTTGGGTAGCCCAGCCAGGGGTAATCGCTGTTGGTGGCTATTGCGTCTGGGCCTCGTTCGTCCAGATAGCCTGCAATGAGCCATTGCGTTCCATGGGCGGAGTCGGCGACCAGTTGGGTCAGGGCCTGACGCCCTAACCCGCCGCCGCCCACGATGATCAGTTGCTTCATGTTCACTCCTGAAAGGGCCCCCGAGTACCGAGCCGTCGATACGATGTTGGATGTTTCGTTAATTCTTCTTTTCGCTTTTCGCTTTTCGCTTTTCGCTTTTAAAACGATCTCACTGCCGCCACCGAAACAGTGGGAACGACACTGGGGCCCATCACAGGAGGCTGAACGCAGGTGCTGTTATGGGGGTGGCGAGGCAGGACGCCGAGCCAGCCGCGATCGGGCCAAGGATGGCCCGTCGCGGCGT
>NZ_SCFI01000019.1:0-37250 GCF_022496705.1 Pseudomonas sp. TMW22091
CGAGACGAAGATCCATGGCGGACACCTCTTTCCAGGACACATCACACCTCCTAAGGGTCAATGTGTCCTATTAAAAGTGTTCGCGATGTCTCCGAACATTGTGTTCGCTATGTCCCCGGTCCATACACCGGGAGAGGGTTGGGGTGAGGGGCGGTTGATTTACAACCCTTCCAGCTCCGCCATCAGATCACTCAGGCGATCGACCTTCTCCTCGTTGATTTCGCTGCTTTCCAGCCCTTCGATATAAAGCGCCAGTTGTTCGACACAACTGCACTCAAACATCGCCCGCAGCGGCACGTTGCGTTGCAATACCTTTTGCACCCGCGACGCGATTTGCGTGGCCAGTAAAGAGTGTCCGCCCAGTTCAAAGAAGTTGTCCCTCACCCCCACTCGCTCGACGTTCAATACGTCCGACCAGATGTCAGCCAAGGTCTGTTCCAGCGGCGAACGCGGCGCCAGATAGTCGTCACGTTGCTGTTGACCGATTTCTATCAACGGCAACGCCCGGCGATCCAGCTTGCCATTGGCGTTCAGCGGCAAACGCGCCAGCCACTGCCAATGCAAGGGCACCATGTACTCCGGCAGCTCAGCGCGCAGCCGCTGCTTGATGTGCTCCAGGCACTCGCTTTGACCCGGATCAGCGACCGCCGCCACCAGATAACCCACCAGGTACTTGCCGTTTGGCCCCTGCTGCACGCTGACCGCTGCATCACGTACCCACGGATGATCGTGCAGACGCGCTTCAATTTCCCCCAGCTCGATCCGGTAACCGCGAATCTTGACCTGATGGTCGATGCGTCCGACGTACTCCAGCACACCGTCCATGCGGCGCCGCGCCAGATCGCCAGTGCGATACAAACGCTCACCCGGTGCGCCGAAAGGATGCGGCACAAAGGCGCTCGCAGTACGCAGCGGGTCACTGACATAACCCCGGCCCACGCCGGTACCGGCGACACACAACTCCCCTGTCCCACCCAGCGGTACCAGTTGCAATGCCTCGTCGAGCACGTACAAACGGTTGTTGTCAGTGGGCGTGCCAATGGGCAAATAACTGCCTTGGGTCGACGCTTTATCAACCAGGAAGAACGCCACGTCATCGGAGCACTCTGCCGGGCCATAGGCATTCACCAGTCCGATCTGCGGGTAGCGCAGCAGCCATTGCTGGGCCAGTTCGGGCGGCATCGCTTCGCCGGTAGGCAGCAACCAGCGCAGACCGTCGAGTGGCACGGTGTCTTCTGCCAGCATGCCCTGAATCAGGGACGGCACACTTTCCAGCACGCTGATACCGTGGGCATTGACGTGTGCCAACAAGGCCTGCGGATCATGGGCCAGGGCGTTGGGCACGATGTTGACGCTGGCACCGAACAAGGGCGCGGCAAGGAACTGCCACACCGAAATATCAAAACTTTGCGACGCCGTCTGCGCGATCACATCCCGCTCGCTGAGGTGCAGGTAAGGCACTTTGCTCAACTGGTTATTGAGCATGCCGCGCTGTTCGACCATGACCCCTTTGGGCAGGCCAGTAGAACCGGAGGTGTAGATCACATACGCCAGATTGTCCGGCTGGCTATACACCTGCGGGTCGTGCTCGGCCGGCGTCTGGTCTTGTACCTCTTCCCAGACCAGTAAACGCGGACGATTCGCGCAACCCGACTCATCCAGCAAGGCCTGGGCCTGCTCGCGGTAAGCCGCCGTACACACCAGCAATGGCGTGCGGCTCAATTCGATGATGCGGCTCAACCGCGCTTCAGGCAGGCCCGGGTCGAGTGGCAAGTAAGCCGCCCCGGCCTTGAAGCTGCCGATGATCATGCCCAGCAGTTCCAGGCCGCGCTCGGCCAGCAGCGCGATCGGTTGATCCGCTTTGATACCCGCGCCAAGCAAGGCATGGCCCAGTCGGTTGCTGCGCTGGTTGAGGTCGGCATAGCACCACTGCTGATCCAGACAGCGGGCTACCGTTCGCTGCGGGTGCGCCGCCACCTGCGCTTCAAACAGCTCGATATAACTTTGCTGCAACGGATAGTGGCGCTGGCTCTGGTTGCACCCGTCGAGCAAGAAGTGCCGCTCGGCTTCGCCCAACAAAGGCAGTTCAGCCATGTCGCCTTCGATGCCCGCCATCAAGGCCAGCAACAGGCGTTTGAACTCGGCCAGCAAACGCTCGACGCTGTCGTGCTCGAAGAAGCGCTGGTCATACGACAGGTGCAGACCCAGGTCATCGCCGGGGTAACACACCGCCGTCAACGGGAAGTTGGTGTGCGTGCGCCCCGAATCCGAAGTCGCGTTCAGGTGCTGGGCACGGTCCATCACCGAGATGTCCACGGGTGCGTTTTCAAACACAAACAGGCTGTCGAACAGCGGCTGCCCCTTGGGCAGCTCACTGCGCTCCTGAATCGTCACCAACGGCACGTATTCGTATTCGCGCAGCTCCATATTGTGTTCGAGCAACCCGCTCAGCCATTGCCGAACCCCCAGCGCCTGACCGTCTGCGGGCATTTTCACGCGCAGGGCCACACTGTTGATAAACAAGCCAACGGTCTGTTGCATCTGTGGCAACTCGACCGGCCGCCCGGCCACGGTGACGCCGAACAGCACATCGCGCTCGCCGCTGAAACGCCGCAGTACCAAGGCCCACGCTGCTTGCGCGAAGGTGTTGATGGTCAGCTTGTGCTGCTGGGCCAGCTCCCGCAGGCGCACGCCGTCTTGCACCTCAAGCCGGGTGTAGCAGTCACCCACCCGCATGCCGCCGCTGTCACCCGCGTGTTCACGCAGGAACGGACGGTCGCTGGGGATGTAGGTGGTCTGCTCGAAACCCTGCAAGTTGCGCTGCCACCAGGCATTGGCATGTTGCAAATCCTGACGTTGCAGCCAGCCAATGTAGTCGCGATAGCGCGGCGGCGCGGCCAGTTGCGCGGCGCGTTGCTCGCCCAGCGCGCTGTAGATTTCGAAGAAGTCACTCATCAGCAACGAGCGGCACCAGGCATCAATCAGAATGTGGTGGTTGCTCATCATGAACCAGTAACGGGCGTCATCGACACGGATCAGGCGCAGGTGGAACGGTGCCTGATTGAGCAAATCAAAGCCGGCTTCGCGCTCCTCCTTGAGCAACGCTTGCAGGCGTGGCTCGTGGCTGTCCTGTGGCTCGCCACGCCAGTCAAGGAAGTCAATGGCGGAGGCACCGGGCCGATGGATGATTTGCAGCATCTGTTCGCCGACATTCCAGCAGAACGACGCACGCAAGGCTTCGTGACGGGCAATCACCGCCTGCCACGCCTCGGCAAACCGCTGCGGGTCGAGGGCGCTATTGATGCGGTAGCGGTCCTGCATGAAATACAGCCCGGTGCCGGGTTCGAGCAGCGTGTGCACGAGCATGCCCTCCTGCATCGGCGTCAACGGATAGAGGTCTTCAATCTGTTGCGCCGCCACCGGCAGCGCGTCCAGTTGCACCTGACTGAGGCTCGTCAGCGGGAAGTCGGACGGGGTCAAACCGCCCGCGTCAGCGCTCAGGCAATGCGCAATGAGTGTTTCCAACTCGCTGATATAAGCGTTGGCCAAGGTGGCGATGGTCTGCGGAGTAAAGCGCTCGGCACTGAAGGTCCAGCGCAACTGCAATTGGCCGCCATAGACCTGACCGTCAATGCTCAGCTCGTTGGGCAAAGGGGCCAGCGGGTCGTGGGCGGCTCCCGTGGCTTCATCCAACGGGCGGAACAGGGCGTCAGCGCCAAAGCTCTGGTCGAACTGGCCGAGGTAGTTGAACGTCACCGCCGCTCCCGGCAGATCTGCCAGCGCCTGACGGGTGGCGCTATCGGTCAGGTAACGCAACACGCCGTAGCCCAGCCCTTTGTGCGGGATGCTGCGCAGTTGTTCTTTGATGGCCTTGATCGAAGCGCCCTGCCCGCCTTCTGCCTGCGGGGTCAGGCGCAGCGGGTAGGCACTGGTAAACCAGCCCACGGTGCGGCTCAGGTCGATGTCGTCAAACAGCGTTTCGCGGCCGTGGCCTTCGAGCTGGATCAACGCCGATGGCTGCCCGGTCCAGCGACACAATACCCGCGCCAGAGCGGTCAATAACAGGTCATTGACCTGAGTGCGGTAAGCGCTGGGGGCTTGCTGCAACAGTTGCGTGGTGCGTTCAGCGTCCAGGTGCACGCTGACGGTATGGCCATGGCGGTTTTGCCCGCCGCCGTGCGGGTTGTCACACGGCAAGTTCACCGGCGACCCGCTGAGTTGTTGTTGCCACAGGCTGAGTTCTTCGCGCAGGGAATCGCTGCTGGCATAGGCCTGCAACCGCGTGGTCCAGGCCCGCAAGGCGCTGGTCTTGCCCGGCAATGACGGCGGTTGCTGCTGCGCCAGTTGGCGATAAAGGGTTTGCAGGTCTTCGAGCAATACGCGCCAGGACACGCCGTCGACCGCCAAGTGATGGATCACCAACAACAAGCGTTGCTGACCCTGCGGGGCGTCTACCAGCACGGCACGTACCAGCGCGCCTTGCTGCTCATCGAGGCTGCGCTGGGCCTGCTCGAACAGGTCGAGGCTGTGTTGCAGATCCGTCACGGTGGCGTGGCTCAGCACGTTGCCTGCCCCATCCGCGCGGTAGTCGGCGCGCCATTGGCCGTCCACCTGATGGAAGCTCAGGCGCAGGGCGTCGTGGTGCTGCAGCAAGGCGTTCAGTGCTTGCTCCAGCAGCGGCGCTCGCAGACGTTGCACAGGTTCGAGCAACAGGGTCTGGTTCCAGTGATTACGCTTCGGTATGGCAGTTTCAAAGAACCAGTGCTGGATCGGCGTCAGGCCGACCTCGCCGGTGAGTACCCCCTGTTCAGCGAGGGTCTGTTCGGTAAGGGTGGCGACACTCGCCAGCGCCTGCACGGTTTGATGCTGAAACAGATCACGCGGGCTGAAATGGATACCCAGTTGGCGTGCGCGGCTGACCACTTGAATCGACAGAATCGAGTCGCCACCCAGCTCAAAGAAGTTATCGTCCAACCCCACCTGGCTCAGGTTCAGCACGTCACACCACACCTGCGCCAGACTCTGTTCCAGCGCATTGCTTGGGGCCACGTACTGTTGACGGTTGAGTTCAATATCGGGCGTCGGCAAGGCGCGCCGGTCCAACTTGCCGTTGGCGGTCAGCGGCATGCTGGCCAGCAACACCAGATGGGTCGGCACCATGTAGTCGGGCAGCTGGGTTTTGAGCTGACGCTTGAGGTCATCGCGCAAGGCTGCTTGCGCCTGCTCGTCGTGCTGCGCCGCGCTGCACACCAGGTACGCGGCCAATTGCTTGCCCCCGGGCATGTCCAGCGCCAGCACCACCGCTTCGCGCACCGCAGGGTGATCGAGCAGGCAGTTTTCGATTTCCCCCAGCTCGATACGGAAACCGCGAATTTTCACTTGATGGTCGATGCGTCCGACATATTCGACCAGCCCGTCAACACGCTGGCGTACCAGATCGCCGGTGCGGTACAGGCGCCCGCCGTTGCCGGCAAACGGGTCGGCGACAAAACGTTCGGCGGTCAGACCGGCACGCTGGTGATAGCCCTGAGCCAAACCGGCGCCACCGATGTACAACTCACCGACAGCCCCTTGCGGCACCAGCGCCAGGCCGGCATCGAGGATATACGCGACCCGGGCACCAATGACCTGTCCGATGGGCACACTGGTGGCGCCATCTTCGAGTTGTGCCGGGGCCAGACTGGCCAGCGGCATGACCACGGTTTCGGTCGGCCCGTAGGCGTTGAAAAACACCTCGGGGCTGAACGCGGCGCGAATGCGCTGCAAATGCTCCCCGGTGAGCGCTTCACCGCCGGTGATGCACATGCGCACGGGCAAGGTCTGCTCGCGACTGGCCAACCATTGCGCCAACTGGCTGCCATAGCTGGGCGTAAAGCCCAGAATGCTGACCTGTTGCTCGTCGATCAATTGGCAGATTTGCTCGGCATCCCATTGCCC
Source organism: Pseudomonas sp. TMW22091 (assembly GCF_022496705.1). NCBI lineage: Bacteria > Pseudomonadati > Pseudomonadota > Gammaproteobacteria > Pseudomonadales > Pseudomonadaceae > Pseudomonas > Pseudomonas sp. TMW22091. The sequence continues at coordinate 5,938 of NZ_SCFI01000019.1, forward strand.
TTGGGCTCGCAGCACCACCCGCGCGCCGCACAGTAAAGGCGCCAGCAAGCGCTCGGTGGCGGCGTCAAAATTGATCGAGTAAAAATGCAATTCGCAGTCATCGCTACGCATGCCGAAGCGCTCAATCACAGCTCGGCAATGCATGGCAATTTCGCCGTGGGACACCATCACGCCTTTCGGCTGCCCGGTAGAACCCGAGGTGTAAATCAGGTACGCCTGATGCTGTGCCAGGCTGATAAACGGCACTTCGCCGGTCGGGTAAGCGGCCAAGGTTTCTCGATCATCTTCAAGACAGCCGCGCACCACGCCAGCAGGCAACTCGCCCAAGGCTTCGAACAATGCGCGATGGCTTAGCAGCACGCCAATACCGCTGTCTTCGATCATGTAATGCAGGCGTTCGAGCGGGTACTCCGGGTCCAGCGGCACATAGGCGCCACCGGCCTTGAGGATCGCCAGCAGGCCGATCACCATGTCCAGCGAGCGCTCCAGCGCCAGCCCCACGCGCACCTGCGGGCCGACACCGCGTTCACGCAGCATCCAGGCCATCTGATTCGCGCGGCGGTCAAGCTCGCCGTAGCTCAGGTGCTGCCTGGCAAAAGTCAGGGCGATGGCGTCAGGGTCTGCCTGCGCTTGTTCGGCAAACAGACGGTGAATGCACAGGTCAAGGTCATGCCCGGCCGCAGATGGCGCCAGCCCGTCAAGCAAGCGCTGTTGCTCGGCGTCTGCCAATAACGGCAATTCGCTGAGGCGTTGTTGCGGGTCGCCCAGCAAGGCTTCCAGCAGATTGCGCCAATGCTCGGCCATGCGCGCAATGCGCGGTTGGTCAAACAAGTCGGTGCTGTAGGTCAGGCAACAGCCCAGGCGATGGTCGAGGTCGGTGACTTCCAGATTGAGGTCGAACTTGGTCGCCCGCGCATCGTTGGGCAGAAACTCGACGGTCATGCCCGCCAACTGGCGGCTTTGCTGGAACTCCCAGCGCTGCACGTTGCACATCACTTGAAACAACGGGTTGTACGCGGCACTGCGCGGCGGTTGCAGCGCGTCGACCAGATGATCAAACGGCAAGTCCTGATGGGACTGGCCCTCGATCACCGTGTTGCGCACTTGCTCGAACAGGTCGGCAACACGCATCTGCCCGTCCAGCTCACAGCGCAGCACCTGGGTGTTGAGGAAGGCACCGATCAGCCCTTCGCTTTCCGGGCGAATGCGGTTAGCCACGGGGGCACCGATGCGCAAATCGTTCTGACCGCTGTAGCGATGCAGCAGCACCGCCAATGTCGCGGTCATGGTCATAAACAGGGTCAGGCCGTGCTGGGCATTGAACGCCCGCACGCGCGCGGCCAGGTCATCGCTGAGGTCGAAACGGTACAGTTCACCCTTGTAGCTTTGCACCGACGGCCGTGGTCGGTCGGCGGGCAGCTCCAATAGCGGATGTTCGTTGCCCAGTTTTGCCATCCAGTAATCGAGCTGACGCTGACGCTCGCCCGACTCCAGCCACTGACGCTGCCACACGCTGTAGTCCAGGTATTGCACGGCCAGAGGGGCCAGCGGCGACTGGCGATCATCCAGAAAGGCTTCGTACAGTTCGGCCAGTTCGCGGGCGAAGATGTCCATCGCCCACCCTTCGGTGACGATGTGGTGCAAGGTCAGTACAAAGTAATGCTCACGCTCACCCGCCTTGACCATGCAGGCGCGCAGCAACGGTCCGCTCTCAAGATCAAACGGCTGGTGCGCTTCGTGATCGGCCAGCGCGTGCAGGCGCTGCTGACGGGTCTGCTCGTTGAGGCTGCTCAAGTCCAGCCAGGCCATGTCCACACCGGTTTGGGCCTGGACGGTTTGACAGGCCACGCCGTCCACACTCGGAAAGGTGGTGCGCAGGGTTTCATGGCGCAGCAGCAGGGCTTGCAAGGCCGCCTCGAAGCGCCCGACATCCAGTAGGCCTTTGAGGCGCGCCATGCCACCGACGTTGTAGGCCGGGCTGTCGGGTTCCATTTTCCAGAGAAACCACATGCGCTGTTGGGAGTAGGACAAGGGCACCGGCTGGCTACGGTCAACGAGGCCAATCGGTTGCTGGGTATTGCGCTGCCCCGCCGCCTGAATCTGCGCGACCTGAGCGACAAACGCGCCCAGTTCGCTGGCTTCAAACAACGTGCGCAACCCCAGCTCCACGTCACAGGCCTGACGCACACGGGAGACGATTTGCGTGGCCAGCAAGGAGTGCCCGCCCAGGGCAAAGAAGTCATCGCGCAGGCCGATTTGCGTCTGCCCCAGCACGTTGCGCCAAATCGCGGCGATCTGTTGCTCAAGCTCGGTGGCCGGCGCCACAAACTCGCTGACCTGCCACTGCGGCTCGGGCAAGGCGCGGCGATCCAGTTTGCCACTCGGGCTCAACGGCATCGCCTCCAGACGCAGTAACTGCGCCGGCACCATGTAGTCGGGCAATTGCGCGGCCAGTGCGGCCTTGAGTTCGTTGCTCTGCGTCTCTTCGGCCAGCGTGCACTGCAGCGCTGTGTAGTAGCCGATCAGTTGTGGCCCTGCGCCAGTTTCGCGAATGACCACGGCCGCCTGTGCCACGTGTGGCAATGCCAGCAGGCACGCTTCGATTTCCTGTGGCTCGACCCGAAAGCCACGCAGTTTGACTTGCTGATCGAGCCGCCCGAGGTATTCCAGCACGCCTTCGGTGTTCCAGCGCACCCGGTCACCGGTGCGGTACAGGCGCGCGCCCGGCTCGCCCAGCGGGTCGGCAATAAAGCGTTCGGCAGTCAGCCCCGGACGCGCCAGATAGCCGCGCGCAAGGCCGCTCCCGCCAATGCACAATTCGCCCGGCACACCGGTGGGCAGCGGATTGAGCTCGCTGTCGAGTACCCGGCACAACACGTTGCCCAAAGGGCGGCCGATCGGTGAGCGCTCACCGTCTTCAACGCGGCAATGCCAATGGGTGACATTGATCGCGGTTTCGGTCGGCCCGTAACGGTTGTGCAACTGCGCGTTCGGCAGGTGCTGCAGGACGCGATTGCGCAGCTCGGCCGGCAATGCTTCGCCGCCGCTGAACACCCGACGCAAGCTGGTGCAGTGGACGCTCTGCGGTTCATCCACGAACAGGCTTAACAAGGGCGGCACAAAGTGCAAGGTGGTCACGCCAAACTGTTGCACCAACTGCGCAATGCGCTGGGGGTCGCGATGCTCACCGGGGCCGGCCAGCACCAGACGGCAGCCGGTAATCAGCGGCCAGAAGCACTCCCACACCGACACGTCAAAACTGATCGGGGCTTTTTGCATCAGCACGTCATCGGCTTGCAGCGCGTAGGTGGTTTGCATCCATTGCAGGCGCTCGCTCAGCGCGGCGTGAGTGTTGCCCACCCCTTTGGGCTGACCGGTGGAACCGGAGGTGTAGATCACATAGGCGAGGTTATCACCGTGCAGGTGCAAACCCGGTGCGTGGCTGGGCCAGTTATCGAGCTTGAGACAGTCCATCGCAATGGCACTGACGCTGCTCAGGTGCGGCAAGCCGTCCAGCAGGTGGCTTTGCGTCAGCAACAAGGTGGCGCCGCAGTCTTGCAGCATGTAGTTCAGGCGTTCTGGCGGGTAATCCGGGTCCAGCGGCACGTAGGCACCGCCCGCCTTGAGAATGGCCAGCAAACCGATCAGCAGGTGCGGCGAACGCTCGACAGCAATGGCCACGGGTACATCCGGCCCCACGCCCTTGTCCCGCAAGTAATGCGCAAGGCGGTTGGCCTGTGTGTGCAGACTGGCAACGTCGAGGCTGCCACCGTCCCAGACCAGCGCGACGCGCTCAGGGGTCAGTTGCGCTTGCTGCTCCAGTAAGTGCGGCAGCCAGTACTGGGCCGACTCGCAGGGTGCAGCCCCCCATTGCTGCTGTTCGGTTAACTGCTGCGCGCTCATCCCTTGTAAATCACCGAGGGCCTTCTCGCTGTCCTCGCTGACTTGGCGCAACAGGCTGACAAAGTGCTCGGCCAGTCGCTCAATCGTGGCGGCCTCGAACAGTCCATCGGCGTAATCAAAGGACAGTTTCAGGCGGCCCTGATGGTCTTCTTCGCTGTGCAGTTGCAGGTCGAACTTGGCTTCGCGGCTGTGCCAATCCAGCTCATCGGCCAGCAGGCCCGGCAAGCGGCGCAAGGCGCTGAGGTCGCGCTGTTGGTGGTTGAACATGACTTGGAACAGGCCATGCTCGCGGGCCTGGGGGAACGCTTCGAGCACTTGCTCAAACGGCACGTCCTGATGGCCTTGGGCATCCAGGGTGGCCTGACGGGTTTGCGCCAGTAATTGGGTGAAAGGCAAACGGCCGTGTAACTCCGCGCGCAGCACCAGGGTATTGATGAAGAACCCGATCAGGCCGTGGGTTTCCTGACGCCCACGGTTGGCGCTGGGCACGCCGATACGAATATCGCACTGGCCCGTGTAGCGATGCAGCAATGTTTGAAAGGTCGCCAGCAGCAGCATGAAAGCGGTGCTGTCGTGGGCCTGCGCGGTCGAACGCACGGCGTCGCACAGCGCGGCATCCAGTTTCAGGCTGTAGCGTGCCGCGCTGCGCCGCTCAAGGGCGGAGCGCGGATGGTCAGTGGCTAACGAAAGTACCGGATGCTCATCGCCCAGTTGTGTTTTCCAGTAATGCAGTTGGCGTTCCGCTTCACCTTGCGCCAACCACTGACGCTGCCAACTGCCGTAGTCGGCGTACTGCAGCGCCAATGGCGTCAGCGCCAGCGGCTGGCCGAGGCAGGCCGCAGCGTACAGCCGGGAAAACTCGTCGATCAGCACGTTCAGCGACCAGCCATCGGCAATGATGTGGTGCAGGGTCAGCAGCAGTTGGTGGTCTTCATCGTCCAGCTTGAGCAGCATGACTCTGAACAGCGAACCGTTGCCGAGATTGAATGGAACCTGTGCTTGTTCTTCACGGATCTGTTGCGCACGCAGCTCACGCTCAGGGGCTGGCAGGTCGCGAAGATCGATGACGTGCAGGTCAACCTCTGCGGCCTTGTCGACCCGTTGCAAGGCGTGCTCGTCACGCTGATAGAAGCCGGTACGCAGGCCTTCATGGCGCTCGATCAAGTGCGTGAAGCTGCTGCGCAACGCGGCTTCATTCAGCTCACCGCGCAAGCGCAACGCGCCGGGGATGGTGAAGGCGCAGCTGTCAGGGGCCAGTTGCCACAAAAACCACAGGCGGTTTTGCGCCAGCGACTGTGGCAGTTCGTCCTGCCGGTTCAGGTGCGGGATATTGCCTTGGGCCAACCCGCTGTCCTGTTGCAGTGCGCCGACCTGCGCGACGAAGGCGCCGAGGGTCGGCGCTTCAAACAACAGACGCAGATTAAGTTCGAGCTTGAGTTCTTCCCGCAAGCGGGCGATCACTTGGGTGGCCACAATCGAGTTGCCGCCCAACAGGAAAAAATGGTCATCGGCGGCCACTTGCTCGACGTGCAAATGCTCGCACCAGACCCAGGCGATCAGCGCTTCCAGATCACTGGCGCGATGCTGCGCAGCGGGCAGCGAGTCCGCTGGCTGCGGGGCCGGAAATTGCGCGTAAGTGTCGAGACTGCCATCGGCTAGCCGGCTGCGGCAGGCCGAGCGCTGCAGCTTGCCGCTGGAGGTCTTGGGCAGCGCACCGGGGTTGAGCAGCACGACCACGCTCGGGGCTTGCTGGCAAGCGTCGGCCACGGCCTGGCGAATGGCAGTGATCAGCGCTTCGGCAGGCAGTATTTTTTGCACGCTGCGGCTGATTTCTGCGGCGATACCAATGCCCTCCTCACCTTTGACATTGACCGCAAAGGCCGCCACCCGGCCTTTGCGCACGACGTCAACTTCACGCTCAATGACTTTTTCAATGTCTTGGGGGTACAGGTTGTGGCCGCGTACGATCAGCAAGTCTTTCAGGCGACCGGTGATGAACAGCTCGCCGTCACGCATAAAGCCCAGATCGCCGGTTCGCAACCAGGTTGCGCCGTCACGTTTGACGAACGTTTCGGCGCTGGCCTTCGGGTTACGCCAGTAGCCGTGGGCGATGCTCGGGCCGCTGGCCCAGACTTCACCGACAAGGTTGTCTGCCAACGCGTTAAGGCTGTGCGCGTCGACAATGCGTACCGCATGTTCTGGCTGGTGGGTGCCGCAACTCATGACCGCGCAGCCTTCGCCCGGCACGATACGGTTGTTGGCCAATTCCAGTTCGTTCAGGCACAAGGCCGGGATGCCCTTGCCACGCTGCCCGCCGGCAACAAACAAGGTGGCTTCGGCCAGCCCGTAGGAGGCGAAATAGCTGTCCGGGGTAAAACCGCATGGGGCAAATTTTTCGGCAAAGCGTTCAAGTGTGTCCTGGCGGATAGGCTCGGAACCTGAATAGGCCACCCGCCAGCGGCTCAGGTCCAACCCGGCCAGAGCGGTTTCACTGACTCGTTCGCTGCACAGCCGATAGGCGAAGTCCGGGCCGCCACTGATGGTGCCGCCGTATTCACTGATGGCTTCGAGCCAACGCAGTGGGCGGGTAAGGAAATACGCCGGGGACATCAACACGCACGGCACACCGCTGAAGATAGGTTGCAGTAAACCACCGATCAGGCCCATGTCGTGGTACAGCGGCAACCAGCTGACAATCACGTCATCGGGGTTAAGGTCGATGCCGAACCCCCGGCGGATCAGCACCTCATTGGCGACCAGATTGCCGTGGGTCACTTGAACGCCTTTGGGCAAGGCGGTGGAACCCGAGGTGTATTGCAAGAAGGCCACGTCATCAGCCTGCAAGGTAACCGGTCGCCAGGCCTGCACGGCGTCGGGTTCGATTTCGTCGACACAGAGCAAGTGCGGGGCATCGGTCGCGCAGAGCTCGCTCATCTGCAACAAGGACTGGCGCAAAGTGCTACAGGTCAGCAGCAGGCGCGGTTCGGCATCGTCGAGGATCGACAGCAAACGCTCTTGGTGATGACGTTTGCTCGACTCGGGTGGATACGCCGGCACGGCGATGATGCCCGCATACAGGCAAGCAAAGAATGCCGCGACGTAGTCCGGGCCGCTGGGAAACAGCAGCACCGCCCGATCACCCACTGCCGCATGGGCCTGCAAGGCGGCGGCGATGGTACGCGCCCGAAGGTCCAGGTCATGGTAGGTGAGCACTTGGTTGGCCGCCGGGTCATCGGCCAGAAAGCGCAGCGCCTGACGATCAGGGGTCAGGGCTGCACGTTGCGCAAGGGCTTGAGCCAGAGTGCCGGGGAGTTCGAACGCGTCCATCATGGGGTTTCCTGCCTGGGGTCGGCTTGAAAGAAATTCGGTGTGTTTGTAACGGCGGGTGGCGCTTACACAGACAGGCGAGCCTGTTGATTGCGCCAGCGCGTCAAATGCTCTTCGGCATAACGGCGCAGGCAGCGCAGCAGCGGCACTTCTTGCTGCACCAGAAAGAAGTGATGCCCTTCAAACAGGTCGAGGGAAAACTTGCTGCTGGTATCGGTTTGCCAGTCCAGCAATTGCTCGGCACGCACGCTGTCCTGCTTGCCGCCAAAAACGTGGATGGGCATGGGCAACGGCGAACGTTGGCCGTAGCTGAAACTGCCGCACAACAGGAAGTCGGCGCGCAGAATCGGCAGCATCATCTGCATCAATTCGGCATTGGCCAGCACCTCTTCACCGGTGCCTTTGAGTTCGCGCAGGCGCTCGATCAATTGCTGATCGGTTTTAGCCACTGCGTATTCGCTGACATCGCGCCGCGACGGCCCGGCGGTGGCCGAAGCAAACAGCGCAAGCGGCGCAGGCAGCCCTCGCTCGCGCAGTGCATGAGCCAGTTCAAACGCCAGCAAGCCGCCCAGGCTATGCCCAAACAAGGCATAAGGACGGTCAAGTTCGGCACTGATTTCGTCCGCCAGTTGCGCCGCCAGACGGCGTATGTCGCTTTGCAACGGCTCGTCCATGCGCATGCCGCGACCGGGCAGTTCGAGCGGTCGCACGTGCAACCATTCGGGCATTGAACGACGCCAGCGGCTATAGGCCATGGCACTGGCGCCGGAGTAAGGCAGGCAAAATAAGCGCAGCATGATGGGCTCACTCATCCGCCATTGCTCCGACACTTGAATGCCACCTGTCCACGATCAAAAACATCCCGCCCTCCTGTGCCCACTCATTCGTCACCGGCTTGCATCACCGGCTGTAATCCATTGAGAACGGTTAACTCAGGCAAATAATTAGTCAGGGCAATAGTGGCATTTTGAATCTGGCTGAGACGGATGTGAGGCATGTCTCAATCTTCTGTCAGACACGGCATTAGTTCTTTTTCTCATTTGACAATCATTATCATTCAACCTAATTTGTTGCCAGCTGTGTAGGTGGCCTCACAAGGGCCCGCACTCATTCATTTGCAGCAGGTGATCTCCATGACGGAACAAGTGTCGACAAGCAGGTGCGACTCACCCTTACTTCAGGCCTTTGTTGATAATCGGATTATTCTGGTCAAAATCGCGGCACGCATTACCGGCTGCCGATCCAGGGCAGAAGACGTGGTGCAGGATGCTTTTTTTCGCTTGCAGTCGGCGCCGCAAATCACTTCTTCGTTCAAGGCTCAACTGAGCTACCTGTTTCAGATCGTGCGCAACCTTGCGATTGACCACTACCGTAAACAAGCCTTGGAGCAACGCTACTCGGGCCCGGAAGAAGAAGGTTTGAATGTGGTCATTCATGGCGCGTCGCCCGAGACTTCACATATCAATTTTTCGACGCTGGAACATATCGAGACTGCGCTGAACGATCTGCCCAGCCGTACCCGCTACGCGTTCGAGATGTACCGCCTGCACGGCGTCCAGCAAAAAGACATCGCCAAGGAACTGGGCGTTTCGCCCACGCTGGTGAATTTCATGATTCGCGATGCACTGGTGCACTGCCGCAAGGTCTCAGGCACACAGGCGGATACCTTTGCCCGGCGCTGAACACCCGCGCCACCGAAGCGCTTTGGTCAGCGACTTGGCAAGCAATCATCGCTGACCAGCCACTCGCACTCAGCCCAGTACACGCCCCTCAAAAAAATCTTCGCGACTCTGCATCATCAAGGCCGCGCGCTTGTGCGGAAAATCGAATTCCTTGACGCAGTGATAGCCCTGCGATTGCATGTAGCTGATCATTTTGTCGTTATCGGCACGCGGTTCAGCCACCACGCGCTGGGTGCGCGGCTCATCCTCGAACAGGTAATGGGTCAGGGCCTGCATCCAGCTGGCCACTTTGTGCGGCCCCCGATGGGCCTGCTCACCCACCAGCATATGAATGCCCCGGTCGTAATCGCCTGCGTCGTAGAACGGCGCAATACGATCTTCCTTGGCCCAATACGCTTCGAAATAAGCAAACGGCTGGTCATCGAAGCAGCCGATCAGGGTCAGCGTATGCGGGTCTGCAGCGAGTTTTTCGAGGTAGTGGCGATGTTGTTCCAAGCTGCCGCCCTCCTCCCAGAATGCCATTACCCGCGGGGTGTTTTGCCAACGGCTGAAGCGCTCAAGGTCGACGGCGATATCCAGCGTACGCAACGAAACCCACGCGCCGAGCTGCGGATCAAAGCGTCGGTACACTTCGCCTGCTGGTTTGGCCGGTCGCTGAGGGTGGTCGGCCCCTGAACGGGCAGTGGCTGACAGTGGTGTCGATGAGGGAGATGTCATGGGCAAGGGCTCGCATTAGTCGTCAACAGATAGGCTGTGTGACGTGGGCCGCGCCTTGAAATTTAGGGCACCCTACCGCCTGCGGTTGGCTCGGGTGTCACAACTTCGATTTGGTAAGGCGCAAAAATGGCCTTCAGTTGACCATTGTTGCGAAGAATTTCCATGAGCTGAGCAAACTGCTGGCCCTGGATCGGCGCTTGTGGACGTAGTAACGCGTAGTGGTGATAGATGTGATCGACGCGGTCAGACACCAAGACCTGGTTGCTGAATTGCGGTTTATTGTTCAGCAAGTCAACGAGGTGGGAACGGGTGATCAAGGCAATGTCCACACGCCCGCGCATGACCATCTGCAAGTTGCTCAAGTGGGAGTACGTCAGGCTTACATTGAATGTATCGGACAGGAATTTCGGATCGGTGTTGTAGCCGGCAAAGGCATAGTGATAACCGTTGAAGAGCGCCAGTCGTTTACTGCCCGGGTTATCAAAATAACTTTGCTGACGCCCCTCTTCCTGCTTGGCGACAAATACTTCGGCATCTCTAAGGCCCATATCCACAGGCGTTTGCGCTATTCCCTGCCATCCCCAGGCGGGATTTTCAAACAACACCATGTCCATTTTGCCTTGCTTGAACTCACGAAAGCGGCGCGCATTGGACGTAGGCACAATGACGAACCGAAAATCGCTTTGCAACGCGTTCAGGGCGGCCAGCAGTTGCGGTAACAGACCGGTATCGACACCGATCTCGGGCCGGACCGTATACGGAGGGAAGTGCGCAGCTCCAACCCTGACTTCCTGGGCAGCCCAGACAGGTGTCAGCAGAGTTGCACCAAGAACCATCACTACGCCGCGGGCCATCCACATTGGCAGACACTTCAAAGCCGTGTACCTCTGGGGGTTGCCCATCACTGAACTTATTAATTGGCACACGACCAGAGAGTTGTGTGCCGAGGTAATTTAAGCGGGCACAGAATATCAAGCAAGCACTTGGCTGGCACACTGCAAATTAAGTAGGTGCAAGTCGATGCCTTGGCTACTCTCCACCACCAACGCCAATGCTGTTTAAGGAAGCTGCACATGCCTCACTGGCTGGTCATTGACCTGGAAGCGACAACCGATGATGGCGGCTGGCCTTTATCCGATATGGAAGTGATCGAACTCGGCGCCAGCGTGGTCACTCGCTCGGGTCGGGAAGTGGATCACTTCCAGCGGTTTATCCGCCCCCAGCGGCGGCCGCTGTTGACCCCTTTTTGCCGTCAGTTGACGCGCATCAGCCAACCAGACATTGATAGCGCCGCCCCGATGCTGAAGGTGTGGCCGCAATTCGAACGCTGGCTCGGTCAACACCTGCCCAAGCTTGAAGGCTGGGCCAGTTGGGGCGACTACGACCGCAAGCAACTGGAACAGGAGTGGCAGCAAAAAAATCTGGACAGCGCGTTGGCCCGGCTGCCGCACATAAACCTCAAGCAGCAGTTTGCTCAGGCCCGCCAGCTAAAGCATGCGCTGGGACTCAACAGTGCATTGCAACTGGCCGGCATGCAGTTCAACGGGCAACAACACAGGGCGCTGGAAGATGCCCGCAATACAGCCCGTTTATTACCACTGGTTTTCGCGGTTTAGGCTCAAGAACAAGCGTTATAAAGGGCGTGACGGGATATACCGGCTTCTGCATACTGGCCAGCCTTTTTGAGTCCATTGCGAGGAAGCGCCATGTTTAAAGTCAACGAATACTTCGACGGTACCGTCAAGTCGATTGCCTTCACACAAGCCGATGGCAGTGCAACTATTGGCGTCATGGCCCCGGGTGAATATGAGTTCGGCACAGCAGAGCGTGAAATCATGCATGTGGTGTCGGGTGAACTGAGTGTGAAGCTGCCAGGCAGCGACGCGTTTGAAACGTTTAAAACCGGCAGCCAGTTCAATGTGCCCGCCAACAGCAAGTTTCAGCTCAAAGTGGCTGTTGATACGGCTTACCTGTGTGAGTACCGCTGAGAATTCCGACCCCTCCAGCACCTTGAGCAGACCATAAAAAAACCCGGCTTTCGCCGGGTTTTTTGTGAGTCACGATAACGTGTTACTCAGCCGCAGGGGCTTCTGGCTTGCGGCGCTTGAGCGGCGCCATGCCGTCTTTGCTGACCAGCGACAGCGCGTCGGTCTTTGGACGGTTGGCGATTTTGCGCTTTGTCGGTGCCTTGGCGCCGGTCTTCTTCTTGGCGCCTTTGGCGTCGGTCTTTTTCTTCTTGACCCCTACCGCTTTACCCGACGCTTTGACGTTTTTAGGGCCGCCGTAGACGCCTTTGACTTCCTTGATCACGCGGCGCTCGAAGCTCTGCTTCAAGTAACGCTCGATGCTGGACATGAGGTTCCAGTCACCGTGACAGATCAACGAGATCGCCAGGCCATCATTACCGGCACGGCCAGTACGGCCAATACGGTGAACGTATTCGTCGCCGCTGCGGGGCATGTCGAAGTTGATCACCATATCCAGACCTTCTACGTCCAGACCACGGGCAGCCACGTCTGTGGCCACGAGGATTTTGACGCCGCCTTGCTTGAGGCGGTCAATGGCCAGCTTGCGGTCCTTCTGGTCTTTCTCACCGTGCAAGACAAAAGCCTTGTACTCCTGCGCCACCAGACGACCGTAGATACGGTCAGCCATGGCACGGGTATTGGTGAAAATAATGGCCTTCTGATAAGTCTCGTTGGCCAGCAACCAGTTCACGATTTGTTCTTTGTGCTGGTTGTGGTCAGCGGTGATGATTTGCTGACGCGTGGTGGCGTTCAGCTGGCTGACCTGATTGAGCTGCAAGTGCTCAGGGTTGGTCAGCACCTTGCCGATCATCTCGCGCAGGCCGGAACCACCGGTGGTGGCCGAGAACAGCATGGTTTGCTGACGGTTCGGGCATTCGTCGACCAGACGCTGAACGTCTTCGGAGAAGCCCATGTCGAGCATGCGGTCGGCTTCGTCCAGCACCAGCACTTCAACCTCTTTGAGGTCAAGGTTGCCAGCGTTCAGTTGCTCCAGCAAACGGCCGGGCGTACCGATAAGAATGTCCGGCACCTTGCGCAGCATGGCGGCCTGAACCTTGAAGTCTTCACCGCCGGTGATCAGACCGGACTTGATGAACGTGAACTGCGAAAAACGCTCAACTTCTTTCAGCGTTTGCTGTGCCAGCTCGCGGGTCGGCAGCAAAATCAGCGCTTTGATGCTCACGCGAATTTTGGCCGGGCCTATCAGACGATTGAGGATCGGCAGGACGAAAGCAGCTGTTTTGCCGCTCCCGGTTTGAGCTGTAACCCGCAGGTCACGCCCTTCGAGCGCGAGCGGGATGGCCGCTGCTTGCACAGGCGTAGGCTCGACAAATTTAAGCTCGGCCACAGCTTTAAGCAGGCGTTCGTGCAGGGCGAAATCGGAAAACACGGGTGCTACCTCGAAGAAATACAAAAAATCAGCGGCATAGAGTAACGGTTTCGAGCGCGCAGGCCGAGTTACTTTGCACGAACGGCATGAAACAAATGGTTTTTTAGGCTCTTTAGTCCAATCGAGTGCCCTAAAACGCCCTGAAGTGCTCTAATTCCATCGTCATTTATTACTGAGATAACGTTTTAGCTTATGGATACTCAAGCACTCTGGGGCAAAATCCAGGACCTGTGGGCCTCTTTGGATCAACATCCCTGGATCACGGCCTTGATGGGACTGATCGTTCTGGTGGGCGTTGCCCTGCTCGCAGGCCACGTCGCACGCATCATTATTTTGCGCGTGACCAAAATCCTCGCTCGCCAGCCAGCCCTGCACTGGGTCAATGATCTGCGCGAGCACAAGGTCTTCGATCGCCTGGCGCAAATGACTCCTTCGCTGATGGTGCAGTTTGGACGCAACCTTGTACCGGACATGAGCGACACTGGCCGTCACTTCTTGGGCAACCTGGCACTGGCCATCACAATTTTCGCGCTGACACGGGTTATATCGTCCCTGCTGGACGCTTTGCTCGACATCTATTCGCGCACCAATTACGCCAAGACACGCCCGATCAAGGGTTATATCCAGCTGGCTAAAATGCTGCTGTATGTGTTTTCGGCCATCATTATTGTCGCCACCCTGATCGACCGCTCGCCCATGTTGCTGCTGTCGGGGCTGGGTGCCATGTCGGCGGTGATTTTGCTGGTCTACAAAGACACTCTGTTGTCGTTCGTGGCCAGTGTGCAGTTGACCAGCAACGATTTGCTGCGGGTGGGTGACTGGATCGAAATGCCGCAGGTGGGTGCCGATGGTGACGTGATCGATATCACTTTGCACACGGTCAAAGTGCAGAATTTCGATAAAACCATTGTGTCCATTCCAACCTGGCGCTTGATGTCCGAGTCGTTCAAGAACTGGCGCGGCATGCAGCAATCCGGCGGTCGACGCATCAAGCGCAGCCTGTTTATCGACGCCGGCGATATTGGCTTTTTAAGCGATGCACAGGAACAACGTCTGGAGCAGGTACGCCTGTTGAGCGATTACCTGATGCGCAAAAAAGTTGAGCTCAAGCACTGGAACGAAGCCCAGGGCAATGTCGCCGCCCTGTCCGCCAACCGTCGGCGCATGACCAATATCGGCACCTTCCGCGCTTATGCACTGGCGTATTTGAAGAGCCACCCCGATATTCAGCCGAACATGACCTGCATGGTTCGCCAACTGCAAGCCACACCACAAGGCGTGCCGCTGGAGGTGTACTGCTTTACCCGCACGACGGTATGGGACGAATACGAGCGTATTCAGGGGGATATTTTTGACTACCTGCTGTCACTCTTGCCCGAGTTTGGCTTGAGTGTGTACCAGCAACCCAGCGGCAATGACCTGCGCCAGGGCTTGCAGGCCAAGTCTCAAGCGCCGTTGGTGGTGACTGAACCGGTAAGCGAAGATTCTCGTAGCAGCTGACGAGTAATGCGAGGCTGCGTTCGACGATGCAATCGTCGCAAGGGTTAGCGACGGCTTCGCCGCCGATCGCAGCCTTCGTGCCTCGTCAGCGACTAGAGAGGCACAAAGGCTGCGATCGACGATACACGAATAAAACCATGTTCCCGTCTTCTAGCTGTTGAACTGGGGGTCGCCTGTCAGTTTGAACAACAGCTCAATCCCTTGTGGCCAGGCACCCACGCCACCCTCGGCATTGATGTGCCCAGCATTTTCCAGCCACACCAGTTCACTGCCCCACGCATCGCTAAAGGCGGTAGCCCGTTCGCGGCTCACGTAAGGGTCATTGGTGCTGGCCACGGTAATCGCATTAAAAGGCAGTGTTTTCAGCGGCATGGGGGTAAAGCCCGTGGTTCCAGCCGGGTAACTTTGCGCTTCGGTGTCACTGGGTGCCACCAGTAAAGCGCCGCGAACATGCTTGGTTTGCCCGGGGTACTCCTGCGCCCAGCGGGCAATCAATGCGCACGCCAGACTGTGCCCCACCAGCACCACCGGTCGCTCGCTTTTGCTGATCTTTTTTTGCAGGTTATTTACCCAGTCGGTACACACGGGGGTTTCCCAGTTCTCCTGTTTAACCCGGTGCAGCCCGCTGTAGCGCTTTTCCCAGTGAGATTGCCAATGCTCTGTTCCTGAATTGAACAGACCCGGCAAGATCAACACCCTGACTGTCATTCCGTCTCTCCTTGAAGGTGGTTGCTCGACTGGATTGACCTTAGACCCTGATAGCTCTGCGGTCTAGGCGACTGATCCAGACCGCCAGAGCAATCACCAGACCGCCAATCAGCAAACGCGCCAACGGCTCGTGCTGATTCCAGATCAGCAGGTTGAGCAACAACCCTACCGGTACATGCAGGTTATTCATTACCGCCAGCGTTGCGCTGCTGACCATGCAGGCACCTTTGTTCCACCAATACATCCCCAACGCTGTCGACACCAGGCCCAGAAACACCAGCACGCCCCACTGCAACGGCGCATCGGGCAGAAAGTTGGCTTTGCCAAACAGCATGAAGGCCGGCAACACCACCGCCAGCGCACCCACATAGAAGAAGCCGAAACGCCGGTAGTGCGGCACGTCACTCGGGTAACGCGCCACCAACCTGCGGTACAAGACCTGACCGGCGGCATAGGTGAAGTTGGCCAGTTGCAACAGCAGGAAGCCCTTGAAAAAATCCGGGCTGATGCTGTCAAAGCGAATCACACCCGCCCCCGCTACCGCGACCAATGCTGCCACCAGCGCCCAGGGATTGAACCGACGGTTGAGTGCGTCCTCGATCAAGGTCACGTGCAATGGCGTAAGGATGGTGAACAGCAACACCTCTGGCACTGTCAGGACACGAAAGCTCAAATACAGGCACACGTAGGTGATCCCGAATTGAAGCGCCCCGATCAGCAGCATGCCGCGCATAAAGCCGGGTTCAACCTGTCGCCAGCGAGTCAACGGGATAAACACCAACCCTGCCAGCACCACCCGAACCAGTACCGCAAAGTAGCTGTCGACGTGACCCGCCAGGTACTCGCCAATCAGGCTGAAGGAAAACGCCTGTATCAGCGTGACAAATAACAAATAGCCCATGGATTTTCGTCCGTAAGTAGCGCAGATCGCGCGGCGCAAGCACCGGCGAGCCAAAAGGAATGTGCGCGACCTTAGCGGTTTTTGACGGCCAGTAAAATGATCGCAAAAAAAAACCCGATTCAGCGCAGGGGCTGATCGGGCAGGAGCACTCACTTAAAGTGCAAAGGGAGGTTCGATGCGCGAACCGCATGCTTGAAGGAGCAATGGACTGATTAAGCCAGCGTTCAATTATCTCCCGATTAAATAAGTGCTTAACTGATCAGAAATTTCGACATTCTGATTAGGAATAATCGCGGACTGATACAACTCAATGAGGCCTAGGCTATAGGACAACGCCTCGATAAAAAATACTGAAATTCTGCTACAACCTATCAAGAAAACTGTTTATAAAGTCACCACACAACAGGCAACCCCAGAGGATTCCATCGTGAAAGCGCCCCGTGTGACCCTTGATCAGTGGCGCACCTTACAAGCCGTGGTCGACCATGGCGGCTTCGCCCAGGCCGCCGAAGTGCTGCATCGCTCGCAATCGTCTGTCAGCTATACCGTGGCCCGCATGCAGGACCAGCTCGGTGTGCCGTTGCTTCGTATCGACGGGCGCAAAGCCGTGCTGACTGAAGCCGGAGGCGTCTTGTTGCGCCGCTCCCGACAACTGGTGAAGCAGGCCAGTCAACTCGAAGATCTGGCCCATCATATGGAACAAGGCTGGGAGGCCGAAGTACGGCTGGTGGTGGATGCCGCCTACCCCAATGCCCGGCTGGTTCAGGCGCTGACCGCTTTTATGCCGCAAAGCCGGGGCTGTCGTGTCCGCCTGCGCGAAGAAGTGCTTTCCGGTGTCGAAGAAGTCCTGCTTGAAGGCGTGGCAGACCTGGCCATCAGCAGTTTCAGCATCCCCGGTTATCTGGGGGCCGAATTGAGCGCTGTGGAATTTGTGGCAGTGGCTCACCCTGATCACCCGTTGCATAAACTGCAACGCGAGTTGCACTTTCAGGATCTCGAAAGCCAGTTGCAGGTGGTGATTCGCGACTCGGGTCGCCAACAGCCACGCGACATGGGCTGGCTGGGCGCAGAACAGCGCTGGACCGTTGGCAGTCTCGCCACTGCCGCCGCCTTTGTCAGCAGCGGGCTGGGTTTTGCCTGGCTGCCCCGCCACATGATCGAACGCGAGCTTAAAGACGGCACTCTCAAACCCCTGCCGTTAAATCAGGGCGGCAATCGCCATCCGCTGTTTTTCCTGTACTCCAACAAGGACAAGCCGTTAGGCCCGGCCACCCAAATACTGGTCGAGTTGCTGCGCACCTTTGATACCGCGCCGCTGAAAACCTGATCATCAGCTCTGTAACTATCACAAGGGTGGGCAGGAACATCGATCACGAATATCCTGTCCAAGGTTCGCCGGCTTGCATTGGCTGGCTCGTGAATTCCTATTTTCGTCGTGAGTGAGTTCCCTCACCCCGTTGCTACCACTGTTCAGGATTACTGACCCATGTTGAAAAAAATCGTCCTCGCTGCCGCAGGCCTGATCTTCGCTGCCAACCTGATGGCCGCCCCTGCGGTTAAAGCCCCGCACGTTCTGCTGGACACCAGCTTTGGCAAGATCGAAATCGAGCTGGACCCGGTCAAGGCGCCGATCAGCACCAAGAACTTTCTGGAATATGTCGACAGCGGCTTTTACACCAACACTATTTTCCACCGTGTGATCCCGGGCTTTATGGTTCAGGGCGGCGGGTTTACCAACGAGATGGTCCAAAAACCGACCCGCGACCCGATCAAGAACGAAGCCAGCAATGGCCTGCATAACGTTCGCGGTACGCTGGCGATGGCACGCACTTCAAACCCGAACTCGGCCACCAGCCAGTTCTTTATCAACGTTGCCGACAACGCCTTTCTGGACCCGGGCCGCGACGCGGGCTACGCCGTATTCGCCAAAGTCGTGAACGGCATGGACGTGGTAGACCAAATCGTCAACTCGCAGACCACCACCAAACAAGGCATGCAGAATGTGCCGATCGACCCGGTGCTGATCAAGTCCGCCAAGCGTATCGACTGATAAGCCGAGTTTCGCAAGGAGCACGACCGGCCCAGCCCTTCACGGCCCTGTTAACGGGCCGGTCATACCACTAAAGGAGAGTCCGCGCAGCGGGCGTCAGTGAACATGCTTTATCGTCGTTTTGAAAAACTGATCGATATTTTCCGCGAAGCACCCACCGCCGCCCCGCCCAGCACTGTCTGGGCGTTTTACCTCTACTACCTGCGTCAGGTGTGGCCCATCTTCGCCGCCTTGCTGGTGGTAGGTCTGATCGCGGCCTTGATTGAAGTGTCACTGTTCAGCTACCTGAGTACGTTGATCGACTTGACTCAGGGCACACCCAGTACCGACTTTTTCAAAGTCCATAGCGGTGAACTGATCTGGATGGCCGTGGTGGCGTTGATCATCCGCCCGGTGTTCTTCGGCCTGCATGACCTGCTGGTTCACCAGACCCTGAGCCCGAGCATGACCAGCATGATCCGCTGGCAAAACCACAGCTATGTGCTCAAACAAAGCCTCAACTTTTTCCAGAACGATTTCGCTGGCCGTATTGCCCAACGCATCATGCAAACCGGCAACTCATTGCGCGATTCGGCGGTGCAGGCCGTGGATGCCCTGTGGCATGTAATGATCTACGCCATCAGTTCGCTGGTGCTGTTTGCCGAAGCCGACTGGCGCCTGATGATTCCGTTGCTGACCTGGATCGCGTGCTATGTCGGCGCGCTCTATTACTTCGTACCGCGAGTCAAAGAGCGCTCGGTGGTGTCGTCCGATGCACGCTCCAAACTGATGGGCCGTATCGTTGACGGCTACACCAATATCACCACGCTCAAATTGTTCGCGCACACCAACTTCGAGCAGCAGTACGCCCGCGAAGCGATTATCGAACAAACCGAAAAAACCCAGTTGGCCAGCCGCGTTGTGACCAGCATGGACGTGACCATCACCAGCCTTAACGGCCTGTTGATTGTCACCACCAGTGGCCTGGCCTTGTGGCTGTGGAGCCAGTCATTGATCAGCGTGGGGGCCATTGCACTGGCCACCGGGCTGGTGATCCGGATCGTCAACATGTCCGGCTGGATCATGTGGGTCGTCAACGGTATTTTCGAAAACATCGGTATGGTTCAGGACGGTTTGCAGACCATTGCCCAGCCCGTGGCCGTGAATGACCGTGAAGGGGCACCGCGCCTGGAAATCACACGTGGCGAAGTGCGTTTCGAGCATGTCGACTTTCATTACGGCAAACGCAGCGGGATCATCAGCGACCTCAACCTGGTGATCAAACCCGGTGAGAAAATCGGTTTGATCGGCCCTTCGGGTGCTGGCAAGTCCACGTTGGTGAACCTGCTGTTGCGCCTGTATGACGTGCAAGGCGGCAGAATTCTGATCGATGGCCAGAACATCGCCGACGTGACACAAGAAAGCCTGCGCGAGCAAATTGGCATGATCACTCAGGACACTTCGTTGCTGCACCGTTCGATTCGCGACAACTTGCTGTATGGCAAGCCGGACGCCACCGACGAAGAGTTGTGGGAAGCCGTGCACAAAGCCCGCGCTGACGAATTCATCCCGCAACTGTCCGACGCTCAAGGCCGCACCGGCTTTGACGCGCATGTCGGCGAGCGCGGGGTCAAACTGTCAGGCGGGCAACGCCAGCGCATCGCCATTGCTCGCGTGCTGCTTAAAAATGCGCCGATCCTGATCATGGACGAAGCCACCTCGGCGCTGGACTCCGAAGTGGAAGCAGCCATTCAGGAAAGTCTGGAGACCCTCATGCAAGGCAAAACCGTTATTGCCATCGCCCACCGGCTTTCAACCATTGCGCGAATGGACCGTTTGGTCGTGCTCGAAAAAGGCCATATCGCAGAAAGCGGCACCCACGCAGAACTGCTCGCCCACGGCGGTTTGTATGCACGTCTGTGGCAGCATCAAACGGGCGGTTTTGTCGGCATAGACTGACAAAAGTGCGAGGGTCAGCCCTGCCGGTAGGGCAGCGCCGCCCTCGCCTCTTCGGCATACGCCAGCACACCGACCCGCTCACGATCCAGAAAATCACTGACCGCGGCTTTCAACCCTGGATGGCGCAAGTAATGCCATGAATGAGTGATCACCGGCTCAAAACCGCGTATCAGCTTGTGCTCACCCTGTGCGCCCGCATCAAAACGCTGTAGGCCGTGCGCAATGGCATAGTCCATTCCTTGATAGAAACACGTTTCAAAATGCAGCCGGTCAAACTCCCCCAGACAGCCCCAGTAGCGACCATAAAGACTGTCGCCACCCAACAGGCTAAATGCCATTGCCACGGGTGTTGCGCCTTGTCTGGCCAGTACCACACGAATGGACTCGGGCATGCGTTCAGCCAGCAGGCTGAAAAACGCTCGCGTCAGATACGGGGTCTGGCGGCGCACCGCATAGGTATTGGCATAACAGGCGTAGACGAAATCCCACTGCGCCTCACTGACCTGCTGGCCTTCGAGCCACTCAAACTCAAAACCCTGCCCCGCCACCTGCTCGCGCTCCTTGCGCATTTGCTTGCGCTTGCGTGAACTCAGCGCATCCAGAAAGTCCTGAAAGTCGCGGTAATCGCGGTTCTGCCAATGAAACTGACAGCCGATGCGTTGCAGCCACCCGGGTTGTTGCGCCAACGCTGTATCGGCCAAAGGGTCGGTAAAGTTGATGTGCGCACTGGATAAGCCTTCGATCTCCAGATAGCCCGGCAAGGCCGCCAACAACTCAAGGCCGTCCTCGCTTCGCGCTGCCAACAACCGGGGCCCGCTGACCGGGCTGAACGGAACGGCCGTCAGCAGTTTGGGGTAATAGTCGATACCCGCCCGCTCACACGCATTCGCCCATTCGTGGTCGAACACATATTCGCCGTAGGAATGCCATTTACGGTAACTGGGCAACGCCGCGAGCAACTGACCGTTTTCATAATGCAGAAGGTGCTCGGGCTTCCAACCCGAATGCGGGCCAAGGCTGCCGCTGTCTTCCAGCGCACTAAGGAAGGCGTGACGCAAAAACGGTTGTGCCAGCGGCACCAACGCATCCCATTCCTGGGCCGAAATGCCAGCAAGACTGTCCAGACGGTGTAACGGCATTGAAATCCCCAACCCACGCACAAGAGCGGCGATGGTAGCACCAGAACCCCAGATGCCGATTGCGCCGCCTGCAACTATCGCGAAAACGACTCTTCCAGAGCGTTCGAATGCTGTCACAGACTTGCTATCAGATTGCCACTTTTTTGTCATATCCAGCCGCGATACTGGCGCCGCTTCTTAGAAGACAGGGTTATGAGCGGTCAGCCTGCCAACACGCTAGCGTCACGCTCAACCTCTTATTAGCGAGCCCATCAAGGGCCGATTGTTTCCGCGGTGGCCAAGGCCATCTCACTATTGGGAGATTCATATGCGTCTTGTTTCTACACGAGTTGCGGCGGGACTGTGTGGCACACTGGTATTGGCCATGAGTGTTCCGGCCAGCGCTGGCGTCGATGCAAAACTGCTAGAAATGCTCAAAGCCAACGGCTCCATTTCACCTGCTCAATACGCCGAGCTGCAAACCGAGCTGACCAGCGAGAAACAAGCTCAACAAGAAGCCGCCGCAGATCAGGTGAAGAAATCCGACCTGAGCGCGTTTGAACAAAAAGTGGCCTGGGCCGCCAAGACCGAATTCAAGGGTGACGTTCGGGTACGCCACGAAAACGTCAAGATCGACGGCGAGTCCGACGGCAAGAACAAGGATCGCCAGCGTATCCGTGCTCGTCTGGGCGCCTACACCGAAATCAATCCGCAAGTGAACACCGGCATTCGTATTGCTACCGGTGGTGGCGACGATGCCCGCTCAACCAACCAGGACCTGGACAACTACTTCGACAAGAAGCAGCTGTGGCTGGATCAGGCCTACATCGACTACCACCCGACAGCGCTGGCCAACCTGCACCTGATCGGCGGCAAGATGCCACAACCGTGGGTCAGCATGGGCGATGTGATCTGGGATAGCGATATCAACCCGGAAGGTCTGGCGGCGACCTATAAACACAACCTGGGTAACTCGGGCGTAGAAATGTTCGGCAGCGCCGGTTACTACACCCTCAAGGACAACGTCGACGGTGAAGGTGTGCAGTTCCGCCACGACCTGCGGCTGTATGCGGGCCAACTGGGTGCCAAATTCGCCCCGACTGACAGCCTGAAAGTGACCTTGGGCGGCAGCGTTTACAGCTACGACAACGACAAGGACAGCAACTGCCCGACAACTGGCACCAAGACCACACCCTGCGCTCTGGCGGTTAACGGCAACAGCACCGACGAATTCCGTCTGTACGAAGGCTTTGGTCAGGTTGATATTGCCAACCTGCCCGTTCCTTTGTCGCTGTACGGCCAATACGTGCACAACGCTGCGACTGACAGCGATCAGGACGACGCCTGGCTGGTGGGTTTCAAAAGCAAGCTCGACGCGTTCAGCCTGGACTACAACTACCGCGATATTCAGCGTAACGCGGTGGTGGGTGCCTTCACCGACTCCGACTTTGCCAACGGCACTACCGGTTCCCGTGGGCACAAGTTCAAAGTGGGTTATGAAATCGACAAGAACTTCGGTGTGGGGGTGACGTACTTCCTGACCAAAGCCGACTATGCAACCTCAACGCATAAAGATGCCGACGCCAATACCCTGCAGTTGGACGTGGAAGCCAAGTTCTAAGCACTACGGTTCCCGGAAATAAGCAAAACGCTGAATCAGCAGCGTTTTGTGTGTTACCTGCAGAGCGTGGAAACCTTCGGCCCCCTTCAAATCCACCGAAGGTCTCCACGTTTTGCACTTACTTGCGCCGTTCGCGCATCATCCGCTCCACCATCACCTCCACATCACCCGGTAACGGTTCATCAAGTGCTTTTACGGTCGCACCCAACACACGCATTTGCCGGGTAAATCGGCGGCAATTAGGGCAAAAAAGTAAATGATGACGCGCGACCAAGCGCTGTCGAAAGGTCAACTGGCCATCCAGATAATCACTTGACTGCGCAACGTACTGTTTGCAGGTCAACATTCTCCTGTTTCCTCAAAATGCTCCACAGTGGCGAAGACTTTGAGCCTCGCCCGGTGCACCAGCACCCGAGCATTAGAGAGCGATATTTCCAGAAGATTACAAATCTCTTCCAGTTCCATCCCTTGACGTTCGCGCAACACCAGCACACTGCGCTGTAATTGCGGCAGGCTGAGCAGGGTGTGCTCCAGGCATTCGCGCAACTCCTCCTCAGTCAGCAAGGCTTGCGGGGTGTCCTGATGCCAGGCATAAGGCGCCAGCAGCCAGTGGCCATCGCTGGAAAATCGATCGTCGTCAACGCTGCCATGAGGCGAAGGCAAGTCGTCGAGCAAGACTTCGCGCCGGTTCTGCTTATAACGGTTTTTTGCGTGATTGGCCGTAATGGTCAACAGCCAGGTTTTCAGGCTCGAACGGCCCTCAAAGGACGACAGATTGCGCACCACCGACAGCCAGGCATCCTGCACGACCTCATCGGCATGGCGGTTACCTACAATTGCGTAGGCAACCGCCTGCATGGCACCTTGATAGGTACTGACCAGCACCCGAAACGCCTGCTGCTCACCTGCCAACAGACGCTTGAGCAAATCGGTGTCGTCAGCTGTCAGCATTCGCACCCCGCAAAGTAGCGATATTTAACGCTTGCGCAGAATCACACTGCCGATTGAATAGCCGGCACCGAACGAACTCAGCACTGCCAGCGCTCCGCTCGGCAGATCGTCCTGGTACTTATGAAATGCAATCACCGAACCCGCCGAGCTGGTGTTGGCGTAAGTATCGAGAATGACCGGTGCTTCTTCGACTGACGCTTCACGGCCCAGCAGGCGTTTGACGATCAGGTGGTTCATGCTCAGGTTGGCCTGATGCAGCCAGAAGCGTTTAACGTCATTGACGTCAATGGTGTTTTCCTCAAGATGCTGACCGATCAATTCGGCCACCATTGGGCACACATCGCGGAAAACCTTGCGACCTTCCTGCACAAACAGTTTGTCCGGGCTGTCGGCGGGTGTATCCGAGGCGCGATTGAGGAAGCCGAAGTTATTGCGGATGTTGTTCGAATAGGTGGTCAGCAGTTTGGTGCTGACAATATCGAACTGGTGCGCAGACGTGGCCAGGTCGGCACGTTCAACGACCACCGCAGTGGCGGCATCACCAAAGATAAAGTGGCTGTCACGGTCACGGAAATTCAGGTGGCCGGTGCACACTTCAGGGCTGATCAGCAGTACCGCACGGGCCTGGCCCAATTGCACACTGTTGCTGGCCGTTTGAATGCCAAAGGTTGCCGAAGAACAGGCCACGTTCATGTCAAAGCCAAAACCCTGAATGCCCAAGGCATGTTGCACTTCGATGGCAATGGCCGGGTACGGACGTTGCAAGTTGGAGCAGGCGACAATAACCCCGTCGATATCGGCGGCTGTTTTGCCCGCACGTTCCAACGCTTGATGGGCTGCGCCCACCGCCATTTCGCAGAGCACCGACATTTCGTCGTTGGAGCGCTCCGGCAAATGCGGGCGCATGCGTTGCGGATCAAGAATGCCTTCCTTGTCCATCACAAAGCGGCTTTTGATTCCTGACGCCTTTTCAATAAAGGCAGCGCTGGATTCTGCCAATGGCTCAACATCGCCCGCCTCGATGGCTGCAGCGTTGTCGGCATTGAACTGTTGTACGTAGGCATTGAAAGATTGCACCAGCTCTTCGTTGGAGATGCTGTTGGCCGGGGTGTACAGGCCTGTGCCGCTGATGACGACGTTATACACGGTCGTTCCTCTATTCTGATCAAGCAGAAAATACTGGTACGGTCGTACCAAGTCATAAAAAGGCTGACCCCTGATAGAGAGAGGAAAAGCCCGAACTACATTCGCTTAAGGTATTTATAGCCGCGAAGTCTGCCATAAACGCCAGCATTTGGCCTTCTTTAGCAGAAGAAAGTCCTTTACGGAATTGAGCAGCATGCCTGCCTGAAGCATTTCTGTGGATACTGTCTTGATCCTCAGAGCACAACCAGTTGCTCGTATGGGGAGGTTTGGGCTTGAGCTTTTAGCTTCTAAAACAATCCCCCTGCCGCCACCGAAACTATGAAACCAACACTGGGGCCCATCACAGGAGGCTGAACGCAGGTGCTGTTATGGGGGTGGCGAGGCAGGACGCCGAGCCAGCCGCGATCGGGCCAAGGATGGCCCGTCGCGGCGGGCCCCCATAACAGTGCCGGAGTGAAGGCACCGGGCGAGCCTAGGCGAGCTCGGCCGTATGGTAGGGCAAGGACCTTTTGGTTCCTTTTGGGGCTGTTTGCCAAAAGGAACTCGCCGTAAGGGCGAAACCCGTAGACAGGTTTGATACATCAAATGGATATGTACGCTGGCCAATTGAAAACTTTGAGTACATATCCATTATTCGCGTCTAGCTGAAGTAATGGTTACGCCCTTACGGCGTGTCACTTTGCAAAAGCGGCAAAGTAACCAAAACGCTTCCGCCCCCGCGTACGGCCCTCGCTTCGCTCAGGTGTCCCTCACTCCGGTCCCGCTCCGTGGGCACGCTGCGACGGGCCATCCTTGGCCCGATCGCAGCTCTCCCGGCATCCATGCCGGTCGACCCACTCCGCGAAACCTCCTTTCGGCCTCCCGAAGGGGCGGCAGATCAAAAGCCAAGTCAAAAACCAGATCACAAGCAGATCACAAGCCAGATCACAAGCCAGATCACAAGCCAGATCACAAGCCAGATCACAAGCAGAGCAAATACTCGCTGGCGATCATGCTTGCGCTGACGAAGGCTGGGATCGAGCTCGAAGCGGTCGCAAAACGTAGCACCTCAGAACACCTCTGAGTGCCAGGTTTTACCGCGGCTTTGCCGCAGATCGCAGCCTTCGTTCCTCGTCAGCGGCTACAGCGTTGGGATTGGTTCGCTAAGCCTCCACCACACTCCATTGCTTGTTCAATCGTTTGTCCGATATCGGCACCTTGGTGCCCAGTTGCTGGCCAAACAGCGACACGCGGTACTCCTCAAGCCACCAGCGGTACAGCTCCAGTTGCGGATCACGCTTGCCTTCCTGGGCATGCTTGGTAGCCCGGGCCTGATACTGCGCCCACAGGCCACTCAGCTCGCCACTCCAAACACGATCCTTCTGCACCTGACTGGGCAGTTTTTCCAGCCGCAATTCAATCGCTTTCAAATAACGCGGCAGCTCCTTGAGCCACATCGCCGGGGTTTCGCGAACAAAACCCGGGTAGACCAGATGGCTCAACTGCTGCTTGATGTCATTCAAGGCAACCGCCTGAGCCAGATCAATCTTGCCCTTGAAGCGTTTTTGCAGGCCATGCCACAGCTTGAGAATCTCCAGCGTCAGCTTTGCCAGTTTTTCAGCGTGTTCGGTCCAGGCTCCGCGTTTACGCTCAGCCAGGGACGCCAGTCCGGCACCGTCACGTGGCAGGCTCGCTTCACCTTCGAGGATGCACGAGTCCAGGCTGGCCAGCAGAATGTCTTCAACCAGACTCTCAACCCGTCCCAACTCACGGTACAGCAAGCCCAACTCGGTCAGACCCGGCAGTTTGCCGCGCAAGAACTTGGCGGGTTCGGCCAGTTGCTGCATCAATAAGCGCTGCAAGGCACGGCGGTGTTGATACTCCGCTTCAGCCGGGGTCGAAAAACGCCCCTCCTTGACCGTATTGCCTTCTTCCACCAGCGCCGGGTAAACCGTCATCGACAAGCCAGCGATCTTTTGCTGGGTTTTTTCTGCCACAGGGGCGAACACCTTGGCCTCGACCGGCTGCTGGCTTTTTGCCGTTTGCGGCACAGCAAGAGCCGCCTGACTGGCTTGCGCAAAGCGCGCCGTCAACTCGGCCAAATCACGGCCTTCGCCGAGAAACTTACCTTCGCCGTCGACCACTTCAAGGTTCATCTTCAGGTGGTTTTCGACCTGCTGCGCGGCTTCGGCCCAGGCGTCATCGCTGACCCGAGCACCGGTCATGCGCAACAACTCGCGACCCAGTGCCTGAGGCAACGAACCTTCGGCAAACGTCATGCGCTGCAAGGCGGCTTTGACAAAGTCCGGCACGGGTACAAAGTTTTTACGCAACGCCTTGGGCAGACTGCGCACCAGTGCAATGCATTTGGCCTCGATCATGCCCGGCACCAGCCACTCAAGACGCTCAGGCGGCAATACCGGCAATAACGGCGCTGGTACTTTGACCGTTACCCCGTCGCGCGGGTGGTTCGGTTCAAAGTGATAGCTCAGTTCAAGGGTCAAATCGCCCAGATGCAGGGTGTCCGGGAAATGCTGGGCGGTGATTTCGGTGGCTTCACGCGCCAGCACATCCTCCTCGCGCATGATCAGCAGTTGCGGGTCTTTCTGACTGTTGACGCGATACCAGCTATCAAAGGTCGCCGTCTGATGGATCTCAGCCGGAAGCCGCGCATCGTAAAAGGCGTACAGGGTTTCTTCGTCAGCCAAAATGTCGCGGCGTCGGGCCTTGGCTTCCAGTTCGTCGAGCTGTTCGAGCAACTTGGCGTTGGCCGTCAAACACTTGGCCCGTGACTGAATCTCGCCCCGCACCAGGCCTTCGCGGATAAACAGCTCGCGCGACAATACCGGATCAATCGGCCCGTAATGTACGGCACGGCGACCAACCACGATCAAGCCGAACAAGGTGATTTGCTCGTAGGCCACCACTTGCCCGCGCTTCTTCTCCCAGTGCGGCTCGAAGTAATTCTTTTTGATCAAGTGCCCGGCCAGCGGCTCAATCCAGTCCGGTTCGATTTTGGCGACCATACGCGCATACAGTTTGGTCGTTTCAACCAGCTCGGCGGTCATCAACCATTGAGGGCGTTTTTTGCCCAGGCCCGATGACGGATGAATCCAGAACCGGCGCTGACGCGCGCCAAGGTAATCGCCATCCTCAGTTTTTTGCCCGATCTGACTGAGCAAGCCAGACAACACCGCCTTATGCAGTTTGGGGTAATCCGCGGGCTCTTTATTGACGGTGAGCTGCATGTCGCGGCAGATCAGACTCAATTGACGGTGCGAGTCGCGCCACTCGCGTAACCGCAAGTAGTTCAGGAAGTTCTTGCGGCACCAGTTACGCAACGGGCTGGCCGTCAACGCCTGACGCTGCTCTTCAAAGCCACGCCAGACATTGATCAGCGCGGCAAAATCGGAGTCGACATCTTTCCATTGCGCGTGCGCCTGATCTGCGGCTTGCTGACGCTCGGGCGGACGTTCACGCGGGTCTTGCACCGACATCGCGCTGGCAACGATCAACACTTCCTGCAAGCTGCCCAACTTGGCCGCTTCCAGCAGCATACGCCCCATCCGCGGGTCGACCGGCAAGCGCGCCAACTGGCGGCCCAGTGGCGTCAGCTGATTCTCACGGTTAACCGCCGACAACTCTTGCAGCAGGTTAAAACCGTCAGTAATGGCTTTGCCATCTGGCGGCTCAATAAACGGAAACTGAGTAATTTCGCCCAGACGCAGGTGCAGCATTTGCAAGATAACGGCGGCCAGGTTGGTACGCAGAATCTCCGGATCGGTAAATTCGGGGCGCCCGTTAAAGTCTTCTTCGCTGTACAAGCGCACACAAATACCCGGCTCAACCCGACCACACCGACCTTTACGCTGGTTGGCGCTGGCCTGGGAAATGGCCTCAATCGGCAAGCGCTGAACTTTGGCCCGATAACTGTAACGGCTAATGCGCGCGGTGCCGCTGTCGATCACATACCGGATGCCTGGCACCGTTAGCGACGTTTCGGCGACGTTCGTCGCCAGCACCACACGGCGACCGGCATGGGACTGGAAAATCCGCTGCTGCTCGGCCGGTGTCAGTCGTGCATATAAAGGCAGGATTTCGGTGTGCTTGAGCTGGGCTTTGCGCAGCATGTCAGCGGCGTCACGAATTTCGCGCTCGCCCGGCAAAAATACCAGCACATCGCCAGGGCTTTTGCGTTCGCTGCGCTCAAACGCAGCGATTTCATCCAGGGTCGCAAGAATCGCCTGATCGACGCTCAAGTCCTCCTCGACGCTGTTGCCCTCCTCGTCTTGCTCAGAGGTCAGCGGCCGATACCAGGTTTCAACCGGAAAGGTTCGACCTGACACCTCAACAATCGGTGCATCATCAAAGTGCTTGGAGAAGCGCTCAAGATCGATGGTGGCCGAGGTGATGATGACTTTCAGATCGGGGCGACGCGGCAGCAGGATTTTCAAATAACCCAGCAGGAAGTCGATGTTCAGGCTGCGTTCATGGGCTTCGTCGACGATGATCGTGTCATAGCGTTCCAGATAACGGTCGTGCTGGGTTTCGGCCAGCAAGATCCCGTCCGTCATCAGTTTGACCAGCGTATTGGAATCGCTTTGGTCTTCGAACCGCACCTGATAGCCGACCAGCGCCCCCAGCGGCGTGGCCAGTTCTTCCGCCACCCGACTGGCGACACTGCGTGCTGCAATGCGTCGCGGCTGTGTGTGGCCAATCAGGCCATGCTGGCCACGGCCGATTTCAAGGCAGATTTTCGGCAATTGAGTGGTTTTACCCGAGCCGGTTTCACCGGCCAGAATCAACACCTGATGCTTGAGCAGTGCCGCCTTGATCTCGTCGCGCTTGGCGGCAATCGGCAGATTTTCGTCATAACGAATCAACGGCACGCTCGCCGCCCGCGCCTTGACCTGTTCGCACGACGCCTGCACGCGCTCTGCCCATGCGGCCAACTTGGCGTCATCAGGCTTTTTGCGCAGCTCATGCAATTGCCGGCGCAGCTTATGCCGGTCGGCAATCATGGCGTGATCAAGATTTTTCAACAGTTGGTCGATAGCAGGCGATTCGTCAGTCATCAGGTGCGCAGTAGTCTTGGTAAAGGCAGGGGGCGGATTGTCGCAGATTTAGGCGCTTATGCACGAATCTGTAGGGATTGATGACACCTGATTGCGACTCGACTCACATGATCATGCTCAGCGTAGCGGTGAAAATCCGACTCACCTGAATCGCGGCATCACTTACACTGCTCGGCTTGAACTTTGTAGGGATACTGCCGTGAGACTTGTCGATATCGTCCGAATGCTGTCATTGGCAGGTATTTGGGGCGCCAGCTTTTTGTTTATGCGCATCATCGCACCGGTTCTCGGGACTGTCCCTACTGCGTTTTTCAGGGTTTCCATTGCGGCCACTGGCTTGCTGGTGATACTGGCGCTGATGCGGGTGCGTTGGAATTTTGACGGTAAATTCAAGGTTATTTTAATCCTCGGGGTCATCAACTCCGGGGTTCCTGCCACGCTGTACTCGGTGGCGGCCCAGGTATTGCCCGCGGGTTACTCGGCCATTTTCAACGCGACTACGCCGCTGATGGGCGTATTGATTGGCGGTCTATTTTTCAGTGAAAAACTGACCCTGACCAAAATGGCCGGGGTGTTTCTGGGGCTGCTGGGTGTGGGCGTTTTGACCCGTGCCGGGCCGGTAGCCTTCGACCTGGACTTGCTGATGGGCGCCCTTGCCTGCCTGCTGGCCACGACGTGCTATGGCTTTGCCGGTTTTCTCGCGCGCCGCTGGCTGGACCAGCAAGGCGGCCTTGACCCGCGCTTGTCAGCGCTGGGCAGCATGCTGGGGGCTACGTTGTTCTTGCTGCCGCTGTTTGCACTGAGCGTGGTTAATCAGCCTCCGGTCAGCTGGGGCGGGATGAGTGTCTGGTTGTCGTTGTTGGGGCTGGGGTTGGTGTGTACGGCATTTGCGTACATTCTTTATTTCCGGTTGCTGACCAGTATTGGCCCGGTCAAGTCGATGACGGTGACGTTTATGATTCCGCCGTTTGGCGTGCTCTGGGGGGCGTTGTTCCTGGGCGAGCCATTGTCGATGGCCCATGTGTATGGCGGGGTTTTGATTGCGGTGGCGTTGTGGTTGGTGCTTAGGCCGGGGGTGGTTACGAAGGGATAAAGTCTAGCTTCTAGCTTCTAAAACAATTTCAATGCCGCCACCGAAACAGTGGGAACGACGCTGGGGCCCATCACAGGAGGCTGAACGCAGGTGCTGTTATGGGGGTGGCGAGGCAGGACGCCGAGCCAGCCGCGATCGGGCCAAGGATGGCCCGTCGCGGCGGGCCCCCATAACAGTGCCGGAGTGA